>NZ_AUMH01000015.1 GCF_000430585.1 Alicyclobacillus herbarius DSM 13609
TGCCGTTCATAGAAACGTTGTACCCGATAGAGGGCTTTTCTGTCCGTCAGAATATTGATGAGAAGGGCTTTAATCCGTACCCCGACCGAAACACGGCAGTCTTCGGGTTTGACTGGAACAATCGCATCAATACGCTCCACCCATTTCAATCGCCGTATGAGTTCAGCGAATACGGGAGCTGCTTCAACCTGAAATTGCGATATGGGTTCAATCAACTGGAAATCCTCCGTGCCATGTTGCGATGGATGAAAGATTTCGCTGTGAACCCCCGTAAACCCTTTGGAAAATTACTGAACCACCCTATATCAGGCGCGGAATCTGTGGTGAAAGACCAACCGTATGATGTTGAACACCTCAGAGAGCTTCCACAAATCCCGTTTTCTGAAGCGCTTCATGACCGAATCCTGCACGTGGTTCAAAATCAAGACGCGACCACGGCAAGAGGCGCAAGGCGTTTGCGTAGACGATGGAACCTATTGATAGCGGCAGGTGGGATGTTAGCCGCAGCTATGGCCATCGTCGCCGTTTTATCAACAAATGTTGCATCACCGCCGCGTCCGAATGCGGTCTCGCATACAGATTTCGCAACGAATTCGAATCCAAATGGGTTACCTTCGGAAGACTCTTTATCACCTGTGGTCTCTTCACCGCTGTATGTTCATCCGGCTCCCGTTCAGGTCGTATCTGTCTGGACAGGGGCTGACGCCGAACACCCTGGTGAGTGGGTGAACGCCCGTATTCGTAATCGTGGCTCGGTGCCTCTCGGGCGTTACGACGTCATCGGGGTCTTGGGCTTTGGCCCCGGGGCCAATCCGAATGACATGCTGCATTATCAGCGCCTCGTCCTGACCAATGGTCCGGATAATCCGATTCAGCCTGGAAAAGAAGGGGTTTGGTCATTTCGCCCGGTCGGTCTCACGACTCGTGAACTGAGCAATCAAGTGCCACCACACCTTTGGTTTTTGCAAGCCGACAAGGCTTCCCGTGTTTCGACTGGCGCCCCGTGGAAGCCGGTTTCCACATTGGCAATCCGGAATCTCCGCCTGACTTCAGGGCCGACGGCGAAGCAGGCGCGGGTCTATGGCGTGCTCGTCAATCGTTCAGGCACAAAGGTGTCCCTGGCGGGCAAATGGGCGATTGTGTGGCTGGCTCCGCGCGACGTTTCGGACTGGACGAGTCCACGGGCGTTACGGTTTATTACGACTCTCAAATGGGCTACCGGCGGCGCAAAGTCGCTTGCCGGTGGGACGGCACTCGCGGTATACTTTCCGCTGCTGGGACCAGAGACCGATTATCGCCAACTGGTACCGCATATGGTTCTGGTCCAATCGTCCGAAGGTTAATGCGGGGTGGTCAATTGACGACGCGGTTCAGTTTGAGTGAACTTGCGGAGATGTTACACGCACCCGTCGAACTCATTCGCCAGGCAGTGGATGATTTGGCAGAAACGGGGGAACTTACGGCGGAATCTTTCGTTTATGGAGAACGAAATTGGCGCGTGGCCCCAAGTGACGTAAAGCGGGTACAGGATTGGATTCAGGAGCACGAGGGTTCAGTGGGGCATGTGCAACCCAAGGCCGTCCGGCGCGTACGCCGAAAACGGGTGATTCGCAAGGATGGGGCCATGGGTCCGACCTAATTCGGTTGCAGTAGCGGAGTGTCTGATCTACACTGTGGGCGGGCTTTTCGGTGCTCTCAACGAATGGATTCCGTCGGTGAAGGGAACCGCCAGAACAGGGCATGGTGAATGTCGAGAAGAAGGTGCGAAGAATGAAGATTGGGGTCCCAAGAGAGATTAAAAACAACGAAAATCGCGTTGCCATTACACCTGCAGGTGTTCATACCCTGGTTGGAGCAGGACACGAAGTATATATTGAAACCAGGGCCGGGGAGGGAAGCGGTTTCACGGATGACGATTTTATTCAGGCGGGTGCCCAAATTTTAACGTCTGCCGCTGACGTTTGGGAACAGACCGACATGGTAATCAAGGTCAAAGAGCCTCTGCCTGAGGAATATGGATATTTCCGCAAGGACTTAATCCTATTCACGTATCTCCATTTGGCGCCACTGCCCGAGTTGACGAAGACGCTTATGGACAGTGGGGTCACGGCAATCGCATATGAGACGGTACAACTTCCGGACGGAAGCCTGCCGTTGTTGACGCCGATGAGTGAAGTGGCTGGGCGTATGTCGATTCAAGTGGGGGCCCACCATCTGGAGCGGCCTCATCAAGGGTTGGGTGTCTTGCTCGGTGGAGTACCCGGGGTTCCAGCAGCGAAGGTAGTTGTTGTCGGCGGGGGAACGGTTGGCTTGAACGCAGCCCGGATTGCGCTTGGGATGGGGGCGAATGTATCCATCCTGGATATCAATCCAAGCCGGCTGGCGTACATTGATGAGGTCTATCAAGGACGTATCCAGACCGTGATGTCCAACGACTACAATTTGTACGAACAGCTCCAGGATTGCGACCTGCTGATTGGTGCTGTTTTGATTCCAGGGGCACGGACGCCGAAGATCGTCAAGACGGATATGGTCAAGTCGATGAAGAAAGGCAGCGTGATTGTCGACGTCGCCATTGACCAGGGCGGATCGGTCGAGACGATTGATCGGATTACCACGCACGATAACCCGACCTACGAGAAATTCGGAGTCGTACACTATGCCGTAGCCAACATGCCGGGGGCAGTGCCGCGGACCTCGACGTTCGCCTTGACCAACGTCACCATCCCGTACGCATTACAAATTGCCAACAAGGGTGCAAAGCAGGCGGTTCGTGACAATGGCGCTTTGGCGCGCGGGGTGAACGTGATGGAGGGGAAGCTGACTTATGAGGCGGTCGCGAAGTCTTTGGATTTCCCTTATACCCCGCTCGCTGACGTGATTCATGCATAACTTCCATCCATCTTTATATCAAGGACGCGGATCACGCCCGGTTGCAGCCGTTTTTCCATGAATCGGGCGTGGTTCGCGTGGAACGCGAGCACTACAGCGCCCTTTTGGTGTATCATAGGCATTGCAGGGGATTTCCGAAGCCCGCTCGGGGAGGAGACCGCAAGATATGAAGACCTGTTGGGCCATGCCGTTTGTGGCAGGAGTGGTCGCGCTTACAGTGGGAGGATGTGGACAGGCAAGCCAACCGGCATCCCAGGTGCCAGCGGATGCGGTGAAAGTCAACGTGGTTGCGTCCGATTTTAAATGGTCTCTGAGCAGGACCGACTTTGTAGTTGGAAAACCCATCGATTTCGTGGTCAGTTCAAAACAGGGGACACACGGTTTTTCGATTGACGGCACCAACATCAGTCAAACCGTCTCCCAGGGGGACAATCCGGTCGATGTGGTGTTTACGCCCAAAAAGACAGGGACGTATACCATTCGTTGCGACGTCTTTTGCGGTTCAGGGCATGCCGATATGGTCGCCAAATTCCATGTGCATCAATAAGGCACACGGCGGAAAGGATGAGGTGAATGGTCACTGAAGAGCAAGTCCGCAGTGCGTTAACCGAAGTTTTGGACCCGGAAATTCAGATTGATATCGTAAACCTAGGGATGGTTTACGGGATTGACATTTCGGAGGATGGAAAAAAGGTTAAAATCACGATGACGTTGACCACCATGGGGTGCCCCGCGTACGACATGCTGCGTGATGAAATCATTGAGCGGGTGGGAAGCTTCGAAGGTGTCGAAGACGTCGAGGTCGAGCTGACGTTTGATCCGCCTTGGGATAAGGATATGATGTCGGAGGAAGCAAAGTTAGTGTTCAAGTACCTGTTCTAAGCAACGGATTTTCAGACGCTTGCAATTTTCGATTCATGTGGTACGCTGAAGTTGAAACATGACTTGAGCAGTCAACTTTTAGAGGCGGTCCGGAATGGATGAAACGCCCCGTTCTCTTTCTGGATGCGCTGCTCCACTTCGACGACGTTGATTTCGCTGGAAAAGAGGTTGGTTGCATGTCGACTCCAGTTCTGAACATCGAAGACCTGCATGTGGCGGTCGAGGAGAAAGAAATTGTCAAGGGACTGAGCCTTGAGATAAAAGGCGGAGAAATTCACGCGATTATGGGCCCCAACGGGACCGGGAAAAGCACCCTGGCTTCCGCGCTGATGGGCCATCCAGCCTATGCCGTGACAGGCGGGAAGGTGACTTTGGATGGCGAGGACATCTTGGCGATGTCCGTCGATGAGCGTTCCCGGGCTGGGCTGTTCTTGGCGATGCAGTACCCGGCCGAAGTGCCCGGTGTATCAAACGCCAACTTCCTACGTACAGCTTTGAACGCGCGCCGTGGGGAAGGCAATGAGCTCCCAGTGATCAAGTTCCACCGTTTACTGCAGCAAAAGATGAAAGACCTAAACATCGACCCGTCCTTCGCGGAGCGTTATTTGAACGAAGGGTTCTCAGGGGGCGAAAAGAAGCGGAATGAAATCCTGCAGATGAGCCTCTTGGAACCAAAGATTGCGATTTTGGATGAGATTGACTCCGGATTGGATATCGACGCTTTGAAACTGGTTGCGGATGCTGTGAACCAACTCCGCTCGCCGAAGACCGGGTTTCTCATCATCACGCACTATCAGCGCCTGCTTCAATACATCGTGCCGGATTATGTGCATGTGATGATGCAGGGCCGCATCGTCAAGTCTGGTGACAAGACGTTGGCTGAGTATCTGGAGGCCAACGGGTATGATGCTCTAAAACGGGAACTCGGCATTGTCGACGAAACGGTCGGCGCCGAAGCGTAAGGAGGGGCGGCGCATGAGTATGGAAACTTCGACCCACTCTCCGTATGTATCGGAACTGGCTCGGCGCTTTCAGGAACCAGACTGGTTGGTCAAGCAGCGCGAAGAGGCGTTCGCCTCGTTTTCCACGATGCCGTCGCCTAAACTGGAGAAGACCGACCTGCGTAATCGTCCTTGGAATCTCGAAGCCATTCCCAGTGCCACCACAGGGGAGGCCGGAAGAGCAGCCCGCGCGTTGCTGGAGGGCGCCAAGAACGTGGGGAGCGCCTGTATCTATGTACGCGACGGGGTCTTGATAGAAGCCATCATCCCAGAAGCTTTGTCGGCGCAGGGGGTTTACTTAGCCGATTTGCACGCCGCTGTAAAAGCGCAAGAGGAGCTGGTACGGCGGTACCTGTATTCGGTCGTACGGCCGAATGAGAGTAAATGGGCGGCGTTGAATGCGGCGTTGTGGCATGGGGGATTATTTTTGCATGTGCCACGCGGCGTGACGGTCGACACGCCAGTTCACTTTATCTACGAAGAAACAGCAGCCGGACGAGGTGCCTTGCCCAGAGTGTTGCTGGTTCTAGAGGATGAAGCGGCCGTCACGTTTTCCGAAGCCTATGTGTGCACGGAAGACCGAGACGCGGGGCTGATTCATAGCAGCGTCACCGAGGTCGTTGCGGGGGCTGGGGCCAAAGCGGTCGTAGCGAGCCTCAGCCGCTACAGCAAAGGGCCGACCAACTTTTTCACGCGGCGAGCTCTCCTGGCCAAGGATGCGTCCGTGGACTGGGTGGTCGGTGACGTGAGCGACGGTTTTACCGTTGGACTTGTCGAGTCCCGCCTCGAAGGACCGGGATCGCGCTCCACCACGCGTGGGTTTGGCTTAGGCTATGGCCGGCAACGGCTGGATTTCACCGCCAGTATGGAACATGTGGGCCATCACTCGGAGAGTGACATCACCCTGTTCGGGGTGATGCGCGGGCGCGCCAACAGCACCTATCGCAGCTCCACCCACATTTGTCGAGGGGCCAATGAGGCGAGTAGCGAACAGCACGACCGCATGCTGATGCTAGGTTCCAGGGCGCGCGCGGAAGCAATCCCGATGCTGCTCATTGACGAAAATGATGTCCAACGCTGCGGTCACGCGGCAAGTGTCGGGCGGATCGACGAAAATCAGGTGTATTACCTGATGGCGCGCGGGATCCCGAAGGCGGAAGCGGAACGCATGATTATCTGGGGATACTTACATCCCCTCGTGGACGCTGTGCCGAGCGAACCCTGGCGGGCTGAAGTGGCATCCTGGATTGATGGGGAGCTGACATTATGAACGTGGAGGACATCCGCAAGGATTTTCCGATCTTTGAACAGGTCATCAACGGTCATCCACTCGTCTATCTGGACAGCGCGGCGACCTCCCAGAAACCGCGCTCTGTCATCGAGGCTGTGGACCGTTATTACCGGGAAGCGAATTCCAACGTGCACCGGGGCGTGCACACGCTCGGCTCGCGCGCGACGGAGGCCTATGAATTGGCGCGGGAAAAGGTGGCGCGTTTTATCCATGCTCCGTCTGCCGATCAGGTGATCTTCACCAGAGGGACTACGGAATCGTTAAACATGATTGCGTATGGATACGCGCGCGTGAAACTGCGTGAAGGGGACGAAATCGTCCTTACGCCGGCTGAACACCACAGCAATCTGATTCCGTGGCAGCAGGCGGCCCGTGCCACCGGTGCCCAGCTGAAATACATTCCCCTGCAGCCGGACGGAACCATTACACTCGAGGATGTGCGGGCGACCATTACGCCGCAAACCCGACTGGTTGCGATAGCGCAGGTATCCAATGTGTTGGGGACCATCTACCCGATTCGAGAGATTGCTGAACTCGCCCACGCAGTGGGGGCGGTTCTGGTTGTGGACGGTGCGCAAAGCGTTCCCCACATGCCGGTCGATGTACAAGAGCTGGATTGCGACTTTCTGGCCTTCTCTGGACACAAGATGTGCGGTCCGACGGGGGTCGGTGTTCTCTACGGCAAGCGGGAGCGGTTGGAGGAAATGGAGCCGACCTATTTTGGCGGCGAAATGATTGACGTGGTCGAGCTGTATGAGGCTTCGTGGAAGGAAATCCCCTGGAAGTTCGAAGGGGGGACACCCATTATCGCTGGAGCTATCGGCCTAGGTGCGGCGGTGGACTATTTGACGGAAATTGGCATGGATGAAATTCGGCGTCACGACCGCGAAATTACCGCGTACGCCTTGGAACGCCTGCGGGCGGTACCTGGGGTTACCGTCTACGGCCCGGAAGGTGCAGAGGACCGGGGCGGACTGGTGACCTTCAACGTAGACGGGGTTCACCCGCACGACGTGTCGACCGTCCTCGATTCTGAAGGGATTGCGATTCGCGCTGGACACCATTGCGCGCAGCCGTTGATGCGCTGGCTGCAGGTTCCGGCGACGGCGCGGGCGAGCTTCTATCTGTACAACACGAAGGCCGATGTGGACGCATTGGTGCACGGCCTGAATACCGTGAAGGAGTTCTTCCAACATGCAATTGGATGATTTATACCGTCAGGTCATCATGGATCATTATCAGCACCCGCGCAACCAGGGACGCCTGACAGAGACCACGGTCAGTGTCGATCTGCGCAACCCGAGCTGCGGCGATGAAATTACGCTGCAACTGCAGGTGGACGGGGACGTTGTCCGCGATGTTCGGTTTCAAGGTTCAGGCTGCTCCATCTCGATGGCTTCTGCGTCCATGATGACCGAAGCCATAAAAGGGCAATCTTTGTCTGACGCCTTAGAGTTGGCCAGTGTGTTTCGGGCGATGATTCGTGGCGAAGCTATTGATACGGAGGCGCTCGGAGACCTGGAATCTTTGCAGGGGGTTTCGAAATTCCCCGCACGTGTCAAGTGTGCACTGTTGGCTTGGCAGGCGCTTGAGAAGGCTGTTTCTGGACAGACAGATCATCAACCCGAATGAACGGGTATTCGATTGTAAGTTGGTCTGAAAAGGAGGAGATACGAAATGGCCAAATCACTCCCGGAACTGGAAGAGTATCAGTATGGCTTTCGGGATAAGGACATCTCCGTGGTCAAGTTCCAAAAGGGGTTAAACCGTAAGATTGTCGAAGAAATTTCGATGATGAAAAACGAGCCCGGCTGGATGACCGACTTTCGCCTGCGTTCGCTGGAGATCTTCCAATCCAAGCCGATGCCGACCTGGGGCGGCGACCTGTCCGAATTAGACTTTGACGACATCACGTATTACGTGAAGCCGACCGAGCGCCAGGGCAAGACCTGGGATGATGTCCCCGAGGAGATTAAGAATACGTTTGATAAACTGGGGATTCCGGAGGCGGAACAGAAGTTTTTAGCCGGGGTATCGGCGCAATACGAGTCCGAAGTGGTTTATCACTCAATGAAAAAGGAACTAGAAGAACAAGGGATTTTGTTCATGGACACCGACTCGGCGCTCCGTGAGCACCCAGAGATCTTTAAGCAGTACTTTGGCACGGTCGTCCCGCCGGAAGACAACAAGTTCGCAGCTCTGAACAGCGCGGTTTGGAGTGGCGGCAGCTTCATCTATGTGCCGAAAGGTGTCAAGGCGGAGGTTCCGCTGCAGGCGTACTTCCGGATCAACTCGGAGAACATGGGACAATTCGAAAGAACGTTGATCATCTGTGATGATGACAGTTTTGTCCACTATGTCGAAGGGTGCACGGCGCCGATTTACAGCACCAATTCACTGCACAGCGCGGTAGTGGAAATCGTCGTCAAAGACCGGGCGCGCTGTCGCTACACCACCATCCAGAACTGGGCGCCGAACATTTATAATCTGGTCACTAAGCGGGCGGTCGCATATAAGGATGCCACCATGGAATGGGTCGACGGCAACATCGGATCGAAGTTGACGATGAAGTATCCAAGCGTCTACATGATGGAAGAAGGAGCCAAGGCGATGGTTCTGTCGATTGCCGTGGCAGGCAAGGGGCAGCACCAAGACGCTGGCGCCAAGGTGATCCACAACGCGCCGAATACTACGTCGACCATCGTTTCGAAGTCCATCAGTAAGCGTGGCGGAAAGACGACGTATCGCGGATTGGCCAGCTTTGGTCCGAATGCCCGTGGTGCGAAGGCGAACATTAAATGCGACACGCTCATCTTTGACGAGGACTCAACCTCGGACACGATTCCGCATAACGAGATTATGAACGATGATGTGACGCTGGAACACGAAGCGTCTGTGTCCAAGGTCAGTGAAGAACAGCTGTTCTATCTGATGAGTCGGGGCATTTCTGAAGAGGATGCCACACGCATGATTGTCATGGGCTTTATCGAGCCGTTTACCCGTGAACTGCCGATGGAATATGCGGTAGAAATGAATCGTCTGATTAAGTTCGAAATGGAAGGGTCCGTGGGTTAAACACATGGCTTGGATAAAGGTTGCGAGTGCTGCTGAGGTTCCGATTGGCCACATGATTCGTGTCGAGGTTGAGGATGAAGAAATTGCGATATATCACCTGGAAGATGGCTGGTACGCGACTTCGGCCATCTGTACACACGCATACGCAGATTTAACGACTGGTAGTTTGGACGGGGCAGTGGTCACTTGTCCAAAGCACGGTGGGCAATTTGATGTAAGAACCGGTGCTGCGGTCAAACTTCCGTGTGTCGTTGCGCTCGCAACCTTTGCGGCTGAAGTGCGAGGAGAAGACGTGTATATCGACTTCGAATAGGCATGTTTGGCGGCAGCGTGGTCTACTTCTTGTTGCCGCCGCGCACGAAAGCCGTTCCTTATCCGGTATAACGGGGGGAATTTCGGTGCGAGTTTCAAGCAAAACGGAGTATGGGTTGCGGGCCATGGTGGCATTGGCCCAGCTGGCGAGCAACGAACGTCCAGTGTCGCTGCCGCGAATCGCGGATCAGGAAGGGATTCCCGAGCAGTACCTGGACCAGATTGTGGCACGCCTGCGGCGGGCTGGATTCGTAAAGAGTGTTCGAGGTGTCAACGGTGGCTATCTCTTGAGTCGCCCTCCAGAAGACATTCGCATCGGTGAATTAGTCAGAGTCTTAGAGGGAAGTTTGTCACCGATAGGTTGCATCAGCGAGGAAAATGAATCACCCGGAGACTTTTGCGGGTTGTACAAGACCTGTCACACACGCAGTGTTTGGCTTCGTGTGATGGACGCGGTCACACAAGCCTTGGACAGCATCTCGCTGGCGGACGTGATGCATGATGACGTGCCGGTTACGACACAGCGGAACGGTTAATTCCTTTCCGAACAAAGTTGGTATAGCCTTAGGATGGAGGCGGCTGCGCGTGTTCAGCACGGCCGCCTCTTTCGCATTACGGGACGCGCATTCTCATGAATGCTCCTCCTTGAACCCTAAGTCGACCTTTGGCAAGTGCTGAATTTCTTCCAGGGATCTGTCCCGCTCAGCACAGGCATCTAAGTATTCACGGTAAAGGGCTTCGACGTCAGAGTGACGCTTTAGGATATCTTCATCCAAGATGAGATGGTTGCCCGACTTGTCATACGCAATGTGGTGGCTTGGGTTATATCCGTGATCCCGTAGGACAGACAGCAGCTTGGATAAAAGCTTTGTGACTTTCAAGTGTGCAGTGCTCCAACGTTCGGAAATCGGTGCGCTCATAGCCAAAACCCTTCCTTTCCTGATTTGAAGCGATGCGACTGGGTATAGTATAATCCAGGTGAAATGGCTTCGCCAACTTTTGGTTATCCAAATTCCCATGTAGGAGGTAGTGGTCATGCCGTTGGTGGGTCGCCCTGCTCCGGACTTTGACATGTTGTCTACGAAAAACCTGAAGACGTTGAATGAGCGCGTGAAACTGTCCGATTACAAAGGCAAATGGCTCGTGCTGTTCTTCTATCCGCAGGATTTCACGTTTGTCTGCCCGACGGAAATCCTCGCGATGAACGAACGGTTGCAGGAGTTTAAGGACCTGGACGCGGAGGTGCTGGGTGTGAGCACCGACAGCGTCCACAGCCACAAGGCCTGGCTTGAAACACCGCGGGACAAGAACGGCCTGGGCGGGATTGGCTATCCGTTGGCAGCCGATTTTACCAAGGAAGTAGCTCGCAAGTATGACGTGCTGATCGAGTCCGAGGGCGTGGCTCTGCGCGGATTGTTTATCATCGATCCGGAAGGTATCCTGCGGTATCAGGTGGTTCACGATTTGAACATTGGCCGCAGTGTCGACGAGACGCTTCGCGTCTTGGAGGCCTTGCAGGCGGGCGGAATGTGCCCGGCAAACTGGAAGCCTGGGGATAAACTGCTCGAAGTTTAAAGTATGTGCCGGTATAACGCTTAAACAGCCCTGTTCTTAGGGTTGCCCAGTTCCCAAGGACATCCGAATAAAACAAGGGGTTCAGTTTCGGGCTGAACCCTTTTTTCCTTGTACGCACCCAAAGATGCCTCCTCTTACTCGAACGGATGTCTAGGGGGGATACATTCACCTCCGGATGCGGATAAAGGCAAACTGCGGTGAACGGAGTAACCCGATTGACAGGGGGGTGTCCTCCCATTACAATAGGTTTGACTGAATGAGGATTCATTCATAAGGAGGGGAGGCGCATCGTCAACCGTCGGGATGAATCCAAGTATGACGCCATTTTGCGAGCTGCGGTGGAGGTTATGGCAGAATCCGGATACCATCACGCGCAGATCGCCCGCATCGCTCGCATCGCCGGGGTTGCTGATGGCACCGTCTATCTGTACTTTAAGAACAAAGAGGACATTTTGGTCTCCTTGCTGAGACGCTCCATCGAAAAAATCGTGGAAAAACTCCAGGCCTCAATGTGTTCGATGGACGGGGCTGCGGACAAATTGGACTATCTGGTTCACTTGTATTTGCGTGAATTGGGGGCAGATCCCAAGCTGGCGATGGTCACGCAGGTTCACATGCGCCAAGTTGACGCGGGGATTCGAAGGGCTATTGGGGAGTTTATGAAACCGCTTTACGATGTCTTGGATGGCATCATTGAGGATGGGGTTCGGCAAGGCGTCTTCCGGCCTTCGATGGACCGGCGTATTGCCCGGCGGATGATTTTTGGCACCATCGACGAGACGGTCACCGCATGGGTTTTGACGGGCAGCAAATACGACCTGCATGCGCAGGCGGACGCTGTGGTGGATGTGCTGCTGAACGGACTGAAGGTACGCCCGCAGGTACATCAAGTGCGTTAAGAACGTAGGAAGGGGTGTCGTAGGTGAACATCATCGTGTGCCTCAAGCAGACGTTTGACACTGAGGAGCGGATTGTACTCGAAAACGGGGTGATTAAAGAGGACGGAGTGCGCTTTGTCATCAATCCGTACGACGAGTACGCAGTCGAGGAAGGCATCCGCTTAAAGGAAGAGTATGGCGGCGAGGTGGTGGTCGTCTCTGTGGGGCCCACGAGGACCGAGGAGGCGCTCCGGACAGCCCTGGCGATGGGGGCTGATGAGGCCATCTTGGCCGACGATGAGCAACTATTCGGGGATGAATATACGGTGGCACGGGTTTTGGCCGCCATCATTCGGCAGCGTGAGTATGACATCATTCTGGCCGGAAATCAGGCGGTGGACGACGGATCGGGCCAGGTGGCCGTTCGTCTCGCCGAGGAGTTAGGAATTCCGCACATTTCGACCCTCACCAAGCTGGTGGTGGAAGGGGATAAAGTCGTTGGATACCGGGATGCCGAAGGGGATGAGGAACATGTGGAAGGAAAACTTCCAATTCTCGTTACGGCACAACAAGGGCTGAATGACCCTCGCTATCCTTCCTTGATTGGCATCCGTAGGGCAGGCAAGAAACCGTTGACACACGTGACGCTGGCGGATTTGGGACTGTCCCAAGAGGATATCCGTCCCCGTACGGAAGTCGTAGAGACGTTTCTGCCGGCTCCGAAACAAGCGGGTCGAATTTTGAGCGGAGATCTCGAAGAGCAGGTCGCGGAACTGGTTGCGTCCCTGCGCAATGTAGAAAAAGTGATTGACTGAGAGGTGGGATGCCAAAATGGGGAAAAAAGTGCTCGTGGTCGCGGATGTACGCCATGGTAAGCTACGCAATGTGACGTACGAAATGTTGGGGGCTGCGTTGACGATTGCGGAGGGCAGCCCGATTGCCGCGTTGATTCTAGGGGATGGCGTCAAGTCGCTCGGCGAAGGTTTGGGCGATTACGGGGCTGACGTGGTGTATGTGGTGGACAATCCACACTTAAAGGACTACACGCCGTCGGCGTACCGGAAAGCGGTTCTGGAGACCATCTCGAGATTCTCTCCAGACGTCGTGTTGTTTGCTCATTCGGCCATTGGCAAAGACCTGGCGCCGATGGTCGCGATGCGCCTTGGCGCCGGACAGGTTTCGGATGTGGTGAATCTCAGCGTGGAGGGAGAACACATTGTCTTCACGCGCCCCATCTATGCGGGCAAGGCGTTTACCAAGGTGGTCGTCCGTGAGGGGGTGACGATTGCCACCATCCGTCCCAACAACTTGGAAGCGGCCGGTGCAGGACAGGGCAAGGCCGGGACGATAGAAACCGTGGACGTGACACTGGAGCCGGTCGACTTGTCGACCACTGTGCGCGAAATTGTGCAGAAGGCGACCGGGGGGGTCGACCTGTCGGAAGCGAAGATCATCGTTTCTGGTGGCCGGGGTGTGAAGAGCGCAGAGGGGTTCAAACCTTTGTATGAGCTGGCCGAAGCGTTGGGCGGCGCCGTCGGTGCGTCTCGAGGCGCATGTGACGCCGGGTATTGTGATTATGCCTTGCAGATTGGCCAAACGGGGAAAGTGGTCACCCCAGACCTGTATATCGCGTGCGGCATTTCCGGCGCCATTCAGCACCTGGCAGGCATGTCCAACTCCAAGGTCATCGTGGCTATCAATAAAGACCCGGAAGCCCCCATCTTCCAGGTGGCCGATTATGGGATTGTCGGCGACTTGTTTGAGGTTGTACCGAAGATTACGGAGGCCGTCCGCCAACTCAAGGCGCAGGGCGTGTAGGTCGGTTCTGCGTCCAGTGCGGATTAGGAAGATAGAGAGTCGCAAAAATGCGAACAGGGCGGGGTATCCCGCCCTGTTCATTCACCGAGCTGTCTATGTATGCGTGACGCACGCAAGCTGTAGGAACGTCCTACTTGCCCGTGTTCGCTTCCTGTACCAAGGGCAGCGCGGCATCGACGCCCGCCACATGTGGAAACGGTGGCTGCGGGCGGAAGGTGAAAAAGGCGACAATGATTAAAATAACGACGAATGCGACCTCAAAAACCCTCCTCATGATACTTTGGCCTCCTTCTTCACAATTGTACCCAAATTGGACAACAACCGTTCCGGCGTACGTGACATATTGTAGCAGACCGGAAGCCAGCCTGCACCCGCTTGCAGGGGTTAGGGATGGCTCGCTACACTGGATTTGAACCGAAAGGTAGTCCGGAAAGGCCTTTTCGGACACGTATTGGAAACTAGGAGGCAAAGCCGTTGGATCCGTTAGACTGGACCCATCAGTGGGATGATTACGAAATGATGATGTACGCATGCACCGACCCCGGTGAGGAGGGGATCCGCATGCAGGTGAGTCGGCGCATACAGCGCGACGGCGCAGAGGAATGGGAGATGCTGTATGACCGGAAGCTCATCGACTTGCCTTCCCCACCGCCGGCGATCGACAATCCGGCAGATTTGGAGGATTGGGAAGAATCGGTGTTGCGGACGCACCTGCATGAACACCCGCAACTGGTGACCGAGGAAAAACAGTTTTTGGCGAAGTGGTTGGATGGGCAAGCCAATCCTTCGCTCGAATCGACCTAGGGGGAATTGAGCGTGGCAAAGCGGCGAAAGAAATCCACCCCTCAGAGCGTGGAATTCCAAGATAAGCCGGACTATGCGTGGGATCCGCTGGACGACTCGTCCCCGTCAGAGAGGCAGCGAAAGAATCAGCCGGACCACGAACACGGCGGGAAGGTGGTACAGCCAACGCCTGCAGCGAGTCTGCGGGAAGCCTTGCCAGAGTCGGTCCTGCAACAGCTGCAAGACCTGCATCGGGAGGTGGAGCAGCAGGCCGCTCTGACGCAACCAGTTGGACGCTCGGGCGGTAAAAAATCAGCACGGACGAAGCCGACGGGTAAGCGGCATGACGAGAAGTCCGAGCTCGGCGCGGAGGACGAAGAACCGACCTTTGCCGAGTTGTTCAGTCCAGATACGGAAACTGAGGAACCTTCCTTTGCCGAACTTCTACGCGAGTCGCGCTTGGATTGGCGAAAGTTTAAGTGATGGAATGCGGTCGACCAACGCTTCGCTGGTGCTTGGAAATCGAAGGCCGTGTCGGGATGGTGCGTGACATTGTGTCCGTCTTGGCCGAAGCGGGCGCCAACGTGGAAGCGATGGAGGTGGTGGCACGTGTGGTCTACATCCGTTTTCGCCTCGCCACGAGGATGCACCGCACGTTCGTCGGCGGATGTGTGGAGGATATCTGGTCCGATTTGACCCAAGCGCTATCGGCGGCGGAAGGGACAGTCGGAAGGGACAGGTGATTAGGGGGGAGGTAGGTGAGCGAGTCGGGCAGGACGATGAGACGAGACATACGCTACGAAGTTATATGGCAAATAAAAACAAATGAAGAGGCAGCGGCCCAATGTCGGGTCGCTTTTTTGTTGGCTAAAGCGCTAATGAACCATAAAGCATCGTAGGAAATCCCGATTCGGGCAGACTGACAAAAGGAGGAACGTGCCATGCAGGAACGAAAAGTGATGTTGGACGGGCAGACCCTAACCCCAGAAATGGTGATGGAGGTTGTGGCGGGAGCACAGGTTGAGGTGACGGATGCCGCCTGGGAAAGGGTCCGTGCGAGCCGCGCTCGGATTGAAGAGCAGGTGCAGGCTGCGCGTGTCGTCTACGGTGTGACGACAGGTTTTGGAAAATTGGCCGACGTGCGGATTGATGGAGGCGACCTCAGCAAACTGCAGATGAACCTACTCCGATCTCATGCCGTAGGAGTCGGGCAGCCGCTGTCCACGGACGTAGTGCGGGCCATGCTGACTTTGCGGGCCAACGCTCTCGCCAAAGGGTTTTCCGGCATTCGCGAGGAAACTTTGCGTCTCCTGATTGAGATGGTGAATCGGCGCGTGCATCCGGTTATCCCCAGTCAAGGGTCACTGGGGGCGAGCGGGGATTTGGCCCCGCTGGCACACATGGCGCTGGTCCTGATTGGCGAAGGGAAGGCGGAGTTTCATGGTCGCGTTCTCCCCGGAGCCGAAGCCCTGGCTAAGGCCGGGCTCAAACCCGTCGAGCTGATGGCTAAGGAAGGGCTAGCGCTGATTAACGGCACGCAGGCGATGACGGCGATTGGGGTCCTCGCCCTGACGGAAGCCGTTCATGTCGGTCTGGCCGCGGATGCCGCGCTGGCGTTGACGATGGAGGCCTTGGAGGGGATTGCGGATGTCTTTGACGAGGAGTTGTTGCGGGTTCGCCCGCACAAGGAATTCCTGGCGGTTGCGGGGCGCCTGCGGCAATGGTTGGCAGGCAGTCAGCGGGTCTCCCGACAAGGGATCTTGCGCGTGCAGGACGCCTATTCACTGCGCTGCGGTCCGCAGGTACACGGATCATCCTGGCAGACCATCGAGTACGTGCGGGATCGGCTGCTGGTGGAGATAAATTCGGCCACCGATAATCCGATTGTGCTTGAGGACGGCCGTATTCTCTCCGGGGGTCACTTTCATGGCCAGCCGATTGCCATCGCGATGGACCTGCTCAAAATCGGGGCGGCGGAGTGGGGGAACATCTCCGAGCGTCGCACCGAGCGCATGGTCAACCCTCAGCTCAGTGGTTTGCCGGCGTTTCTCGCGCCAGACCCAGGACTTCAGTCTGGCTTCATGATTACGCAGTACGTGGCGGCGGCGCTGGTTTCCGAGAACAAGGTGTTGGCCCACCCGGCCAGCGTGGATTCCATTCCATCCTCGGCCAACCAAGAGGATCACGTCAGTATGGGGACGATTGCGGCCCGCCAGTGCCGGCAGATGATTCACAACGTGGCGCACGTCATCGCCATCGAAATGGCCTGCGCGGCGCAGGCCATTCACCTGCAGCAGGCGGAAGGATATCTGGCTCCGGCCACTCGCAACCTGCTCCAAAAAATTCGCGCTTTCATTCCTGCGGTTACGGACGATACGTCCCTGTCGGAACCCTTAGAACGACTCGCGTCGGCCATCCTGGCGGGGGAGGTTCCCGGGTTTCATCCGGCCGATGTCCAGTGAAGCAAGACCAAACGTGTCCGCTGCGGGAGATTCGGCCGACCCGAAGGCGGGAATCTACTCCCGCCAAGTCGGCCTGGCGGCCGTTATGCGACGCGGTGAATCGTCGTTAATCGCCCGTTTCCGGGTGCGGGGGCTGTGCCGGGGCGGACGATTGCGGACGGCTGAAAGCCGACGTCCCCTGTAGCGCGTCGAAACTTGGGTTCCCCTGCGGGCGTGTTCTTTGCACGACTTGGGACAAGACATCTACGTCGAGTGCGCGGTCGAGGGCCCCCGCGTCGATGCCGAGTTGCACCCCCGCATCGCGCAGGCTGAGGTTGTGCGCCAGGGCGTGTCTGACGATGCGGGAGGCGGTATCGTATCCGACCTCCACGTTTAAGGCGGTGGCGAGCGAAAGTGAGTGTTCGGCGTAGCTGCGGCAACGGTCCCGGTTTGCCCGAATCCCACGCACGCACTTGTCCGTGAAGGCCTCGACTGCATTCGCGAGGATTTGGATTTCGTGCAGGAAATTCGCGGCCATGACCGGCATCATGACGTTGAGTTCCAGTTGCCCAGCTCCTCCTGCCTGGGCGACAACCGTGTCACACCCTTGCACCTGATACATCACCATGTTCAGCATCTCCGCCAGCACCGGGTTGACCTTTCCCGGCATAATCGACGATCCCGGCTGTACTGCGGGGAGTTCGATTTCCGCGAGCCCGGTTCGTGGCCCGGAGGACAACAGGCGCAGGTCGTTGGCGATGCGCTGCAGCGCCAGCGCGAGGTTACGCAGGGCTGCACTGACCCAGACGACTTCGTCCGGGTTTTGATTGAAGGTGAACGGGTTTTCCGGCAAGCAAAAGGCCAGTCCGGTGAATTGGGCAATATGGGCCACCGCAGCTTCGGCGAAACCGGGCGGCGTGTTGATGCCCGTTCCTACGGCGTTCCCGCCCAACCCGATGGGTAAAAGATTGGCAGCGGCCTGTTCCAGCCAACGGCGATGCCGTTCGATGTTGTGGGCATACCCGTAGAATTCGTCGCCCAGGCGCATGGGTACCGCATCCTGCAGGTGCGTGCGGCCGGACTTGACGACGTCCATAAATTCGTTGCCCTTTTGCTTGAGGGCGTCGGTCAAGCGGGCCAGTGCCGGATCTAGCTGGTGCGCGAGCAGTTCCATACCGGCAATCTGCATGGCGACATGGATGGTGTCATTGGTCGACTGGGAGCGATTGACGTCATCGTTCGGGTGCACCAGCGAATAGTCTCCGCGCGCCCCTCCCAACAATTCGGCGGCACGTGAGGCAATGACTTCGTTGGCGTTCATGTTTTGCGACGTTCCGGCTCCGGCCTGGTAAACGTCGACCCGAAACTGGTCGTCCAGCTTTCCCTCAATTACTTCGCGCGCCGCCTGACAAATCGCTTCCGCTTTTTGTGTCTCCATGACGCCGAGCTCAGCGTGCGCCCGCGCTGCCGCCCACTTAATGATTCCCTGCGCGCGGATAAAGGCCCGCGGCAGACGCAGGCCGCTGATGGGGAAGTTCTCGATGGCGCGCGCCGTCTGGGCGCCGTAGTAGGCGCTCTTCGGAATGCGGACTTCGCCAAGCGAATCACGGGCAATGCGTGTTGCGTCGGTCACGAATGTCCCTCCCATCGGGATTGGTTTCAGTTACCAGTATTCCATACCGATGCTTTTTTAGCATACAATCCAGTGCGGTGCACGACGTGGATCGTGGCGATTTTGCGCAAAGTATGTTAAAGATCTAGAGAGCACGAGTGTGTGGGCGGTAGATCCCCGACAGACCATGGTAGAAACCGGTCTGCTTGGTTGTAGAGGGCATCGGACAGGCCTGCCAATCGCAATTCGACGAGAGGTTGTTGACATTGGCGCATGCATGGGAACAGCGGTTTTCGGTCGCTCTAGCTGCTGCGCTGGAGGCAGGGCGGTATTTCTATTCGCGTCGGTTTAGTGACAAAGAGGTTCGGAGTAAGTCTTCACCGAGCGATTTGGTGACGGATGTCGATCCGAAGTGTGAAGAAATCATTCGTCGGCACGTTCGTTCCGCCTATCCGGAGGATGCGATTTTAGGCGAAGAAACGACGGCGCCTGGTTCTGAGGCGGCTCGCAAGGCGGCCAGCCAGGCGACCGATGAAAAGCGGGTGTGGGTGGTCGATCCGCTCGATGGTACGACCAATTTCGTTCAACAAATCCCCCTGTCGGCGGTGTCCGTTGCCTACGCAGAGCGGGGACAACCGGTCATCGGGGTCGTGTTTGACCCGTACCGGTCCGAGGTGTTTCTCGCCGTTCGTGGAGAGGGGGCATACCTCTGCAGCGAGCAGGAAGCGGAGGTGTGGCTCTGCTCCAAGCGCCGGGAGGGTCTGCCGGGAACCCGGTTGCAGGCTTCCAGTCAAGAAGATATCCAGAAGAGTGTGGTCGCGACCGGGTTTCCTTCTCGTCAGCCGGTGCGCGAAAGCCGCGCGGCCGCATTGGCCATCGCAACACGGGTCAAGAGCCTGCGTGTACTCGGGACGGCCGCCATCGAAATGGCGTATGTCGCCGCGGGAAGACTGGACGCCTACTGGGAATATGACCTCAACGCCTGGGACCTCGCGGCTGGCGCGCTGTTGGTGCAGGAGGCGGGCGGCAGCGTCCTGGATGTGGATGAGAACCCTTATGACCTGACGTTGCGTAACGTGGTCGCCGCAGGGCGGGAAGCTCTGGCCAAAGCGCTGTGCGAACAGATTCACCGGGCTGCCCGAACAGGGGATGAATGAAGATGGAAGTAAGTGTCCGACAGCCGCTGACCGAGGCACGCGAGAAAGCGGACGCCGCCGTCGTGGCGCGCGCTCGGGAGCGGATTGAAGAGATTTCGGCCAACGCCGTCTATCGTGATCGTCGATTGTCCCTCCTGACCGACCTGTATCAGCTGACCATGATGTATGGCCAGTACCGGCAAGGGCAGGATGGACAGCGGGTCGTGTTCGATTTGTTTTACCGCAGCAATCCGTGCGGCAATGGCTACGTCATCGCGGCGGGGTTGGAGCAGGTGGTCTGGTACCTGCACAACCTTCGTTTCACCGAGGAAGATATCGCGTATCTGCGTAGTCTGCAGTTGTTTGACGAGGATTTCCTGAACCGTCTGCGCGGTCTGCGTTTCACAGGCGACTTGTACGCTGTGCCGGAAGGGACGATTGTCTTCCCGAATGAACCCCTGCTGCGGTTTGAAGGGCCAATCTTTGAACTGCAGTTTGTGGAATCGGCCGTCTTATCGTTTATCAACCATCAGAGTCTCATCGCCACCAAGGCGCAGCGCATCGTGGATGCTGCACAAACAGACCGGCGGCATCCGGGGGCCAAGGTGCTGGAAATGGGGCTTCGCCGCGCCCAAAACGCAGACGCGGCGATTTTCGGCGCTCGAGCGGCCTTCATCGGCGGCTGCGCGGCAACCAGCAACCTTTTGGCTGGGCAGGCCTACGGGATTCCGGTGGTCGGGACGATGGCGCACAGCTGGATTCAGAGTTTCCCCAGTGAACTGGATGCCTTTCGGGCTTACGTGGATACGTTTCCGGATCAGGCCATCTTGTTGGTCGATACGTATGACGTGTTGCAAAGCGGCGTTCCCAACGCGATTCAAATCGCCGGGGAGTTGGCCGCCAAGGGCAAGCGGCTATTGGCGATCCGCATCGACAGCGGCGACCTGGCCTATCTGTCGAAGCGGGCGCGAGCGATGCTGGATGAGGCTGGGCTGCAGGACGTCGGGATTATCGCGTCGTCCGACCTGGACGAACGAACGATTCGAGAGCTGATCCTTCAGGAGGCGGAGATTACCGATTGGGGGGTCGGCACCAATCTCATCACGAGCAGCGGCTGTCCGGCGTTGGGGGCGGTCTATAAACTCGTGGCCCAGGAAGCCAACGGGTACATGGTGCCGAAGATCAAGGTCTCCGAAAACCCGGTCAAAATCACGAATCCAGGACGGAAACAACTGTTGCGTTTGTACGTGCAGGGTTACGCTTCGGCCGACTTGATTGCACTGGCGGATGAATCGTACACTGCCAATCGGCCGCTGGAGTTGTTTGATCCGGTGCATACCTATAAGCGCAAGGTGCTGCGTGAATACGAGATTGAATCGCTTTTGACTCCCATTTACCTGAATGGGGAACTGGTGTATGAACTTCCGGACATTCGGGCAATACGCCGGCGAGTGGAAGACAACATCAGCCGCTTTTCGTCGGAAGTGCTACGGCCAGTGAATCCCCATATTTATCACGTCGACTTGTCGCAGAAGCTGTGGGACTTGAAACAACAGCTGTTGCGCGCATGGCGGCCAGAACGCATGCGGGGACCCGAATGAATAAGGGGACAGAGTGCATAACGGATCGGAATTCTAAGAGGAGAGAGGAGGAGTAGGTAATGAAGGTGATTCGCATTACACCGCGTGGGTATTGCCATGGGGTTGTGGATGCTATGGTGCTGGCGCGGCAGGCGGCGGAGGATAAGTCTCTGCCAAGGCCCATCTACATCCTGGGGATGATTGTTCATAACCAGCATGTGGTCGACGCCTTTGAAAAGGTCGGCATTATCACACTGGACGGTGCCAACCGCCTCGAGCTGCTGGAACAAGTCAAGACGGGGACGGTGATTTTCACCGCCCACGGGGTCTCCCCGGAGGTCAAGCGGCGGGCCGCCGAGCGAGGATTGCGCGTCATCGACGCGACGTGCCCAGATGTGACGCGGACACACGATTTAATCCGTGACAAGGTCCGGGAAGGGTATGAGATTGTCTACATCGGTCGCAAGGGTCACCCAGAGCCGGAAGGTGCCTGTGGCGTGGCTCCCGGTCACGTGCATCTGATTGAAAATGAACACGACATTGAACAACTCAACTTGACCAATGCGAAGATTGCCGTGACCAATCAGACCACCATGAGTCAGTGGGATACCGCCCATTTGATGGACGCGGTGAAACAAAAGTACCCGCAGGCGGAAGTTTACAATGAACTGTGCATGGCCACGCAAACCCGGCAGCAGGCGGTGGCCGAACAGGCGAAAGAAGCCGACCTGTGCATCGTAGTGGGCGATCCCCGCAGCAACAATTCCAATCGCTTGGCGCAAGTGTCCGAAGAAATTGCTGGGACCAAGGCGTATCGCGTCGCGGATGTAAGCGAGATAGAGCGCGAGTGGCTGATGGGGGTAAAGACGGTGGCCGTCACCGCCGGTGCTTCCACGCCGACCGCCATCACCACGGAGGTCATCGCGTATCTGGAACAGTTTGACGAGGCCGATCCGTCGACCTGGGTGCCTGAGCGCACCGTACAAGTGGAGCGGATTTTACCGGCGCCAAGGCGTCATGCGTAATGTCTTGAACGGACAGGAGAGGTGCGCGTGGTTTTGACGGTAGTCGTTGCCGTGTTGTTTATTCTGGCGGCCGTCTGTTGGTTCCTGCGCCGAAAAGTGATGCGCGGGTTGTTTGCAACCCTCGCAATCCTCTTCTTCCTTGCGTTTTTCGCCCTGTTGGGCTACATCATTGGCTATCAAGCAGGGATGCACGGGGTACACGTACTTGACGTTTTGATCTAAGTTTTGTTCGGGCTACCGTTTCCATGCCGGCCTCCGCCGACACCTCTCCGATGGGGCCGGCATATGGACTTGGGTTTGCTAGACAAAACCAACCAACAGGGTTAGAAATCCCCGATTACGTCCGATAATAACGATAGGAAGACACGGGTGCGTGTGAGAATGATGTGGGAGGATACATATGGCGAGGCAGGACAAGGAGTTTGTCAAAGAGATTACACCCCAGAGTGAGGATTTTTCACGTTGGTATATCGACGTGATTCAAAAAGCGGATTTGATGGATTATGCCCCGGTGCGAGGCTGCATCGTGTTCAAACCGGATGGATATGAGCTGTGGGAGGCCTGTCAGCGTGAGTTGGACATGCGTTTTAAACGGACGGGCCACCGCAATGCTTATTTCCCGCTGTTCATTCCGGAGAGTTTCTTCGAAAAAGAAAAGGAGCATGTGGAAGGATTCAATCCGGAACTGCCGTGGGTGACGGAGGCGGGAGGCGAGAAGCTGGAGGAGCGCCTGGCCATCCGTCCGACGTCGGAGACGGTCATCGGGCACATGTATGCGCGTTGGATTCACTCTTACCGCGACCTGCCGGTCCTCATCAACCAGTGGGCGAATGTGGTGCGCTGGGAAAAGCGGACCCTGCCGTTCCTGCGCACGAGCGAATTCCTCTGGCAGGAGGGCCATACCGCCCACGCGACGGCGGAGGAAGCGGAGCAGGAGACGCGCCAGATGCTCGACGTCTACACGGATTTCGTGGAAAACGTGTTGGCGATTCCCGTCTTCCGCGGGCAAAAAACCCCGTCGGAAAAGTTTGCCGGGGCGGTGGCCACCTATTCCCTGGAGGCCATGATGAAAGACGGCAAAGCGCTGCAGGCGGCCACATCCCACTATTTAGGGCAGAACTTTGCCAAAGGGTTTGAGATCAAGTACCTCGATCGGGACAATCAGTTGAAGTATGTCTACACCACTTCGTGGGGCATCAGCACTCGTATCCTGGGAGCCATCATCATGGTGCATGGGGACGACAAGGGGCTTGTCCTGCCGCCGAAGATTGCCCCAACCCAGATTATCATCGTTCCGATTGGACCTCAGAAGGAACGCGCACGGGTGGTCGAGCATGCGTCGTCCCTGCTGAACAGCCTAGAGCAGGCGGGTTGGCGTGTCCGCATGGACGCCCGAGAAGATTTCAGCCCCGGTTGGAAGTTTAACGAGTACGAGATGCGCGGCATCCCCATTCGTCTGGAAATCGGTCCGCGGGACATCGCAAACGGCCAGGTCACCCTGGCGCTTCGCGATACCGGGGAGAAGTTGGCGGTTCCGGAAGGGGAACTGTTGAAGAGGCTGCCGGAGTTGATGGATGACATTCAGCGGACCATGTTCCAGAGCGCGAAACAGTTTCAGGATGAGCACTCACATGTGGCGCATACGCTGGGTGACATCGTCGAAATCATTGGCGCCCGCCGCGGGTTTGTACTTGCCGGGTGGTGCGGCGATGCGGCTTGTGAGCAGGCCATCAAAGAGCAGGCCGGGGCGACCAGCCGCAACATCCCGTTCCAGCCCCCTGAGACACTGCCAACCTGCGCCGTCTGCGGCAAGTCGGCAGCCCATTCGGTCTGGTACGCCAAGGCCTATTGATAGATAGAGGCCAATGGAGGATGTGGGGGATAGGTAAACATGGAGCAGATTATGCGCAAGTTCTTCCAATCCTTGGCAGCCAATCCGATGGCCAACCGCTGGGCCAAACGGTACGGGTTGCGGTTTGGCGCCAAACGGTTCGTGGCGGGGGAGACGATTGAGGAGGCGATTGCGACCATCCGGGCGCTCAATCGCGCCGGCATGAAGGTCACACTCGACCACCTGGGGGAGTTTGTCCAGGATGAGGCGGAGGCACGAGAAGCGGCGGATGTCTGCGTGCGCACGCTGGAGGCCATTGATGCGTCCGGCGTTGACGCCACATTGTCTTTAAAAATGACCCAGTTGGGGTTGGACATCAGCCGTCCACTCTGCATGGAGAACATGCGGCGGATTCTCGACACGGCCGCCCGTTTGGACATCATGGTAACGATAGATATGGAGGATTACGCTCATTGCCAGGTGACGCTGGACATCCTGGATGAACTGCGCCGGGACTACGCGAACGTAGGCACGGTGATTCAGGCGTACCTGTTTCGCAGCCTGGAGGACGTCCAGCGGCTGGGGAACGAAGGCGTCCACCTGCGCATCGTGAAAGGCGCGTACAAAGAGCCGGCATCGGTCGCGTTTCAGGACAAGGCGCAGGTGGATGCGAACTACCTCCGTTTGATGGAGACCCAGCTTCAAAGTCCCGGATTCACCGCCATTGCCACGCACGATCCCGCCATCATCGCGCACGCCAAGCGATTCATTGCGGATCACCAAATACCGGCGGATAAATACGAGTTTCAGATGCTGTATGGAATCGCTACTCAGCTACAGGCCGAACTCGTCCAACAAGGGTATCCCTTGCGCATCTATGTTCCCTACGGGAACGACTGGTTCGGCTACTTCATGCGCCGACTGGCCGAGCGACCCGCCAATGTGGCGTTTGTCCTGCGCGGTCTGTTTCGGTAGCTGCGGAAAGCGACGAACCATCGGCGGCTTACGATAGAAAGACCCATGGGGAATCTGCCTGTGGGTCTTTCTGTATTGTGTTACACTGAGGCAGTAGGGATTGGCCCGGTGGCCAGTTTTATCCGGCTTACGGCTAGGAGCAGACCACAGGGGGGATACGCTGCCGTGGAGATGACCCTTCTTATCATCCTTTTGCTGGTTGTCGTTGTACCACCGATTGCCTTTCTGGTGTATATGTATGCGCTCTCGAAAAAACCGCAGCACTCGGTCATTCGGGCGCATCCGTATCTGGGTTGGCTTCGTTATTTGCTGGAAAAGCTCGGGCCGGAGTTCCGGCAGTACTGGTTTGACCACGACACTGAGGGCAAACCATTTTCTCGGGCCGATTACCTGGGGGTAGTGTTTGCGAGTAAGTACCGCACGGACCTCATCAGTTTTGGCGCTAAGCGCGACTACGAGCAGCCCGGATTCTATCTTTCCAACGCGTTGTTTCCCAAACTGAGGGAGGAGCTGCGGGCGGACAATCAGCAGCCGGTGCGCGGGAAAAAGTACGAAATTGTCAAGGAGACGCTGTTCACGCGGCACGAACGGATGGTGGAAGACAAGGCCCATAAGTGGTTGTACACGGACGAGGATGCGATTGTGGTGGGACCGAATCGGCGCCATCCGTGGCGTTTGAAAGGCATGTTTGGAGCGTCTGCCACTTCCTATGGCGCCGTGGGTGAGCATTATATCCTGAGCACCGGCAATGGCGCGAAGATGGCGGGCGGATCGTGGATTAACACCGGCGAGGGCGGGGTGGCCCCGGAGCATTTGGCCACGGGGGTAGACGTCATCGCGCAGATTGGGCCAGGGTTATTCGGCTATCGGGATGACGAAGGCCGTTTTTCGCTGACAGAGTTTCTGCAGAAGGCCCAGGAACCGCACATCAAGGCGTTTGAACTCAAGTTTGCCCAGGGCGCCAAGATTCGCGGTGGGCACTTGGAAGGGGCAAAAGTCAACGCGAAGATTGCCGCCATTCGCAAGGTGCCCTTGGGGGCGACGGTCAATTCTCCGAACCGTTTCCCTTTTCTTGAAAATGAGGAGCAAGCCCTGCGTTTTGTCCATACCCTGCAGGTGGAAGGCGGAAAACCGGTGGGCATCAAAATCGTCGTGGGCGATGCGGCACGGCTGACCACCTTGTTTGAGACCATGAAGCGGCTCGACATCTATCCCGACTTTATCACCGTGGACGGAGGCGAAGGGGGGTCAGGCGCCACCTTCAAGGCGATGGCCGACAGTATGGGGTTGCCTCTGTATCCCGCCTTGCTGACGCTGGATGATACGGCTCGGGAGATGGGGGTTCGCGACCGGTTTGTCGTGTTTGCGTCCGGGAAACTGATCACCCCGGACAAGGTGGCCATCGCCTTGGCGTTGGGGGCGGACTGCGTCAATTCAGCGCGCGGGTTCATGATGGCCAATGGCTGCATTATGGCGATGCAGTGTCATACCGGGAAGTGCCCGACCGGGGTCACCACAACCCACCCGAAGTATCAGGCGGCACTCGTTCCAGAGGAGAAGCAGTGGCGGGTGATGAACTACATTCTACAAATGCGGGAGAGTTTGTTTGCTCTGGCGGCGGCCGCCGGTCTGGAAAGCCCACGGCAGTTTTCTCGGGAACACGTGGTGTACAAAAACGAATACGGCCGCACGGTCCGTGTCAGCGAGCTGTTCCCGTACCCATCGTCCGCAGTGGGTGCGAGAGCTGGCGGCGGTCAACACGAAGCCGCTGCAGCGGGAGACACAGCTGGCTAAGTTGAAAGTGACGATGATGACGGAGGAGAAACTGATGACGAAAGATGTTTATGCAGCACGGCGGCAGCGAATGGAACAGTTGATGACGGAGCGGGGCGCTAAAAGCACTTTAGTCACCTCCGTTCCTGGAGTGTACTACTTCACCGGTGTCTGGCTGGAACCGGGCGAGCGTCTCAACGCCCTGGTGCTGCGTAGGGGTGAGGACCCGGTCTGGGTGACGGCGGAGATGTTCCAGGAGGAAACCGCAGCGTGCGGCGTGGAAACCTACTATTTCCGGGACGGAGAAAACCCGTACGAGCGGGTGGTGTCTGTGTTAGGGAGTGCCGCAGGGCTTTTGGTGGACGGGCAGTGGCCGGCTCGCCACGTATTCGGTCTGGCCGCAGCCTTAGGCCAAAATACGCTGCCTGGAAACGCGGATGCGCTCTTGGATGAGTTGCGCACGCGGAAAGACGCGGAGGAAATTGAGGCATTGGAGCGGGCTTCGCAGATGGCGGACCAAGTGGTCCAACAGCTGGCAGCACGCTTACGGCCAGGGATGACGGAGCAAGCGGCCGCCGAGACGCTGGCCCAGTTGTGGCGGGAGGCGGGATCGGCCAAAATGTCGTTCCCGCCGATTGTCGCGTCCGGGCCGATGGGGGCTGCGCCTCATCACGATCCGGACGAGACGCCGCTGCTCTTGGATACCACGGTCATCGTCGATACGGGCGGGTTGTATCGCCACTATTGCAGTGACATCACGCGGACATTTGTCCTCGGACGGCCAGACAAAGAGATGGAAGAAGTTTACAAGGTGGTGTTGGCGGCGCAGAAGGCAGGCATCGCGGCGGCGCGTCCAGGGGTGGCCCTGGGCGAGGTCGATGCGTGCGTTCGCCGCGTGATTACAGAGGCCGGATACGGGGCGTATTTTACGCATCGAACGGGGCATGGGGTTGGGCTCGACATCCATGAGGCGCCCTTCGTCATGGCCGGGAACGAACAGGTGTTGGAGCCGGGGATGGTCATGAGCATTGAACCCGGGGTGTATTTGCCGGGAAAGTTTGGCGTGCGCATCGAGGATTTGGTGGTGATTGAGGAGCAAGGGGCGCGCTCACTGAACCAGGCACCTAAGGAGTGGGAAGACGTTCTTTTGGGCGGATGAGCGGCCGCATCCGCCGCTCAATCCTTTTCCAGCATGGCGATAGGGACGGCAATCTCGGCGCCGTCCGACATCCGGGTGCCCCACGCCATGACCCCTTTGACTTTGGCCACCGTAAACTGGTCGTATGCTTCCGCCAAGCGATAGGTGGCCCCAATCCGGATGTCGGCTTCAGGCTCGATAAGATAGGACTTGGCCAGGTACCACTTTTGCATCAGCACTTCATATTGGCTCCAGTTTTCCTCGTCATACGCGCGCTGTCCCTGTTGCTGCAGGTCTTTCATCTCACGCTGTAATTGCTCGGGTGTCATGTCACTGTAGAGCAAAAAAACCATCCTTTCTGGAACGTCTCTATTATAGCGAATCGAGTGTAGAGCGAATCGAGCGGCTTGCGGTTGCAGGGGAAAAGTAACGGGGCAAGGGGCGAAAGGAGAAGGACGGCGACGGGTCTTCGCTGGGGTTTTGAGATACACGTTACTCCGCCGCGGTTAACGTCACCTGTAGGTAGGGGACCTCACCGATGACCAAGGTTTTGACGTGAAACCGGTAGTCTTTTTCATCGATAGTAATGGTTCGGCCATCGATGATGGATGGGATGAACGCAGGCGTTTCCACGAGCGGATCGAGCGGGAGGCCGACTAGAAACGCGAGTTTCTGCTTGACATACTCGGCCGCCCGGATTTTCTGTAGTTCTGTGACGTCGCTGGGGGCCTCGACGATTTCCACGCTGAATTTTTGGATGGTCGGCTTTTGCACGGGCCTATCCGCCTGGTCTTTGAGGTGTTGAATCTCGGCGCTCAGTTCGTCGATGGTGGTCTCTGACTTTTGCAGTTCGGTCGACAAGGTATCGATGCGTGCGCCGAGGATAGAGAGCATGGCAACCGACCCGAAAAGGCCGCCCAGAATCAGCAGGGCGAGTGCGAGACGCGGTTTCATTTTGGTAGTTCACTTCCCTGCGCCGCGTATAAGGTTTCAATCAGCCAATAGCCGACCTGACAACCGATGAATGCAGCCGTGAGATAGGTGAACTGTTTGCCCAGCACGTTCAGATTCGCATGTAAAACGCCGGTTTCAATCGCTCGCAGCGTATCCATCGTGCCTCCAAGGGTGCTGACCATAGCCCAGATTTTCAGTCGATCCGCCAGTTGGAGCATATACCCCATAGGGGCTGGCCAATGGATGATGGCCGCTGCGACACCGCCCAGCAGAGAACCACCCAAAACCATGCCCATGGCGATAAAAAAATAGGCGAACAGGTTGCCGAGAAAACCGTTCAAGGATCTCGCCTCCAAAAGCGCAGTCGCGTGCTAGACGTTTATGCGTCCGTGTCCTTTACGGTATTCAAACATACGGGACAAGGGCGGCGAATATGCTGTCGGTGTTGCCCACGCTTGCGTGATATAATGAAGGAATAGGGTTTACAAAGTATGGAGGCGGACGAAACGGTGGAAGACAGCCATCACATTACGGCATCGGGTTGGGCACACAAGACTGTCGACATCCGCCGATGGCAGAACGAACACGGCGGCGTTCCGCTGAACGGGGCATTTCTCGCCGCAGACCCATGGACTAAGCTCGGGACTGGAGTTCTCTGGCTGGTGGAGGGAGAGACGAAGTGGCTGCGTGAGCTGGCCAGTACGCTCGGGGTTCAGTATCAGACGGGGGACAGCCCGGTTGGTCCCGGGGTGGCGCTGGTCATCCCTGGACATGAGTTTGTGGATGTGTTGAACCGTCACACCTGGGAGGGCGTCCTCATTGGACCGGAGCTGGCGCTGCACCTGAATCTGCTCCGCTTGGCTCAGCGGTTGGTGCAGGAGGCGGACGTCTTGCCGTTTGCGGCCTTGGCGGACTGGACATGGCGGCAGGTATTGGCGGAACCCCTCGATGTCCAGAGCGGAGATGGTCTGTCTGTGCGTCAAGGTAGTCCCTCCGGCCAGTACAGCTCCATCTTCATTCCGGCTTGGCGGATGGGACCTGGGGCCGCCCTCTTTCGATCCATCCTGCACCAAGGGTATGAGTTACCTGGATGTGAGGGGAATGACACCTCCCTGGCGGCCTGGATGTGGGTTTGTACGGACTGGCTGGTCCGTCAAGACCTCGTCGAACTCCCGCATGCGCCAGAGTCTTCGAATCTGCCGTTTCAAATTCGTTACCGCGGGGAAGCGGAACTGGTAGATAACTGGCAACAGAGCCTCAGCGAGCAGCATCCCGAGGCACAAAAACGGGTGTTTATAGCGGATCGTTGGCTGGTGGGGCGGATGCTGGCCATGGAGCTGCGGGATTCCGGATGGAGCGAGTCCCTGTTCGATAAAACCGGGTCTGTGGACTGGCAGTTGGCGTTTGAACTGATTCCACCCAAGCAAGGAATGGACGGACATTGGACCTTTCGGGGGATGGTGGTTCATCGGTGGTTCCCGTGGCGCGCCCCGCTGATGGAGTGGTGGCGGCAAACGGATCGTCGCTGGCGAATAGGTGAGGACGTCCTGACAGACCCGGATGTCTGGCTTTTGCCGAGGCTGGCGAAAGCGGCGGAGGTGTGCCCGGCCATCGCGCGTATGCTGTCGAATCCGGCTCCCGGCGAGGTGGTTGTGGAACCGAGGGAAGTGATGGAGCTAATCAACGAGCAAATTCCCAACCTGCTGCAGGCTGGCTTCCCGGTATTGACACCCGATTTGGAGCACCTGGATACGAAGGATGTGCGGATTCGCGTACGGGTGAAGCGTACACGACGCCGGTCGCGTCCAGCGGCCAGGGCGAACGCAGTGAACGCGTGGTTTGACCTGGAACAGTTAGTTGAGTTTGATTGGTCCGTCGTCGTTGACGACGCCGAAGTCTCGAAAGAGCAGTTCGAATCCTTGGTCCGCGAACAACAACCGTACGTGTATGCTGGGGGTACGTGGAAACGCATTCCTGTCGAAGCGATTGTCGAACGCATCCGCGCGCTGACGGACGGTGCCCCTGCGAGTATGTCGGTTTGGGAACTGGTCCGTTCCGTATTGCAAAACGAGCAGGCGGATTTGCCGTTGGAGGTCTCGTTCGATCCGGATGCGGCGCCGGTGCGGGATTTCGTCGAGGCGTTGGCACAGGTGCGCGTCCCAAAGCCTTGGCCTTTACCGCGTGGGTTTCGCGGGCAGCTGCGGGACTACCAGAAGCAGGGGTTCTTCTGGTTGTTGCAGCTGCGGGACTTGGGGCTTGGTGCCTGTCTGGCGGACGACATGGGGCTGGGGAAAACCATACAGGTTCTGGCGTATTTCTTAAGCGTGAAGGAGCAGGGGCAGGCGCGCGGACCGCATCTATTGGTCTGTCCCACCTCACTTGTGCCCAATTGGCGGGCTGAAATACAGCGGTTTGCCCCTGCGCTTAGGGTCTACGTGCACCATGGGGCGAAGCGCCACGAGACGGATGAACGAGGGCAAACCCGGCTGGCGAGAGAGGGCATAAAGGCGGACGTGGTGTTGACCACGTTTGCCACCTGCGTCCGTGATGTGGACGAGTTGAGTCAGGTGGACTGGGATGCGGTGGTGGTCGATGAAGCGCAAAACATCAAGAACGTGGACACCAAACAGGCTGCGGCTGTCCGGCAGCTATCAGCCCGTCATCGGATTGCCCTGACCGGGACGCCGGTAGAAAACCGCTTGGAGGAACTATGGGCGATTATGGACTTTCTCAATCCCGGGTACTTAGGGGGGCAAACCTGGTTTCGCCGTCATTTCGCGGCGCCCATCACGGCGCATCCGCAGGGGCCGACGGCCCGCCATCTCGCTCAGCTGCTCACGCCAGTACTGCTCCGTCGCCGTAAGGTCGATCCGTCCATTCAAGCGGAACTGCCTGATAAGTGGGAGGTCCGCGACACGGCCGGCCTCAAGACCGAACAAGCGGCGTTGTATCAATCGATTGTCAATGAATTGTGGGTACGTCTGCCGGAGGCCGTATCGAACATGTCGCGCAGGGGACGGATTTTAACCGCCTTAACCCGCCTGAAACAGGTCTGTGACCATCCCGCACTGATTACCGGCGGATCGACAGACCCAGAGCGTTCCGGGAAGTTGTCGCTGCTGCTCGATTTAATTGAGGAAGTGGTGGATCAGGGAGAGGCCGGTCTGGTGTTCACGCAGTTTCGTGAGATGGGGGAAATTATCTGCGATGCCTTGGCAGCGAAGTTTGGCTGGCGGCCGGGGTTTCTGCACGGGGGACTGCGTCCGGCCGAACGCGGTGAACTGGTGGAACGCTTTCAAACGAAGTCGCATGCGGCCCCCATTTTGGTGTTGTCGCTGAAGGCCGGAGGCGTCGGACTCAATCTCACACGAGCGAATCACGTGTTTCACTTTGACCGCTGGTGGAATCCGGCCGTCGAAGACCAGGCGACGGACAGGGCGTTTCGAATTGGACAAACGCGGGACGTGCAGGTACACAAGCTGGTCTGTTCCGGGACCCTGGAGGAACGGATTGATGAATTGATTGCCGCAAAGCGCCAGTTGTCCGCGGCGGTTGTGGAAGGCGCGGAGGGGTGGATTACGGAACTGGACGATGCGCAATTGAGGGCGTTGTTTGCCCTGGATGTTGAATCGGCGCTGGGGGAGGAGGAATGATCCGATGCCCTACAACAAGAAGCAGGCGGGCAAAGGCGTGAACGCCGCGTCGGGAACCGCAGCGTATTTGGAGTCACTTTGGAAACCGGTGTTTGATGACGTAGACAGGGTGGTGTGGCGACGAGCGAGGGCGTTGGCGGTGGACGGGGTTCTAGAATGGGGTTATCAAGAGGGGATGGTCACTGCGCGGGTCCGTGGCCATGGTCCGGCGGCGCATCAGCAGGCTCACTTTCCACTGGTGGATGATTGGCGGCCTCATCGCCGGATTGTAGCTGCGTGGTTTTTTTTGCACCCCGACTGGCTGGCGGGGTTGATGCGCGGTCACCTGGCTTCAGATTTTTTAGCTGCTATCCACCAGGAGGGTATGGATCTATTTCCAACCGATTCCTACGTAACGCGGTTTCATCATCAGGCTAGCTGTACGTGCGGAGAGTCCGTGCTTCCGTGTACACACGTATTGGCTGCGGTTCTTGCGTGGCTGCGTGCGCTGGCAGAGGACCCTGTACAGCTTCTGGCTTCGGTGCAACTGGATACAGAGTGGATATTGAATGAGGCCCATCGCCTCACCCATGCGTGGGTGCAGAGGGAAAGTGGGAGTCTAGACTCACCGGCGCGGTCAAACGTTTTGTATCGGCCGTGGACTCCTCAGCCTGAAATAGACCGGATTCAGCCTGGGCGGAGCGAGGAAGCAAAAGAAAAAGGCGACCGGCTTGTCGCCCTGTCGCGCAACCTGTCTCTGTATCTTCCTGTGCGTTCTTAAAGTATGTGTCCGGACATGCATTTCAAGTTTCACCAGCCGCTACATGGCGTGCGGAGGCAGTGTCCTATTGTCCGATGTAGACGTCCCCTCTTGCGTTTCGTCCGCTTCAGTGGTGTTGAGTGTTTGCCGCGCGAATAGTCCCAAAAGCGCCCCGAGAAAGACAACCGTGACAATCAATCCAAGGCCCACAATTGACACCCCTTTGGCGGCGGATTTGCGGGGGCTTGATGCCGCTCAGCCGCCGATACGTTTTCCTTTGTTCCCAATTACCAACTCATAAAGGATGACGAATGTCAGGGGGGTAATGTTACATCCATTCGAAAAAAAAGAATCGGGTCTGAAAACGCTTGGGGCTTTCTTCATAGCCGACGTAAAATAGGATACAGCGCAGACGTAAAATCTGAATACACTCGTACACCGGGGAAATGTGCGGCGTTTCGGAAAACGCGAAGGGGGTAGAGGTATGCGGGAAGCGGTGATTGTCGATGCGATTCGGACGCCGATTGGGCGCAGACGGGGCATCTTATCCGAGGTGCATCCGGTGGATTTGATGGCCGATTTGTTATTGGAACTATTGCGTCGTAACCCCATCCCGCCCGAGTTGGTGGAAGACGTCATCCTCGGATGCGTGGATATGGTGGGAGAACAGGCGGCGAATGTGGCGCGAAATGCGTGGTTGACCGCAGGCCTGCCTGAATTCGTGCCGGCTGTGACGCTCGATCGACAGTGCGGGTCGAGCTTGCAGGCGCTGCAGTTCGCCGCCCAAGGAGTGATTGCGGGTGGGTATGACTGTGTGATTGCCGGTGGGGTTGAATCCATGTCCCGGGTGCCGATGTTCAGCAACCTCGGTCAGGGTGTTGGAACGCCGCTGGCATCCCGACTGGCGGCCCGATATGGGATGTCGGATGGATGGTTCAGTCAGGCGGCCGGAGCCGAGCGAATTGCCAAGGAGTGGGGATTCACCCGCGAACAACTGGACGCATTCAGCTTGCAAAGCCATGGGCGCGCCGCCAAGGCGCAAAAACAAGGGTATTTCCAGGCAGAGATTGTACCGGTAAAGGTCAGTGATCGCCAAGGTCCACCTGTGGCTCACGATGAAGGAATCCGTTTCGATACCTCGATGCAGAAGTTGGCCGAATTGAAGCCAGCCTTTCCGGATCTGCAGTTGATCACGGCCGGAAATGCCAGCCAGATTTCGGACGGAGCCAGTGCCGTGCTGGTCACTTCCCGGGAGACCGCAAAGCGTCTGGGGCTGCGAATTCGGGCGCGGTTGGTCGCGTTTTCCGTGGTCGGCGTCAATCCGGTCACCATGCTGACCGGGCCGATTCCGGCTACGGAAAAGGTGTTGCAGCGGGCAGGGCTTTCTCTCGCGGATATCGATTTGTTCGAAGTGAACGAGGCGTTTGCCTCCGTGGTTTTGGCTTGGCAGCGCGAAACGGGCGTGGATTGGAGCCGGATAAACGTCAACGGCGGGGCAATTGCGTTGGGACACCCGCTTGGCGCAACGGGCACGCGCATCGTTGCGACGCTGTTGAACGAGTTGGAGCGGCGGGCAGGCCGCTATGGGCTCATCGCCATCTGCGAGGGTGGCGGTATGGCCAACGCGGTGATCTTCGAGCGGGTCAATGACTAGAGGGAAGACGTTTTTCTCTCCGGATGAGCCAGACGGAAACCACGATAGCTGTAGACAACAGAACGCTGATGAGCATGAGCACACCAATCCATCCCCAAGCATTGAAAAAGAATCCGCCAATCCACCCTACTAGACTGGAACCCACGTAATAAAACAGAAGGTATAAGGAGGATGCCTGGGCTCGGTTATGACCAGCCCAGGCTCCCACCCAGGAACTGGCCACCGAGTGACTGCCAAAAAAGCCGAACGTGAAGATGGCCAAGCCAATGAGTTTGAAGACGACCGGCGGCAGCCAAGTCATCCAAGCGCCGACGAACGTGATCAGAATCCCCGCAAAGAGTACCGGCCCGCGTCCGGTTTGATCGGAAAGCCTACCCATCCAGGCTGAACTGAAAGTACCCACTAGATAGACCAGGTATAACGCGCCGATGGCGGATCGACTTAAGTGGTAAGGAGGGGATAAAAGCACGTAGGTGATGTAGTTGTATAGGGTGACAAACCCCCCCATGAGCAGAAATCCCATCAGGAACAGTGCCAATAGGACGGGGCGGCGTAGATGCTGCCCAAATGACGGCAGGGTGTTGCGGAGTGTCGACGGGTTCGGCCGGAAATGAGCGGGTCTGGGCAAGGCCAGCCAAAACCATATGCTGGCGAGGATGCCGAAGATGCCAATCCCTATCATCGCGATCCGCCAGGAGAAAAGGTCAGCCACGGTTCCAGAGACGAGTCGGCCAGCCATGCCACCGAGGGAATTGCCGGCGATGTTTAAGCCCATGACAAGCCCAAGGTCGTGCGGATCGAACTCTTCATTGACGTAGGCCATGGCGATGGCGGGCAGCCCGGCCAAGGTGAAGCCTTGCAGGGCCCGGAGGACAAGCAGAGTGGCGAAATTCGGAGCAAAAGCGGTCAGCAAAACAAGCAACGACGAAGCGGCCAAGGAGGCTAACATCATCCGCTTCCGCCCCCATGCATCGGAAAGTGCGGCCGTCAACAACATGGAGATGCTAAGCACTCCAGTGGAGATGGACAGGGATAGGCTTGCGCTGGCTGGGGACACCCCGTATTCACGGCTGAATTCAGGGAGCAGGGGCTGTACGCTGTACAATGCGGCAAATGTCACGAAGCTGCCGGCGGCAAGTGCGGACGCGGCCCGCACAAAGGCTCTTGAACCTCGCTGAATATACAAGATGGCCGTCCCTTTCTGTGCGGTTTCGTAGTTTACTCATGCTCTTTGTTGAAGAGTTGAAGAGAGAGAATCGTATTTTCACGGCTTCAATTTTCCATTATATCACAGTTATATCTCGGATGCATGGGGGCGAGGTGGATATAATTGGATGGGAACATATGTTTGCTTCCGCTGGGTGGGTGGATATAATAGACGTGAATACAGAACATATGTTCCCTTTGGGGGGATTTTAGGTGCGGTATACATTGTTTGGTTTCGGGGAAGGGGTACGCATCGATGAAGGGTCACCCCTATGGGCTTCCATTCAATCGGGCAAGGTCAGTGACGCGTCGACGGCGGCGCGTGAGCAGGGAATTCAACCTGGGATGTCGGCGGCGACGGCACAATCTTTGCTGCCAGGGCTTCGCTTGTTTGAAGAAACGGGTTCCCCCTCACAGACGATGGAGCGGGTTTGGCATACACTGTGGAAATTCTCCCCTTGGTTAGAAACGGTCGGTTACGACTCGTTTTTTCTGCAAATCCCCGGTGCGCGTCTACCTTTTTCGGAGGTCCGGCAGATTCTGCGGCAGGTGGATGTTCAACTTCCCAGAGGGGCGCGCTTTTTCGTCGGGTTGGCTGAGACCCCCAAGTTGGCGCGGGCGCTGGTGCAATGGGCGCGGTGTCGAAGTGATCGGCCGCCTGGCGCGGGCTACAGGGTGGGCCGTCAGTATCTCTGGATTTCTCCCGTTTTCTCAAGGAAAGTAAGTGTTCCATCGGGATCGGCGGCGGATGCGGTACTTGCGCACGCTTGCGATTCTCAAGCAGATAGACGCGGACGGACAGACAGCCTTTCCATTCCCGCGCCGAAATGGATTCATGCGTTGCCTATCGACGCGATGTGGTTTCTGTCCGCAGAGGAAAGGGAAAGATTGAAGCGGTTCGGCGTGTTTCAGTATCGGGATTTATTCGACCTGCCGGATGCGGATTTCATACGGCAGTTTGGTCGGGAATCTCTTTTGTGGAAGCAGGTATTTGCCGAGATTCCTCCCGGACACCTGCAGGTCAATTATCCGCCGTTTACGTATTCGCAGATCTGGCGGGCTCATATAGGGGAAACCTTGAGCGCTGGTCAAATCCCGGAAGTGGTCGCAAGGTTGGCGGCGCGGATTGCCGATTTTCTGGAGAAGTGGGGGAATGCCGCGCACCGGCAAGGAATTGTGTGGCGGACGGTGTCTGCAGAAGGGCGATTTGAACAGGCCACCGGGCAGCCCGTATACCGTTTGTCCACCCTGATGGCGCATTGGCAGGAAGGAATCCATAGGTGCCAAGCGGCGGCTGAAGGGGAAGGCGGAGTGGAGACGATAAAGATCTACGTGGCCGATCTGCAGCCACTCACCGGCAGGCAATCCGGGTTCATTTTAAAAAATGGCTTGTTGCTTCCGGACAATCTCAAAACGAAAGAGAAGCTGGAACAAATTCTCGGGCAGGTGAATGGGCGCCATCCTGGAAAACTGCGAATTGGAATTCGCGGAAGCTTTCGCGAACTGCGTTGGAGAGCGGTGGTCGAGGCGTGACAAGGATTGTCCGGCGGCCCATCGAGGTGGAAAGGTGGTATCAAGACCTCCCGTATCAATTTTGGGATCACGGAACTTTGCATCAGGTTGTGGATTGGCTTGACGACTGGAGCGAGATGGGAAACTGGTGGGACGGGGAGGGAGAACGTCAGATGATTCGAGTCTGGACGAAGGACGGGCAGATTTTTGATTTAGAGGCATCTGACGGGAAATGGTGGCTGTACAAGGTGTGGGACTGAGGGAGTGATTGTGGATGTTTGTACACCTTCACTGCCACTCCCCGTTTTCCTTTCAAGATGGAGCGTCTTCCATTGAGTCTTTGGTAGCCCAAGCCGCTGCTGTCAACATGCCCGCATTGGCGTTGACGGATCACAACACGATTGCTGGCTTGCCTGAGTTTCATCATTGGGCGTCGTTATACGGGATTCAGCCGATTTCAGGAGCGGAGTTGACCCTTGAAGACGGAACGCATTTGACACTTTTGGCGGAAACGCCCACAGGGTATGAAAACCTCTGTCGCCTGTTGACCATCGCTCATGACGGTCGCCGCCGTCAGCCGGCCTTGCCGGAACAGCACTTGTTCACTCATTCCGAAGGGTTGATTGTGCTCTCCGGGTGTCGAAGAGGGCGCATTCCGCAACAGGTCTTACAGCACCAGCCAGAGCAGGCAAAGGAGACGGCGAGGTGTTACCGGGATCGATTTCCAGGGTCGTTTTATCTCGAACTGCAAGGGGACCGATACCCGCGCAGCCAGTGGTTGAATCGACAGTTGGCGGAACTCGGAGAATCTTTGGGCATCCCGTTGGTCGCCACCAGCAACGTTCATCACGCGCAGCCGGAAGGATTCCCGGTCTACGATATCCTTTCCTGCATGCGGCAGGGCGTGACCATTTACGATCCGTCCGCAAATCGGCCGTTCAATCCGTCCCGGTGGTTGCATGACGCGACTGAAGCCAAGCGCCGGTTTGGGGCGTATCCGCAGGCCCTGGCCAACACCGTACGGATTGCCGAACGCTGCCAAGTGGTGGTCAAGCTGCATCGGTCTTTATTCCCGGATTACCGTCTTCCGGCTGGAGAACGGGATGCGGCCGCCTATCTGCGCAAACTGGTTTGGCGTGGGGCAGAGGAACGTTATGCTCGCATCGACCACCGTCTTCGGGAGCGGTTGGAACACGAACTGACGATTATCGAACGACTGGGATATGTCGATTATTTCCTTACGGTTTGGGACATCGCCAACTACGCGAGAAGCCATCGCATCCGCTACGCGGGCAGGGGGTCTGCGGCCGATTCCGCCGTCGCCTATTGCTTATACATCACGGATGTCGATGCGGCAGGGCGTGGACTGCTGTTCGAGCGATTTATGAGCCTTGAGCGTGCGGAAAAGCCAGACATCGATATCGATTTTGACAGCCGCCGCCGGGATGAGGTGATGGAGTATGTCTATCGGAAGTACGGAGAGCAGCACGTGGCGCGTGTCGCCACCTACCAGACGTTTCGTGGCAAGTCGGCGATCCGGTCGGTCGGGGCTGCCTTGGCCTTGCCCGATGCGCTGCTCTGTGAGCTGGCCAAGCGACTGCCCTGGGGGGCACATGCGGATCGGCTCGAAGAGTTGTTGGAGAAGGTCCCCGAATTGCGGCCCTATCAGACATATCGTTCGCAATTAATCTGGTTGTGGCGATTGTCTGCCCAGATTGCTGGTTTTCCCCGTCATTTTGGTCTTCACCTGGGCGGGGTGGTTATCAGCCGGCAGCCCTTATATGAAGTGACTTCTCTGCAGCCTTCGGCAAAGGGGGAGTGGATGACCCCTTTTGATAAAGACGCGGCGGAAATGGTGGGTTTCGTGAAGTTAGACTTATTATCGTTGCGGACGATGTCTGCTATTGATGACGTGGTGCACTTGCGGGAGCGGCAAGGGAAATCGTTGGATTATGAAAATATTCCCTTGGATGATAGAGCGACGTTCGAGCGAATCGGGAGAGGGGATACGGTTGGCGTCTTCCAACTGGAGAGCCCGGCGCAACGCGCGTTGCAATCCCGATTGCAGCCAGACCAGCTGGAAGACATTGTAGCCAGCGTCGCGCTGATTCGACCGGGTCCCATCAAAGGAAACATGGTCGATCCGTTTTTACGCCGGCGCAAAGGGCTGGAGCCGATTTCTTACCTGCACCCGAAGTTAGAGCCGATTCTCGGCAAGACGTACGGAGTGGTTCTGTTTCAGGAACAAGTGATTGAGATTGCGACGGCCATTGCGCAGTTCACGCCGGGCGAGGCTGACCAGCTGCGACGCGTCATGAGTCATGCGCGATCGGCTGCGGAGATGAAAAAAATCGGGTCTCGATTTCTTGAGAAGGCCATTCAGGCGGGGGTAGAGGCGGACCTGGCGAATACGATTTTTTCCTATATCCAATCGTATTCGAGTTATGGGTTTTGCGAGGCGCACGCCGCAGCCTTTGCCACGACTGCCTACAAGACCGCGTATTTGCTGGAACATTACCCGGCAGAGTTTTATGCCGCGATTTTGAACCAGTACCCGATGGGCTATTACCCGCTGCACGTGATTGCAGCCGAAGCGAGACGGCGCGGGATTTCGATTCTTGGGGTGGACATCAACGCGAGCGAATGGCCCTGCAGGGTGGTGAATGGACAAATTCGCTTGGGGTTTCGTTTGATTAAAGGGAGCCAAGAGACCGTTGTCCAGCGCTTGATTCGTGAACGGGAGAAGGGTGGCCCGTTCCAGTCCGTCTGGGAGGTTCTCGCTCGGGTTCCGGAGCTGGATTCCCTTTTCGCAGAGTGCTTAATCCGCGTCGGCGCGTTTGACGGATTGGATGCCCGGCGTAGGCATCTATTGTGGCGGTTGCCCGGCTGGCTGCAGGAACGGCGCAAGAAAAAAGACGACCTGCCGCTTCTACCGGATGCTCTTGGCGATGCAAACCGTTCTGGAAATCGGTCGGACGAGTACGGAGATTTGCCGCTTGTCGTGAAATTGACGGATGAGTACAGCCTGCTGGGAATCGGACTCTCCGGCCACTGGCTGGAACTTTATCGTCCGTCTTTAACGCGGATGGGGTATGTTCCGATTGCAAGTTTACAGCACTATCCCGATGGGGAGCAGGTCTATACCGCGGGTCTCGTGGTTTGTCCGCATCGTCCTCCAACCAAGAGTGGGCGGACTGTTGTCTTTTTTTCGCTGGAAGATGAAAGCGGCTTGATTGACGCCACCATGTTTGAATCCGTGTATCAACGTAGCGGCGCGATTCTTTTCACTCCTCAGGGAAGGATGGTTGGCATACGCGCCGAGGTGCAGCGACGTGGCGGCTCCCGGCCCCAGCTGTCGGTGTTGGAAGTGATCCCGTTGCCGAAACTTCGCGCCATTTAAGTGCGTTGTCCGGGTGGGAGTGCTGTCTCCTTTCCGGACAATCTTTATACGTTGGCCAGTTCCAACTCTATCTTGTATGATGGACTTCGTGTGCAGCGGGGCGATGCAGCTTGTATCGCAGTCCATCTTCACTACAACAGAAACATAGGTTTTTGTAAATGATCGGATTGAAAACAGGTGTATTCCAGATGACTGCGAATATATAGCTGTATGATGATTCGACTGTTCAACAGGGAGGAAGTCGTGATGCACCTGTCGACCCGATTTCGCAGTTATGGACTGCGCCTTCTCATCTTCGTCGCGTTTACGGTCAGTATCTTATTTCTTCCAGCCTGCGGAAGTGCTGCTTCGTCTCCAAAGGAAGGGCGTCTGCCTGCGCCCGTCAGCCAGAATGGCGCAACTCTGGATTGGGGTAAGGATGTCAAGGACACCGCGTTAAAGATGATTCGCCAGAGCCGTCATTACTGCTATCTCGATATCTATGAATTGTCCGATCCCGATATCCTACAAGCCCTTGTGAAGGCGAAAAGGCGTCACGTGGATGTTCGAGTCGTGGTCGATGCGTCCGAGTCCCATTCACAGGAAAAGGCGGTCCCTACGTTGCGACACGCTGGGGTACCAGTCGAATCGCTACGCATTCACGAAGGCATTTCCCACATCAAAATGCTGATTGCAGATGGGAATCATGCCGGTGTCTTGATTGGCGGGATGAACTTTGGCGAGAGCAGTTGGGAGAATAACGACGCCTCCGTCTATCTCCGTGACCCGAATCCCTCTTTTCTCGCCCTGTTTCGTTGGGACTGGAAACGGGCCGAAGGCATACCGGCAGCAGCACCGAAGACGCAAATGCCACTCATCACGGACCGGGAGATCAAGGGACAAGTGGTTCAAGCCATCCAGTCGGCACGGCAGTTGATTTGCCTGGAGGCGTTTGATTTAACCGATGATACAGTGCTAAACGCCCTCTCGGCCGCCATCAATCGCGGCGTCATTGTTGAGGTTCTGCTTGATCCGAATCAATCCTATAATCGAGATGCCGCCGAGGAACTGCGCGATGCCGGCGCCACGGTGCGCTTTTACCGCCCATATGGGAGGGAGTGGATGCACGCGAAAATCCTCGATGTCGACCACGGTTCCACTTTCATCATTGGAAGCGCCAATTTCAGTCATCAGGCATACACGTACAATCATGAAGGTGACCTCGAACTCCATGACATGAAGCGGTTTGATATCTCCTTTCAAGCGGATTTCTCAGTTCAGATTTCGCGTGGCACGGACTATCCGGTCCGTGATGGCAGGCGGGGCGGAGATTAGATCATGGCGTTTGCGCGCATACAGGCATACGACGACAGATTGGTCTGGTGCATTCGGAGGTTGTGGGGGAAGTCCCTGTCGCTGGACGGATTCATGGTGACGGTCGCACGCTGGACGCCGTTCGTCATGGTGGGGCTTATCGCTGCTACGGTGGTTCTTGCCTTCACACAACCACAATTCCATGCCGTCCTCCATGGCTTTTCCGCGATTGCTGCCGCTGCGGCGGCGAGGTTTATCAATGAACCGATCACACGAGCGTTTTGTCGTCCGCGACCGTTTGAACAAATGTCTTTCTTCCCGTTGGTATCCCACGAACGGGGTGGGTCATATCCGAGCAACCACGCAACCGGAGCCTTCGCGCTCGCGGTAAGCATGTTGGCTGTTCCGGGAATTGGATGGATTTTGCTTGTCTTAGCCGCGCTTCTATCGGTTTCACGCGTCTACGTTGGGCTGCACTATCCATCCGATATTGTCGGCGGTGTCCTTCATGGTACGGCCGTGGCGTTATTGATTTCTTGGTATCTTGGCATCTGACACCTCCTAATGCATACTTGCCAATCCGGTTGTACACGGTAGAAGCCAGGAGGCAGATGTCATGCACCGGAAACCGCCGTTTTTGAAAATCGCCCAGGTGTTCATACCTCCCCTGATCAGCCTCATGCTATGGGGATGCATGTCCATGGTCAGTTTACGTATGGATTCAGGGCATGTGGCCAGTTTGCAAATTCCACCGGTTTGGGCACAAACCAACGTACGAATTGTTTTACGTGACGGGGGCATCCAGCCTGTACAGATTGAAACCGCAGCCGGCGAGGCGGTTCACCTGACCGTTGTCAATGAAGGGCTGCAGGTTCACAACCTGGTCATTCCGGATTTTTATGTTTTTTTGCCCAATCTTTCAGCCGGTGAGCAGACCACAGCCTCCTTTACACCCAGTCGCGCGGGGCGGTTTCCGTACTATTCGGACAAGGCTGTAAACGGTCGGCGCCAGCCTGAACCGGGTATGCAGGGCACGCTCATTGTACGTTGATTTTTCGGCTCTGCGCTAAGATATAATCGGTTTATCCGCGCGGATTCGATCGGGAGTATAATGGCCGCAGCAGAATAAAGGCGTTTTTTGCAGGAGGCTGGGCGATATGGCAGAAGGCATCGTCCGTGTTACAGCGAATTGGCTGGGTGGTCGGCATTTTGCGGCCGTAGGTCCATCCAATTTTCGTATTGACATGGATGCGGCAGCGGATGTCGGAGGACAAGGACTCGGTGTACGTCCGATGGAGCTGTTGTTGATGGGATTAATCGGCTGTACGGGCATTGACGTCACCATGATCTTGGAGCGAATGCGGCAATCGGTCACAGCGCTTCATATTGAGGCTCAGGGAGTGCGACGGGCGGAATACCCACAGAAATTTACCGATATTCACCTCTACTATCATTTACAAGGCGAGGTATCTCCTACGAAGGCTTGGCGGGCTATACACCTCAGCGAGGAAAAGTATTGCAGCGCATCTGCGTCCCTGAACGCGAATATCATTCCTCACTTAATTTTGAACGGTACAGAGGTTCCCGATTCGGGTACGCCGGCGTCGCAGGTATGATAACTACGCGCCAGCATCGCACCTATGATAGACCTGCACTTTCGACGCATACTTCCTCGTCGTACACATGCGCTCTCGTTGCACGCCGATAGGGCTGTTGCTTGGGGCCGCGGGCCAGGCCAGATGGGCTTTGCCCGCGGCAGGTAACGAAATGCGCAGATTGTCTTCGGATACTTTCCCCGGCTATGTCTCCTTTACCTATTCGGTCAACCCGGGGGCCACTGCAGCTGCCGGCCCCCAATGACGTGGTAGTGTAGGTGCGGGACCGTCTGTTGCCCATGCTGTCCGATGTTGGTCACGATGCGATAGCCATCCTTCGCGATGCCCAGGTCTTCGGCAACGCGCTGTGCAGCCAAATGCAAACGGCCAATCAGTGCGCAGTCTTCCTCTTGAATGTGATGGGCGGAAGGAATGTGTTTTTTGGGGATAACCAGCACATGTACCGGCGCTTGTGGTTGAATGTCTTGAAACGCGAGTACGTCATTGGTTTCGTATACTTTCGTCGACGGTACTTCACCCGCAACAATTTTACAGAATAAACAATCTTCCACGCTGACACCTCGCTCCTCGGTGGTATTCGCCTCACCAGAATTGTAGGACAATCGCGCACTCGACTCAAATCGCAGGGGGAGATGCTCGGTTACATCTGTCCCTTTTCTCCGCAATTGATTCGGCGCTACTTTTCACTTACGGTATTCTTGCAGGGAAATGGTCTTGGATGCATAAGGAGGGCTCAAGGATGTCCGAAGTCTATTACTACAACGGTCAATTTGTTGAAAGCGTAGACCGTCAGGTCGCTTTGGAGGATAGAGGCCACCAGTTTGGGGATGGCATCTATGAGGTTGTACGAGTGTATGGCGGACGGCCGTTTCTCCTCGAATGGCACCTGGAACGGTTTGAACGCAGCTGTGCTGCCATCGGCTTATCCAACCCGTTATCGCGTGAGCAATGGGTGGAGATTATCCACGACGCGATTCGTCGCAGCAATGAAGCGGAAGCGCAGGTGTACTGGCAGGTGACCAGAGGGGCGGCTCCGCGGACCCATTGGTTTCCTGCGACGAATCCCAGCGTCACTCTGATTGTTCGGCCGTACAGAGGAACTGCGCCAATGGAAGAACCAGCTTTATTCGCCGTCCCGGATGAGCGGTGGGCAAACGTATACGTAAAGACGATCAATCTGCTTCCTAATGTGCTTGCCAAAGAAGCCGCCCACCGCATCGGTGCCGCAGAGGCGCTTTTGGTACGGAACGGCACCATCACGGAAGGTTCTGGCAGCAACGCGTGGTTTGTCGCGGGCGGCCAATTGTATACGCATCCTGCGAATCGTCACATCCTCCCAGGGATTACGCGCCGCTTCATTGTACAGTTGGCTGCCTCCCTATCCATCCCCGTGCAGGAGCGTCCGGTTTCGTTGACAGACCTTACGGATGTCGACGAAGTGTTCATGACTGGGACGACGACGGAAATTATGCCTGTACAGAAGATTATTACGAGTGAAGGGCTTCGTTCGGAACTCGTCTCCCCAGCGGACGAACCGCGCCCGTCACTGATCTATGCGTGTGAGCAACCCGTGCTTCTCTGGTCGCGTCAACGTCCGAGTGTCGTCACCAAGAGGCTGCAGGAAGCGTTTGCCGAGGCTGTCCACCAGTGTCGACTCGGTTGCATGGAAATTTTCTGATGGCGACTGTTCAATGCGGAGAAGGTTTGCTATGATAATAGAGAATCTACCGACTGGTCGGTTTGGGGTTGCCGGGTCGGTGCAAGGGGGATGAAACGGTGAAGCAACCAATTCGCAAGGCGGCTGTACTCGGAGCAGGCGTCATGGGCGCAGCCATTGCAGCGCACCTTGCCAATGTGGGGCTGTCTGTCCTACTTCTCGACATTCGTCCGAATGAGTTGACGGATGCCGAACGGGCGAAAGGACAAACACTGGACGACCGCACCGTGCGCAACCGGGTCGCCTGGAACGGATTGCAAGCTGCTTTGAAAGCGAAACCTGCTGCCTTTTATGACCCGGCGGATGCCGAGCGGATTGAAATCGGGAATTTTGACGATGACCTTACACGCCTCTGCGATTGCGATTGGGTCATTGAGGCGGTCGTCGAGGACCTCGCCATCAAGAAAGCGCTGCTTGCGCAGGTGGCCGCGGTAACGACTGAGCGAACGATTGTCAGTACGAATACCTCTGGGATCTCGATTGCCGCCATGTCGGCCGACTGCCCGGCCTCGTTTCGCCAGCGTTTCTTGGGCACGCACTTTTTCAATCCACCGCGTTACATGAGGCTCCTCGAAATCATTCCGGGCCCGGAAACCAATCCGGAACTTGTAGAGGCCTTGATTGAGTTTGGCCAGCGCGTACTCGGAAAAGGGGTTGTCATCGCCAAGGATACCCCCAACTTTATCGCCAACCGCATTGGTACGTACGGGCTTATTGCGACACTGCGGGCCATGGAGAAGTATGGCTTGTCCGTAGATGAGGTGGATGCCCTCACGGGGCCCGTCATGGGGAGGCCCAAGAGCGCCACGTTCCGCACCTTGGATTTGGTCGGCCTGGATACCATGGTTCACGTTGCCCGCAATGTCCAACAGGCGGTGGTTGACGACGACGAGAAGAAAGCGTTTGCACTTCCGCCGTATATCGACGACATGGTGGCACGCGGCTGGCTTGGGGAGAAAACCGGCCAGGGATTCTTTCGCCGCATGCAGACGGATAAAGGCCGGGAGATCCTTGCCCTGGACCTCACGACGATGGAATACCGACCACGCAGAAAACTCGTCAGTCCTTCCCTGGAAGCAGCGAAGCGGGCCAAAGACCTCGGGGCGAAACTGCGGACGTTGGTCTCCGGGGAGGATAACGCGAGCCGCTTCATCTGGGAGGTGTTGAAATCCGTCTTACTTTATACCGCTCGCAAACACGGCGAGATCGCGGACGATATCGTCGCAGTGGACCGGGCCATGAAGTGGGGTTTCAGCTGGGAACTGGGTCCCTATGAAACCTGGGACGCCCTCGGGGTGCGCGAGTCGGTCGAGCGGATGCGCCGCGAAGGAGAATCGATTCCCGAGTTTGTCGAGGACATGCTGGCTTCCGGACAAGAGTCGTTCTATCGCCGACAGCCAGGGGCCCAGCCCCGCTTCTATGTGGGTCAGGGAAAATATCAGGATGTCGCGGAGCCGAGAGAGCGAATCTCACTCGCGCGTCTGAAAGAGCAAGGAAAAGTCATCTTGCACAACACTGGCGCGAGTTTGATTGACATCGGAGAGGGCGTAGCTTGTTTGGAATTTCATTCCCTTAAACAGGCGATTGGAACCGATGTTGTGCAAATGATTCAGCGCAGCGCCCAAGAAGTCGAGAAGAATTGGCGCGCGCTGGTCATTGCCAATGAGGCGCCGAATTTCTGTGTCGGGGCGAATCTGTTCATGATGCTCATGGAAGCCCAGGATGAAAATTGGGATGACATCAACCTGGCAGTCCATCAATTCCAGCAAGCCTTGATGAGATTGAAGTATTTAGCGAAGCCGGTAGTGGCCGCTCCGCATCAAATGGCGCTGGGCGGTGGCGCTGAAGTGTGTTTGGCAGCCCATCGCGTGCAGGCGGCGGCGGAGACGTACATCGGTCTGGTCGAGGTCGGGGTTGGGTTGATTCCCGGCGGAGGCGGCAACAAAGAAATGCTCATCCGCGCCATCGAAGCGATTCCCGATGGCGTCGAGGAGCGACTGGACAGCTTCGTCCAGAAGGCGTTTGAAAACATCGCCCTGGCGAAGGTTTCAACGAGCGCCAAACAGGCCAAACGGATGCGTATCCTGCGCGATGCGGACGGAGTTACGATGCAGCGCGACTTTTTGCTTCACGATGCGAAACAGGCGGCCATCGCCCTCGCGGAAGGCGGTTTTCGGCCCCTGACGCCAAAGCGAATTCCGGTCATAGGAGAAGCTGGAGCCGCCCGTCTGAAGAGCGGGGTCTACGGGATGCGGATGAGTGGCTACATCTCGGAGCATGACGAGAAAATTGCCAACCACCTGATCCGTGTGTTGACCGGTGGTTCGGTGATGCGCGGTGCGGAGGTGTCGGAACAGTACCTCCTGGACCTGGAACGCGAAGCGTTTCTAAGCCTCATAGGCGAACCGAAGACGCAGCAGCGGATGCAGTACATGCTGACCCACGGCAAACCGCTGCGCAACTGACCGCGAAGGACAAGGAGGCGATTGTATGAGAGAAGCGGTGATTGTCGCGGGGGCCCGTACGGCGATTGGGAAAGCGCCTAAAGGCAGCCTGCGGACCACTCGTCCGGACGATATGGCGGCGTATGTCATTGAGGACTTGTTTCGTCGGGTGCCGCAGGTTGCGAAAGAGGAAATCGAAGATGTCATTATGGGCTGCGCCATTCCTGAGGCCGAGCAGGGCATGAACGTGGGCCGTATTGTGGCCCTGCGGGCAGGTCTGCCGACCACAGTGCCAGGCATGACCGTCAATCGATTTTGTTCTTCCGGGTTGCAGGCTATCGCCATCGCCGCTCAGCAGATTATGACTGGGGGCGCTGATGTGGTTATCGCCGGCGGCCTGGAGACCATGAGCCTTGTGCCCATGGGAGGTTACAACATTTCGCCCAACCCGTATTTGGTCGAGCACTTGCCGGCCACCTATATGTCGATGGGTAACACGGCGGAACAGGTTGCCGTCCGGTTTGGCATTACACGGGAAGACCAGGATCGGTTTGCGCTGCGCAGTCATCAGCGGGCGGCGCGGGCGATTGACGAAGGCCGGTTTAAGGATGAAATCGTACCGGTCCCCGTTCGCTTTACCGAGGTGGATGAAGACGGCCGACCCCACATGGTAGAGACGGTGTTTGACACGGATGAGGGGGTGCGTAGAGACACCTCCCTCGAGGCCTTGGCCAAGCTGCGCCCCGTGTTTCACGCACAGGGGACGGTGACAGCCGGGAATTCGTCGCAGACCAGTGATGGGGCGGCGGCTGTCTTGCTGATGTCTGCGCAACGTGCCCAGCAGTTAGGGGTGCGGCCCCTTGCGGTGTTTCGCGGCTTCGCCGTTGCCGGGGTCGATCCGGACGTGATGGGTGTGGGTCCTGTCGAGGCGGTGCCGAAAGTTCTGCGCATGGCCGGTTTGCACCTGGCGGACATCGATCTCATAGAGCTCAATGAGGCATTTGCTTCGCAGGCGGTGCACGTCGCGCGCACGCTAGAATTTGAGGATGAGAAGCTGAACGTAAACGGCGGCGCGATAGCCTTGGGTCATCCCATGGGCTGTACGGGGGCGCGCTTGACTGTGTCCATACTAAATGAACTGGCTCGCAGAAATGGCCGCTACGGCCTGGTGACGATGTGCATCGGCGGCGGCATGGGGGCCGCCGGCGTGTTCGAGCGGATCGACTAAAGACATCAGCGACCGACACCGACACAAGACCTCGAACAAACCGGGCTGTGAAAGATAGAAGCCGCTTGAGGCGGATAGCGTCTTCTCTGCATCGTGAAACTCTGGCATTGTCAAACTTTGAATGGAAAGGAAGCGGAGACTATGCCTACGACCGGGGATTTGACCAAAGGCGCGGCGTTTCTCATCACAGAGACCGACCCAGAGCGGGTCTTTACACCCGAGGATTTCACCCAGGAGCATCAAATGATCATTGAGACGACGCGCTCCTTTGTGGAAAACGAAATTCTCCCCAACGCGGAGGAGTTGGAGCATCAAAATTGGGACCTGACGGTATCGCTCATGAAAAAGGCGGGAGAGATTGGGCTCTTGGCGGCTGATGTGCCGGAGGCGTTCGAGGGACTTGGCGCCGATAAGGTAACTTCCGCGCTGATTATGGAATACCTGACCCGGGGCGGATCGTTTGCGGTCGGGTTGGGCGGACACGTCGGCATCGGTACGCTGCCCATCGTGTTTTTCGGCAATGAGGAGCAAAAGAAACGGTACCTTCCGCGTCTGGCGACGGGCGAGAAACTGGCCGCCTATGCCCTGACCGAGCCAGGTTCCGGATCGGACGCGCTGGGGGCTAAGACAACAGCTCGTCTGTCGGATGACGGAAAGTATTACATCCTCAACGGCACCAAGCAGTTCATCACGAACGCCGGGTTTGCGGACATTTTCATCGTGTACGCCAAGATTGACGGCGAGAAGTTTTCCGCCTTCATCGTGGAACGCGATTTTCCGGGAGTCTCGACCGGGCCGGAGGAGAAGAAGATGGGGATTAAAGCCTCATCCACGCGTCCGCTTATCCTCGAGGATGTGCACGTCCCAGTGGAGAACCTGTTAGGGGAACCCGGCAAGGGCCATGTCATCGCGTTCAACATCTTGAATATTGGCCGTTACAAACTGGCGGTGGGGTCGGTCGGTGGCATGAAGGCGGCCATCGAGACATCCGTCAAGTATGCAAAGGACCGTAAGCAATTCCGTACGGCCATCGCCAACTTCCCGTTGATTCAGCAGAAATTGGCCGACATGAACATTCGCTGCTACGTGACCGAAAGTATGTCTTATCGCTCTACAGGAGACATTGATGCGCGGCTGGCCACGCTCGCTGCGGACGCGGATGGGCGAGAGGCCGCCAGAGCGATTGAGGAGTATGCGCTCGAGTGTTCTGTCAATAAGGTGTATGCGTCGGAGGCCCTGGACTTCGTCGTGGACGAAGCGGTACAGATTCATGGCGGCTACGGTTTCATTCAGGATTACCCGGTGGAGCGCATGTATCGTGATTCGAGAATCAACCGGATCTTTGAGGGGACGAACGAGATCAATCGAATGTTGATTCCGGACATGTTGATGCGGCGGGCAATGAAAGGGGATTTACCGCTGCTTCAGGCGGCACAAGGAGTGCAGGAAGAGCTGATGGGGATGCTGTCCTTGCCCGATGAGGGTGAGCCACTGGGGGTGGAAAAGCACCTCATCCAAATGGCGAAAAAGGTCTTCCTGTTTGTCGGGGGGAGCGCGGTTCAGAAGTACATGCAGTCGCTCAAGGAGGAACAGGAGATTCTCGCCAGTTTGGCCAATATCATTATTGAAATCTACGCCGCGGAAAGCGCCTTGCTGCGCGCGGAGAAGGCGTTAGCGCGGGGCGGGGAGGCCGCAGCCGCTCACAAAATCGACATGGTGCGCCTCTACACCCGGGAGGCGATGACCCGCATCGAACAGGAGGCCAAGTTTATCCTGTCCGCCATGGAAGAAGGCGACATGCTGCGCACGCAGTTGGCTGTTCTTCGGAAACTGACCCGCTTTGAGCCTATCAACAGCCGCGACGTCAAGCGTCGGATTGCGGCGCGGGTGATTGAGGCAGAGCGTTACTTGGCTTAAGCTGTGTGTCTGGAAACCTCTGAAAACGCGTGTCTGGATGACTTCCGCAGTCCAAATGCTTGACGTCAACAGATAGGGGAATCACGGACGTGTGGCCGTTTTGGCGTCTGACCCGAGCGGCCCGCACGTCCGTTTTCGTTTGATCCAGTTGGATTCGCCGCTCAGTTTGTGTATAACAGAATATAAGGAATTTTGGCGTGCGCGTGGAGGCGGATTCGGCGTGTTCAGTACCATGGCATGGGTGGCCGGGTGGTTTCCGCTCCTGGCATTTTTCCTCGGCTTTATCTTGTATTATCGGAGAAAGATGGTGTGGACGCCCACATTGATCGTCGCGTTGGGAAGTGGGGGGGTTTTGTGGGCGTTCTCCGTCGTCTATCAGGCGTACGTCATGCTGTACTTTTTCCTCTGCTGGTTTGGCTGCTGGGCGGCCTCTGCGCTCCGGCGTTGTCTCCGGCAACGTGCGAATTCGTCCTCGTGATACGTGTCTGCTAAATACGTGTCCGGACTGCCGCTCTTAAGGAATCGGGAACCAAGAGGGCAGTACGTAAACCGTACTGTGGCGCACGCCAAAGTGAACGGCCGCACGTAAATCAGGCATGTACACATCGATATGGTTCCCTCGAATGGCACCCCCGGTATCCTGAGCGATGCGAAATCCGATGCCCGGGATATACAGCTTTGTACCGTAGGGAATTATGGACGGATCGACCGCCACGGTCACCCCGGCTTGCACCGGTACACCGGTGGAGGTAATCCCGTATCCAGGGTCTCCTGGCCGCTTACCGGTGGATTCATAGCCTGCCGTGTAAGCGGTCAGTTCACAATCCATTGGTACGGCGACACGGGTGGCTAAAGAGGTGAGCAGCTGTTGGCTCAGATGACCGCCGCGGCTGACCAGCTGGCGGATACTCACCTCGTCTTCGGGTGTGTTGGAAGCACTCGTTTTCTTCATCAACTGACTCATTTCCGGCGAGGGTTGCCAGACTTCATAGGACAGTTTCTGTCCGACCTGCAGATACCGCGGATTGGTGATGTGGTTTTCTGCGATTAAGTCGTTGACCGAGACTCCGATTTTGTTGGCAATCTCCCACAGCGTATCCCCGTCCTGCACCGTGTAGGTGGCTTGAACAACTGCCCCCGGCACTACCATCTGTTTACCGTTGACAATGCTCGCCCAACCGACCAACGGCATGGCCGCCATCGCTACCCATCCTGCCGAAAAAAATAACGTTTTTCGGAACAAAGGAACTCCTCTCCTTCCCGGGCATTGCTAAGCCCGCGTCTCTCGTAAATTCTGGTAGCAGGATGGACAAGAAATACGAGTCTTAAACCTTTCTAGTGGGTTTGCTCGGCAAAGTCATAGAGTTGAATGTTCGGTTGGGGTACACTAAGGAGGAAAAATCGAGTCCGCAATATGAGATGGAGACCGGAACGGAGGTTGACGATGGAACAGAAGACCATTTCCCTGCCGCGCCTGGGCGGGTTGACGCCCACCCTGGAATCGACCATGTTGAAGATCACCGAAGAGGTCGGCGAGTTGGCCCAGGCCATCGGGAAGTTTCGGGGGCTGTCAGGAGAACGGGACGTGCTGGCCGAGGCGGACGTGGTGCGTGCCATCGTATCGGAATTGCTGGATGTAGCCCAGACGGCCGTCTCTATGATGTTTGTCATTGAGGACTTGTACGGCATCGACATTTCCGCTGAGGTCGACAAACACGTTGACAAACTGCGCCAAAAGGGGTATTTGGATGGACCATACTCTGGGTGAATCGAGGGATTCGATTCACCCACCGGTCACTTGGAATGCGGCTACTTTGCAGGACGGTCGAGCAAAAGGTCAATCTCTTCGCGATAGCGGCCATTCGGGGTTTCTAGGATTTGTGGGATGCCCCGCAGCACCTCATGGTGCACGATGCGCCTCAGCGCCTCCAAACCGAGCGATCCCTCGCCGATGTTGGCGTGTCTGTCCTTCCTCGACCCAAACGGGTTCTTCGAGTCATTGATATGGGCCACCTTCAGGCGGTCGAGCCCGATGATGTCGTCAAACTGCTGTAGGAAACCATCAAAGTCGTTGACGATATCATACCCGTAGCTGTAGTTGTGGCAGGTGTCGATGCAGACCGCGAGGCGTTCTTGGTGTTTCACCAATGAGATAATCTCCGCGATTTCCTCCAGGGAATTTCCAACTTTCGATCCGTCCCCAGCCATGGTCTCGAGGCAGACGTACAGCGACTCCTCGCCGGTGAGGATGGAGTTGAGCGCCTCTGCGATTCGTTTTATCGCATACTCGACGCCTTCCCCGACGTGACTGCCCGGATGCATCACAATGTAGCGAAAACCTAGGTATTCCACGCGCGCGATTTCTTCCGTCAGCACCGAAATTCCGTACTCCCAGGTGTCTTCCTTCGGACTCGCCAGATTGACCAGATAGGACAAGTGCACGACCGGATCGAAAATCCCGTTCTGCTCCATCAAACGGATTCCTTCATCCCGGTTAAACTCCGTGATGGGGCGGGCTTTGCCACCCCGATTACTGCGTGTGTAAATCATGAACGTATTGGCATCGTACGATATCGTTTCTTCAACGGCAGCCAACAGGCCTGTCTTGGCAATGGACACGTTGGCTCCGAGCAAGATTTCGTCCTTCGTAGGGTTGCTCATGATTGGACCTCCTTCTCCGGTTCAGGCATCACACCCTTATCAGAATGCAGGAAAGCCGCCCGCTTGTCCAATGTTTTGACTACAGGAGGGGGACTCGAAGCTAGCAAGACCGCTCCACTTCCTTGACCGCCTTGCGTGTATGCGCTTACACTTTGTTTTAGAAGCCCCTCGGTCATCTAGCGAATAGCCAGAAAGGAAGAGGATGCATGGTGCCAGGTGTGGAGTCCAAGGTGGCACAGGAATCGCAGGATTCGTCCGTTCGCGCACAGCAACGAGCCGCAGGTTGGAATTATCCGATTCGGTTTGTCACGGCATCGAGTCTGTTCGATGGGCACGACGCCGCCATCAACATCATGCGCAGGGTGATTCAAAGCCTTGGCGGGGAGGTGATTCACCTTGGCCACAACCGCTCCGTCGAGGAGATTGTGAGCGCGGCCATTCAGGAAGACGTGCAGGGCATTGCGGTGAGTTCCTATCAGGGCGGCCACATGGAGTTTTTTCGCTACATGTATGACCTCTTGCAGGAACGCGGGGCGGGGCACATTCGCGTTTTTGGCGGCGGCGGAGGGGTGATTGTCCCGGAAGAGATCCGTGCTTTGGAGGAGTATGGAATCGCCAAGATCTTTTCCCCGGAGGACGGCCGGCGCATGGGGCTGGAGGGAATGATTCGCTTCATGATGGAGGCGTGCGACTTTCCCACGGTGGCCACTGTTGATCACCTGGACGAAAACCTTGACCTTCACCACCCGCAGTCGATGGCGCGTCTGGTGACCGTGTTTGAACAACAGAAGCGTTTTCCAGAAGCCGATGTGAACAAGCTGCGGGAGGTTCTGCGGGCTCGAAAACGGGATGTACCGGTCGTTGGCATCACAGGCACCGGTGGAGCCGGAAAGTCCTCTCTGCTGGACGAATTGGTGCGGCGGTTTCTGCAGGACTTCCCGGATAAGCGGGTTGCCGTGTTTTCGGTCGATCCGTCCCGCCAGCGAACGGGCGGAGCGCTTCTGGGTGACCGGATACGCATGAACGCCATCAGTCATGAAAACGTATTTATGCGCAGCTTAGCCACCCGTAGTGCCAAGGGTGAACTGCCGGAAGCCATCGGCGACGTGCTCGACGTGGCCCGGGCCGCCGACTTTGACATCATCTTTTTGGAGACCAGCGGAATTGGTCAAGGCGACGCAGATGTGGTCCGCGTGGCGGATATTTCTTTGTACGTGATGACGCCCGAATACGGCGCGCCGTCGCAGCTAGAAAAAATCGATATGCTCGATTATGCGGACCTGGTTGCGATTAATAAGTTCAACCGGCGCGGGGGTTTGGATGCACTGCGACATGTGCAAAAACAGCTGCAGCGTAACAGGGGCGCATTTGCCAGTCCGCTCACGGAGATGCCTGTTTATGGCACGAACGCGAACCACTTTCACGATGCGGGTACAAACCGTCTGTATAAAGCTTTGTTTCATATCGTAAAGGGAAAGTTCCCTGGCGAATGGGAGACTCACCTGGCCGATGAAGCAAACGCGTCTCTGCCCTCCGCCATCGTTCCTCCGCATCGGGCGCATTATTTGTTGGACGTGGTCAATACGGTCCGTCGCTACCGGCGATGGGTGGAAGACCAAGCGCAAACGGCCCGGCGTGCCTATCAGCTCAAGGGGGCGGACGAAACGCTAGCGCAACGAGGGTTGGGCGAGGCGAGTCGCAGCGTACGTGAGGTGCAGGAGGAATACTGGGATAAGCTCGACGAAAACGTCCGTCGCATCCTTGCCGAATGGGCGCAAAAGAAAGCGGCGTATCAACAGGAGGAATGGGTGACGCAAACGGTCGGCCGGGAGCAGCGGATTCCGCTGTACACCGTATCTTTGTCTGGCTTGCGCATCCCGAAAGTCGCCCTGCCCAGATATGAGGACTGGGGGGACATCGTGCGATGGTCCTTGCTTGAGAACGTGCCGGGGGAATTTCCGTTTACTGCAGGCGTTTTTCCTTTCAAACGGACCGAGGAAGAGCCGCGGCGACAGTTTGCCGGCGAAGGGACGCCCGAGCGGACTAACCGTCGTTTTCACTACTTGTCCCGGCATGACACGGCCAAACGGTTGTCAACGGCGTTTGACAGTGTCACCTTGTACGGAGAAGACCCGGATGAACGGCCAGACATCTACGGAAAAATCGGGGAAAGCGGCGTGAGCGTCTGCACACTGGATGATATGAAAAAACTATACGCGGGGTTTGACCTGTGTCACCCGCACACCAGCGTGTCAATGACGATTAACGGACCCGCGCCTGTGATTCTCGCCATGTATTTCAACACCGCGATCGATCAACAGGTGGATAAGTTCAAGGCGGAAAACGGCCGCGAGCCGACCGCCGATGAGCTGGCGCGCATCCGCGAGACCACCCTGCAAACGGTGCGCGGCACGGTGCAAGCTGACATCTTAAAGGAAGACCAAGGTCAGAACACGTGCATCTTCTCGACCGAGTTTGCCCTGCGCATGATGGGCGACATTCAGGAGTACTTCATTCAGCATGGGGTTCGTCACTACTACTCGGTGAGCATCAGCGGGTATCACATCGCGGAGGCCGGAGCCAATCCGATTACGCAACTGGCGTTCACGCTGGCGAACGCGTTTACCTACGTCGAGTACTACCTCAGCCGCGGGATGCGGATAGATGACTTTGCCCCCAACTTATCCTTTTTCTTCAGCAACGGGATGGACCCGGAATACAGTGTCATCGGACGGGTCGCGCGCCGCATTTGGGCGATTGTCATGCGAGAACAGTATGGGGCCAATGTGCGGAGCCAAAGACTCAAGTATCACATTCAGACCTCGGGCCGCTCCCTGCATGCACAAGAGATGGATTTTAACGACATTCGTACGACCCTGCAGGCTCTGCTGGCGTTCTATGATAATTGCAACTCCTTGCATACGAACGCGTATGACGAGGCGATTACCACTCCGACCGAAGAATCGGTGCGCAGAGCGGTGGCCATCCAATTGATCATCAATCGCGAGTTCGGTCTGGCGAAGAACGAGAATCCACTCCAAGGGTCCTTTATCATCGAGGAACTGACTGACCTCGTGGAGGAAGCGGTCTTGGAGGAGTTCCTACGGCTGCATGAACGAGGCGGGGTGCTCGGGGCTATGGAAAGCCAATATCAACGCAGCAAGATTCAGGATGAGTCGCTCTACTACGAGCAGCTGAAGCACTCCGGCAAGCTGCCCATCATCGGTGTCAATACCTTTTTGAACCCCAATGCGCAAGACCGAAATGCTCTCCCCAGGGAGGTACAACTGGCCAGGGCCACGGAGGCAGAAAAGAGGGAACAGATTGCGAATCTGCGTCGTTTCCATCAGGAACACGCGGATGAGGTGCAACCTGCCTTAGCGCGGTTAAAACAAGTGGCTCAGTCCGGGGGTAACCTGTTTGAAGCGTTGATGCAGACGGTCCGTGTGGCCAGCCTCGGCCAAATCACACACGCCTTGTACGAGGTTGGCGGACGGTACCGTCGGAACATGTGACACAGAAGTTCTCTCTATCGGAAAGGCCGTTTCATGTCTGGAGCGTGTTCGGGAAGAATAGGCTGCGGGGGGTGAGTGCGTGCGCAAAGACAGCCGGCAACCCTCGCAGCCACCGGTGCGTTGGCTGCTTGCCATCAGTGCTGTATTTGCCCTGTCGGTGGGTCTGTCCAACACCTTCGTAAACGTCTACCTTTGGAAAGTCGACCACAGTTATGTTCCGATTGGATGGTACAATTTTGCGATGTATACGTTCATTCCCATCATGTTCGTTCTGGCTGGGTGGCTGAGCGGGCGTTGGAATGCGGTTTGGACGTTACGCATCGGGATCACGCTGCATGCCGGGTTTTACCTGTTAACCCTGATTGGGGGAACGGAGCTGGCCAGGCACCCATTTCCCATGGGGGTGTTGATGGGGTGTGCAGCCGGTTTTTATTGGTTGTCATTCAATTATTTAAGCCTGCGATTGACCCAAGGGGGTGGGCGAGACCGATTTTACGGCAGCAACGGAGCGTTGGGCGCGATAGCGGGAATGGCTGCCCCTTTGACGTCCGGGTTTATCATTTCCCATGAGGATCGATTTGGCGGATTGAGCGGCTATCACGTGATTTTTAGCGCATCGTTAGCCTTGTTTTTATTGGCGGTGCTTTTGAGCAGCAAATTGCGCGTGCAAGGCGGAGGCAAACTGGAAATTTGTCGGATTGCCGGAGGACTGAATAACCCCTGGTGGCGCAATGTCTTGGCCGGATGCTTTGTCTATGGTTGGCGGGAGGGCGTATTTCTCTTTTTGATTGGACTGCTCATGTACATCGCCACCGGAAGTGAGATGAAGCTCGGCGAATTCTTGCTGCTGCAGAGCGGTTTATCCTTTATGTCCTTTTCTTTGGTAAGCCGATGGTTGAAGCCTCGCCACCGTGTGCTCGTCATGGGGATTGGAGCCTGTGGCATGGCGGCGGCCGCGCTTTTATTTTTGATTCCGCTCAGTGCTCGGCTGGTGGTCTGGTATGGCTGCTGCGTGGCCATCGTATTACCGTTGTTTCTGGTCCCCCTACAGGGCACCGTGTTTGACGCCATCAGTCGATTGGACGCCACGGGGGAAGACGATGTGGAACACATCATTGCGCGCGAGGTGGTGGAGAACGCGGGACGCGTGGCCGGTATCGCGGCCTTTTTAATCCTCGTCGCTCGGCACCCAAATGCCTCGGTGATTTCCAGGTTCGCGGTCGCACTGGGATTTGTTCAATTGGGAACATGGGCGCTCATTGCCTGGGCTCACCGAAAGCAGAGCGATATCACTCAGACAGGTTCCGGGGATATGGCGAAAGCCCTGGAAAGGGATGCCCAAGCGGCGTACTTCTCGGCTGCGAGGCGACAAACAGCGCGTAAAGCGCGCCATTGAGGAAATCCCCCACGTACTGTCGCCAGATCCGGGTTGGTCCGGAAGCAGAAGGCGACAGTACCGTGGATAAGGATTCATTTAACGATTCTGAAAGAACGCGCGGTTTTTCTCGATAAAGGACTTTTCTTCCTCAGGAACAAAATCCTCTTGGTAGATAGCAGAAACCGGGCAGACCGCCTCACATGCGCCGCAGTCGATGCAGGTATCCGGATCGATATAGTATTGGTCTTCTCCTTCTACGATGCAATCTACTGGGCAAGTCTCAACGCAATCAGCGGCCTTTTCTCCAATGCAAGGCGATGTGATGACGAACGCCACGTAGGACTCCTCCTCACTTGTAAACTGAGTTCATGATATACCAGCATTCCCTCATTTTCAATGGGATCTCAGTGAATTCAGCCTTTCTCACCTAGGCGAGTTCAGAGACCGATCCGCCCGTTTCCAGGGTCTGCTGTACCGGGGTTTTCAAAGCAGGCGCCGCAATGCTAGCGCGCAGGTGATTCCACTTCGCGACAAGTAGAGGTGCCACCTGCGTGGTCACCATCGCCAACGCCGCGCCGGCAATGACATCAATTCCGTAATGGATGCGCAAGTACAGCGTGGAGAAGATAATCAGCGTCACGGCGGGGATATATAACCAGCACCAGTTTCTTCGGTAGCGCCAAACTTGAACGCACATAACGATGGATAACCCCGTATGCAGGCTTGGGAAACAGTCACGCGCCAGAACCACTTGCCCTAGTGTCAGAAGGTGTGTAATCCCGCCAATCGGTTCTGGATAATGGACGGTAAATACCGGGCCAATCGCCGGCACGAAGACGTATGTGAGGTAGCCGATATAAAACGTCAAGGCAGCGGTAAAGACGTATTCCTGCATGGCCACCGGATGACGGCGAAGCATCAAGAAAATGGTGAGATACAGCAAGCCAAACCATGACATGTAGGACGCGCTGAGCAACCAGGTCAATGGCCGGAATATGATCGGCTCGAGCCATTGTGACGGTAATCGACCAAAAAACAGCACTTGGTCAATATGCTTCAGGACGACATCATGGTCCACCGGGTTAAGAATGGAAATATAGAAGAGGACGCTCTTGTACACAGCCATGACCACAAAAAAGGCGATGGTCGCGCGCACGCCGACAGCAAACCGGCGGACGCCCTGATGTTCGGATTGGTACAATCGACTGTACAAAGCGGCGAGAATGAGAAAGGTAGCCGTAAATAACCACGTGGTCAAATTCTGCGCGATACCGACCATGTTGTTCAAGATTTGCCAGTGGTATCCGGTCACTCCGAAAACCAGGTCAATCTTGTGCGCCAGTCGAAAAAACAAAACCGCTAAGAAAGATAACGCGAGAATCCCCAGAATCTCGTACAATTCCAGGGCAAAAATGACTCGTTTGAGATGGAATCCCCAGCGTGACATCGAATACCCTCCCAGCTTCCGTGACGACATGCCATCATGCTGTCCACGCTGTGATGTCTATCGTCCATGGGGAGCCTAATGGATACTATATCACACTTACGGACAAGCCTTCATTCGGACAATTGGGGCGGAGGCCGGGCAATGGCCTGGGGCGTGTCGTTCACTTGGCAGGAATTCGCGAACTTTTGGAGAAAAGTAAGGCAGATAAAAAGTCCGGAATCTTCGGCGGTATACGTTGTTTGTCCTTCCCATATGCATTTAGTAAAATGAAAGGAAGGGATCGCATGTACCAATGTCCGGTGTGTGGGGAACTTTTGGAAGCCCTGACCAACGTTCATTGCCTGTCGAAACACCAATGTACACGCGACGACTTCATCGCCCGCCACGGGGCGCCGAAATTTGTCGCGCCGAAACTCAGCCGTGAGATTCAGCGTTGGATTCGCGAGTCCCAGGTGATTACGCGTCTGGATTATGAGATTGCGCAAGCGTCGGCTCGAAATCAACTCGGCCGGCGCTATTAGATTTATTTGTCCATCTGATAATTCGGCGCGTTTTCGACCATACTGTCAATCGGGAAAAGGGGCGGTGGCAGATCACCGCCCCTTTCGCCAACATGTTAAACAGACTGGGGTGTCGCCTGTGTCGTTTGTCAGTTTTCAAGAAGGTCGCTGTACCATACATATCCTTGGGACCCCGCAATTTCACACTCGCCATATCAATGTCAAAATGACGAAGCCAATCCGTCGACCCGATGTGACGGCCACGGCCATGCTCCCCTATCTCTGGATGGAGGGGACGAGCACATACCCATCCGCCCTGGAGATTATTCGCCGCAGCGATACGCTCTTCGGAACGGTTCTGCAGACCGGGGTGGGCAAGCGCGGCAGTCGGCAGATGGTTGAGGCGTACGCAGGTTTTGCTGCCGCGAAGGCAGATGATACGTTGTTTTCCGATGTACTGGCGTTGGTGTTGGAGATTATGTTTGATCCGGCGACCGTGGACGGAACCTTTCCCGAGGGTCACGTAGAACGTCAACGGGTGTTACACCAAAAGCGCATTGCCAGTGTTTATGACGATAAGATTCAATACGCGTATGAACGGTGTATGGCTGAAGTGGCCAGGGGTCGACCGGAGTCCCTGCCGCGCTTGGGGTTTACCGAGGACCTCAAGGACTGCACTGGTGCACGCTTATGGCAGGCCTATCAAGACCTTTGCGACGAGGCTGACATTCATGTCTATGTGGTGGGGCCCATATCCGATGCCGAGGCGCAAGCAAAAATCATCCTCAGTCGGATCAATGCCGCGTTTACCCGTTTGTCCACACGCGCACCCGAGTCTGAGTCTGTGGTACAAGCGCTCCCTGTACGTGCCGGTCAGGAGCGGCAGGTGGTCGATGAGCAGTCCGTGGTGCAAGGAAAGCTCAATTTGGGTATCCGTACGGGGATATCTTATAAAGACGAAAGCTATCCCGCGTTGTTGGTGGCCAATGGGATTCTCGGGGGATTTCCACACTCGAAGCTGTTCCGCAATGTACGTGAAAAGGCCAGTTTGGCTTACTACGCATCCAGCCGTTTGGACGCGTTGACTGGCGTCATTTCAGTGCAAACCGGGATTGAGGTGGCCAACTACGACAGAGTGCTTGCCATCATAAAAGAACAGATTCAAGCATTGAGAAACGGCGATGTAGACGAAAACGAACTCGACTATACAAAACGGGGTTTGCGAAACCAGTATCAGGTAATGCTCGATCAACCGATGACGATGGCGGATCAACACTTTGTCGGTGTGTTAGCTGGGAACCCTCGTTCCATTCCTGAGCTGTTGACGGCCATTGACCAGGTCACACCCGCAGACGTGGCCCAGGTCGCGGCGAATTGGACAGTGGATATCGTCTATTTTCTCAAAGGGCGGGTGCAGACCAGTGCGTGAGGTTTATGTGGAACCGCTAGAAATGACACTTCATCACGATACGCTAGACAACGGCTTAACCGTTGTGCTTCTACCGATGAAAGGGTTTCAGCAAACGTTTGCGTCGCTGACAACCCGTTTTGGCTCCATTCATCAAGCGTTTCAGGTCGCCGGCAGCAATGAAGAACTCATCGTACCGGACGGCGTCGCCCATTTCTTGGAGCACAAAATGTTCGATATGCCGACTGGCGATGTCTTTCGCGATTTTGCCCAACATGGCGCCGCAGCCAACGCGTTTACCAGCTTTGAGCAAACAACCTACTTGTTTTCCTGCACGGAGGATTTGCTCGAAAACGTCAATATCCTGCTCAACTACGTACAAGAACCCTACTTTACCGAGGAGAGCGTGGAAAAGGAAAAGGGCATCATCTGTCAAGAAATTCGGATGTATGACGACAATCCGGATTGGCGCTGTTTCTTCACGCTGTTGGACTGTCTGTATCAACGTCATCCCTTACGCATTCCCATCGCCGGGACCGTTGAAAGCATCGCCCAGATTGATGCAAGCTTGCTCTATAAATGTTATGAGACGTTTTATCATCCGGGGAACATGTTGTTTTTTGCCGCCGGTGGGTTCGATCCGGCCGCACTGCGCACTGTGCTTGAGGACAACCAGAAGAAGAAAACGTTCCGTAAGTGGCTACATGTACACCCCAAGCCTGTGGAAGAACCGAAAGAGATTTCCTGTTCACGCAGGACGGCTCAACTGGGTGTGAGCCAACCGCGTTGTCTGATTGGCTGGAAAGACCGCCAGACGGGGCTGCGAGGGGAAGGTCTGCTGCGGCAGGAGCTGCTGACGGGGGTCATTTTGGATACGCTGTTTGGACGGGGAAGCGAGTGTTACCACCAGCTGCTCGACGAAGGGCTGATTGATCAACACTTTTCCTGGGAGTACGAGGTATCGAACAGTTACGGTTATACACTTCTTGGCGGAAACACGACCAATCCCGATTCGTTGTTGGAACGGGTGGACCGTACGGTCACGCGTGCCATCGAGAATGGGCTGTCCGAGGAATCGTTCCGGCGCAACGTACGCAAAGCGATTGGACGGTTTGTCATGGGGGTTGATTCACCGGCCGGGGTTGCTCGAAACTACACGGCGTACTGGGTCAAGGGCGTGGACTGGATGAACGCCATTCAGGTCTTGAATGACTTGAGGCTGGAGGAAGCAGAGGCACGCCTCCGCGAACATCTCGTTCCGGACCAGCGCGCCATCTCCATCGTGGAACCTGTATCCCCATAAAAGACGGCTTAAAGTGTGTGTCTGGGGCTAGCCCGGCCTAAACGGGACAACAGTCCACTGGACCGTTGTCTGGCGACCAGGCCGACAACCTCTTAAACGCCTCGGCGGTCGGGATCCCAGATGACCTTGTGCAACTGCAGGCTCAGTTTCACATCTTTTACATGGTGCTCGTGCATCAGTTCAACGAGGCGGGCGGGAGGCATGGAGCCAAACACTGGGCTGAACAAGGGTTGGCCCTGTTTGACCCATGACCGGAGGACCTTTAAGGCGGTATAAAAGTCCGCCTCGTCTGCAATCACGAACTTAATTTCGTCGCGCTCTGTGAGCAGTTCGTAGTTGCTGCGTATCATTCGCGCCTCTTCGCCGCTGGAGGGCAATTTATAATCCAGGATGAAACGCAGCTTTCGAGCTGCCAGCGGGTTTTCTAGACGCAGCGTCGCAAACGGGGCGAGATCGACTGCTCCTCCGGTTTCCACGTGCACGTCCTTAAGACATGGAAGTTGAACCAATTCCTGAATCAGGAACAGCACTTTATCTGTGTACAGCAAGGGTTCGCCGCCTGTCAGGCAAACGTAGTGATTGCCAAACTCCTTCACCTTTTCAATAATCTCTTGGATAGACGCGGAAAAGGCGGGGGCGTGCGGCGCATAGCTGTAAGGGGTGTCACACCACCGACAGCGCAGGTTGCAGTTGTATAAACGAACGAATGTGGTGGGGAACCCTGCCTTCGTTCCCTCTCCCTCGATGGTGGAAAACAGTTCGACCAGCGGCAAACGTACGGTGGCTGGTGTGGACGATTGAACTGCCAAGGCTTCCTGGGAATTATTGTCCATTGTCTTCCATCCACTCCCGCTTCAGCATGGCGCTGCTCGTCGGTGTTTCATATAGGCAGAGTTCTTCAAGGCGCAACCCACGTGCCTTCCATCCTTCGTGAGCCAGTTGGTTGTCCAGTTGCTCCCATATCCAAACAATGAGGTTCTCTGCGCTGGTATTCATAGGCGGCAGAACCTCGTTGAGATACCGGTGGTCGAGCCGTTTTGCGATGGTTTCCTCGTAAATCCGCTTTAGGTCGGCGAAATCCATGCACAGCCCGCGCTCATCTGGGATGCCGCTGACGGTGATTACGAGACGGTACGTATGGCCATGCAGGCTCTGACACTTGCCTTCATAAAGATGCAGGTGATGGGCTGCGTCGAATGTAAACTCCTTGCGTACGGCGACTCGTTTTTGATGGTATCGGAGCTGGCCCGGGTGAATATCTTCATGCAGGCGTTGAATCTTTTTCGGGATCTCGTATTCCCCCATGAAAAGCCCTCCTCCCATGACAGCATGATGCCGCGAATCGGGACTGGAGTCAAACCGGATCGATGCGCCGCAGACATTGCAGGAATGGGCCGAATTTCCTATCAAAAGTTAAGGGAGTGGAAACACAGATAGGAGGGTCTCGTGAAGCTTACATACGGATTGGACGAATCCCTACATCTCATAGGTTTACGGTCATGTGTGCGTCGTCCAGTTCGTCCTGGGTGATTCCAATTACCTAACCGTTGTCTCTGGTGTGGTGGTTCAACAGCTTATGAATCAGTGTCATGTCCTTTCCTTGCTTGTACGTGTGATAAGCGAACGTCTTTCATCCGGATGGTCTACAGCTGTTTCAGCTGTCTAAGGTCAACTCGTGTAGGATGAGCTCAGTCCGAGTTCCTTCAGTTTTTTGCGATAATGAATCGAAGCGAGATCCGCCGCGATGTGGGCTTCGGTCTGTAAATCGAGCGGCAGTTCCTCAGGCTTCTGGGATTCTATGATGGCCTTGTCTTCGACAAAAATCTGTAGATTGAACTTACGCGTCTCTTCCACGGGGGAAGTTTTGTCAAAGTTCCGTGCCAGAGGACTAAAGAGTCGAGTCATTCGGGAGGACATCGGGAGGGGGGCGTTCAAAATCACCAAGCGCCCGTCATTCGGAAAGTGCACGGTAAGCTTGGCCGCGAACGGCGGGTACACGTCAAACACCCGCAGCCACTGGAAGTTTGGGGGAGCCAGGTGTTGCAATGCCTTCGGATAGTTGCTGACCGTGCTCAGGTACTCGACATGCAAACCGTAGTCGGTGGTTTCGACCGTATAACTGGGCACGTAAGGATTGTTTCGGTCCCCAAAGCTCTCACTGTGTACCCACGCAAAGTGCGCGACGTCTAGGAAACCTTCCATCTGCCGCCCAGCCGATCCCGCAATATCAATTGTAGGCGGCATAATGCCCTGGAACTCCGGATTGTCCCATTCGGGGAAAGGCGGCAGCGTTTCCCGCGTCCCGTTCAATGTCGTCCAGATTAGGCCGTAACGTTCAATCGCCGGGAACACATGGATTTTTAACTTGGGGGAAATTCCGTCCGTTTGTTGTCGGGCTGGGACCGCGGTACACCGGCCATCGGTTCCATACCGGAAACCGTGGTAAGGACAAACGATTTCATTGCCTTCGACCCAACCCAGACTCAGCGGCACACCACGATGGGCGCACAGATCCCGGGCCACCACTGCCACCCCGTTTGCTCGATAGCAGACGAGGTCCACATCCAAGAGCCTCGTGGGCACGGGTTTTTCGTTCACTTCGGCGGACGTTGCGACTGGAAACCAGTACTCGGAAAGGATGACGAAGTCCTCCGGATTGAAGCTGCAATTTCTCGGAGGAACTACCTTTCTCCAGCGATCCTCCAAAGATTTATCCCTGTCCTTCACGAAAAGATCCCTCCTTGTTTTTTTCACGGGCGACACTGCGATTTGATGTGTCAAATGAACGACGACGAGCCGTACATGAGGATTGACAGAACACCGCACACGACCAAAGCTGTCGCCACGTAGGACACCCAGGTAAATTTCTCAAGTCCTCGAAAAAACAATGAGGATAGAATCGACACAATGATGGGTTGCATGCCAAGGATCACCGCAACCGTCGAGACGGACGCGGCAGCTATGGATATGAAAGACGTAAGTACTCCCAACGCAGACAGAACACTCGCAGCAAAGATGTCGAGACTACGGTGGTGAACATAAAATTTTGTGTGATCGACGAGACGGCCGGTCCAAATTAAATAGAGGGCGTACGCGAGAGTTGCTACGGTCAAATCTACAGCAGCTCCAAGCAGTACAGGGACCTGGTCTGCGCCCATTTTTCGCAGAAGATGTCCGATGCTTTGGAATAGGGCGGACACTAGGCCGAATAGAATGCCTTCTTCAACGGGCGTCATCCACCCGCGTTCACCCGTTTTCGTCCTTTCCATGATCAACAGGGCAATGCTCGCGAGCATAAATATAAAGCCAAGTTTGTCGCCTAGGCCGAGTGGTTCCCGGAGGAAAATGACCGCGATTGCGACCGTCATCATTGGTGCGACGGATTTAATGACAATCCCGCGGGTGGCGCCGAGTCGAGAAATCGAAGCAAGAAGCGTCATCCGGCTCAAGAAGTTCCAACTCAATCCGGCTAGGAGGCAGTACAAAAGAGGCATGCGCCACGCTGGACCGATATGGAATTCGGCTGGCGCCGATAGCAAACGAACCAGACATGCCGAAATTAAGATGATGGTGCTTATCACCAGCATGGGCAGCAATCCGTTGTCCGATGTTTCTCCCTTTATTTGGGCGCGATTGACGTAGATGTAGGAAAGTCCAAATGAGAGCACGGATACGACTGCTGTCACTTCACCCCGCAAATGAATGCCTCCTAAGTGATGCGTGAACAGGCTTGTTTCACGATATGACCTCCCATGTCAAAGTATGCCCGGTGATAAGGGACGAGGATTACGGCGGCGTAGCTCAGTACTTGATTTTATGGTTCGACTCTTGCCATTTGCGGAAAGGTACGTCACTACCGGGAAGAACAATTTGTTTCATCTTGATGACCCTTTGGTCTTGAGGCAAGTAGAGCTGTTCGAAGATAAATTCATCGTCGAACCCGATTTTCGCCGCCGCTTCTTTTGTACAGGCGTAATAGACAGCTTTTGGCCTGGCCCAATAGATAGCTCCCATGCACATCGGACACGGCTCGCAGCTCGTATAAATCTCACAGTCCGTCAATTGGAAGTCATTCAGATATCGGCACGCCCCGCGAATGGCCTGAATTTCGGCATGGGCTGTCGGATCGTTCGTCGCCGTCACCTCGTTCCGTCCTACACTGATGACTTTCTGATCTTTGACGACAATGGCGCCAAACGGTCCGCCGTGATTGCTGTCCACATTTTCAGCGGCCAACTTGATTACCCGCTCAATGAACGCTTCCTGTTTCAACAATATGTTCAAATACCCTCACCTCTGGTCTCCGAACGGTGTCGGTAGAGAGTACGTTCATTTGTACGCACAGGAGAGGTAAGACGGAATAAGTCAATAGCCTATTTTTCAGCCATGCACCAAGTCGAAGTTGTGGTATCCGTCAGAACTCCTGTTGAACAACTATAATGCTTTGCATACTTGGCTTTCTATTTGACGCGAGCACTGGTTCGTCCATTCGTCAATCGGTTATTACGTCAGGCCAGCTTGGACAGAGAGGTTTTTCGAAATGTCAAACCTCGTCACTTGGTTCTGGTCTTTAAGCACAATCTCGTGTACTCTAGTTTTTATAGGTAGCGTTCTCCTTTCCTGATTCCCCCAATTCCGTTACAATAAACGAAGTCAGGAGACCGTCACCTTCAAATTTCCACGAAATTCGGGACTACGCCTAGGGAGGAATCCTGATTTGCAGCTGGAAGCGACTCACATGATGAAGACACTCGGCATCGAAATTGTCGAGTTGGAAAAGGACCGGGTCGTGATGACGATGCCCGTTGACGACCGAACGCGCCAGCCGTATGGCATGCTGCACGGTGGGGCATCGGTGGCCCTTGCGGAATCGGCGGCCAGCTTTGGCACCGCCTTGAATCTCGACCTGGAGAAGCAAATGGGCGTCGGCCTGGAAATCAGTGCGAATCATATTCGTCCAAAATCGGATGGGCAGGTCACGGCCACGGCGGTCCCCGTGCATCGTGGGCGAACAACCATGGTCTGGGATATCCGGATTACCGATGAACAAGGACGCTTAATCTGTGTATCTCGTTGTACCGTGGCTGTGGTATCTCGGGAAAGGGCTGGTGAGAGTCAATGAGGCACGTCACGACGATTCGTGTCCGGTTTTCGGATACGGATATGTTTGGGCATGTGAACAATGCGCGTTATTTTACCTATATGGAGGAGGCGCGCGTCAAGTTTCTGGAAGACGTGGTGGGTGCCGATGAACTTCCGACCATTTTGGCTTCCGCCAAGGTTGATTTTCGCGGACAGACGTTTTTCCGAGATTGTGTTCGCATTGAGACGTGGATCAGTCGAATTGGCCACAAGAGTTTTGAGTTTTCGTATCGAATGACACGGGACAACACGGGAGAGTTGTTGTTTGAAGGCTCCACCGTTCTCGTCTGTTACGATTACGAGCGCATGGAATCAATCCCTATTCCGCCTGAGTGGAGAGTAAAACTGGAGGAATACCTTGAACCGCTGGATACGCCGGCGTACTGACGACACGGGTTATGGTGTCGTTACATCATGTGCAGCCCGGGAGGTATACTCGTTGTTCAAACAAGAAATCGTGGTTCGCTTTGGGGAATGCGACGGCTTGGGGCATGTCAACAACACGACGTACTTTACCTACATGGAGCATGCCCGAATCGATGTGTTTCGGTTGTTTAACCCCACCTTATCTGTAGCCGCATGGAACCTGATTGCTGCGTCAACGCGCTGCGACTTCCTCCAGCAGGCCACCTATGCGCAAACCTTAACCATTTACACCTGGATTGGCCGAATTGGGAACCGCAGTTTTGACGTGGAACACGCGATTCAGGCCGAGGACGGGTCCTGGGTGGCGCGAGGCCAAGCCACCTTAGTCACGTTCGATTACACCCGAAACGCGTCACGCCCTTTAAGCGACGAGGAGCGACGCGCGCTGGAGGGGCACTGCCAGGCACCGGCAAACGTTCCGGACCTGCACGCGCGCTGAGGAGGATCGATGGCCATGCACAGCGGGGATGGGGAATTATCCCCGCTTTCGCCTTCAGCCCGTCGGCAGGTCCAAGCGTCGCGAGAGGAATGCGTGATGAGCCGCCATCTCGAAGGCATCGTCGAGGGGAGCTAGTGTGGCCCGAATCCCGGCATAATCCAATGCCAGCTGTAACATATGGTCGGCCAGGCGGGGATTCTTGGGCAACAGCGGACCGTGGATGTATGTCCCGATGACGTTCTGATATCGAACCCCTTCCTTACCGTCACGGCCGTTGTTCCCGTGCCCTTTCAACACCGTCCCAAGCGGCTCATGGCCGTGTCGCGTGCGCCCGCCGTGGTTCTCAAACCCGACAATCGTGCCCAACTCAGGCCCGGCGTCAATCGCGATGTTGCCGATGAGACGAGGCCCATCCGCTTTCGTGACTAGGTCCAAGAGTTCCAGTCCGGCGACCTTTCGTCCGTCAGGCAGTTGGTAATACTCGCCGAGGAGTTGATAGCCTCCGCAGACGGCCAAAACGGGCAAGCCGGCGTGGACGGCTTGGCGCCACTCCAGCTTGTTCTTTCCTAAGGTCTTCGCCACCAGTTCCTGTTCCCGGTCCGATCCGCCCCCCAACAGAACCAGGTGATACTGTTCGAGCCTCGGCTCTTCTCCAGATGGAACCGGGATGACTTCTGTCTCAATCCCTCGCCACCGGCAGCGCTGGACCAGAACACGGATGTTGCCCTTATCCGCGTACAAATTCAACAGGTCAGGATACAGATGTGCGATACGCAGTTTCGTGGGCATATGCGTTCACCTTTCGTTCTAAGCATTCGGCCATCGGGTACAGTGCCGTGTATGTGGATAAAACGTACACCGGAACGGGCCCATGTTCCTCGGCCAGCGCGAGCGACATATCTACCGCCAAATTGAGGTTCGGTTGCACGTGCATTTGGACCGTCGGGTAACCGGCATACTTTAATCGCAGGGCCATATCTTCCGCGCGCAGCCCAGTGGTCACGATGTGCACGGCCTGACCAGACTCCGCCAACCACTCAAAATCAGCATCCCACAACCACGAGACATCTCGACCGTCCGCCGCCAGGTCATTGATGGCGATGCAGACGACCTTGGGCTGGGCATCCTGACAGATGGCCTGCAGGACGCTATCACACCCGGTGGGATTCTTAATCAGATTGAGAATCGCTTCCGGACGGGTCGAGAACACCTGCATTCGGCCCAAGGGGGCCCGGAAGGCGTCGAGCCCGCGCTGGATGTGCTCTGTCCCTAACCCGCACACCCGCGCTGCGGCCACGGCGCACAAGGCGTTGTAGACATTGAACAAGCCACGCACGGGCAGGCGCAGGGTGACGTCCGGCTGACCCGCCTGCTTCAGCTGCAGCGCCGCACCCTCCACGCGGGCGAGAAAGTCAGGATGGGGACGGAAGAAGTCGCAGTTCGGACAGCGATACACACCGAGCTGTCCATAGAAAAAGCCATCATAGGCCAATCGTTCGCCGCATTCGAGACAAAACGCACCGTCGCGCATCTGTTCACGCGTTTGCGGGCTCAGGTGCCGTTCATCGAGTCCAAAATACAAGACCCGCCCCGGGTGACCAAGTCCAATGTGGCGGGCGAGCGGATCGTCCCCATTCAAAACGAGTACCGCCTCGGTGTCTGCCAGACCGGAGATGATCTTCTGCATCGTGCTATCCAATTCCCCGTATCGGTCGAGTTGGTCGCGAAACACATTGGTGACGGCGGCGACGCGGATGGGAAAGCAGGAGGCGACCAAGGGAAGTGTGGCTTCATCAATTTCCAGCACCGCCGTCTTCGCCCGCAGGCGTCCTCGCCAGTCGGCGTGTTTGATCAAGGCAGCCGCCAGCCCCTGCTGCATGTTGGCGCCTTCTGCATTGGTGATGATGGGACCTTCCTGGCGCATCATGGCGGCGAGCAGTTGTGTGGTCGTGGTCTTTCCATTGGTCCCGGTCACGACAATGCAGCGCTCCAGTTGTCTCCCCAATTTCATCAGAATTCCCGGGGATACGCGCAGTGCGAATTTCCCTGGAAAACTGGTGGCGCGGCGTCCGGCGAGGCGCAGGAGGAATTCTAAGAGCTTTCCAATCCAAATTCCCAGCAATTTGTCCACTCCTTGCAGTCGATACGTCGCTCTCAAGGCTCATCCGAAAACGCAGTTCCTGGCCCATCCGGCCGCTTTCTGGATTATACTATATCATGGCTGTTGGTGGATGCCGGCGAGGTGGCTGGCATATGAGAGGAAAACGGAGGGTGAACGGTGTTCCAAACGACTGCAGTCGATACGTCATCCAAACCTGCGTTCTATCGGGATGTGGCGCGGCAAGTGCGCCACCTCGTCGAGGGCGAGCCGGATAGGATAGCAAACCTCAGCAACGTATCCGCATTGCTCAACATGCACATGGACACGATTAATTGGGTCGGATTCTATTTATGGCATCCGGAAGATGAACAACTGGTTCTCGGCCCTTTTCAAGGCAAGCCGGCTTGTGTACGCATCCCATATGGAAAAGGGGTTTGCGGGACGGCGGCACAACGCATGGAACCCGTGGTGGTCGAGGACGTGCTGTCGTTCCCCGGGCACATCGCCTGTGATGGAGCTTCCCGTTCTGAGGTGGTCGTGCCCATGATTCGCGACGGTCGCCTGATAGGGGTTCTCGACGTTGACAGCCCGGTGGTCGGGCGGTTTGACGCTGCCGACGCGGCAGGCTTATCCGAGGTGGTTAAGGTTCTCATAAAGACAATGAATCCCGAACAGGCGTGGTAGTAGAGGATGGGAGGCAACGAAGCCTATGGAGTTTTACGGATATCGTCGTTGTTCCACGTGCCGCAATGCGTATAAGTACCTCCAGGAACATGGCGTGGAGGTGGTTTTTCAGGATTTGGTGGACAAGCCTCCGACACGGGAACAGATTCGGCAATGGGTGAGTCGGCTCGGTCAGGGAATCGATCCGTTCCTCAATCGCCGTGGCACGCGGTTTCGCGAGCTGGGACTGAAAGACGCGCGGTTGAGTGAAGACGAATGGATAGAGAAACTCAGCGCCGACGGCAAGTTGTTCAAACGCCCCATTTTGGTTACGGATGAGGACATCATTCTCGGTTTTGACCGGGCGGCGTATGACCACGTCGTTGAGATGGAAAAGGCAAACGAGGGTTGAAAGTGGCACGCCTGTTCATCGGGATTGATTTTCCACCGGCGGAGAAGCAGCGGCTGGGTCTATTGCAGCAACGGCTCCAAACGCTTGGTGTCCGGGCCCATTGGACACCAAAACGGTTGCTGCACATGACGGTCTTGTTTCTTGGGGAAACGCCGGAAACGAACGTCGGCGGGATTCAGCGGACGGCCGCAGAGGTCCTGGCAGATGAGAGACCTTCGGTTTTGGCGGTTGACCGGGTCGGGTTGTTTCGTCGCAACCGAATTTTGTGGGTGGGGGTCCCATCGGCGTGTGAGAACCGATTCGCGCGCATTCAGCGACGTCTGGCCAAACGGCTGCGTAGAGAGCTGGGGATGGTCATAGAGGATAGGCCGTATCAAGCCCACATCACCCTTGCCCGTCAATTGCAATTTCCCGTCCCACGGCTCGAATCCCACGTGATGGATGGGCTGCGATTCGAGTTCTTGACGAATTCCCTGGTCCTGTTCGAATCGACACGGCAACACGGACAACTGGAATACGTCGTACGGGCGCGCCTGCCGATGCAGACGCCGCCCGGAAACGGTCAACCGGGGGCAGAACCCGGATGGTAAGTGTTCAGAAAGGGGATAGATCACCTTTCACTGGTCGGCTGCACGGCGGCGTTGCTCATACAGCAACAATCCCATCGCGTCCAACACCATGTCGATATCGAGCACGCGGATGTCGCCCACAGTATAGCCTCGTTCGGAGAGGTCCCGGGCCACCCAGTGACGCAGAGCCGCAACCACCTCGTCCACGGACAGTTCGGGCCGGTAGAGGTCACGGATGAGGTCCGCCATCGCCAACGCCCCGTGCAGAGTCCCCTGAATCGCCTCCTCTTTTGGAGATCGACCGAAATGAGTATGGTACACCCATTGAAATGGGATGTCTCGTAGCATGTTCATGGTGTTTTGGACCGCGTCCGGATCGAAATCCACGGGCGAGGTCGAAGGCATCACCCACTCAAAGTCCCAGCCTGTGAACAGGTCACGGTAGCGAATTCCCACCGCGTCCCCGGCGTACAGCGCGTCGGATAAAGGATCTAAGATGGTGAAGTGGTGTTTCGCATGGCCTGGGGAGTCAAAAAACGTCAGGGTACGCTGACCAATCGTCAAAGTTTCCCCGTGCTGGCGAATGAGGATCTGCTCGCTGGGAACCGATTCGACGCGTCCAAACAAGGTTTCCAGCTGTTCTCCATAGACTTCAGCCGCGCCCTGCCAGAGACGGGTCGGATTGATCATGTGTTTGGCGCCGCGGGGATGAACGACCAGTTTCGCGTTTTTCGCCTTCGCCATCATCTGTCCGGCGCCGCCGGCGTGGTCTAAATGGACATGGGTGACAATGACGTAGGCAATTCGCTCCGGGGTTACTCCCAGTTCTGCCAAGCCGGCGATGAGCCGGTCATGGCAGTTTGCGCAGCCGGTTTCAATCACGGTGACCTGTTCGTCGAGGATGACATAGGCCCCTGTACGGCCGCGAAGGCCTTGTTCCAATAAGTCAATCTGCCACACGCCGTTGCCCATGTCGACCAGGTAGTTTTGCATCGTTTCAGTCACGATCCCTTCTGCTTGGTTTCTTGCCCTTGCGAGACTTCGTTGGGTCCGACTGACTCCGATTGCGCTCGCGCCATGAGACGATGACCGGTTCACGGGGGCCGCGTTCACGTTCACGTCGACTCAAACTGGCCGCCGTCTCCTGGCGGGATCGCCAACTTTCACGCCTAGGCGTTTCACCACGCAGCCGCTTTGGCCGCAGTTGTGTCACGTTATTGCGCGAGGGCTGCTTGCGGAAACCACCCGGGTACCCGGCACTGAAGGCGGGTGTCGTCCGCTCGAGGGACGGTTTGGCCTGTGCGCGCTCGGCGCGGACCTCATCCACCGCAATGACATCGGCCAGTTGGTCAGCTTCCGGTTCGACATCCAGGGTATAGCGCGAAATGTTTAACAGGATGCCCATCGCAGTCAGATTGACGACGAGCGAGGTGCCGCCGTAGCTGATGAACGGCAAGGGAACTCCAGTCACCGGCAAGAGCCCTGTGACCGCGCCGAGGTTGATGACCGCCTTGATGACAATCATGCTGGTCAGCCCAACGGCGACCAACGCGGAGAAGCGGTTGGGCGCTTTCCTTGCGATGAGAAAGCCTCTCCAGGCCAGCACGCCAAAGATGACGAGCAAGGTAGCGCCGCCGACAAACCCCCATTCCTCGACAAACACCGGATAAATGAAATCGGCTTGCGGGACGGGTAAGTACCCGGTCTGGGCGATGCCCATGCCAAAGCCGCGGCCAAACCAGCCTCCGCTGGCCATGGCGGTCCAACCTTGCAGCAACTGGTAGCCTGTGTTCCCCTTATCCGCGAACGGGTGTAACCAGGCACTCATCCGGTCGGATCGGTATGAGGATAAAAAGGCGGCTGCCACCATCACCGGCAGCATAATGGCCCCTAAGATGAAGAGTCGACGCAAACGAACCCCCGAGGCAAATACCACGGTGAGACTCGTTGCCAGCAAGGTCAAGGCGGTCCCCATGTCGGGTTCCATAAATACCAAGAGGACTTCGATGCCAATCACAATCAACGCCGGACGCAGCCCGAGGCGAAAATCATCCAGGACGACAACCTTTCGGGTAAAGAAATATGCCAGGTAGATGACGCTCAGAACAATGGCGATCTCGGACGGTTGAATGTGGAACGACCCGCTCCCGAACCAGCGCCGGCTGCCGCCTGAAACGTGGCCGATGCCGGGGATGAGCACCAGGGTCAGGAGCGCGAAATTAACGAGGAGTAACAGCACCGCACGCCGGTACCAGTATTCGTAGTGAATCCAATGCATAAGAATGGTGAGAATCACCAGCCCCATCCCCGCTGCCAGCAACTGTCGAACCGCCATATTGTCAGCGGGGATAGGGGTCTTGGGGTGGGATGCGCTATAGTGCAGGGCGGCCGGCATACTTGCTGAGAAAATGGTGACGACACCCACAGCGCAGAGCAGGAGAATGGTGAAAAACAGGACGTAGTCAGGTTGATGGCGCTGTGCTTCCATGGGGGGTCACCTTCTTCAGCCAGGAATCGACATGGTCAAGCATTCAATCTTTGCATGTTCGACACGGGCTGAAGAATTCCCTGCCAGCGTGAGCGTGACACACAAAACTTTGCTTGTGTAACTTTGCCGTCGCTACAGGACTTACCACCAGTGCAGGCCGATGGCTGTAATACCTAAGATGGCGGCGAGTGGAATGGCTACATGCCAGCCTCCCCCTGGCATCCCAGGGCCCCCCCAGGGCCCCATCGGATACGGGCGATACGGGCCGGTCCCAAACTGCCTAGGACTTGTCACGGCGCCCAGGATGATATGATGTTTGCTGCAGTGGATGACGATGCCATGGAAGGTTCCGAAGATGGTATGGCACTTTACGGGCCGGCCAAGCAACTTTCGTACATGATGATGCGTGACCATAAGCAATGGCTCCTTTCCGCGTTCGCCCTGCAGTTTATGGGGCATTTGCCAGTGGCGGCGCGGCGAATGCACAGATTGTTCACTGCACGAATCGGCAGGCTTCGTTATAATTTGGAGACAGAACGGCCTATCTCACGCGGATTGAAGGACATGAAAGTGCGTGTCCAGACAACCTCATAAAGGAGAAAATCTACATATCATGCAAAAGTTAGTTCGTCGGATAGATTGGACACTGATAGGGGTCTTGGTGGCCCTGGCCGCATTCAGTTGTGCCTCTTTGTATTCATACGCTGCCGCCAAGGCTCTACCGACACATGGGTTTCAGGCGGAGTGGGTCAAGCAGGCTGTGTTTGAGGTACTGGGATTTGCCGTCATGGGGATTACCACAGTCTTTTTGGATTATCGGACCTTGCGGAAAGTGCGCTGGCCGTTATATGCCTTGACCACCTTGCTGTTAATTGTCGTCTTTAAGATGCCGCCAATTAACGGCGCACGATCATGGATTCCCCTACCCGGATTTAACCTGCAGCCATCAGAAATGGCCAAAGTCACAATGATTGTAGTGATGGCCGACTATATGGCGAGAGTCGAAGAGTCCGAAAACCCGAATTACGGATTGCGTCACTTACCGCTGTTGGGCCTATTTCTTTTGATTCCGTTTGCGTTGACGCTCAAAGAGCCGGCCTTGGGTCAGGCGTTGGTCATGTTTGCAATCTTCATGACCATGTATGTGGTGTTTACGAAGCGTACTTACGTTACCCTGTTGACCTTGGCGCTCTTGGGATTGGTCATTCTGTGTGGAGTCGGTTTGGCCCATCCGAACGCATCTGAGCATTTTGTGAACAATGTTTTGGTGAAGCACCATTTGTTGCAAAGTTATCAAGCGAATCGTATTATATCCTGGCTGGATCCGAACTACGACTTGCAGGATGCCGGATACAACGTGCATTGGGCGCAAATCGCCATTGGTTCCGGGCAGGTGTTTGGCGAAGGATGGCTCAATGGCACGATGACAGCACACGTTCCCAATCAGGATACGGACTACATTTTTTCCTTGATTGGGGATGAGTTTGGATTCGTCGGCGGAAGTGTGCTCGTCTTTTTGTTTCTCGTTCTCGTCTATCGCATGGTGAAAGTCGCCGGCACGGTACAAGAGCCGTTTGGACTCTATACCGTTATCGGGTTTGTCGGCATGTTTGCGTTTCAGGTTTTCGAAAACATCGGCATGGATGTCTATCTCAGCCCGTCCACGGGGATTACGTTGCCTTTCATTAGCTACGGGGGCAGCTCGTTGTTGGTCAATTACTTCTGTATCGGCGTGGTCGCGAGTATCGCCTTGCGACAGAAGCGACTCCGCTTCTCTTGAATCCACCCTTACGAACACATCCTTCGCGAATATATCGGTCGCTGGTCTTCGGCACATTCAGGCGGGAGACTTCGGAGATACTACCCTCGTCGATTCCCACCGCTCAGGGGAGACAAGCATCTTTGCAGGCGGGAGGCGAGGGCACTTGTTTTATTTGCGGGGGATACCTGTACGTGAGATTCATGGACTTCCATATGCGGTTCATCAGGTGGGAGATGGCCTGTGGCAGATTGTGATTGAAAATTGCCCCCGGTACCCGAGCGGTTACACCTTCCACTCCGTCTACCATTCGCAAGAAGAGGCCTTGCAGGCCTTGGCGGATTGGCCGGGCAGCGAGAGGCCAAGCGGCCGAGGGACGAAGGCTCATTCTGCGAACTCGGATCAATGGGCCGGAGATGACACGGGCGTGATGGCATGGTTGGCGGAACCGCAAGTGGATGCGGAGCACGACAAAACAGGTCGACCATCCTAGCCATGAGGTCTTGTCAAAGGTATATAACTCAAGTAGGGAGAATGCATGCGACACGGGGGCTCTGCCTCGTGTCGCATGGTCGTGCATCTACCGATTCGGGTCTTGCCAGCCTTCGCCCAGTTGCGAATTCCGGCGAAACTTGTCCACGAGTTCCACTAACCAGAGACGATGGTAGGGAACCTGGTAGAGTACCGGTTCAATCCGACGGTCTTCCGGACCAATCTTGTACATCCAAACGGTCGTCTGAGAATCCAGGCCTTCGTGCATGCGAATTCCCATATGTACGGAATCACGGTAGCCGTTTTTATAGGCAATCACGGTGAGCTGACCGTGCAGCTCGGCTACCATGGGACGAAAGCGCGGGTTGCGAATAACCGGTGCATCAAACCATGGTGTATAGCCATCCGGTCCCGTGCGTAATCGCTGTTCGGTTTCCACAAGGACAACTTCGGCACCCGATAAGGGCTTCAAAGTACGCCCATCAATGACCCGTACGCGCAGGCGTGCTGTGGGCCAAGGCGCGTATGGAGTAAACCTTGCGCCTGCGTCTGTTTGCGGTTGTTGAACCGGCTGGGTCTGTGCGGGTGATGTTTGAATCATCTCTGCAGCTTCAGCTTTGTGCCGGGGACCTACCGGACTCATCAGACAGCCAGCGGTGCAGACCACAAAAAGGAATCCCGCTAGTTTTTGGTATCTTGTTGCCAAGGGGATTCTACCTCCTTCATGTCATGAGCGGACTTGTCGCAAGGCACGCTCCTGGTAATAAAATTGGAGAATCTGAATGTAGTTGCGGCCGTGTTGCGCCCAGTACTGGCTCCCCCACTGAGCCATCTTCTGCGCATTGCGGTATTGCCAGTTGGGATTGTTCGGTATGCCTGCTCGGTAGTTGAGTTCGATAATTTCGCCGTTGGGCTTTACGTATACGTACCGACGGGTGGCCATCACGGCCCGATTTGTATCCGGCTGGCGAGAAAGATAACGGAACGTTTGAAAATTGGTCGTGTTATCCACATCGAATGTGAACCCATCGATAGTGATCGGATGCAAGTGGTGGAACCAAGCAAACATTTTGATGGCCAAGGCGCCGGACTTCAACGATTCCACATGCCAAGAGGGCATCCACTCGTTTGGCAAAACATCCTCACAATATTGATAAAAGGGCACATTTTGCACGTACACAATCCGTCCGCGTGGGTCGGGTTCGCCATTTGGATTGTTTTCTCGGATGGCCACGCGAATGGTCGTGGGTTCTTGCGTATTGTAAATAGTTGGTGCGGCATGCGCCGTAATGGGTCCGATGCTGGCGAGAGCTACAATGGCTGTACATAGCGCCACGGATTTTCTCATGAAACCATCCCCTGCTTTCCATTCCGTTTGGCTGTTTTTACATTTCCCTGAAGGTATCGGAACATGCATGTGAAGTCTTCCGTTTTGCTGTAGCGTTAAAGGTTGTGCAGGGGTACAATGCAGGGGGAATTGGCTTATAGAGGTTGTCTGGAAACGGATCATGGGTCATGGTCTGTGGAGGTGAAACGAATGGAGCTTTTGCGTTTGACGAGTCGCCCGAAGCCGAGCACAGATAATCAGATGCGTGGCATGTCGGCCGTGATTATTGATGGTGAGCGTGTGTTCGTGGATAATGGTGCAATTCACGCCAAGAGCGGCGTGGAGCGTGGCATCCGGTTCGTAACGAACCCCGAGGAGGTGCCGCATCCACGGCGGGTGTGGATTTGCTGGGTTACCTTGCATCGCTTTGACTCATCCGACGGACAGGGGAAGGTGCAAGGATACTACGGCTTACAGGTGTTCCCGGTTGATATTGACGCGAAAGCGAAAATCGGGTATAAATCACTGTCTGAGTCTGTAAATAAGATGGGTTATGCGGTGAAAGGCCGCGTGGATATTGAGCCGTTGCCTTGGCAAGAACGCGTCCGTCTGCGGAACTTTCTGCAAGGGCTACGTCCTGATTTATGGGAACACGCAAGTCCAGACTTCGTATCTGCGTTTGCCAGCAACGATGGGACGAATCAGGATAAGACCAGAGACGAAAGCGAGGCCTAATCAGAGGCCCGGGACGAACGTGCGGGTCCTGTACAGATACATTTGAACATTCAAGGGCTGGGGGGACATCCATATTGACCGATATCGGCGTAGCGCTCGCTGGAGAGCGGAACGTACTCGGACAACGCGAGCACACACGACTCAACCAGGATCAGACACCCTTGTTTGATGCTCTGCTGGAACATATCCAGCGGCGTCCAATCCAATTTCATATACCTGGCCACAAACAGGGACGAGGGATGGAATCGCGTTTTCAGCAGTTTATTGGCAAGAACGCGTTGTCGCTAGACCTGATTAACATAGCTCCTTTGGATGACCTCCATCACCCAACCGGGGCCATTCGGCAGGCCCAGGAACTGGCCGCAGAAGCTTTTGGGGCGGATGCGACCTTTTTTTCCGTACAGGGGACTAGTACGGCCATCATGACGATGATCTTGGCCACCGTTGGGCCTGGGGACGTTATTCTTGTTCCGCGCAACGTCCATAAGTCTGTCCTGGCGGCGATTATGCTTGCCGATGCACGGCCGGTGTTTCTCGCCCCGGAGGTCGATCCGGACCTAGGAATTGCGCACGGGGTCTCCGTGGAAACCGTAGAAACGGCCCTTCAGGAGCATCCCGAGGCGAAGGCGCTGTTGGTCATCAATCCAACCTATTTTGGGGTAGCTGCTGATCTCGTCCGGATTGTGGAACTGGCGCATGAACGCCGTATTCCCGTTTTGGTGGATGAAGCGCACGGCGTACACATTCATTTTCATGAAAATATGCCTCCGTCCGCGATGCAGGCAGGAGCCGATATGGCGGCGACCAGTGTCCATAAACTTGGCGGATCCATGACGCAGTCCAGCATCCTCAACGTTCGTAAGGGGTTGGTGGATCCGCGCCACGTCCAGGTCATCCTCAGCATGTTGACCACGACGTCGACGTCGTATTTGCTGTTGGCTTCGTTGGATGCCGCGCGCAAACAATTGGCGCTGCATGGTCGAGAATGTGTGGAACGCGCTCTGGAGCTTGCTCGGTACGCGCGTCGTCGCTTGGCTGGAATTCCAGGCCTGTACTGTGTCGGAGGAGAGATCTTAACAGATAGCGCCACCTATGCGATGGATCCCACGAAACTGACGATCTGTGTCAAAGACCTGGGACTTCGGGGCTATGATGTGGAGCGGATGCTTCGGGAGCAATTCAACATCGAAGTTGAGTTGAGCGACCTTTATAATATTTTGTGTATCGTATCCTGGGGAGACGAACCGGAGGACATTGATCGCCTGGTCGATGCGCTGCAACAAATTGCGCAGGGGTGTACCCGGACCGAGCATGTGTCGTTAAAGGTAAAGGTTCCGTCTCTTCCCGAGCTGCGCATGTCACCGCGGGCAGCATTCTACGCGCAGACCGAGGTGGTGCCGTTAAATGAATCTGTGGGCCGTACGATTGCCGAGATGATTATGGTGTACCCTCCTGGAATTCCTGTACTCTTACCAGGGGAAGTTGTGACTCAGGACAATATCGACTATATTGAAGAGAATCTGCGCGCGGGCCTACCGGTGCAAGGACCGGATGACCCAGAAATTCGTTATGTAAAAGTCGTACGGGAGGTGTAAGGCAAATGGCGGGTTTACAAGTTGGCGACATGGCGCCGGATTTCACACTGCCTGCGCATACCGGCGAAGAAGTCACGCTATCCAAGCTGCGGGGGCAGAAAGTGGTGTTGTTTTTCTATCCGAAAGACCAGACACCGGGTTGCACGCAAGAGGCGTGTTCCTTTCGCGACCTTGCGGCTGAATTTGCGAAGGTCGGGGCCAAGGTTTACGGTATCTCTCGGGATTCCTTACGTTCCCACGAGCGGTTTGCAGCGAAGCACGGGTTACCTATGCCGCTTTTGTCGGATGAAGATGGACGGGTCTGTACGGCCTATGGAGTGCTGAAAGACAAGCAGATGTTTGGTAAAAAAGTATTCGGCATTGAACGCACTACGGTTGTCATTGATGAAGAGGGGCGAATTGCCAAGGTCTACCCGAAGGTAAAGGTGGACGGGCACGCGGAGGAGGTACTCGCATTCGTTCGGCAACTGTGAGTATAATGGGGCTAACAAGGGAGGTTATGCGGTCATGGTGACCTTAACGGATGCTGCTGCGGAAAAACTGCGCGAATTGATGGCCGAGCGGGGACCGGACGAGCAGACCTTACGGCTTTATGTCAAACCGGGTGGCTGCACCGGTTTCAGTTACGGGATGGCGTTGGATGAGCCGAGAGAAGGAGACATCGTTTATCAGATCCAGGGGATTCAAGTGGCCGTCGAAAAGGAAAGTGAACGCTTGATTGACGGCTCACAGGTCGACTTTGTGGATGATTTCAGCGGTCAGGGGTTTCGGATAAACAATCCGAATGCCACGTCCATTTGTGGGTGCGGATCGAGCTTTCGCACGGCCACGGATGCCGGCCAACCTGGAAGCTGCGAGTAATCCGTTCGGATGGCCCGAATCAGGGCCTTTTTTTGATCAATGTGCCCGGAAAGTATACGTCTTCCAGCCGAAGTATGACCAAAAGGGGGGAGTCCGCCTGGCGCGTTTCGTGAAAGTCCTCAAAGACCCGGTACATGACGAAATTCTTGTCGAAGACCCATGGGTCTGGCGCTTGATTAATACGGCGGCTGTTCAACGATTGCGGCGGATTCGACAGCTGGGCACCTCTTACCTGACGTTCCATGGCGCAGAACACAGTCGGTTTACGCACTCGCTGGGCGCGTATGAGACCATGCGTCGGGTGCTTCGCTATCTCGAAGACGAGTGTAACTGGCCGCGTGACGAACGGGATCGCAAGCTGGCCTTGGCCGCCGCGTTGTTGCACGATGTGGGGCACGGTCCGTTTTCGCATACGTTTGAGACCATCTATCCCGTGCGCCACGAGCAGTGGACGCGTCGGATTTTACTTGAAGACCCGGAATTGCAGGAGGTCTTAGGTGCGGTCGACGCGGACTTCGCGGAGGACTTGGTACAAATCCTTCAGAAGTCTGGTCGGCACGTATATATCCAACAGCTTATCAGCAGTCAACTGGATGTGGACCGGATGGACTATCTGCTCCGGGACGCGCTGATGACGGGGGTCTCCTACGGGCGGTTTGAACTGGCACGGCTCATACGCTCACTTACGCTGCGTGATGGGCGGGTATTATTAAAAGCCAGCGGTCTGCATACTGCAGAACAGTATATCTTTGCTCGGTACTTTATGTATACGCAGGTCTATCTCCACCCGGTAACCGTCGGCAGCGATGTCTTGGTGGGGAACATTCTACGCAGGGCTTCGGAACTGTGGCAGGGTGGCGGATTGGGCGACTTGCCGCGCGAACTCGTCGCCTTGCTTGATCAGGGGACGACCGAGGTATCTGTGGGCGACTATATGGCCATCGACGAGTCGACGTTGCTATACGCGTTTCATCTGTGGTCCCATTCGAAGGATCCGACGCTTTCCGATTTATCCCGCCGTTTCTTGAACCGTCGGTTATTTGCAGCGGTCGTTCGCAATGAGCCCACCTCAGAGCAGTGGGCCGCTCTGCGTACCGCCGCACGGGCTTTGGGATTCCATCCGGATTATTATATCTCTGGAAGACAGTCCGCTACGGCAGGGTATTTGTATCGAGGTGAAGGGATCTCGCTCTTGGAACCAGATGGCACTGTGACGGAGTTGAGCAGACAATCACGTCTGGTTCGCTCTTTGGTGCCGGATGTCGAATATCGACTGTTCCTTCCGAAAGAAATGGTGGAAGGCGACGGGCCGGTGTGTGACCGAGTTCGCTCTATCCTGTCGCTCGCTGTGGATTCATGACCTCATGACCGCAAGCGTCGACCTAGGCGACGCTTGCGGGGATTTTCTGGGGGGTTTCATTCGGGAGCGAGTCACTTGGAACGGCGGAAATGACGGCTCTCTCTCTGTGAAACGCGGTTGCGGCCAAACCAGAACCAGAGCACGCTGGCCACAAGGACAAGGACTCCAATTACACTGAGGGGTTTTAAGTAACTATCTACTAGTTCCCAGTGTTTTCCGAGCTGGTAGCCGAAAAGGGTCAAAGCCGTATTCCATACGAGCGAGCCGACGGCGGAAAAGATAAAAAATTTCCCCAGTGGCATCCGTCCCATCCCTGCGGGGAGAGAAATGAAGGTCCGTACGCCCGGCAACAGGCGCCCGATGCAAACCGAGAGACTTCCATAACGATGGAACCAAGCTTCGGCTCGTTCCAGATGCGCTTGATGCAAAAGAATGTAACGACCCCATTTGAGAACAAAGGGACGTCCGCCCCATTGGCCGATGAGGTAGGCAATCCATCCGCCGACGAGATTCGCAATCGTGGCCACAAGGATAACCGGAATCAACGCCAATTGGCCTGAGTTGCTCAGATAACCAGCAAACGGCATTACCAGTTCACTCGGAATCGGGATGCAGATACTTTCCAGGGTCATCAGGACGAAGACCGCGGACAAGCCGTGATGAACCATGAAGGTGTTCAAGTGTGCTGCCATGAAGGCCCTCCTTTGAGAGGTTGTACGAACAGTGGGCTATACGGATATCAATTTATGGGGCGGTATCGTCTAGAACGACATCGCCGTATCGAGAAGCATACATGCCGCTTTAAGCATACCGGGATCCGGGGGGCCTGGCTTAGCGCCATGATACATGAATGGAACAAAACTGTGAAACATGAGGACTGAATGGGGGCAGGGCATGACCCACATTCGTTGACAGCGAGGCCGAATCCCCGCAAAATGGTGTAGCGTGGGTTATCCTACAGGAAAGCTGAGGGATGTCGGACCGTGTCCCTAGTGCACATTATATTGAATACTTTGTATTTGTTGATGCAGCTGTTCACGGGCGTAATCGGTATATATCAAATCCTGACGTCACTCTTTGGCATTTGGCACCGTCGTCGTCCTGTTACTTTCCACCCGCAAAAGCGGTTTGCCGTGATTATCCCTGCACATAATGAAGAGCGGGTGATTGGGCCACTGGTAGACAGCTTGATGGCACAGGATTATCCACGCCGATTGTATGATGTTCACGTCATTGCGGATCACTGCACTGACCACACGCGGGAAGTTGCAGAACGTCATGGCGCCACGGTGCACGTTCGGAGGAATCAAGCGAATCGGGGGAAGGGGTATGCCATCGAGTGGATGCTGGAGCGGCTCTGGCAGGGCCCCACGCATTATGACGCGGTCGTGATGGTGGATGCGGATAACTTGGTTGCCATGGACTTTCTTCGGCGGATGAATCAGCGTCTCTGCGAAGGGCATCGAGTCATTCAAGGATACCTTGGTGTGAAGAATCCGTTTGATACGTGGGTCAGCGTATCTATGGCCATTTCCTATTGGTTCAGCAATCGGATGTGGCAAAACGCGCGGCAAAATTTGGGCCTTTCGTGTTCACTCGGGGGCACCGGATTATGCATCGATATGGCCTTACTCCATGAGATGGGGTGGGGGGCTACCGGTTTGACCGAAGACCTGGAATTCGGGGTTCGCTGTGTGGAACGTGGCATCTTGCCCATCTGGGATCACGACGCCAAGGTTTACGATGAAAAGCCGACGACCATAATGGCTTCGGCGCGGCAGCGCCTGCGTTGGATGCAAGGGCACTTCCATTGTGCGCGACAACACATGTGGCCGTTAATTCAGGCAGGGATTCGAGAACGAGACTTTGCCAAAATTGATGCGGGCATCTATCTGTTTCAGCCCATGCGGTTTCTCATCCTATTTTTAACATCTGTGATGATGCTGTTGCAAATTACCCCGCATGCAACGCCGCTGACGCACGTTACGTCGCTGTTACCCACTCAGTTTTGGGTCGCCGTGAACGTATTTCTGTATTTACAAATGCCCTTGGCACTGCTGCTTGAACGGGTCAATTGGCGCGCTTATTTTGGTCTCATCATTTTGCCGTTCTTTTTGTGGACATGGGGACCCGTGGTGCTGCAGGCGTACTTTACAAAGAGCAATCGGAAATGGACCCACACCGTGCATAAGCGAGCGATCCGTTTGGACCAGCTCCGGAGTCGTTAGGTCATCGCTTTTCTCAAGCCGGTCTTGCCATACGGCTTAGTCTTGCACGCTTGCACTTTGATACATCCGGACCAGTGCTTCGCGAATGGGCATGCCTGGCTGAATGCCAAGTTCCTCTGCGGCTTGTGTGCACGATTCAACATCGGCGTACAATAGTTCATCCAATGTGCGTACGCCGGTGGCCCTTGCGGCAACGATGTGACGCGGTGTGAGTTTTTCGCGGAGAAGTTGGATATCCAGCGCTCCACACATTACATATCCTTGTTCACACTGGATGATGAGCAGATTGGTCTTAGGAAGTTTGACTTCAATTTGTAAGAAGGTACAGCCGTCAAAGTGTAAAGGCGCGACGTAGATCAAGTTTTCATACCTCCCCGTGGCTGAAACGGTCGCCTGTGGCACTGTTATGATATGGGGGTAGAATCGGCAATGTGCATGAAATCCATTGGAATTCCCAATGGCTATGTGTGCCGTGGTGGAGTCGGCATGTGGTAGGATGGATGCAGGAATGAGTGGTTGTCCCAGACTTACAGTGCGAAGAAGGGGGAGACCGTCTTGAATGATACGGCAAGGATTGAGTTGATTCGAACCCTGTGTGATGCGCATGGGGTTTCCGGGTTTGAACAGAACATCCGAAAATTATATCAGAGTTATCTCGAACCGCTGGCGGATGAACTGAAGCGGGATCGATTTGGGGGCATTGTCGGACAAAAAGTCGGAGACCCGAATGGTCCAAAGGTCCTCTTGGCCGGTCATTTGGATGAAATTGGTATGCTCGTGACGTACATAACGGATGAAGGGTTTATTCGCTTTCAAACGGTAGGCGGATGGTGGTCGCAGGTGATGCTCGCTCAGCGCGTGGTGATACAAACGTGCAAGGGAGAGATTCTGGGTGTCATTGGCGCGAAGCCGCCGCACGTTTTACCAGCCGAAGAGCGAAACAAGGTCGTCAAGATACGGGATATGTTTATTGACATCGGCGTGCGAGATAAAGAGGAAGCGGAAGCCGTGGGTGTCCGCCCAGGGGACCCAATCACGCCTGTGAGTCCGTTCGTGCCCCTGGCTGGGGATGGATATTATATGGGGAAGGCGCTGGATAATCGTCTGGGTTGTGCCACAGCTGTTGAGGTGCTACGGGAACTTCAAGGACAAGAACACCCGAATATTTTGTATGCTGGAGCAACTACCCAAGAAGAGGTTGGACTTCGGGGTGCGCAAACCCTTGTCCACGAAGTTCATCCTGACATCGCGATTGCCTTGGATGTCGGTGTGGCTGGAGACACCCCAGGGCTTTCGAAGAGTGAGGCACTCTCCAAGTTGGGGTCCGGCCCGTGCCTGTTTTTGTACGATGCGAGTATGATCCCAAACCGTCGCTTTCGGGACTTTGTGATGGATACCGCATCCGATGCAAAGATTCCTCTGCAGGTTGAGGTCATTCCGGGCGGAGGTACCGACGCCGGACGGTTCCATACACACGCATCCGGGGTACCTTCCATCGCTTTTGGCTATCCCACGCGTTATATTCATAGTCACGCCGCCATTTATCATCAACAAGATTTTGACCACGGGGTTCAGCTGTTGGTGGAGCTCGTGAAACGTTTGGATAAGACCACTGTGGAATCGATTCAGAACGATTGAGCTGAGGCTATGAACGAGAACCTGCAGAACTTCCTGATTGGCTTATGGGAAAACGCGCCTTTGATGGCGGCCATCTGTGCCATTTTGGTCACTCAGATGTTGAAGGTTCCCGTGGAATATCTCCTCCACCGTGAATGGAACGTGCACAAAGTGGTGGATGCCGGTGGAATGCCGAGTTCTCATGCCGCGAGTGTTGCCGCCTTGACCACAACGTTGGCCTTTGTGGTGGGCCCGTCTTCGCCCGTGTTCGCGACGTCGGTTGTTTTCACCGCGATTGTGATGTACGACGCGGGCGGAATTCGACGGCATGCCGGCGAGCACGCTGTGCTTCTCAATCGACTCGCCATGGAGATTGCACGCTCCGGAATTTACCTCGAACCCTCTGCCACGTCAGAAGGGGAGAGGCTGAAAGAGATTCTTGGGCATGAACCACGTGAGGTTCTGGTGGGGGCTGCAATTGGGGTTCTTATAGGGATTGCATTTGGAAAGTGGTGGTGAGGCAGCCAAGGTGGCTGCCTTTCTGGTTAATCACGGACCTTTCGGTTAAACATTCGGCTTGGGTGGGGATTCTGGAATCGGGATTTTATGGATGAGTTCCTGCAGTGCCTCCTCAGCCGATGGGAGGACTCGGCTGCCGTACACGACGAGACGTTCGGATTCGCGCGGTACCGCAATGGCGTAATACGTATCATCTTGATTCACGAACAGCTCCACATCGTAGATGTTGTCCGCCGTGGTATACTCGTACAGCAGTTTTTGCCGCAGGAATGTACCTTGCGGCACGGAGACGGAACGGAACGCCGCGTTGAATGGGTCTGGCATAAACGGTCAACCTCCTTAGCGGATGTCTTTGGTGGTCCGTGGTCACCCGTCGACGAGATAAGGCCAGCTCGGAAAGGAAGGAATGAGCGTGCGGTATGAGTATGAAACTTGGCAGCCCGCGGTTGCGATTCGTTTGCACAGGCCGTCGGTCGAGCGTCCGCATTCGGTACTGGTATTTCCCATTTACCGAGGCTCCATCGTCTGGGTTAAGCACCCTGTACGGGGATGGGAAGTCCCAGGCGGTAAGTGTGAACCGGCCGAATCTCCAGAGATGGCCGCTGTACGCGAGGTTTGGGAAGAGTCAGGGGCGTTGATGGAAAAACTGACTTGGCTGGCTGAGTATCAAATCCCGCAAATAGATGATTCATTCCTTTTCAAGTGGGTCTATTGGGGCTTTGTCGAAAAATGGGTTGACAGACCGTCTGACTCGGAGACCATCGGTGTACAGCTCGGAGCTTTGCCTAATCCGTCACAACTGCAAGAAAGGGTAGACATCAGCCCAATTTTGAAAGACGACGTGTATCTGTCGCTTTATTCAATTTTAAGAAAACATGTGGCGGCATCTTTGCAATAAGGAGCCTTCGAAAAACCACGGAGCGGGGAAAAGGGTATTCGCCAACTCCGTGGTTCTGTTTTTAGGCAAATTGCTTCAGAGCGTTCTGGAACAGCTCCGGGTCTAGAGAGAGGTTTTCCTCCATAAGGGCCCGCTCCGGATACCCCGGAATTTGGTCTTCATACGGCACCCGGGAATCATCGCGATAAATGAGCCCAGTGGCCAGTCCACCCGTTTTTATCACCATCTGCATCGCGGCCGCTCGGTCGGTCGGATCGTAATCTGGGACTTGATCCAGATTGAAGACGTGCTCGCGGAACCAGTCATACGTGTTGATTTTATTATACGTGACACAGGGACTAAAGACGTTTACCAGTGAGAATCCGCGGTACTGAATCGCTTGCTCAATCAGGTTGACTAGTTGGTTGACGTCGCTCGAGAATCCCTGTGCAAGGAAGCCAATTCCGGCACCCAAAGCTACCTGGGTCGGAACAATGGCGTTTTCGATGTTTCCCTGTGGCGTGGTTTTCGCCTCAAAGCCGTGGGCACTGGTGGGAGAATGCTGCCCTTTGGTTAAGCCGTAGATCTGGTTGTCCATCACGATGTACGTGATATCCATATTCCGGCGAACGGCGTGCATGAAGTGATTGAGGCCAATGCCAAAACCATCGCCGTCACCACCCGCGGCAATGACGGTCAGGTGCCGGTTTGCGAGTTTTAAGCCTTGGGCCGCCGGCAACGCGCGGCCGTGTACACCATGAAACCCGTACGTGTTGATGTAGCCCGAAATCCGGCCGGAACAGCCAATTCCGGACACAATCGCCACTTCATGGGGTTCTTTTCCCAAAGCGGCCAGGGCGCGCTGAATGGACGCTTGTACGGAAAAATCGCCGCATCCGGGGCACCAGTTGGGCCGCACATTGTTGCGAAAGTCCTTTACCGTAGCCACGTCAGTTCATCTCCTTGCAGAACTCATAAATTTCCACCGGTAAAATGGCCTGGCCATTATATTTGAGGAAGCTCTGAACCGGTGAAGCATCCACGCCGAAGAAAGACATTAGATGACGGAGTTGGGCCGTCGCGTTGTTTTCGACCACGACAACCTGCTTGGCGCCCGATAATGCGGCTTGGAGCTGCTTCGTCGGGAACGGCAGAATCGCGTGCAAGTGGATATGCGCCACCTTCAATCCGTCCCGCTGCAACCATTCCATCGCTTCAGAAATCGCGCCGATATTCGAGCCAATGCCGACGATGGCGATGTCGGGGGCATCGTCACCCGTCCGGACGACGCTGCCTTCAATTTCTACGCCTTCCAGCTTACGCATCCGCTTCTCCATCATCGATTTCCGGTTTCCGGCGGTCTCGTTTGGGCGCCCCGTCTCCATGTGCTCCACACCCGTCACGTGGTGCAGCCCACCTTTCGTTCCCGGGAAGACGCGCTTCGAGATGCCACTGTCTGTGAGTTGATAGCGTAGGAACTCGCCTCCAGCCTCCTGTGCCAGATCCTCCGCGTCGGCGATAGCGCCACGGTCAATCACGATGTCCTCCAGGCGCAGCATGTCGGTGGTCTGTTTGCTGAGGGACAGTTGCAGGTCCGTCATGATGATGACGGGACACTGGTACTTTTCAGCCAGGTTGAAGGCCTTGCCTACGACCGTAAAACACTCCTCGGTCGTGGCCGGATTAAGTACGATCTTCGGAATCTCACCATGGGTTCCGAATAAAGCCGCCAACATATCGGACTGTTCCTGTTTGGTTGGCAAACCGGTGGATGGGCCGCCACGCTGCGTGTCGATGATGACAACAGGGGTTTCCGTCATACCCGCCAATCCGATGGCTTCCATCATCAGAGACAAACCCGGACCGGCGGTACAGGTGAAGGCCCGGGCTCCACCATACGCGGCACCAATTGTCATGTTCATCGCCGCAATTTCGTCTTCCGTTTGGACAACGACCCCGCCAACCTTCGGGAAGTGCTTAATCAGAAACTCCATCACATCCGACGCAGGGGTAATCGGATAGGCAGGCATGATACGGGCCCCAGCTGCCAGGGCACCCAATCCCAAAGCCTCGTTGCCCATCATGAACAGACGACGGGTCCCATCCGCAGGCCGCAGGGCGAATGCCGGATCGGCCCCGCCCAAGTCTTTCATATAGTTGAACCCACGGGTGATGGCTTCCATGTTTTGATCCACAATGCGCTGGCCTTTACGCAAAAACCGCTCTTCGATCACCTCCCGGAACGTGTCCACGGGGAGTCCAAGTAAGCATGCGGACGCACCGAGGGAAACCATATTCTTCATAATGGAAGAGCCGCATTCCTCAGCGATCTTGGTCAACGGCACCGAGAACAGCCGCACATGATCGGGGGCTTTCGGGTTGAATTTGCTGTCCGCGATGACGACGCCGCCTTCTCGGACCTCGCCAACGTTCAGGTCAATGCTTTCTTGGTCGAAGGCCAGGAGCACGTCCGTATAATCCGCAATCGCCCGGTATTGCTTGAGACTGACCCGGACTTTATCGTTAGAATGGCCTCCTTTAATGCGGGAAGAAAAATGACGAAATGAATACACATAATACCCTTGGCGGTTCAGCGCAATTGCGAACGTCTCGCCGGTGCTTTCCACGCCTTCTCCTTGTTGACCGCCAACTTTCCATGAAAGTTGCTCCAACATTTTTGTCTTTCACTCCTTCAGAAAAACTCTGCCTTCACGGTGCATCCTGATGGCGTGGCAAAGGCCCATGACCCTCCGCAGCAGCACACTCTGCAGCCGATCCGTCCACAGCATGGACAAGGAACGGTCCGCTTGCGCGGCCTCCGAGATCACGGGTACGATACAGAAGAGGTCTTTCGACCATCATCATTCACGACCTGTATGGACTCCCGGCAGAGGTGGTACAAAGCTGGTATTCGTTCGCCCACTATAGCTATTATACTGTAAGGATACTGCCGAGAAAACTGATATTGACGGATCTTCTGGAGGATTGGCGTTGCATAGAATGCTGCCAATTATTATATGGGCTCCGTGATTTCCAAAACTATCGGTGATGGAGGGACATGCTGTGTTCATTACGAATGAGTTGCAGCAACAAATTGGTGCGTGTCTGGAGGCTTTGCGAGAGCGAGCCGAGTGGCTGCAGAGTGTGGCGTTGCTACCATCCGGCTGGGCAACCACGGCTGAACGCCGGTGGGCGGCCGAGCGAGCTTTGCACGTGGGGATTGAGTGCGTGACGGATGCAGCCGCGCTCCTCATTGACGCGCTTGTTATGCGCGATCCGGGCGGGTACGCGGACATTTTGCGTGTCTTGATGGAGGAAGAGGTCGTGAGCCGGAACTGGTTTGAACGGTTTCAGGGCGCCGTACGTTTACGGCAGGACTTGGTCCGGCGATATGTAAGTATTAAGCCGGACGAAATCGAATCGGGAGTCCGCGAGTATGCGCCGCTATTTCTGCAGTATATCGAGCAGATGCAAGCGTATCTCGAACGAGAGCAGAAGCGCTAAGCTCGTTGCCCGTCCCGAACCGCCTGGCGCGGAAAAATCTGGCGCGGCAAAATGTAGATTCTCACATGGCGTCGGACGCCAAACTGAATGGCGTCCTTTCGGGATGGGAGTAAGACGTCAATGTGCCGCCCGCGAATTGCACCTCCCGTGTCCTCAGCGACTCGCCAGCCAAGCCCCTCAATATATACATAACTTCCGATAGGGATGACGGACGGATCGACCGCAATAGTGCGAAAAGCTTGTGCTCGCGTACCGCTGGCTGTAACGCCAAAACCGCGGCTTCCTGGTCGTTTTCCTGTGGAAACCGGATCGAGCGCATAGGCGGTCAACGTGAAGTCATCCAGGGTTTGATGCGGCGTCGTTTCGACGTCCGCATCACGAATGGAGGCAAATGCCGCAACGGCTGCCTCGACATGACGGTGTTCTGCGTATGGGTGTCCCTCTGCCTGATAGATATCAAATCCCAAAAAGCTGCTGGCGGACGCGATGGCCAACAGCAGTGCGACATGGCGTCTAGGTCGTATCATGAACGCTAGTTTGACCGTTTACCTCTACCCTCATACACCAAGACCGGGGTTCTGTCATGTGCGGGCGGAGCCAATCTTCAGTGAGACATAATCTAGCACCCGATTTAATAGATTGAAAAGCGAGGTCGATATTTGCTCAGGAGGGAAACGGGGATGAAGCGGGTGACGTTGCGCTGGTGGACCGTCTTATCGACGCTCATAATGGGGATGATTACTACGGGGTGTGGGTTCCACACGGCGACGCCTAGGACGAAAATGATGGTGGACAACTTGCGTCAAGCAAAACCTTCCTCGCCAAAACGTCCTCAGGCAGGGGGGACGGTTTCGCTGGATGTCGTGGCGGATAAGGTGAATTTGGATCCGGCCAGTGCGTTTGATCCGGTCTCCCAGGAGTTGGTTCGCCAACTTTACGACACCTTGGTTCGATACGACGCGCACTCGGGTCGAGTTCTTCCCATGGCAGCGAAATCCTGGTCGGTGTCTAAGGATGGGCGAACCTATACGTTTCACCTGCGGACCGGGATGCGATTTTGGAACGGAGACTTGGTGACGGCCACCTCGTTCGTGAACGAGTTAAAACGGGTGTTAAGCCGCAGGTTGAGGCCGCATCCTTGTCCTGCGCCGAGTTTCTTTTTTGACATTCAAGGAGCGGTCGAGTATTACGACGGAAAATCAAAATCGATTTCTGGGGCGCGGGCGGTGAACCGGGACACATTGGTTTTTCACCTTATCAAACCGCAGGCTGATTTTCTGAAAATTTTATCACTTACGTTTTTGTCGGCTGTCGACGTATCGCGAAAGCCTCAGCATGGCCGAGGGATGGGTGCCCTGATGGGGAGTGGTCCGTTTCAACCAACCACGGTGCATCGGAAAGAGTGGGTCTTTTCACGCAATCCAAGGTATTGGCGTGTCAATGAAGGGGGGACGAAGCTACCCTACCTGAATCGAGTTATTCTTCACCCGGTGCGTGCACCGGAAGTGGCCGCGGTGGATTTCGAGGAAGGGCTCATTGCGTGGGTTGAACCGAGTCTCATCGGAGACGGAGCAAGCGCCACCCGCGCCTGGAATCAGATGAAAGTGAACGTACGCCAGCATAAAAAGGTATTCACTCAACCGGGGGCAACAATGTGGTACTTGGGTATGAATGTGAAACACAAACCGTTTACGGACGTAAACGTTCGAAAGGCTATAGCTTATGCGGTCAACCGCGCTCAATTCGTCCATGGTATGCGTGATCTCGGGGCGGCCCGGGGGTTGCTGCCGCCAGGCACTCCGGACCAAGTATCGGGTACTTCAGCCCTTTATCCGTATAACCTCCGAAAAGCCAAACAGCTGATGCAGCAATCTGGGCACCATCAACCCGTACGGTTAACGCTTTGGTCATTATCCGATAGTGGTCAAGACGCGATGGTCAAAGAGATGGCTCAGATATTAAATCAAGCTGGTTTTCGGGTACAGCAACATCGGGTTCCGTTTAACAAATTTGTAGACGGTTTGAATTCGGGACAAGCCGACCTGTTCTACTTCGGATGGCACGAGGATTACCCGGATGCCAACAACTTTTTGAGTCTGTTCCATTCCGGCAACCCACCGATTTTAAATTCCACGCGCTACCAGAGCCAAAGCATAGACAGATGGTTGGACAGGGCGGAATCCACGCGCAATGAACGAGATCGGGGATTGCTGTTGGGGAAGGTGAGTTCAGAACTCCTACGGAACGCAGTCTGCATTCCGATTGGCTATCCGCTGGAACGGTATGCGGTGCAGCCTTGGGTTCGCGGCCTCAGCTTTCCGATTGATGAAGCCCCTGACTGGGCTTCTGTCTGGATAGACCGTTAGACTGCCTGCACGGTCTGCGTGACGTATGGCGTATGGCGACCTGACAGTATCCCTCCGTGTTACACGAGCGACTCCACTGGATGTTTAGTCCAACGCGGTCACGAATACGAAAAACGCATCTGACCGCAAAGTAGCAGTGAGATGCGTTTCACTCAAAAGCCTTGATGTATCAAGGCTTTATGTACGTGGCGGAGAGGGTGGGATTCGAACCCACGGTGCCCTTGCGGACACGGCGGTTTTCAAGACCGCTGCCTTAAACCACTCGACCACCTCTCCAGATATATATAAAGGTACAAAATAGAGGCCACGTTTGGCCTCTATCATCTCGCTTGGAGCGGAAGACGGGATTCGAACCCGCGACCCTCGCCTTGGCAAGGCGATGCTCTACCCCTGAGCCACTTCCGCACATGGTGAGCCATGCTGGACTCGAACCAGCGACACCCTGATTAAAAGTCAGGTGCTCTACCAACTGAGCTAATGGCTCTCGGCCAATTTCATGGTGAAACTCATCGGCGCGAGAATGACTATACCATATCCGCTGCACCGATGCAAGTGGCAATTGTGGCCTTCCTACAAAGAACAGATTCATACGTCTTGACAAAACATTGCAGGGACAACCGGACTTGATTTTTCCATTACCGCACAGACGTTGGAACGGCTGAATTTGTCGGCGCGTAAGATCTTGCCCGGGTATACGTTAAGGTCATATTCACCACGGATTAGAGGCAGGATACCTTATGGAGGTGAGAGTATGACCTTGGTCCCACAAGACCCGTTTGATCTTTTCCAACGCATTGGTTCCTCGTTGTTGCCATCAATTGCGGATCGCAATTGGTATCCGGAATGGTTTAAAACCCAGCCTCGTGTCGATGTCCACGAAGATCACGAAAATGTTTATGTGACTGCGGAAGTTCCGGGCCTAAATAAGCCGGATGATGTGCGCATTACGGTTCGTGATCGACAGCTTTATCTAGAGGGCAAGATTGAACAGGAAGCGGAGCATCGCGATCATCACGTGCATCGAACAGAACGATACTACGGTCAATTTACAAGAGTCGTCCCCTTGCCTGCACAGGTTCGCGAGGAGGGGGCAGAGGCGACATATCACAACGGAATTCTAAAAGTACGCTTGCCCAAGGCTGAGCCGACCGATGGGCAAAGGATAGACGTGCGTTTTCAGTGAGCATGTGGGGCGGAATGGCCAGATGGTCTCCGCCCCTTTCGGCTTATTCCTTTGACGGAAACAGGGTGGATAAAAATTTGTCTTGAAACACTTGCATGATTGGTGCGTGGCATGTTATTTTATTGCATGTCGCTGCTCGGTTCATTCCAATGATGCCGAGCACAAATTGATGGAGGGGTACCAAAGTGGCCAAATGGGGCGGACTGTAAATCCGTTGCGGAAGCTTCGAAGGTTCGAATCCTTCCCCCTCCACCATGCGGTGAGTATGGCGAAGTGGTGAACGCACCGGATTGTGGTTCCGGCATTCGTGGGTTCGATTCCCACTACTCACCCCATGCATGCTTGCTGGAGTGTTATTCCCCGATAGCTCAGCGGTAGAGCATCCGGCTGTTAACCGGAGGGTCGTAGGTTCGAATCCTACTCGGGGAGCCAGGCTCCCATAGCTCAGTTGGCAGAGCGCATCCATGGTAAGGATGAGGTCACCAGTTC
>NZ_AUMH01000016.1 GCF_000430585.1 Alicyclobacillus herbarius DSM 13609
ATCTGCAGATATCCCCGGCTCCAGGAGCAGTTCGATATCTTGCCGTTCATAGAAACGTTGTACCCGATAGAGGGCTTTTCTGTCCGTCAGAATATTGATGAGAAGGGCCTTAATCCGCACCCCGACGGAAACACGGCAGTCTTCGGGTTTGACTGGAACAATCGCATCAATACGCTCCACCCATTTCAATCGCCGTATGAGTTCAGCGAATACGGGAGCTGCTTCAACCTGAAACTGCGATATGGGTTCAATCAACTGGAAATCCTCCGTGCCATGTTGCGATGGATGAAAGATTTCGCTGTGAACCCCCGTAAACCCTTTGGAAAATTACTGAACCACCCTATATCAGGCGCGGAATCTGTGTTATTCACAAGCTGGCACCAAATCCGCAAACTGGCGGGATTGAACTTGAGGGAAAACAGTTCCGGCAAGCATAAAGGGCAAACCCGCATCAGCAAGCGGGGAAGGGCCAGGTTACGAGCACTGCTGTATCAAGGCGTGTTCCACCTGGTAGCGGTAAATGCAGAGTTCAAACTCCTGCATCAACACTTCAAGACCCGTGGGGATAACCCGCTCAAGCCGAAGCAATCGCTCATCGCCCTCTGTGGAAAACTGATACGGATTCTATTTACCATTGGAACCCGGCATGTGGACTATGATCCCGAACGAGTACTGGGACTCGCTTATCGACAACTCACGAGCCAGATGGTTGCGTAGTTCACAGGACTGACGGCTAAGCTACCGGATGAATTCCTTATTGGTCGCATGATCTGCATTTGACAAACGTACAGCACGGAGAAGCCAGCAGATATCTGATCCATTCGGGCATAGACCCTGCACATGAGCTTGGCCGGCCTCCACCCTTTCGATAGGCCGTACGAAGGACTGCTTGGGGCACAGACCCTGTGAGACATGAGAGGGTAAACCACGAAAGTGTTTGGTGAAGATCCGAGGTGCGTACCAAACCAAAATCTAGAAGGCGATGCTACACCGTCTGGTTTGGTACACCCTCAAACGGGTCGGCCCACTCACATCACACATTTTGCGGTCTGGGTACGCAAGGAGTCAAATGCGAAATCGTGCGATTGAGTGAGAAAAACGAAGAAAAACCTACTTTCCCTGAGAGAGGAAGTGGGAGGCCAGAATCATGCTCTTTCAAGTTCCAATCAGGCGCTCAGTTGATCCATGGTGGTATGAAGACATGTGGATTGTGGAAGTTTGTTGGGGGCATCCCCCAACCAGATGCGGGCGGATATAAAGTTTTCAAGGAACAAGCGCATGATAAAGAAGCGGAGTAGCCGTCAAGCGACTCCGGTGACTCAACCGATAACAATCATCTATGGGTCAATGGGAACCTCCCCATCCATGGGTGAAAACGGGTATTGCGATACTGCGAGATTGTTTGGATGGGGAAGCCCCATCAACCACTTCCCATCCTCCTGAGCAGCTGTCTCATTCGGATGGTCTTGAGCCGGCTCTGGAAATTCTCCAGCGCTGTTCCAGCAGTTCCGGACCTACTGGAAATTCGACGGAGGAGAACTTATACTACCCTCATACGAGGAGGGGGAACTTTATGGACTACCGGAACGTTACGGTCGCTGGGGGTGGCGTCTTAGGCAGCCAGATTGCCTTTCAGACTGCCTTTAAAGGGTTTCATGTCACAGTGTATGACGTAAGTGATGTGGCGCTGGAAAGCGCCAAAGACCGAATCAAAAACCTGAAACCACGCTATCAAGAAAGTTTTGGGGTCCCGCAAGATCAGGTGGATGCGGCGTACGAGAGGATGCAGTTCTACACCGATTTAGCCAAGGCCGTCGCAGATGCCGATTTGGTCATTGAAGCGGTTCCTGAGGTGGCGGACATTAAGATGGACTTTTACAAGACATTAGGTCCGCTGGCACCCGCCAAGACGGTCTTCGCAACCAATTCGTCCACGATGTTGCCGAGTCAGTTTGCAGACGCGACGGGACGCCCCGAGAAATTCTTGGCACTGCACTTTGCGAACGAGATTTGGATCCATAACACAGCGGAAATCATGAAACACCCGGAGACGGATATGCAGGTCTTTCAGGACGTCATTGACTTTGCCCGGGCGATTGGCATGGTTCCGTTACCGTTGTACAAAGAACAGCCGGGGTACATTCTCAACTCTTTGCTGGTTCCGTTCCTGGAGGCTGCTCAGATGTTATGGGTAAACGAGGTGGCGGATGTTGAGACGATTGATAAGACGTGGATGATTGCCACCGGGGCGCCGGAAGGCCCGTTTGCCATATTGGATACCGTTGGTATCCGCACGGCCTACAATATCGCGGCCGGAAAGGCGAATGCTACCGGGAGTGCGGATTACAAGAAATTGGCGGAGCGCCTGCAGACAGAGCTCATTGCGAAGGGTAAGCTGGGAAGAGAATCGGGGGAAGGTTTCTATCGCTACCCAAACCCGGCTTTCGAGCAACCGGATTTTCTCAAGGGTTGAGCACACTTCCTCGTTTCGCCCAAAAGGACTGCCCCTTGCGCCATCGCGCTTGGGACAGCCCCCGTATTGAACCCGACTTTGTCAAGACAGATGGGATGGCCTTTAAGAGAGAAGCGGGGGTCTTGAAATTCCGATAAAGATTGTCTCACGCTGCGTTCCGTCGTGTTTGCCAATTTCTGAATTTCAACGGCGACCGATAACCGAGTGCGGAATGTGGTCGGTCCGTGTTGTGAAAATGAATGTACGACTCAATCGCCGCTTTCGCCTCGTCCAAGCTACTGTAGGGTCTGCTGAACGAGTCACGAGTTCACCAGCGTAGTTGAAGTTTGGACCTGTTGGAGCCACGAAAGAACAAGGGACAGAAGAAGGCGAAGTCGGTGTTCCAAGTTCATCACGAGCAGTTGCAGCGCGATAACCGTCTCGCTCGTTGCCTGCAGGCACGCCCGAATCAAGCCGAGACCGTACAGACACTTGCCTTCGCCGAACTTCCCTTCAATTTTGTTTCGTTCCGCTGCGTCCTGTCTCTCAATCCGTGCCTCTTCTGCTCGCGCCGTCTTTGAGGGCCGACCGAGTGGAGGTCCACTCAGGCGAATGCCACGCTCTTTGCAGTAACGCAGGTTCTCCCGACTCCGGTAGGCCCTGTCGGCCAGCACAGCTTCCGGATAATTGCCATACCACTCCCAATAGGCCTCCACTGCCACCTGCAGGGTATTGCCTTCGTGTGTCCCAGTGTCCAACCGCTCCAGCCTTGCGTACCCATTCACACACTGATTGCCACCTTCGTGCCAAACTTCACGTTGGCGCGTACCTTACCACGTACGATGGGCCTCACATGGTTAACTTAATCCCTCAAGTTTCGCACCTTCAGCTCAAGTTTGACAGTACCCTTGATGTGGCGCGGATTGTAGGCGCAAGTTTGTACCACACGCACGCTAGCTCCGCATCGCTGCGGGGCTCGCAATCGACTATGGGGACTCACGGTCTTCGCGGTGGTTCTGTCGGGCGTTTACTGGGCAGGGTCAGCACACTCATGGTTCGAACGGACAAGGTCTTGTTCGGCATCGGAATACCCAGGCTGGTGAGGATTTTCTTCACACTGTCGCTCGCTTTCGTCACGCTGAGAAACTCCTTGTCCATGGCGTGCACCGCCTGCCATCGCCTCAGTTCACGTACAATGGCTTCTCCGGTGTACCAGCGCTTATCCAACTCCGTCAACGCCTTGGCTCGCTCCTGGTCATTCTCGATTTTCTCCGCGTCGTTCTTGTCTTGCTCCCATTGGCGACGGTACAGCACTTGCATCTCTTGCTCGAACAGATAGGCCAGCACGCAGACAAAGATGTGCCCTCTGACCCTCTGCTCGTTCCAGGGATACACAGATCCCACATCGAGGAAGTTCTTGATTTGGTCAAACGCCCGTTCAATCCCCATCAGCGTCTTGTACGACAACACCACGTCCCCTGCGGACAAGTCGGTGTTCGTCCGAATCAGGAACTTCCCGTCCCGCAGTGCCTCCTTGGCAACGGCTTCTTCATCCCATTGGTATGTCAATACCCTGTCCCTGTAGTCGACCTGAAAGAACGCCTGAACCCCCTTCTTTGTCAGCAGTTCCGCCACCTTGAGCATGACACCTTTGTCGGTCGGTTTTCGGCCGCGCCTTGGTTTCGTCAACCCTTCTGCCAAGGCCATTAGACCGGTCTCGGCCTCCGCGATAGCACTCTCTCGAAATGCGGCATCGTGGGCCGCCTTCTCGGGATTGTAGCAGAGGATGTACCGTACGCCGGCCGTCTTTTCATCGTCGTCCACACTCTCCGCTGGCACCTCGAGATAGCGCAGGTTGTCCTTGAGTTCGCTGTATGTATCGACATCTGCAAACTGCTCCAGCAACGCGTCGCTCACGATTCGGCCACGCTTGTGAAACCCGACGATGTACGGAAATCCAGCCTCCGCCATCAAGGCCATGTTCTTTTCCGTGACCATCCCGCGGTCACCGACGAACACACACTGCTCGACCGCGAATTGCTCCTTGAGGCGCTTCAAGATGTCGGGCACGGTCTGCTTGTCCGAGACGCTGCCCGCGAACACCTCGTGGGTGATCGGGATACCCTCCGGTGTCACCAGCAGCCCGAGCTCGACTTGCTCGAGATCCGGGCGATGAGTGCGCGAGTACCCATGCTCGTCTAAGGGGCAGGCGTGCCCGTGTAGGTGCGTGCTGGTCAGGTCATACGGCACCAAAGACAGCTTGAAGTTGAGCAAGTCCGTCAGCCGACTGTACAACGCCCGCTCCAGCTGCGGTTTGATCTCCACGAGGTGATCCAGCGCCCGATAGAAGTGCTGAAGCTGCCACGGTTCCGACCCGGCGTCCGGAAGATACAGGTCATCCAGCGTTCGAAACAGACGGAGTTTACTGGAGGGGTCCACCAATCGATGAACCACCATGGCCTGCACGTACCGGGCCACGTCGAAGGTGATATCCCGGTCTTTCAATGCATCACGGATGGCCTCTGTCAGTCCGAGCTGGTTCCACAGAAATTGAACCACGTAGGGAACACCAAACTGGAGGACCTGCTGGGCCTCGAAGTCTTCGAGCGAACCCGTAGTGCGGTGTTGTAGGAGAGACTCGAGCGTCCGGATAATCTGCTCAATCTCCCGCTCTGAGTACTGACTAATGTTACCGAGACTAGCGACACGGCGTTTTTTGACGGTCCCGCCCTCGCGAGAGGACTCGACGATGTGGAGATATTTGTAGGTTTTACCGTCCGGTTTCTTTGTGGATACAATTTGAGCGAACACGGAGCTCACCACCGCCAATATTTATAACCACAATTATGCCAAATAACTCCTTTCATATTAATGAAAAATGATCCTTTAGTTTGACCTACATTTTTGATGCAAAAGTACCACCAAACAACGAAAAAACCGCGCCGTAGCGCGGTGTTGGCCTCTGGATCAAGGGGTGTTACTGTCAAACTTGAGATTAACCAGCACCACTCAGCCATCGATGGCAAAGCCCTGGTGACTCGGTCAGGATATTTATTCCATATTCACACACCACCCCAACTTCCTCCCGCACTCACGCTTCATCCATGATACTCCTCCACATACTCAGGCCCGTCATTCTGCACATTTCTCACCAGATGATTCACTTGGAAATATAGGTCTGTAGATCATGAACGAAAGTTGCTGCATCCGTTTCAGAAGGAAAAACGCGCTTAGGAATGACGAACAAGTTTCTAGCGTTCTTGAACCTTAGAAATATATATTTATCCGTGTCTTTGCAGCTTTTAGCGTACTTCCAGTCAATCTTAGCGTTTAGGCCTGCCCCGTTTACTCCAAAACCATCTGGGCCAATAGTAATCACCATAGGTTCTTGTCCTGAACTTTCCTTGTGAGTGCGATTATACATGAGGTTTAATCGACAATAGAGAAGAATGGGTACCAAGATAACAAAGAGTAAAGACATATACAGGAGATGAGTCATAGAGCAAATTATCAAAACGAGAATAAAGCCAGCGAGTATAATCGCCCCATGCCGATTTCGGGTCGTTTGAATAAACGACAGTTTAATATACTCCGGTTTCGTCAGTGAACAATTTGTCAGGAAATAAGTACCTTCTCTTTTTTTCATCAAGATTCTCCCACTCATTGTTTTGTTTTATTTTATAAGATACTCTTATTTAACGACGATTGAAATCGTTCCATTGTGATTCGTGATCTCGCACGACGCGGACGAGGGTGCGGCGATAAAATGTTTCGAGGAACGGAGGTTAGCAATTCGTTTGCAAATACGGTTCTGGATTGCGGAGGGTATGGAAAAGCGGCTCCCCGGGGGAGTCGGGAAGCCACACCACGACTAGCGGAGAGGGTGGGATTCGAACCCACGGTGAGCTTGCGCCTACAGCGGTTTTGAGGTTCCCAACGTATCATTTTTATTGAATAAATGAGCACATGAATTAGCACATGGGCGCTTGTGTGCGGTTTGTGTGCGAACTCAGCCGAAATGCGTGTCAGTGGATGTAAATACGGTTCAGAACAGAGGGCCTAAAATGCCTGTCATGGCGCGGAAAATGACACTCAGAGGAACTGCCCGGTATTCGGTGTAAAATGCCTCCGGCCTGCCTTACAAGCAGGGGGTCAGCGGTTCGAGCCCGTTACCGCCCACCATGAAGAAACCCCGCATATACAACGAAAATCGGATGGAAAGCTGTTATTGGCTTCTATCCAATTCGTGTTTCAGTCTAATTTTCCGTGATGATCTATCTATTCACGCGAACCCTTCGAATGAATCGATGCTACTTCAAGCTTGAGCTGATCTGTTTTTTAGGAGAATCAAAGCACAGATCCGTAACTGATGGCCTTTAGAGCCCTCAGCGGATGGATACCCGTAAGCACGCCCCCAGGTCCAGGACAAACGTACAGACAACCCCGAACCCAGGAAAGCTGCTGCTCGATGCCACATGCGCGCTGGCGGACATCTCCTGTCTGACCGACTTGTCGCTTCTAAATGAGGCCCGTGACCAAACGGCCTTGTTCATCGTTTGTGTGCATTAGGTCTCCAATCCTTATGTAAAGTACTCGATTTTGGCTTCCGGGAAGTGTCGGTCGAGCAGTTCGCGAAATAGGTCTTTGATCTCCTGTTGCTGCTCATCGGTGTAAACGTACTTTCCGATGCCGTAGCGGCCCCACTTGTATTTGCGCTTATTTTCATCCAAATCAAGTTTTGTCTTGGGATAGCGCTGTTCTATAACTCGCTTAGCAGGTTTGGTAAACCGGTGCTGAATCAATTCGAACGTTAGGTCACGGCGGGTCTCCGGCGGCATCGCCTCGGCCAGGTTCTGAACGAGTTTTTTGTAGTCAGACTTCCAGTCGTCGTAAAGATAGATTGGAGCAATGATAAAACCAAGTGGGTAGCCGGCGAAGGCGGCCTTGCGAGCGGCGGAAATCCGCTCATGCAGCCGGGCGGTCGACGGTTCAAAATAACGGATCACATACTCTGTGTTGACCGAGAAACGGATGCGCGTGTGGTCATTGTGCTGTAGCAGAAGCAAGGAATCAATCTGGTCGTACTTCGTTACGAAACGAAGGCGTCCGTACTCTTGTGTAGCCATAAACTCAATCAGTTCCTTAAGTGATCCCGTGAGGTGTTCGAGGCTCAGTGGATCGCTCGTGCAGGCAGCCTCAAAGCGGGTGATTTCGGGCGCACGTTGGTCGATGTAGCGTTTCGCCTGTGCTAGGATGTCCGGCAGGTTAACGTACACTCGGATGTAAGGCCTGGTGCCGAGCGTCGTCTGGAGATAACAGTAATGGCAATGACCAATACATCCGGTCGCGATGGGAATGGCATACTCCGCAGACGGTTTAGAGCTATCGAATTTGAGTGTTTTACGCAGGCCAACCACTAGGGTTCGTTTCGCATTTCGGTACTTCTGTAATGGATTATTCCCTGGCAGCCCGGTTACCCGGTTGTGCGAGGTGGTCGTCAAAATTTCAACTCCAAGAGCGCGTAGCTTTGCGTAAAGCTTACGTCCCAGCGGGTAATCTAATGCTTCGGGTTCAAAGTAGGCTCGGTCGGGGATAAACGGCTCCATGCTCATCCTCCTGGTGTTGACGAGTGTCTCGGACCTAGCTTGGTCCGTCGGATATGACGTATGCATAATGCGCCACGCCGGAATCATCCATTTTGTGTAAGTCTATACATGGGGAAGGCATTATAAGGGGATGATGAACTGCGGAACTGATTGGAGGAATGAAAGTGGGAGCGAGGGACTCGGTTCATGTCATTGATTCCCTTTGTCCATTGTGTGGTGGGAATTTGTGGAAAGATGAACTCACCCGGGAAGTTTGGTGTTCAAGTATGAAGTGTCGGTACGGCGTAGAAGAGGAAATACTGTACGAAGAAGGAGAATTGTCAGCAACCCCGTAGCTGAATCAAGGGGTTGCATCGCGCATGGCTGGTTGACCGCAACCCTCCTGGGAGACCAGCAGCGAAGTTGAAGAGCACTAGATAAATGGTAGTCACAAATGTCTCAAACCCAGGCGCTCGCAATCCGTGCTAAGATAGAAGAGGTAAGAGTCCGGCGTTTTCATCCACAGGCCATCGAAACGAGCGGGTTACGACAAGGCCGGCCTGCTGTCGATGGCCACACATGCCTTGCCTGGAGGGATGAGCGGGCATGAAAACTTGGGTTTGGCTTAAGATGGTGTTGAGCGGTTGTTGTGGTGCCGCCATCGTCCTCGCGGGTGTTATTTATTATTTCGCGCATGAGCGGCAACAAGCAACGAAAACAAACAAATCCGTACCAAAAGTGACCATTCAGGTTGGACCCGCCCAGCCGGTATATACTGTGAACCCAAACGGACAGACTGTGCAACAACAGCGGGAGGTGTACGCAGCCGTCAAGCGAATGCTGCAATCCTCGGGTAGTCTCAGCCTGGATGCATCGGGGTTTGTCCAAGCCGCCCTCTCTTCTGCAGGTGTCTCACTTCCGCGTACGATTGCGGATCAGGCGCAAACCGGTACCATCATTCAAGATAAACAGGATTTACAAACCGGCGACCTTGTATTTTTTGATCTCTCGGGCAACGGGAATGCACCGACTTTTGATGGGGTCTATATGGGTCAAGGACAGTTTGCAGCTCTGACAACGCATGGCTTACGGTTAATTGCGTTGAGCGATGAATACTGGGCTGGGAAATATCTGTACGGTCGCAGGGTTCTTGGCTAGACTCCCATTTCGCCGGGGCAGCACTATCAGAAAGATGAAAATGGTCACCTGAGGCTCTTTTCAGGATATACGGGTGCCGAACCACAGGGATACCCGTGGTTCGGCCATGGCAGGATGTTATTGTTCTTCACGCAGGTCCCCGACAGGTGCCGTATAGACCTCTCCGTTTTCGTAGTGAACTTTCGCGTAGCCATTGGTCTCGTAGATTTCATCAATGTGGACCGGTTTCCCGCGATAAGTTACGGGGATGATGCGGGGAGATTCGAGGATCTGTTTCGCGCGTTGAACATCCATGAAGATCGACCTCCGGAAAAAATCTTGAGTGATGGTGGTCCAGGATGGGTTCAGTGGCCCAGCCGTTTCCGCAACCCCGTCAGCGGCTCAGGTATGTCGCGTTCACGTATCGCTTGACAAACAGCGTCCTTCCTCATAAAATAGATGATGTCCCATTGATGTGGGAAGCATACAAACCAGTCATGGTATACATGGAGTGATGGCCGAGTAGGTCGAAGGCGCTCGCCTGCTAAGCGAGTATACGCTGTAGAGGCGTATCGAGGGTTCGAATCCCTCTCACTCCGCCAGATACGAAGCGAGCTAAGGGCTCGCTTTTTGATTGCCGAGATTCGTTGGTCTACCTTTTGTGGCGCGACTGATGGCATTTTTGTCCGCACTTTTTCTCCAGAGTTGTCATTCCGCGGATACTATTGAAAGCGAGCTTGTTGACCGATGGCTTCTTGGTACCACGCCAAGAAGGCCTTGGCCAAAGCCGCTTCAATTTCGTTTTCCTTGAATTCCCCGTTGAAGACCACTTTCTGATCCAGCCAATCTGCGAACTTGTCGAAGACGTTGGGCATCTGTTGCCAATGCCCGTCCTTGACCAAAACTTGGACAAGCCTACCCTTGCATTTGGTGGAAACTGTGAAGACCGGTGGTAGGCTTGGCCCCTCCAGGGTGATTGTAAATCCCGGGTGGTTGTCTGGGGATAGTCCTACGCTTAAGTGTTCATCGTTCGCCGCCCATTCGTTTGCCCACCGTTTGAGACATTGCTTTAACAATCGCTCTGTCGCCATCTGAACGGCTTCCTTCTCCTGTTCCTGCATGTTGTGGAGGGTTGCCAGCAGTTCTTGTTGGTGCCGGATTCGTTCCATTTCTGTGGTCACATCGGGAATATGGGACATCGGATAGCACCTCCGGATTTTGAGACGGAATATACGAAGTGATGGTCGGCCAAAGTGATGAATGGTCTGGCATTTTCAGTCTCGCTGTTTAAGCGCCAGATATACAGGTACGATGGCGGGGAAGTCGTTGAAATTCGTCGATCCCGCCGGACTGTCGTGGGTATGACAGGGGGTGTCGGAGGGAGAATAAACAGGCAGTCTCGGTGAGGAGGCAGTTGGATGTTTGAGACGAATCAGGAGAAGAAGGTTGGTCAACAGCTGCGACAGTGGGATATTGATAAACAGCATGTACCGCCCATTTCACGCAACCTCCAGGAGAATGTAGAGTACCTCAACCGTCTGCTTGGCATCGGATATGGTCCGGGAAACGCGTGGGATCTGATGGCCAAGCCGTTTCGCTACGGCGGTTTGAACATGATGGCATACGTTCTAAACGGATTTTTCACCACCACCAACCTGGTTCTGATTCTGGACAATTTTGAGCGGCAAATCAGTGAATTTGTGACCCGAAAGCAAGGTCAGGACTTCAGTATTCAAGAACTCGCGGAGTTTCTTAACACGCATATTGGCTTCGTCCAGGTTCAGCCGTTTGCGGACATGGGGGAGCTCATCCGTCAAATTCTCTCCGGACCCATGGTCATTTTTATCGATGGATTTGATGTAGCGCTGCTCATCGATACCCGTATCTACCCGATGCGTAGTATTGGGGAGAGTGAGATTGAACGCACCGTGCGCGGCCCGCGAGACGGCTTCGTAGAGACGATGCTGTTTAATGTCGCATTGGTTCGCCGCCGGTTAAAGGACCCTCGCATTCGAACGGAACTCATCCAGGTGGGAAACCGCTCGAAAACCGATGTCACGATTATGTACTTACAAGACGTCACGAACCCTGAACTGGTCGACAACGTCCGCAGATCCCTCACTTCCATCGACGTAGATGCGATTACGATGGCCGAACAGGCGATCACCGACCACATGATGCGTGTCAAATGGAACCCGTATCCCGTTGTTCGTTACACGGAGCGAGCTGATGTGGCCGCGACAGCACTCGTTGACGGTCATGTGTTAATCATTCCCGACACCACACCTGAGGTCATTATTGCGCCGGTGACATTCTTTCAGTTGCTGCAAAACCCAGGTGAGTATCATTCGTATCCGCTTGTCGGTACGTACATGCGATGGGTCGTTTTACTCTCCGTCATCGTGAGCACCATCCTGCCGGGGCTGTTCCTGATGGTGAATCTTCATCCCCAAGTGGTGCCAAAAGAGTTTTCATTCTTTCGTGCGGACACCACATACCCATTACCCGTTTGGGCGCAGTTGTTGGTTGCAGAGATTGGGCTCGATATTTTACGCATGGCAGTTGTCAACATCCCGAGCGTCCTGGCGGGATCGGTCAGTATTGTCGCTGCCGTCATCTTTGGCCAGTTTGCCAGTAAGATTCAGCTCTTCCAACCCGAAGTGCTGGTCTATATGGCTTTCGTGATGATTGCTCAGTTTGCGATTACGTCGTTTGAATTGGCGAATGCGAACGCGCTGACGCGCCTGTTTCTGATTTTGACTACGGAAGCAGGATTCGCCGTCGGCATCCGCGGCTGGGGGTTTATCCTTGGTCTTGCGGCGTGGGTATTGTTATTAGCGACCACACGTTCTCTCGGGGTACCTTATTTATGGCCATTGATTCCATTCCGTTGGAAAAATGGCATGCAGGATGTGCTGCTGCGAAAACCGATGTCCACCATTCGTGGACGACCTCCGATTCTCTTCACCCGCACGGCCAAACGGAAAGGCTGAGCCTGGCACTCGGCGAACGTCATCTAGGCGATCACCCACATGGGCCTCGACGCATAGGTTATCGTGGTCGCTGGCATACACGGCCAGAGGCTGCGGAAACTTGACCGTCGAGGTGATGTGCGTGCGACGAACACCTCCCAATCCTCAGGTCCGAGAACAATCCCAAGAGATCTTACAGCGTTACCGTGACGGTCAGATTGCGCTGGCAGAGGCGTTACAGTGGTTGGCGGGTCCAGCAGAAACGAAATCAGATGCGGAAAGTCCGCCTTTGACGCGTTCCGCGTTGTTGAGTCAACTCGCGGAACTCGACACGTTGGTCGGTCTCGAACAAGTCAAGGCGACGGTGCGGGAAATTTTTGCGTTGTTCTATATGCAGCAGCGGCGTCGTGAATTTCATCTGCAGACGGAACCGGTGGTTTTGCACATGGTGTTTAAAGGCAATCCAGGTACGGGTAAGACCACGGTAGCTCGTTTGCTGGCAAAGATATTTCACCAATGCGGACTGCTTAGCAAAGGACATCTGGTCGAGGTTGAGCGCGCAGATTTGGTCGGAGAGTATATCGGGCATACGGCACAAAAGACGCGTGAACAAGTGAAAAAGGCCTTAGGCGGGATTTTATTCATCGATGAGGCTTATTCACTGGCTCGCGGCGGTGAAAAGGATTTTGGACGAGAGGCTATCGATTGCCTCGTCAAGAGCATGGAGGATTACCGGAATCAATTTATCGTCATTATCGCTGGGTACGAACGGGAAATGGACTGGTTTCTGTCCACCAATCCGGGCCTTCCCAGCCGTTTTCCCATTCATCTGGTGTTTCCCGATTACGATGTCAGGGCACTTATGAACATCGCCCGCAAGATGGCCAGTGAACGGCAATATCAACTGAGTCGGGAAGCCGAACAAAAGCTGCGCGAGCATCTGAAAGAGGTGCTCTCCGTTCACGATCCGTATGGCCGTTTTAGCAACGCGCGGTTCGTTCGCAACACCATTGAGCGTGCCATACGCCGACACGCTGTTCGGTTGTTTGATGAAACACGTTTGAATCGAGAGACTGCCATGACGTTGGAGGCTCGTGATTTTGTCTGGGAGGGGGAAGTCTTTTGAGGTGCGTTCTTGTAATTGGGCGCAGCAACGTTGGGAAAACGCTATTCTGTATCCACTTCGCCGAGTATCTCGGCCTCTCCAAGCTCATCTGGAAAATTCAGCAGCCTTCCGGTCAACTCGAAAACAAGCGGCTGACCGTACCGCAAGCGGAAACCACATTGACCGACGCCTCTCCGCACTTTACACGCTGTTTGCAATCGGTGGAGATCGACGTGCCGAAAAGGAAAGTGGATTGCCGACTGATGCTTACCGACTCGACCGGACTCACCGATGGAATTCATTCCGATACGGGGTTACGTTATGCCATGGCTCAGACGCTCGAAGCACTATTACAGGCCGATGTGATTTTGCATATGGTGGACGCGGCCCAGTCGGCCTGGGAACCGTTGGATGAGCAGATATACCTCTATGGCCGTACATGCGACGCTTATCTTGTATTGGCAAATAAGATTGATTTGCCGGCAGCCAAGCGGGGGTATCGTCAACTCACGCGCCGTCTCTCGTCAACCCGAATACTCCCGATTTCGGCTCTCTACGGAAACGGATTTCGGGAGGTAAAGCAATATGTCTGGCGGATGGCTTGATTATGTACGAGTGTTCGCTTGTTTGTTGCTCATGGCTGGCGCCATTAAAGTGATGGATGATTACCTGGACAGAGATTTCGACCTGACTTGCGGGAAACGTACCCTGGCTGCGCGTCTGGAACGATCCGCGCTACCCTATGGGCTGGTGCTTGCGCTGGTCGCGACGTTTCTTGATTTGCGTGTTGCCCTGGCCGTTTTTTTTGGCAGCTACGCGGTTGGGATGTTTGCGAATTGGAAGGAAAAGATGCCGACCCACCTACCTGCATACGTAGAAATTGTCGCTTCGATAATATTGGCTTGCCTGTTTAGCGGGTGGCAAACTGCACTCTGGGGAATTGCGATGATGGCGGCCATCGATTGGCTTGATGATCTCTTAGACCAGGCTGTCGACCGACGGAGTGGGCAGAGAAACTTAGCATCTAAAATGGGTACGATTGAGACTTTGCTCTTGGTGCTTGCGGCGCTTGGGGTGGCCGTGTTGGTCAACGCCTCGTTGACCGTCCTGGCATTCTTAGCCCTTCCCATGATTATCGTGCTCGACGAATTGACCACACAGCGCCTATGGAAGACATCGGAGGAAGACGGGGTGAATGTTCCGTGATGGGGTCCGTTGGGTGGCTCGTGATTGTGGCCGTCCTTTGGACGTGTCTTGTCTTTGCTGTGGCACGGCGCATCGGGACGGCTGAAGGAAGACAAGAGGCCAAGGCCGAAATTCCCATTCAATTGCGGGTCTGTGCATTGAGAGAGGGCCGCTGTCCGGTCTGCGACAAAACCTATGATACAATCGCGCAAGAGGAATGACCCGAGGTCATCCGGCTCCACGAAACAACGTAAAAAACGACGTGTTGTAAGCACAGATTCATATCTTGGAAAGGATGCCCATATGCAGAATACAGGATCTTCACTTTTAAAAGCGGCCTGGCAAAGGGTACAGCCGGTGTTTACGCAAATTGACGCCCAGGCCATTGAGAATCAGCGGAAGGTTCTCCGGGCCTTTCAATCCGAACAGGTGGCTGCTCATGATTTGTTGGGGACCACGGGGTATGGTCTCGACGATGCGGGGCGGGACAAGCTGGAATCCGTTTGGGCGCGTGTCTTCGCGACGGAAGCGGCGTTAGTCCGACCTCAGATTGTTTCTGGCACGCATGCCTTACGGCTGGGGTTGTTTGCAGCCCTGCGTCCGGGAGACCATTTATTGTTTGTCACAGGCACCCCATACGACACCTTAGAGTCGGTCATTGGGCTACGAAACGCTCGTGGGAGTCTGCGGGACTGGGGGGTTGAATGCACCACCGTACCGCTCGGCGAAGACGGGCAAATTGACCTGGAGGCATGCCAGGCTGCGATACGGCCACAGACGAAAGTGGTGATGTTTCAACGTTCCCGTGGCTACAGTGACCGAAGGGCGTTTTCGGTAAAGGAGATTGGCGACGCGATTGACGCCATCCGCAAAACCGCCAGACAAGCGGTTATGTTGGTGGATAACTGTTACGGCGAATTTGTCGAGACGTTGGAACCGTCAGAGGTCGGTGCCGATTTGGTCATAGGGTCATTGATTAAGAATCCGGGAGGTGGATTGGCGACAACCGGGGGATACCTGGTTGGCCGACAGGACTTGATCGAGGCGGCTGCGGACCAATTGTACGCCCCGGGATTGGGACGCGAGTCTGGCCCCACACATACCTTTTTACGGTCGTTTTACCAGGGGCTCTTTTTGGCTCCCCATGTGGTGGCCCAGGCTCTAAAAGGTTCCGTCTTGGCTGCGGCCGTGTTCGAGGCGGCCGGGTTAAAAGTGTCGCCGAGGTGGTCTGAACCGCGTACGGACCTTATCCTTTCCATTCGGTTTGACCAACCGGATCCGCTGTTGGCTTTCTGTCGCGCGGTGCAGGCGAGTGCCCCGATTGATTCGTTCGTTCGCCCGGAGGCGGCCCCGATGCCTGGATACGATTCGCCCATTGTCATGGCAGCAGGTACGTTTGTTCAAGGCGGATCGCTCGAATTGAGCGCCGATGCGCCATTGCGTCCACCGTACGTGGCCTACATGCAAGGCGGGTTGACGTTGGAGCATGTGTACCTGGCCTTGGAAAAGGTTCTTGAGACGATCCCGGTTGATCAACGTTAAGAAGTTTATGTCTTCCGTAAACTTATATGTCAGGAAACATGACATACATAGTTGCTCCGTTCGACAAGGAGTGATACGATCACGATAACCGCTGGGCACGGAGGGGTGGCGATGGACCTCGGAGACCGGATGCGGCAGCCGCTTTTTTCCATTGGCATCGTACAGCAATTGACCGGATTAACCGCTCGGCAAATCCGGTATTATGAGCAGCAAGGCCTGGTTTCACCCGGCCGTACGCAAGGGAACAGACGTCTGTTCTCGTTTGTCGACGTGGAACGTCTGGTTCGAATTCGTGGTCTGCTGGATGAGGGGATGACCCTGTCCGATGTACGGAACTTTTTAGCGGCCGAGGCAAAGCAAAGGCGGAAAGGCAGAATGGTCAAAGAGGAAGCGACGGACCGGCAGGTATACCGCTGGATTGAGCGTGAATTGCTCGGCGAGGGCAAAGGCCCATCCCAGTCGGTGCTGCAAGGCGATTTGTCGCGGTTCTATCGTCGTCGTCCATGAGTGCCAGATTGTTCGGGCGTGATCGCCGTCGTTGGTGGTCCGACGGGCAGAATATGCTTTGAGTGGAGGGTATCCATTGAAGCCAGACTACAGCAAGGAACAGATTTTGGAACTCGCGAAAGAGCATGATGTGAAGTACGTCCGTCTGCAATTTACGGATCTCCTCGGAGTCGTGAAGAACGTCGAAATTCCTGTGGATCAGCTGCCGAAGGCGCTGGATAATAAGATCATGTTTGACGGTTCTTCCATTGAAGGCTTCGTGCGCATTGAGGAGTCCGACATGTACCTGGTGCCGGACCGGAGCACGTGGCTGGTTCTTCCGTGGACTTCGGAACAGGGTTCGGTGGCTCGGCTAATTTGTGACATATATACGCCGGACGGTGAGCCTTTCAAGGGCGATCCTCGCTCCGTGTTGAAGCGTGTCCTCAGTGAAGCTCGTGACATGGGATTCACAACGTTCAATGTCGGACCCGAACCTGAGTTTTTCCTCTTTAAACTGGATGAACGTGGCCGTTCCACGCTGGAGGTTAACGATGAGGGCGGCTACTTCGATTGGGCGCCGCTGGATTTGGGTGAAAATTGCCGTCGCGAGATTGTCTTGACCCTGGAATCTATGGGCTTTGAAATCGAAGCTTCGCACCACGAGGTGGCTCCGGGACAGCACGAAATTGACTTTAAGTACGCGGATGCGGTGGCGGCTGCCGACAACATTGCGACGTTCCGCATGGTGGTTAAGACGATTGCCCGCCAATACGGGTTGCATGCCACGTTTATGCCGAAACCGGTATTTGGAATCAATGGTTCGGGCATGCACTGCCATCTCTCTTTGTTTAAAGACGGGCAAAATGCGTTCTACAACGAGTCTGATGAACTAGGACTGAGCCAAACGGCCCGGCATTTCTTGGCTGGAATCTTGGAGCATGCGCCTGCGTTTACTGCCATTTGCAACCCAACGGTCAATTCGTACAAGCGCTTGGTCCCGGGATTCGAAGCGCCATGTTACGTGGCTTGGTCGCCGAAGAACCGCTCGCCGCTCGTCCGGATTCCGGCTGCACGCGGTATGAGCACCCGCATCGAAGTCCGTAGCCCAGACCCGTCTTGTAACCCGTATCTGGCGATTGCCGCGATGCTGGCTGCTGGTTTGGATGGAATTCGTCGTCAACTGTCTCTGCCGGATCCAGTCGACCGCAACATCTATATCATGACGGAAGAAGAGAAAGAGGAAGTCGGCATCCGCAGTCTGCCTGAAAACTTGCTGCTGTCGCTTGAGGCACTCGCGAAGGACGAGGTCATCTGCGGTGCGCTTGGCGAACACGTTCTCACTCACTTTACGGAGGCCAAGAAGATTGAGTGGAATATGTATCGCACTCAGGTCACCGAGTGGGAAAAGGAACAGTATTTGAGCGTCTATTGATCAAACCTATGGACATTCCGTCATAAACAGGGGCTGCCCTGCAATCCCATCGTAAAACGGGGGAAGGGGCAGCCCCTTTCTCATCGCTCCTGGCAGGATGGATGGTATACATGTCAAGGAACCGTATCTGGGCCCCTCAATCGATACGGCGAAATACGCCTATGACCTTTCCCAAGATGCGAACATCCTTGTACCGTAGGGGCAGCATGGTCGAATTCTCGGGTTGCAGGCGAATGTGGTCGCGCTCGCGATAGAACCGTTTTACGGTCGCCTCGTTATCCTCGGTCATGGCAACGACGATTTCTCCATTTCTCGCAGTCTCTTGTTTCCGCACAATCACGTAGTCACCGTCCAGGATACCCGCATCCACCATGCTATCTCCTTGCACGTTCAGGAGATAGACCTCGTTGTCACGCACCATATCTTTGGGTAGGGGAAAATAATCCTCAATGTTCTCTATGGCGGTGATGGGCATCCCGGCAGTAACCTTGCCGACAACCGGAGCCAATACCAGATCCGCTGCGGGGAACGACGGATTCGCTTCCGGTGGGTCTTCGAGAAGTTCAATCGCGCGCGGCTTGGTCGGGTCTCGTCGGAGAAAACCTTTGGCTTGTAAGCGGGTCAGGTGCCCGTGGACGGTAGAACTGGACGTGAGTCCCACCGCTTCTCCGATCTCACGAACCGACGGAGGATATCCTTTTTCGCGAATGTTCTTCCGGATGAAGTCAAGAATGGCCTGTTGTCTTGGGGTCAGACCTGTCACAAGGAATCCTCGCTTTCCGTACCACGTACCATTTTGTGCAATCATAACATAGATCCGCGGTGCACACAAACAAACGTTCCCGTCCGTGAGCCTTGACACGAACATATGTTCTATATTACGTTTGGAGACAGGAACATACGTTCGCAACGGTTTTGCAACAATCCGATGGGGAGGGACCGGATTTGTTCAGCTATCGGCAATTGACCGGGGCACGGAACGAACACCGTCAGCGAGTTAATGGGGCGTCCCGGGTGAAGAGATGGCCAGTCGAATGGGTTCTCGGTATCGTGGTGTTATTATGGGTTGTTGTTTGGATGGCAGCCGATGTTCTTCAGGATAGCCCGCGTGTCGTCAGGGGAGTTGTAGCGTATCGGGTTCAGCCCGGAGATACTTTGTGGTCGATTGTTGAGAAAGAACGTCTGGAAGGAGATACGCGCCACTGGGTGGAATGGCTTCTGGAGTTTAACCATTTACCCAACTCAAACAGCCTGCGACCTGGCGAGATACTGCGGGTGCCACAACCCACAGGCCACCTGCCTTGAAGCCTCTGTCATTTTAACAGTCCAAGGCTTTGGCACGCTCGCAGTACGCCATCCTCTTCAACGGTTGTGGTGACAAAGGAAGCTTGCTTCTGGACGTCGGGAGCAGCGTTCCCCATGGCCACCGAGATTCCGACTTGTTGGAACAGCGGAATGTCATTCCCGCCATCGCCGATGTGTATCGCTTGGTCTGGACGGATGCCGAGGTGAGACAGGAGTATCTGGGCGCCCACTGATTTATCGCATGAACCCTTTTGTAGGTCAATGGCATGAAAATCCCAGCGGTACAAGAGGCACTCTGGAAACTTTGCGCGAACTCGATCGTCCCAGTCTGGAGTAAGCAGCACGTTCGACTGAAATACCGATTGGCTATCGCAAGACCACTCGGTCTCTTCGATTACCTGGATGGGCGGAAAATCGTACGCATCCAGCAGAGGGCGGAATTGCCCGGGAATCGATTCAAAGGTGACGGCCGACTCGGTGGTGTGCAGAATGAGTGGCAACTTGTACCGTTTGGTAAACGAGATCATCCGCTGAACGACTGTAGCGGAAAGAGGAAATGACTGAATGATGTGTCCCTTTGAATAGGTGAGCGCTCCGTTGAAATAGACGCAATGCCTAACGCCCAACTCCGCTTGAACCTTCCTGCCGTGCAGGACAGAACGGCCTGTACACAGGGCAACTTCTATCCCGTTGTTTTGAAGGCCGCGAACGACACGGTGCGCGCTTGGGACCAAACGCCGGTCATGCACCAATGTGCCGTCAATGTCGAGGAATACCATACGAATGTCCAATCAAGCTCCTCCTTGCTGGAGTCCATGAAACTCACTGGCCTCATTATACATGTTAGACATGGATGATCTTCCCGACGGTGTGTGAAATGCAACGGAAGGTCTATCGTGGGGTTCGTTGCACCTAACGAATCCATTACAGTATCATAACCTTGTGTGCTTGTAGGCTTGCAGGAGTCGGGAGGACAAACCATGTCAGTTACAATGGAGCAATTAGTTGCATTAGCCAAACATCGCGGATTTATATTTCCAGGTTCGGACATCTATGGCGGTCTAGCGAATGCTTGGGACTACGGCCCGCTCGGCGTCGAACTGAAAAACAATTTGAAACGCGTGTGGTGGCAGAAGTTCATTCAGGAGTCTCCCTATAACGTTGGATTGGACGCGGCCATCTTGATGAATCGCGAGGTATGGGTTGCGTCTGGACACGTCACGAACTTTAATGACCCGATGGTGGATTGCCGTCAATGTAAAGCCCGATTTCGGGCGGACAAGCTTCTCGAAGATGCTCTAGCCGAAAAAGGAATCGAGCTGTTGGTCGACGGGCTGCCGTTTGCGGAAATGGAATCCTTGTTGCGTAAGCACGATGTTCACTGTCCGGAGTGTGGTGCGGCAGATTTTACGCCCATTCGTCAATTCAACATGATGTTTCGCACCCATCAAGGAGTTACCGAGGATACCAGCAGTGAAATCTTCTTACGGCCGGAGACGGCACAAGGAATCTTCGTGAATTTCCGCAATGTGCAACGTACGATGCGAAAGAAGCTCCCTTTTGGCATCGGACAGATTGGGAAGAGCTTTCGCAACGAAATCACTCCGGGGAATTTTATCTTCCGAACCCGCGAATTTGAGCAGATGGAGCTGGAGTTTTTCTGCGAACCTGGGACCGATATGGAATGGTTTCGGTATTGGCGCCAGTTTTGCTACGACTGGTTGCGGACGCTCGGGCTTTCCAAGGAGAACCTACGGCTTCGTGACCACGCACCTGAACAGCTTTCCCATTATAGCGCCGCCACCACGGACGTCGAGTATCACTTCCCATTTGGTTGGGGCGAGTTGCTTGGGGTGGCCAATCGGACGAACTATGATTTAGGGCAGCATCATCAGCATTCCCATGAAGACTTTATGGTGTCTGAAGAGGGGAAAGAGCCGTTTATCCCGTACTGCATCGAGCCTTCCATCGGTGTGGAGCGTTTGCTGCTGGCGATATTCGCCGACGCATACGAAGAGCAGTCACTGGATGGTGGGGATACGCGCACTGTACTGCACTTCCATCCAGCCATCGCGCCGTTCAAGGCTGCGGTGTTTCCGTTATCGAAAAAGTTGTCTGAACCTGCACGCGAACTCTTTCAGCAACTATGTCGAGAGTTTCGAGTGGATTATGACGAATCGGGTTCCATCGGCAAGCGATATCGTCGCCATGATGAAATCGGCACTCCTTACTGCATTACGTATGACTTTCAGTCGACAGAAGACCAGTGTGTGACCATCCGCAATCGCGATTCCATGGAGCAGTCTCGCGTGCCGATTGCGGAATTGAAGGACTGGCTGCGCGAACACACCCGGCTCTGACACTTGAGTTGCCCTGGTGCATGTCCGGGGAGGACTTGGGCAGACCATAAACGGGGGTGTGTGGCATGACAAATCAACACACGGACAACCATAATGATGCGTTCACGTTTTATGGCGCTCTGAAGCAAAACGACATTGCGGAAGGCATTGTCGATCGACGCAACCGGGTGATGGATGAGGCAGCTTTGACGCCTATCCCGTGGAAGCAGATTCACCACGCAAACGTGCCGCATCTGTCCAGGCGTTCGAACTGATTTGGAGTGGACATCACATTCCCGCAACGGTCGGGGGAGCTGCAGCTCCCCTTTGCCGTATTCGGGTATCATCCCTTACGCATCGGTTGAATTTCTAGGAGGGAAATGAGAATGGATATGGGCGTCACAGATAAAGTCGTTTTGGTACAGGCGGCGACTCGTGGCCTTGGGTTCGCCGTGGCCAGGGCGTTTGCTCAAGAAGGGGCGCGCGTGGTCATTACGGGTCGCAATCAATCGCGGATGGCCGAAGCCGTGGCCGAGCTCGAGTCGTTGACAGACAAAGAACACGTTTTAGGGGTGCTCTGCGACCTGAGTCTTCCTGGGGACATTGATGCTCTGTTTGAAACGATTGAACAAAGTTGGGGTGGGGTGGATGTACTCATCAATAACGCCGGCGGTCCTCCGAAGGGAAACTTTCTCGACTTTTCGGATGGGGACTGGGAGGAAGCCTTTTCGTCCTGCCTCATGAGCATGATTCGATCCGTTCGCCACGTCCTTCCGCACATGCGGAGTCAGCGGTGGGGACGGATTGTGAATATCGCCTCCTCGTCGATTCGTCAACCCATTGAAGGACTCATCCTATCGAATACGTTTCGCGCCGGGATACTCGGTCTCGCCAAGAGCCTTGCGGTGGAATTGGCCCCAATCAATATTCTTGTCAACACATTGGGACCGGGGCGCATAGCCACCGACCGCGTGCGCTCACTCGACCAATCCGATGCGGCTGCTGCCGGCATTTCAGTTGCCGACGTGCAAAAACGGTGGCATGAAAAGATTCCGATGGGGCGCTATGGAGAACCAGATGAATTTGCTGCGGTCGCATTGTTTCTCGGTTCTGCGGTCAACGGGTATGTTACCGGCCAGGCATTGCTCGTGGACGGCGGGATGGTGCGCAGTCTGTAATGTGCGGAGGGTTGTAAAAGGATTGATCCTCCGTCAAGCACTGAAAGAATTGAAAAATCGTCCGTAAACTTATATAATTATGTTGCCTCGAGTGGCTAGTTGTTCTATTTAACAGCGTAAGCGTTCACATAGCTGTTTCCGTTTCCGGCAAACGGTCACAGACTCTGACTTTCGTTCTCAGCAGTACGCATTCAAGTCTGACTGAGGTACGACAAAGGAGTGTTGAGATATGCAGGTTCAGAACGAGCGTTTGGATACGCTCTTACGGGAACAGCGGGTGTTTGCGCCATCCGAAGACTTCCAAAAACAAGCGAACTTTTCCGATCCGGACGTGTATGAGCGGGCCGCAAAAGATCCAGAAGGGTATTGGGCAGAACAAGCGTCCTTTCTCAGCTGGATGAAACCGTTCACAAAAGTACTGGAGTGGAATCCACCGCATGCACGATGGTTTGTTGACGGCCAGTTAAACGCGGCTCACAACGCGGTCGATCGGCATCGCGAAGGCGCACGAAAGAATAAAGCGGCGATTCTCTGGGAGGGAGAACCCGGGGATCGCAAAGTATATACGTATGAGATGCTGGGGCGCGAGGTCGACCGAGCAGCCCATATGCTGAGGCGACTGGGGGTCACAAAAGGGGACCGCGTAACCATCTATCTCCCGATGATCCCTGAGCTACCTATCGCGATGTTGGCCTGTGCGAAGATTGGCGCCATACACTCCGTGGTATTCGGTGGGTTTTCGGCATCCAGCCTGCGTGACCGCATTGTGGATGCTGGCGCGAAGTTGTTGATCACGGCTGACGGTGGATGGCGGAGGGGAAACATTGTTCCCTTGAAACAAAACGCCGATGAAGCCGTGTCGGGGACTTCGGTTGAAAAGGTGCTAGTCGTCCGGCGTATTGGGGACGCCGCTGGCGTATCCATGGTGCCTGACCGCGACCTTGATTGGCATGAGGAAATGGCCAAATCACCATTCACGCCATACCCTGCCGAGCCGATGGACGCAGAGGATGTTTTGTACCTCCTGTACACCTCGGGTACGACTGGCAAACCGAAGGGGATTGTGCATACGACCGGCGGTTATCTCGTCGGGGTCAACACCTCGATGCGGAGCGTCTTCGACATCAAGGACAGCGATGTGTATTTCTGCACCGCGGACATTGGCTGGGTGACCGGCCATAGCTATGTGGTGTATGGCCCCTTGTCGGCAGGTGCAACGGTTGTTCTGTATGAAGGTGCGCCGGATTATCCGGATCGAGATCGCTTTTGGGAAATCATTGAGCGGTACGGGGTGACTATTTTCTATACGGCTCCCACGTCGATTCGCATGTTCATGAAATGGGGGGAAGAGCATCTCCAGAAGCATGACTTGACCAGCTTGCGCTTGTTGGCTACCGTCGGCGAGCCGATTAATCCAGAAGCTTGGATGTGGTTCCACGAACACGTCGGACTGGGTCGATGCCCCATTGTGGATACCTGGTGGCAAACGGAGACAGGATGTGCGATGATTGCGTCGCTTCCCGGGCTAATTCCCACGAAACCAGGCTCTGCCACAAAGCCGGTTCCTGGGATTGAAATTGACATCGTCGACGAAAATGGCACATCCGTACCACGAGGACAGGGCGGTTACCTTGTCGTTAAACGGCCATGGCCTTCCATGTTACGTACGGTATGGGGCGATGACGAGCGATTTAAGAACACATACTTTGGCAAGTTCGACGGGATCTATCTATCTGGAGACGGGGCCCATATGGATGAAGACGGATATGTATGGATTCTGGGTCGGATTGACGACGTCATCAATGTCTCGGGTCACCGGATAGGGACGATGGAAGTGGAGAGCGCCTTGGTATCGCATCCGACCGTGGCGGAGGCCGCCGTTATCGGGCGCACCCACGAGGTGAAGGGACAGGCGATTACGGCATTTGTCACTTTGAAGGAAGGAGTAAGCCCTGACGATGCGTTGGTCAAGGAGTTAAAGGGCCACGTTGCCGCACAGATTGGCGCTATGGCGCGTCCTGAGGAAATCGTATTTGTGGCCGATTTGCCAAAAACCCGCAGTGGGAAAATCATGCGTAGATTACTGCGCGATATCGCAGAAGGCAGGGTGGTAGGAGATACGTCTACCCTGGCTGATCCCAGTGTCATTCGGACCTTGCAAGAGGAGCATCGAGCCGTCGAAGTCTAAGAGGCTAATTGAATCGAGGTAAACCGGGGACCGGAGCGAAATCCATCTGCTTCGGTCCCGTGGTTCCGTGATTTTCCCTTCTTTCAGTTGTTTAGCCTTTCATGGACTCTAGCCACTCCGCGTAACAGTTGTCGCATAGGGGTTCGTCGTGTTCGTCCTCTACCTCGTAGAACGTCACGTAATGTGGCTTTCCTTCAATGCGGTGTTGGCAATAGTAGCAGGTATCCTCCACCGTGAATTCCCCTCCGCAACTTGTTTCTCTGGGTAACGCCACTGTCCTGGCGTCTTTAGCTTGCGCAGCCGTCACCGACTTTTGCATGGATTTTCTTGGATGGTGATCGGTATGACACCCGTCCAGCCGCTTTGGGGGTGCTATCATAGGATGCCCCAAAGGAGGTGGCATTGGCGATCCGCCTATCGCCGCGTCCGACCAATTTCCGCACCATCTCGGGAAGTTGATGACATTCGACTCCTTCAAGATGTAGCCGAGGGGTTAACGGAAACGGCCTGGTTTCCGTTTTGGTTCTTTCCCTGGGCATTTTTAGGGGGATTTTGGCTCTGGGCTTGGTGGTGGTAATCCTTAACCGGCCAAACACCCTCACCGGCGCTCCTTCCCTGAGAAGGCTTGGCAGCGGGCGGATACCGCGACAGCGTCATCGTGTGGCGTCATATGGTGAATCAGCTTTCAGCGAGGGAGGTGTTTGAACGTGTACGGAGTTTTCGGTGGATATACCCGGTGGGCGGTTGTATTCCTGATCATCTTCGTCCTGTTCTTCTTGCTGGTTCCAGGCTACTACGGTGCAGCGGCCACCTGCTAAGTGAACCTGTTTCGGGTTATTTAGGTGGAAGAAGCGCTGTCCTGATGGGGCCGGAATGAGTGTGTGCACGAAGGAGGGCTGTGGAATGTACGACGCCGTTCTCGGCGGATACACCCGCTGGGCGATTGTATTCCTAATCATCTTCGTGTTGTTCATGCTGCTGATTCCATACAATGTGACCACTTGTACAACCACATCCGTCTATTGATGCGTGATACGCCATTCCGGAGGAATCACGGCCCTGTGCGGGGACATCCATCCCCCGCACAGTGTCACAGATGAAATACAAACGGGTATTGCAAAGGGGTCCATCCCTCGGTATATTGGGGAAGGAATCACGAAAAGTACATAACGTGCAGATGACTGCTGGCGTGAGAGTGTAGCGATACCACCGATGGGGCAATGTGCGGTCGCGTCCTCGGCCCGCACAAAATCTCTCAGGTCATGATAGCGCCGCAGGATGCAGCTCTGGAGAAGCCGTGTAATCACGGCTACCGATGGGGTAACCGTTTCGAGAAAACGGGGAACTCTCAGGTTGACGAGACAGAGACGACGGAGGCCTAGCTTTCGTATGTCTCTGTCTTTTTTGCATAGAACTTGGACCGTCTGCAGAACAGTTGGATGCAAGGGAGGGAGCGTGCATGTCCAGCTTGAAACGAACCGCACTTTACCCGCTCTACGCGCGTTCGGGTGCCAAGATGGTCGACTTTAGCGGATGGGAGATGCCTGTTCAGTTCGACAGCATCTTGCGCGAACACGAAGCGGTTCGAACGAGAGCCGGTCTGTTTGATGTATCGCACATGGGGGAGTTCGAGGTCATAGGCAGGGAAGCAGGTCTTTTTTTACAGTCGATGCTCACCAATGATGTCTCGAGGCTGGTCCCTGGCCGGGCCTTGTACTCGCCCATGGTCTATCCGAACGGGGGAACGGTGGATGACCTTTTGGTCTATTGCCTTAAGGAGAATCACTACCTCGTGGTCGTGAACGCAGCAAACATTCAAAAGGATTTCGACTGGTTGCATGCCTACACGGGGAAGTATCAAGTCTTTGTCCGTGACCGGTCCGACGAGTACGCCCTCTTGGCTGTACAGGGCCCACGCTCGGAGTCGATTCTGCAGCCGCTTGTCGATAGGGAAGTGTCACTGGCCGCACTCCGTCCCTTCCGTTTTCAATACACGAGTGTGGCCGGCGTGCGGGTTCTGATTTCCTGTACCGGATATACCGGCGAAGACGGTTTTGAAATTTACGCTCCGGCCGAGCATGCTGGGGTGCTTTGGCAGCGCATCTTGGCGGACGGACAGGAACTGGGTCTCGTTCCGTGCGGCCTTGGGGCGCGGGACACCTTGCGGTTGGAGGCGGCGTTGCCGCTGTACGGACACGAACTGACCGCAGATATCACCCCGCTTCAAGCCGGATTGGACCGATTTGTCAAGTTCGATAAAGGAGATTTTGTCGGTCGCGAAGCCCTGTGGCAAGAGCGGCAGCTGGGTGTGCCGCGCCGGCTTGTCGGACTTACTCTGTTGGAACGCGGCATTCCGCGTGCCCATCAACCTGTTGTCTCACTTGCGGGGAAACGCGATGCCGACAATGACCGGCCAGAGGTCATCGGTATGACAACCTCAGGCACGATGTCCCCCACGCTGAAGCAAGGGATTGCCCTCGCTCTGGTCGACACCGGATACCTCTCGAGGGGTGGCGCGATGGGGGTAGACATCCGCGGCCGAGTGGCTCCTGCGAAAGTTGTAGAATTACCTTTTTATCGTCGGCAACGGTGAAGAAGAAGTTCTCCGAAAGTCCCGGGCTATCGCCGGTCTATAGGGTCGCAAGCAATATGAGGTGGGAGGTTGACGCGTGACAAACTTTAGCTATCTGCCCCATACCGAACGAGATTGCCAAAAAATGATGGAAACGCTGGGGATAAAGGACGTCGCGGAGCTGTTTGCCGATATTCCGGAAACGGTTCGCTTGCAGCGGGACCTAAACCTTCCTAAAGCGATGTCCGAAATCGAATTGAATCGTCATATGCAGGGCTTGGCGGCGAAAAACCGACATGTGGAAGAATTGGTCAGCTTTCTCGGCGCCGGTGCTTACGAGCATTATCAGCCGAGTGTGATTGATGCGATTGTCAGCCGATCCGAATTTTATACGTCCTATACGCAATACCAACCGGAGGTCAGCCAGGGGATGCTCCAGGCCATCTTCGAGTACCAGACCCTGGTGGCGGAACTAACGGGGATGGATTTGGCCAACGCGTCCATGTATGATGGGCCGACGGCGCTCGGGGAGGCTGGGATGGTCGCCTGTACCCAGACGCGCCGCAACCGCTTGTTGATTGGGACGACTGTCCATCCAGAATACTGCGAGGTCACGACCACCTATGCAGGCGGTCAGTCCGTGGAGTTGGTCGAGATTCCGCATCGTGACGGCCGGATTGACCTCGACGCGCTAGCTCGGTTATGTGACCAGACGGTGGCCGGCGTGCTGGTGCAGTACCCGAATTTCTTCGGACAGCTGGAGGACCTGGCGCGGGTGGCTGAACTCGCCCACGAGGCGGGAGCCTTACTCGTGGTCAGCACCTATCCCATCGCTCTTGGCTTGTTGGAGCCGCCCGGGAACTTTGGCGCGGACATTGTGGTGGCGGAAGGCCAATCGCTGGGCAACCCGCTCAGCTTCGGTGGTCCGTATCTGGGCATCATGGCCGCCCGCAAGGATTTGATGCGCCGCTTGCCGGGGCGTATCGTCGGCGAAACCACGGATGCCCAGGGGCGTCGCGGCTACGTCCTGACCCTCCAGGCGCGCGAACAACACATCCGGCGTGAAAAAGCGTCGTCCAACATTTGCTCCAACCAAGCCCTGAACGCCCTGGCAGCCACGGTGTTCCTGGCCTACATGGGGCCGCAGGGGATGCGCGAGCTGGCGCTGCAAAACTATCACAAGGCGCACTACCTGCAAGGGCGGCTGTGTGAGCTAGACGGGATATCCCGTGTCTTTTCCGGGCCGTTCTTCAACGAATTTGTTGTACGCCTACCGAAATCTGCGGAAGTGGTGCAAAACCAACTTCTACAACAAGGGTACCTGTTTGGACTTCACTTAGGGCGCTGGTATCCAGAGTTTCGAGATTGCGTCCTGGTCAACGTGACCGAGATGCGCACGCGCGAGGAAATGGACACGCTCGTACGGTTGGTGAAGGAGGCGCTCGTATGAATCCACTGCGTGAGCAAGAAGTGCCGTTGTTATTTGAACGGAGCCAACCCGGCCGCAGAGCCTACACGCTGCCAGACTTGGATGTGCCGGAGGCCGATGCCGCCGCAGACCTGGGGGCGTTTTTCCGCAAGTCGGATGCACGGCTACCCGAACTGGGGGAGTTGGACGTGGTCCGCCATTTCACGGCGTTGTCGACGCGGAATCACGGGGTCGACTCCGGGTTTTATCCGCTTGGGTCCTGCACGATGAAATACAATCCAAAGCGGAATGAGAAAATGGCCCGCCTGCCCGGGTTTACCCATCTTCACCCCTACCAGCCGGAGGAAACGGTGCAGGGCGCGTTAGCATTGATGTATCGACTGCAGCACGACCTAATGGAAATCACAGGCATGGATGCCGTCAGCCTGCAGCCAGCCGCTGGGGCGCAAGGGGAATGGACAGGGCTCTTGATGATTGCCGCTTATCATCGGGATCGCGGAGAAAAGCGGGATAAAGTCATTGTCCCGGACTCTTCCCACGGCACCAACCCGGCCAGTGTCACCATGGCGGGACTAAAGGCGATCACGATCCCGTCGGATGCCGAGGGAAACGTCGACCTCGCGGCTTTACGCGCGGCTGTCGGCCCCGATACCGCGGCTTTGATGTTGACCAACCCGAGCACCTTGGGCCTCTTTGAAACGCAAATCGAGGAGATTGCCCGCATCGTACACGAAGCGGGGGGGCTGCTGTATTACGATGGTGCCAATGCCAACGCGATTCTCGGGTTTACGCGGCCTGGGGATATGGGCTTTGACGTCGTCCACCTCAATCTGCACAAGACGTTCTCCACACCACACGGTGGTGGGGGACCGGGAGCCGGGCCGGTCGGGGTCAAAAAATTCCTCGAGCCGTACTTGCCCAAACCCGTCATTGAACAGGATGCGAACGGGGAGTACCGATGGAACTGGGATCGGCCGTTTTCTATCGGCAAGGTCAAAGGGTTTTACGGCAACTTTGGCGTGCTCGTGCGGGCGTACGCCTACATTCGCACCATGGGCCCAGACGGGTTGAAGCGTGTCTCGGAATCGGCCGTGCTTTCCGCCAACTACCTAATGCGGCGTTTGCAGGAAGCCTACGAGATTCCATTTAAGCGGGTGTGTAAGCACGAATTTGTGATGTCCGGCGTACGTCAAAAAGAACGCGGTGTCAAGACCCTCGATATCGCGAAGCGAGTCTTGGATTTCGGCATGCACCCACCCACCGTGTACTTCCCGTTGATTGTCGACGAGTGCATGATGGTGGAACCGACCGACACGGAGAGCTTGGAAACCCTGGACCGATTCGCCGACATCCTGCTGCAGATTGCGAAAGAGGTAGAAAATGAGCCCGAAGTCGTCAAAGAGGCGCCGCACACGACCGTCGTTGGGCGCCTGGATGAGGTCAAAGCGGCAAGGAAGCCGGTACTCCGTTATCGGTTCGAATAGGTGAGGTGGCTAAGGTGTCGTTTACACGTCTGGACGACCTCGTCAGACAGGCGGAAACCAGCAACACGTCGATTGCTCGCCTCATGATTGCTGTCGAATGCCGACAATCCGGCCTTTCCGAGGCGCAAGTCATACAGCGTATGGCCGGGCAGTTTGACATAATGGAGCAGGCGGTGCGGCGGGGGATTGCAAAGCCCGTTCGTTCCCGCACCGGTCTCACGGGTGGGGATGCGTATCGTGTCCACCGCTATCTCACCCAAGCGAACACGTTTGTCGGTTCCGAGCCCTTGCGCGCGATGGCCTACGCGCTGGCGGTCTCGGAAGTGAATGCCGCCATGGGCCGCATCGTCGCCACGCCCACTGCCGGGGCCGCCGGGATATTGCCGGGAGTTCTCGTCAGTGCCCTGGATTCCGGACGTTATCACCGAGATGACCTGGTTTTTGCGCTCTTCACCGCAGCGGCGCTTGGTTTAGTTATCGCCAATTCGGCCTCCATCTCCGGAGCGGCTGGTGGCTGCCAAGCGGAGGTCGGATCGGCCACGGCCATGGCGGCCGGTGCCCTCGTGGAGCTCGCTGGCGGTACCCCCTCCATGGTCAGCCATGCCGCCGCCTTGGCGCTACAAAATTCCCTCGGCTTGGTGTGCGATCCGGTCGCCGGACTGGTCGAGGTGCCTTGCGTCGTTCGCAACGGCCTGCACGCCATCACCGCTATGGCGGCCTCCGACATGGCTTTGGCCGGGGTTCAGAGTGTCATTCCACCCGATGAGGTGGTCGCAGCCATGCGGCAAATCGGCAATGACTTGCCGGTCTCCCTTCGCGAAACGGGTATCGGTGGACTGGCCGGGACGCCGACAGGCCGGTTGTTAAAGGCCAAGGTCTTCGGCGAGGAAGAACTGATTCCCGAAGGAACGCCACCTTGTCGAACCTCGGCGTCGATGCCTGCCGGACGCGCAGAAGAAGCGGGGGCGGAGCGATGAAATATAACAGCGCATTTGAAATCATTGGGCCTGTGATGGTTGGTCCCTCCAGCTCTCACACTGCGGGTGCCGTTCGCATTGGCCGCTTGGCCAGGGCCGTCTTGGCAGAGCAGCCGACCCACGTCCGGTTTGAACTGATGGGTTCCTTTCTGGCCACGTACCGCGGGCACGGCACCGATGTCGCGCTTTTAGCCGGGGTATTGGGGATGTCCACTGATGACGCCCAGGTTCCAAATGCCTTGGAAGTGGCCAAGGAGTCCGGCCTGGTTTACGAATTTGCCGCGGCCAATCTCGGGCATTATCACCCGAACACGGTCCGCATCACGTTATCGGGGAAGTCAAAGACCATCTGCATGGTGGCCAGTTCCCTCGGCGGGGGGAAGGTCGAAGTGCAGGAGCTTGATGGGCTGCCGGTCAAGTTCACAGGTGAACGTTCGACGTTTATCCTGTATCATGTGGATGAACAAGGCTTTCTCGCGCGCATGTCGCGGTGGTTGGATGAGCGGGGCATCAACATCGCGCGGCTCAGCCTGGAGCGCTGGCAAAAGGGCGGTGACGCGATTACCGTCTGTGAGGTGGACACGCCGGTTTGCGCCCGCTTGACGCGTGACCTTTTCGCCGCGATTCCCACGTTGCGCGACATCTGTATCATTGACGAGCTCTGACTGAAGCTTAGGCCATGGCAAGCAGAGCCCGACCACGAGGAGGAAGGAAAGTGACGTTTTTAAACCAGGTCGATCCGGACGTCGCCAAGGCGATGCAGGCAGAATTGGAGCGGCAGCGCGCCAAAATTGAGCTGATTGCTTCGGAAAACTTCGTCAGTCGGGCTGTCCTTGAAGCGATGGGAACCGTACTCACCAATAAATATGCAGAAGGTTATCCCGGGCGCCGGTATTACGGTGGATGCGAACACGTCGACGTGGTCGAGCAGATTGCCATTGACAGAGCGAAACAGTTGTTTGGGGCAGAGCACGCCAACGTGCAGCCTCATTCGGGTGCTCAGGCCAATACAGCCGTCTATTTTGCCGTGCTCAACCCTGGAGACACGGTCTTAGGTATGAACCTGGCGCATGGGGGCCACTTGACCCACGGGAGCCCGGTCAACTTTTCGGGAAAAACATACCGATTTGTCGCTTACGGCGTCGATGCGAACACGCAGCAAATCGACTACGACGAAGTGGAGCGTTTGGCGGTGGAACACCGTCCGAAGTTGTTGGTGGCCGGGGCCAGCGCTTATCCGCGGGTGATTGATTTTGCGCGTCTGCGGGAAATCGCGGACAAGGTCGGGGCGCTGCTCATGGTCGATATGGCGCACATTGCGGGATTGGTCGCAACTGGTCATCACCCCTCACCGGTGCCGTATGCGGACTTCGTAACCACGACCACACACAAAACCCTGCGTGGTCCGCGCGGCGGCATGATCTTGTGCAAAGCCGAACATCAGAAGGCCATTGACAAAGCGGTCTTCCCGGGCATACAAGGCGGCCCCTTGATGCACATCATCGCAGCGAAGGCGGTGGCCTTCGGAGAGGCGCTGCGTCCTGAGTTTCGCCAGTATTCCCAAGCCATCATCGATAACGCGCGCGCCTTGGCAGACGCATTGATGGAACGGGGATTTACGTTGGTGTCCGGGGGAACGGACAATCACCTCATGCTGGTCGACTTGCGGAACTTGGGCATCACGGGGAAAGAAGCGGAACGTCGATTGGATGAGGTCGGCGTGACCGTGAACAAGAACGCCATCCCGTTCGATCCGGAAAAACCCAACACCACGAGTGGTATTCGGTTGGGAACCCCCGCTGTGACTACTCGCGGCATGGGTGTACCGGCGATGGGGGAGATTGCGGATATCCTGTCCTTGACGTTAAAGGACGGGAGCGAGCCAGCTTTAATCGAGGCGCGGCGAAAGGTCAGCGCACTGTGCGAGCGCTTCCCACTGTATGACGGACTTGTGTATGCGTGAATGAAATGCGACGGCTAAAAACGGAAGAAGATGATGAAGGAGGGGACAAGCCCCTCCTTTTTTCGATTCATTTTGCGATGGCCCTACATCGATTGTGTTTCATACTCTTCGGATTTGCTGCTGCGCCGCGGCGTCGTTCGTTTACGGTTACGCTTGCGGAGCGGAGGCGGCCAAGAGCTTGCGGATGGCCCTATCCAGTAAGTCAAAGGTGACCGCCCAGGCACTTTCCACATGGAGTCTTTCTGAGATTTGGTGGGCGTCGCGTCCTAGAGGCCCGAGGTTGAGCACTGGGATATCCATTTGCGCCAACTCCTGCAATGGAAAACTGTAGTCGCGATTCCACGTCGGCATGCTGTCCACGATGGCTTTAACCGCGGGAATCGGTTGCTGAAGGCCTGCATAGCTGAGGTCGGAGATGCCGTTAAAGTAATGTTTACGAACGAGATTCACCTGGTGCTGGGTGCACGCGTACTGGGCAAGGTCTTCAACCACGTTTTCCAGGCATGGGTGGTCGGAAGAGCACACGGCCGGATAATACGGGGGCGCGAAAAACAAAACATACATCGGCCCCAGCCATGGACACAAGTCCACGAGCGCCTCCGCGCAGAGGGCGCTTTTGAGGCGAGCGTCCGCGCTCTCGGGTGTCTGCTCCAGACACCTCTGTACTGCGCTTTCGACGGCTGCTTGACCGTTTTGAGAAACGGCGTAGCGCCAGAGTTCCCGATACGTCATCACCTGTACCTTGAACCCACGCGACGCCCAATCGGAATGCATGCCAGAATCCGAATACCGCTGCCTGTAAAGCGATTCGACGCGTGTCGCGGCTCGTTGCATGACGGATAAGAGGGCACTTTCCACCTCTGCTCCGGTACGGCGAAGCAGAAAAAGGTTGGCAAAGACAACCGCTCGGTGCGGGACCTTGACCGAATATTGGCGCTTTAAATCGGTTTGCCAAAGGATCGTCGGCGGAGGTGTCACCTCGCCCCTATCTGATTCACTAAGTTGGTTGTTCAGTTCAAGTTCCATCGTCAGCACCGACGCCAACATCGTCGCGTTCATTCCCGCAAATGGTTCGCCTACATGCGTTTCTTTTCCGCAACACAAGAAACCGGGCAGCACTTTTCCCATGGAGCCGGTGTATAACACGTGGTCTTGCTTACCGATGGGGGAAGAAAATACAGGTTCCGAGTTGAGCATGCATGTGTAGCGGATACCCAGCTGGGCTTGAAGGTGCCCCAGAACCGGGATCATCGCTCGCATCCCTGCCGAGTTCGCCTCTTCATCTGGTACGGTCACCAAGAGCACGTTGCCTTCAAACTGTCCGAAAGTTGCCCGTTCGACGAGGGCGAGGTGAAGCGCCAAACCGCACTTCATATCCATGCTGCCGCGACCGCCCAACCAGCCCCCGTGCGTGACCTCATTCCATATGGCAACCGGGATACTATCCTCCTTGGCCAGGACTCGGGTCATTTGTTCCATATCAAACGCACAGCCTTGCCATGGGCCAAACTCGTCTACCGGTACGACGTCAAAGTGGCTTAAGAGGATAACGGTTTCCGGCCGACCCGAGGGAGAACGGACAAACGCGCTCACGGCATGCCTTCCATCGCCTGTGGGCCAAGTCCGCAAGTGGGAGGGATGTTCTTGGAAGTAGGAAACTTCAGCGAGTAATGAATGAATATATAATGCCATGTCTTCTTCGGCTGGCGATCCCGTAATGCTTGGAATGCGAACGAGATCTGCCAATAGATTTTGCCAGCCTTGGCGGTCCTGCCAACGCGCCATCATGTTCCACCCCGATGTGCGAAGATGAAAGGTTATCAATCCGTGTCTTTGCCAAGATACCACGGATTGGGCCGGTAGGAAACAGGCAGTGATTGCATAATTATTGACGAATGTGCATGGAGTAACTATAATGCCCATTGTGGCATGACCAAACTCGTTTGTTGGTTTTGCAGGGGAATGGATATCCATGTCGAAAACGTCCGTATTATGCGCTTCTTATGCACTTTGTTTCTCGGGTTCCGTCAAGACATCTAGAGAGGGGATTAAATGTGAAAAAAACAGGCGCGTTTGGCGCTGCGTTGGCACTGGCTTTGGTATTGGCAGGCTGCGGGACACAGAATCAAAACAACTCGTCCACGACGAGCGGCAAAGGTCAAGGAGAACAGTCCATCGTGATCGCCAGCAATGCGACGTATCCGCCGTTTGAATACGCGGAGAACGGGAAGATTGTCGGCTTTGATATCGATATGATTAAGGAGATTGCCCAGGCGGAGCACTTGAAGGTCCAGATTAAGTCGGTCTCCTTCGACGGCATCATTCCTGCACTGCAGGCTGGCTCTGTCGATGCCGCAGTCGCTGGGATGACGATTAAGAAGGACCGCTTGCAGAACGTGAATTTTTCGAATGCCTATTATCGATCCGGCGTCTCCATTTTGACGAAAAAGAATTCGCCGATTCACAGCCTGCAAGATTTGAAAGGCCACGTCGTAGCAACGGAAACGGGTACGTCTTCGGTCGATGTGCTGAAAAAGGCAGGGATTACGAACATCAAGCAGTTCTCGGTGACCCAGGACGCTTACAACGCGTTGGAAAGTGGTGGCGCGGATGCGGTGGTGTTTGATAACCCCTCCAACGTCTTGTTTGCCAAGTCCCATAACGATGTTCACATTGTCGGTGGTTTGTTGACGGGTGAGTACTATGGAATTGCCGTCACCAAGAAGAACCCGGAATTGCTAAAGGAGCTCAATGACGGACTCAAGAAGATTCAACAGAACGGCGAATACGAAAAGTTGTTTGACAAGTACTTTAACGGCGATAAGCGAGGCATGATTAAGGGTGTTGTGAACCCAAACTCGGTCGCGGTGAATTAAATCTCTTTCTTATATACGTATTATATACGTATTTCCGTAAAAGGTTACGCGGCAACGGGCGCAGCCGGGACGCTCTGGCTACGCCCGTTTTTCCAGGGAAAGGAGCTTGGCTGCACGCATGAATTCTTGGCATACGGCCATTCTGCAACTCCCCTTATTGTTACACGGGTTGTTGCGCACGGTGGAGTACTCGCTTGTCGCAGGAGTGGCCTCACTCATTCTTGGCTTGATTGCGGCCTTATTGAAACTATCACGATTTTCCATCCTGCGCGGGATTAGCACCGTATATGTCGAAGTGTTTCGCGGTACGCCGCTTTTGGTTCAGATTGTTTATATCGTATTTGCATTACCATCCATCATGCCGCTCAACCAATGGTTTGGCCAGAATTTCTATCCCATTATCGGCGTATCGGCAGCTCTGGCGTTAAATGAAGGGGCGTATGTGACGGAAATTGTCCGTGCCGGAATCCTGGGCGTTGACCGTGGTCAACGGGAGGCGGCAGAGAGCATTGGTATGACCGGCTATCAGACTATGCGTTACATTATTTTACCGCAGGCGTTCAAACGCATGATTCCCCCACTCGTGAATCAGTTTGCACAGACCATCAAGGACACCTCATTGGTCGCTCCGGTTGGGGTGGTCGACCTAATGTATCAAGGACAAATTACTGTAGCCCAGACGTATGCGGCGTTCTCGATTTACACATTGGTCGCGGCCCTTTATTTCATCGTCATTTTCGCGGTCAGCCGCTTCGCAAACTACTTGGAGAGGAGGCTGCAGATTGATCAGCGTTGAAAATCTTCGCAAACAATTCGGTCGCCACGAGGTACTCCGCGGCATCACAACACAGGTGCAAGAAAAAGAGGTTGTCGTCGTGATTGGTCCTTCCGGCAGTGGCAAGAGCACCTTTCTCCGCTGCTTGAACCGGTTGGAACAACCGACATCCGGCAAGATCGTCGTGGTAGGAGAAGAGATCACCCACCCGAAGACCAACATTGTACAAGTACGGCAAAAGGTTGGAATGGTCTTTCAACGCTTCAATCTGTTTCAGCATCTAACGGTTTTGGACAACGTGACGATTGGTCCACGCAAGGTGCAGGGCATGTCGACCGATGAAGCGGAGGCGCTAGCGCGTTCGCTCTTGGCAAAGGTCGGACTGACAGGAAAGGAAACGAGTTATCCCGATCAACTATCGGGTGGTCAACAGCAGCGTGTGGCCATCGCCCGGGCGCTGGCGATGCGTCCTAAGGTCATGCTGTTTGACGAACCGACCTCGGCCTTGGACCCCGAGATGGTCGGGGAAGTCCTGCAGGTCATGAAGGACTTGGCGCGCGAGGGGATGACGATGGTCATTGTGACGCACGAAATGGGCTTTGCCCGCGAGGTAGCGGACCGTGTGCTCTTTATGGACGAGGGTCTCATTATTGAAGAAGGCCGACCAGAGGCGCTGTTCAACCATCCGCGCGAAGAGCGGACACGCGCCTTTCTGAGCAAGGTTCTATAATACCTGCTCGCATGCTCGCCCCCAATGGGCGAGTGGGGATACATAGTCCGTGTGGCCGATGTAACCGAGCCCAGAGAGAACTTCGTCTAGGCTGTTGTTGTGTATGCGTACGGGATCGTGTAGCCGTGGGTTAGTATCGCAGGCACTAATCCGGACTATCGCCGTAGCACGAAAGGACTATGTCAGAAACAGGCCATGTGCGTCTTACTCAGTCTCTTTACAGGCAGTATGGTTGTCATGGGTTCATTCCGATGCGTACCGGAATGAACAAAGTGTGAACGCGCCCCTGTGAGAGTTGCAAGTGTGATTCGGCGCACTGGCGACGCCTCAGCGCCTCGATATGCTGGAGAACGGGGCGTCAGACTTTTTCACGGAAAGGAGAGATGAGGCCTTGAAGAGTTGGACACCTAGACGCATGGCGACCATGGGTCTGACGGCTCTAGCACTTCTATTCCTGGCCACTGGATGTGGACCGGAATACATAGTACTCAATCCTGCCGGACCTGTTGGCCGTGAGGAACTGCATCTGATTGAGTTGTCCACGATTCTCGTGCTCATCGTCATCGTACCCGTAATGGCTTTATTGGCGTATATCGTCATTCGTTATCGGGATCGACCAGGGAATACAGCCAAATATACGCCCGAATGGTCGGAGAGCAAGGTGCTCGAAGTTGTCTGGTGGGGAGTCCCGATTGTCATCGTGGGCGTGCTCGGGTACTACACCGGCAAGAGCACCTTTGCACTCGTACAACCTCCAGAACAGGACGTCAAGCCTATCACCATTCAGGTGACGTCTCTCGACTGGAAATGGTTGTTCCAGTACCCAGACCAAAAAATTGCTACGGTCAACTACTGCGAGATTCCCACCGGGGTACCGGTTCAGTTTGTGCTCACTTCGGACGCGCCGATGAACTCGTTCTGGGTTCCACAGCTGGGTGGTCAGGAGTATACCATGCCGGGTATGGCGATGCGACTCTGGCTGCAGGCGGATAAGCCCGGTAGCTACTTCGGCACGGGAGCCAACTTCACAGGTGAAGGCTTTGCCCACATGCACTTCCAGGTGGTTGCGAAGTCGAACAGCGACTTCAATCAATGGGTTCAGCACGTGAAGTCGACCTCGCCGGCCCTGACCATGGCGGACTACAACAAGTTGAAGCAGCCGAGCACCATGGGAACTGCGTCCTATTCGTCGTTCCCGAAAAACTTGTTCGATAAGGTTGTCTGGCAAAACGGTGGCCGTTATATGCCAGACATGATGATGGACCAAGGTCTTGGCGCGTCGATGAATGGTATGAGCGGCATGGATTCAAACGGATCGAAAAACGCCGGCAGTAATTCCTGATGCAAGACGTACGAAGGGAGTGAACGACCGATGCCAGCGTGGCTCCATACCTTTGGAGACAAATACCTGATGTGGAACGAGGGTCCATTGATTTGGATCTCGGACGTTCTCATCTTGTTGACTGGACTCGGGATTGTCTTCGTCCTCACGTACTTTAAAAAGTGGGGATGGCTTTGGCGTGAATGGTTGACGACCGTTGACCATAAGAAAATTGGCATCATGTACATGATTGCCGCCTTGCTGATGTTGTTCCGCGGCGGTGTGGACGCATTATTACTGCGCACGCAGCTGGCCGAACCGAACAGTCACTTTTTGAATGCGGAACACTACGACCAGATTTTCACGACGCACGGCACGATTATGATTTTGTTCATGGCGATGCCGTTTATCTTTGCTCTGTTTAACATCGCGGTGCCGCTGCAGATTGGCGCGCGCGATGTGGCCTTCCCATACCTGAATGCCATCAGTTTCTGGCTGTTCTTCTTCGGGGCGCTGCTCCTAAACATTTCCTTCGTCTTCGGTGGCTCACCGGACGCGGGCTGGGTCAGCTATCCGCCGCTGGCGGGTCCGGAGTTTGATAAGGGCCCCGGTGAGAACTTCTACCTCTTGGCGCTTCAGATTTCAGGTATCGGAAGTATCGGTACCGGTATCAACTTCTTGGCGACGATTCTTAAGATGCGTGCGCCAGGAATGACATTGATGAGGCTGCCGTTGTTTACTTGGTCGGTTCTGGCAACTTCGTTTGTCGTCATCGCTGCGTTCCCGGCCTTGACGGTGGCGTTGGCGTTGTTGCTGCTGGACCGGATTGTGGGCACGCACTTCTTTACGATCGCGCACGGCGGCGATCCGATGATGTACATCAACCTATTCTGGATTTGGGGTCACCCCGAAGTCTATATCGTTATTATGCCTGCCTTCGGTGTGTTCTCTGAGGTCGTGGCGACCTTCTCGCGCAAACGCGTCTTTGGCTATACATCGATGGCTGCGTCGCTGATTCTCATCAGTGTCATCAGCTATTTCGTTTGGGCACACCACTTCTTTACGATGGGTGCTGGCGCAGATGTGAACACGTTCTTCGCCGTGGCCTCGATGGCGGTCGCGATTCCGACTGGCGTGAAAATCTTCAACTGGTTGTTGACGATGTATCGTGGCCGGATTCGCATGGAACTGCCGATGCTTTGGACCATCGCTTTCATACCGTGCTTTGCCATTGGTGGCGCAACCGGCGTCATGTTGGCAGCCGCGCCGGCTGATTATCAGTATCATAACAGCTACTTCTTGATTGCTCACTTCCACCAGGTTTTGATTGGTGGTACAGTATTCGGCGTTTTGGCGGGCATGTACTATTGGTGGCCGAAGATGTTTGGCTTTAAGCTGGATGACCGCCTCGGACGCTGGGCATTCTGGTTCTTTAACATCGGGTTCTATGTTTGCTTCATGCCCCAGTATGCACTTGGGTTCATGGGCATGCAGCGACGCATCTACGTTTATCCGGCCAATATGGGCTGGACGACGCTGAACCAAATTTCAACCGTCGGGGCTTATTTGATGGGCATTGGATTCTTGTTTATCGTGGCTCAGATTGCGTACAGCATTAAGCATGGTGAGCGCGACACGACGGGAGATATTTGGGATGGGCGGACGCTGGAATGGTCGTTACCGTCACCGGTTCCGCATTACAACTTTGCGGTCATTCCGACGGTGACTTCGCGAGATGCATGGTGGGAAATGAAGCAAAAAGGTCAGACGCATGTTTTGCTTCCCTCCAAGGATCAGATTGCTCCCATTCACATGCCGAAAAATTCGGGTCGCCCGTTCATTTTGAGTGCACTGTTCTTCGTGGCCGGTTTTGGGTTCGTGTTTGAGTGGTTCTGGCTTGCAGCTCTGGGGTTGTTTGGCGTATTCATTTGCCTGGCGTTGCGTGCATTTGAATACGACGACGAGTACCACATTCCGCCCCATGAGGTCATAGAGACCGAGTCTGCTCTGGGGAGGTTATAACCATGGCGCTGGCGGAAAACCGTGTGTTACGCAAAGGGGATACAAGCGCGCTCTCCATTGAATACCAGGATACGCACCAATCCTTGCGTATCTTCGGTTTCTGGCTGTTCCTGTCCACGGACATGCTGCTGTTTGCGTGTCTGTTCGCCACCTATCTGGTCTTACGTACACACACCGACGGAGGCCCGACACCAAAAGAAATCTTTGATATTCCGGGATTCACGATTGAGACGTTTATCCTTCTTACCAGTAGCTTCACGGGTGGTTTGGCCACGCTGGCGATGCGTAATGGTCACAAAAAACAGCTGATGGCCTGGCTCATCATCACGATGCTGCTCGGACTCGGATTCGTTGGTCTGGAGGTTCAAGAGTTCATCCATGACGTGGCGGAGGGCGCGACTATGCAACGCAGCGCCTTCCTGTCCGCCTTCTTTACCCTGGTCGGCACGCACGGAAGCCACGTTTCCCTAGGTATCTTGTGGATGTTTGCAACACTGCTCCAGGTCGCCCGGCGAGGTATCACGCATGTGACAGCCCGCAAGGTGTTCATTGTCAATCTTTACTGGCACTTCCTTGACGTGGTCTGGGTGTTTATTTTCACGGTCGTCTACTTGTCTGGGGTGGTGATGTAAAATGGAACGAGGGACCCAGGCTTCTCACCACGGGCACCATTCACCGACGCTTTATATTGTCGGGTACGTGCTATCGCTCGTCTTGACCGCCATTTCCTTTACGTTGGCGCTGACCCATGCGATGGCGTTGGGCCCGATGATGTGGATCTTGATGATTCTGGCGGGGCTGCAAATCCTAGTTCAGCTGTTTTTCTTCATGCACGTGACAGAGGGAGACGGACCGCCTTACCATTCGCTGACTCTGTTCGTCGGTCTGATCTTCACCTTTGCCATCTGCCTGATGTCCATCTGGATTATGACCTTTCATTATCAATCGTACTGACAAATTGGGTGTGGTGTATTTTACCGTCCCAAGGGTCGCACACTGGGAAGGGTCGGGTAAGTTTTTCCGGCCCTCCCAATTGGACCCTTGAATTAGAAAGGAGAATCGTCCATGGCGACGATGTCAGTCGGACGGGCAAATTCGGATACGGACGCCGCTCTGGTGCCGCGCGGCTGGTTGGATACCGTCAAGGTGTTCGTGGAACTGACCAAGCCGAGAATCATGGTGTTGCTGTTGTTCACTGCGTTCGCCGCGGCGATCGTCGCGCGGGGCGGATTGCCGAGTCTCAAGGAAACCCTCGTTCTCCTGATTGGCCTGGCGCTCTCCACCGGAGGAGCGGCAGCCGTAAATATGTGGTTTGACCGCGACATTGATGCTGTGATGTCGCGAACGGCAAAGCGTCCACTTCCGACCGGGCAGGTGTCGGCGACGGCGACCCTGGTATACGGTATCGTGTTGGGCGTCCTGTCGATTGTCGTACTAGCCGTGTTTGCCAATCCCTTGTCGGCTTTGTTATCGACGGCGGGGTATATCTATTATGCCGTCATCTACACGATGTGGCTGAAGCGAAGCACGCCGCAGAATATCGTCATTGGCGGCGGGGCAGGGGCGTTTCCGCCGCTCGTGGGATGGGCGGTTGTCACAGGTAACGTCAGTCTCACTGCATGGGCGATGTTTGCCATTGTGTTCTTCTGGACACCACCGCACTTTTGGGCCCTGGCTCTCTACAAGAATGCGGACTACGTGCGAGCGGGGATTCCGATGATGCCGGCCGTGCGCGGACCGCGGACCACCAAACGTCAGTGCGTCGGGTACGCAATCCTCTTGCTTGCGGTATCCTTGGTCCCGTATTTTACGGGCTCCGTTCACTTTTGGTACGTGCCCACGGCCTCGTTTGTCGGTCTGGTGTTCCTGGCGGCAAACGTATGCATGTGGCGGGAGGCCGACGACTCCACGGTGTGGGCGAAACGGACCTTTCTGTGGTCGCTGTTGGATTTGCCTGCGCTGTTTACGCTCTTGGTTGTCGCGAGTGTCATTTAGCTGAGTCTCATTTCGCATCGAGCGACTGGTGCAAAAGCTGAGTTCCGCTGGTCGAGGAGGACGAGCCACCGGCGGGGATGGTGTACAGGAGGTACCCGTATGAGTATGAACGCTGCGAGACCCATACCCCATGCGGATCGACAGCCGGAAAAGGGGCGTTTGTTTGGTCTCGCTTTAACAACGCTGATTGTTTTGTTTGTGGCGAATGTGATTGGCTTTACCGATACCGCCACTGGCTCCGTATACGGATGTGGCCACGATTGGCCGCTCTGCAATGGACAGCTCATTCCGTCCGTATGGTCCGAGCATACGGCCATCGAGTACGCACACCGAGTGAGTGTGTTTTCGATGGAAGTGTTGCTGGTAGCGGTCGTCGTTGCGGCGTTGCGTTGGTACCGCCATACGCGTTGGGTGCGCATCGCCATCCTCTGGATGGTAATTGGCGTAGTGTTAGAATCGATTCTCGGGGCTCTGGCTGTGTTCGGCATCAATCCGCCCGCCCTGATGGCGACCCACATGGGGATTGCGCTTCTTGCCTTGGCAGGCCTGACCATGTTGACCGTGGAGAGCTGGCGAGTCGAAAAGGGACCGCGGCGGGAAATGGAGGATAGGGGAAACCGCCAGGCCAAAGCGTCGAACGGCGCAGACGAACGGAGAACCCTATACCGGTGGTCGTGGATTGCCCTGGTTTACTCCTATGTTGCGATTTATGTCGGTTCCTATGTGGCCAGTACGGGCGATGGGGCGAGCTTTAAGGGCTGGCCCTTGCCGCTGGAATCGTATCAAGCGATGCCCGGGGTGTTTTGGGTCGATGTGTTGCATCGAACCTTGGCGCTCGGTATGTTGCTTCTGGCGATCCGCTTGGCTGTCCTTGGGTTTCGTATGAAGGGTGTGGCGCCGGGGGCATTCCGGTTGGCCCTTCTGTCGGTAGTACTGGTGTGTTTGCAGGCTGGCAGCGGCGCCTGGTTAATCGCGTCACATCTTAGTCTTTCCGCGTTTCTGACGCACGTATCGTTCGCGTCGCTCTTGTTTGCCGATTTGTGTGCTCTGACCACTTTGTCTTCACACCAGTCGGTGTCCGTGGCTACGAGAGAGGCACTTCGACTTGTACCGTTGTACCCCGACCGATCTCGGAGTTAACCGTGCAGGTGGCTCCGATGAGTTGACAGCGCTCACGCATGGTTGAGAGGCCGTAATGTCCAGGCGTGACGGGCCTGTCGGTATCAAAGCCGTGGCCATCGTCCTTGATGACTACCAGCAAAGCGTGACCGGGTGTGGAATCGGAAACGGTACCAAGCGAATCCGAAGATGGATTTCGCGCGACTTTCTGGAGGTGAATGTTGACCGCCTGTGCTTTAGCATGTTTACGCACGTTTGCTAAAGCTTCTTGAATAACCTTCAAAATTTGGTTGTTCACGTAGGCGTCGAGCATCGGAAGGGTGCCATCGACATCTACCGACACCGGGATGTTGTACCGAGATTGAAAGTCCGACGCATAGCGGTAGATATGTCGGACAAGGTCTTCATCCGGGTGCAGGGTGAGATCATAAATCGCTTGCCGGAGTTCCAATAAACTTTGATCAAGAATCCGGCTGACTGTTTTCAAATCCTCAAGGTCAATGGCCTGTCCAGCCTCATAGTCTGCGACGAGTCGTTTCGTCAGGGAACTGGCGTAGGCGAGGTCCTGCGAGACGCCGTCGTGGAGGTCGCGTGCGAGGCGATGGCGTTCCTGTAAGGTATAGTGCAGTTCAAGGCGTCGCCGATCCGTTTCGCTGACCGTATACGTGATGCACCCATGTTGGGTGTGTCGCCTGCTTTGAATCGTCTTATCCACTCGACATCCACTCCGTTCCACCGTAAACCCTTCCATCCGAAGTTAAGCATTCCTGGACAGAACGATGGGTTCTCTGCACCTACATTGTAATGAATCGGTTGTCGTGGTGGCCAGTTGGACCATCATCTTTTCATTGTTCCGACACACTCCGACACGGCGTGATTTCTGCAAACTCCTGCGACAAAGCGGTATGATGATGGATGAGGGTATTGTAGAAACAGGAGGAAGCACGGATGGGTACAGCAGAGCATGATGCGGCGATTCGGGTCTTAATTGTGGATGACCACGAGCTGTTCCGACAGGGGGTGCGCGCCATCCTTGACCGGGCCGAGGACATTTCGGTGGTGGGAGAGGCCGGGGATGGGCAGGAGGCTGTGGAAAAGTGTGCGGCTCTTGTCCCAGACATCGTGTTGATGGACATCAACATGCCCGTCTGCAATGGACTGGAGGCCACACGACTGATTAAGCGGCAGACGCCGGATGTAGCGATTTTGATTTTGACCGTATCTGACGCGGAGGAAACCCTGTTCGAAGCGGTGAAGAACGGCGCGGCGGGGTATGTATTAAAAAACGCCAGTCCGTTGGAGGTCCTGGAGGCTGTGCGTCGTGTGCATGCCGGAGAACCGGTCATTCCCGGGAACTTGGCGATGCGTATCATCACCGAGCTCAATAATCCCCAGCCGACCAATCCGTCGGATGGGGCGGAAAAACTTACGGAAAGGGAAATTGAGGTGCTTCGGCACCTGAGTGTGGGCGCCAGCAATCGCGACATCGCCCGCGCCCTGTTCATTAGCGAAAACACGGTGCGAAACCACGTCCGCAACATCTTGGATAAGCTCCATCTGAATAACCGGGCCCAAGCTGCTGCTTATGCCGTTCGTGAGGGTTACACGATTCACAACCCATCGGAGAACGAGTGATGAAGCCATCAAGCTCAGGGGGAGCGCCGTTTTCGCTGCAGTTCTTCCTGTTCGATTTCTGTAAACAAGGCCTCAATCCGAGACAGCTCATCGGTCGCCTTTTTCAATTCCTGGCTGGTGTGTTCATCGTGCAACGGAAACAACAAGAACCGTATGGCCGCCAAAGACGTACGTATCTCGTTGACCACGGCCCAGGGTAAGACCTGTGGCTCATGGCCGTCTTGCGTGGTCAAGAGCCGCTGCATGGTTTGCTGTTTTTGCTGCTTATGCCGGAAACCCAGCCAGGCGCTGCAACCATAACCGACGCATTGGACTAAAACCGGCGTGATACTCAGCCCGGCGTGCAGTCCAAATCCGATGTCGAGCCCCGTAAAAACGACGCCACAAAGCAACGATACTGCGAGTCCGAAAAAGTAACCGAGCGCCCCGACTACCGCAAGTGCTCCAACAAACCAGGCCAATCCGGATACAAGTCCCCAAATACAAAGTCCGACCAATGCCAGGGCCATCAACAGATTGAATCGCGTTTGCAAACAATCAATCAGCCACGCGTCCATGCGTGCAAAGAGATGTCTGGGTTCGTGAAACCGATTGAACTTACTCACGAGCGAAATCACCGGGCTTTCCGAGAGGTTGTTCCTTATCGACCCACCCATCTTATAGACGTTCTTCGGAGATATCCAACCCAGTCTACAACATCGTACGGCTTTCAAAACTTTCACTCCAGTTCCAAGGGAACTAGTTCGATGCTAGTCCGAACGGACCATCTGTGTAGGTGGTTCCAGGCCATCTCGTCATCACCTCGGCACATCGTCGACGGGCCTAGGGCCACCAATGGTCAAGACGTACGAGAGGGCTGTAAAGAGCGTCAGGGCTCCCACGGTGGTGAAGAAGGCACTCATCCACGACACTGGGACTGCCCAGTCAGCGGGGAAAAAGTGCACCACTTCCAATCCACCAACAAGCACCCCGATTCCATAGAGTACGAGTGCAACTCGTACCCGACGCGGTGGCACCATGTCGTCAATCAGTGGTGCGGATCTGCGTTCCGGCCGTTTGCTAAACCTGTATTCAAACCATAAGAATGGAATGATCTTTTGCATATAGGAAAAAACCAACGGAATCAGTCCGGCAAACAGGAACAAGTAGGCTGCAAGGACGAGTAAAACCCGACTCGTGTGAATCGCGCAAAAAACCAGTAAAGCCTCGCTGATGAGCATGAGTCCGAGTGCAGCCAGGGCGACCTTGAGCGGAAAGACAATCCGCTTGCGTTTGCGGCTTTTCACAATGCTTGTGACATCCCACGCAAAGAATCCCATGCCTACAAGAACGGCGAGCGCAGACAGGACGCGCAGCCAATACAGCCAAACGGATGTGGAAAGCACCGGGTCTAGATACTGGAAAAAATGGGTAAAGGCCAGAAGTCCGCCGCCGAGGAAATAGAACAGTCCGGCTCTCGGCAGGGAGGCCTGATATCCATGACTCAATACGAACATGGGAACGAACTTGTAGGAGACCACCAGGACAAGTCCTCCCCAAAAAAGAATTCCACCGAGGATGGCATGGGTGAGGAGCAAGGGAAGCCCGATATGGGCTGGCTGCCAGAGCTGAAACAGCCCCAAGAGGATCGTTGCCCCTAAGGATGCGATGGGAATCCCAAGCATCCGGTGGACGGGGGTGCGGTTCCGTGCGTGTTTGTAGCTGACATGGTATAAAAAGTGCGCAAAACCCAAAAGGCCGATAAGAACCCCGATTCCCCCGATGCGTGATAGGCTTTGTTCCCGGCTCACAAAGCCCGCAATGAGGGCTAGAACCGACAGAATGTGCAACGGCAAATGCCAATACAGGACATGTCTCGGCATGGGAGGGGCTTGAAAGGCGATGGGCACCACCTGGTAGAGAACGCCGTAGGCCACGGTGAGGAGAAACCCCAATAACAACCCATGCAGCACGCCTACCGTGTTTACGCTCCACCAATCTCCTTTCGCCCACTGGGACAGTGTAGTCCCTGTCACTGCCAGACAGACGCACGCCACCAACAATCCGCAGAGGAGATAGGTCACCGTTGCGGATAGACGTTTCTTGGTAGACGTTTCCACCTTAGACTGCCTCCCGCTTGCCGTCATTATCTACAGTCTAACCCATTATCGGAGATTGTGGAGACGAAAACGGACGGCTTGTCGTGGGCAGCATCGACCAACGACAAACAGCCAATGTGGATGAGAGAAAATGGTCTAAACGCACTATAGGCGATTGGGCGCATCCGTACTGGCTTCGGGTGGATAATCCTCGTACCCTAACATGCGAATCATGTGTGACCTAATTTACAGTGTATGGTCAGCGCATTTGGTAGGTTGTCGGAGAGTGAAGGCAACGAAAGAGCAGGAATGACGGATCACGTAAGTATGAAGGAGGCACATCACGATGGAACGCAACGGAGGCCGGTTCCGTTTGCCAAGGCGCAGGTGGCCACGGCCTATCGCGTATCAGCGTGTTCTGATTTTCTTACCTGTCGTACTGTTGCTGGTGGGAATAGCAGGATGTGGAATCTGGTCCGGCGAAACGCATTCAAGCTCGGCCAACATCCGGCCAGGAAAGATGCAGATGGATGGTGGCAGCGCTACCGGAAAAGCGTTGAATCAACGACCGGTACCGATGAAAGTGACACGCCATGGACACCAGGTCCATATCACAATGGTGTCGGAAGAAACGAGGGTGCAGATTGCACCTGGGAAGTATTACAACGCGTGGACGTTCGACGGCACCGTCCCCGGCCCGACCCTGCAGTTGCAACAGGGAGACCACGTGACGTTGACACTGCGGAACCTCGATCCGAAGATGTCACATTCGATTGACTTGCACGCGGCGCTGGTTTCACCCAATCAAACGTTTGTGGATGTGCCGCCAGGTAAAACGAAGACCATTCACTTTACCGCTAAAGTTCCTGGTGTATACATGTATCACTGCGCGTCGATGCCGATGCTCCAGCACATCGGCAATGGCATGTATGGGGCCGTGGTAGTCACGGCGCCTGGACAGCCCAAACCGGACTATACCATTGTCCAGAGCGAGTTTTATCCAGGCGGCAATTACGATAAGATGAAAAATGGACAACCGTCCTATGTCGTCTTTAACGGGAAGGCGTTTCAGTATGTAAGCCATCCCCTGAGGGCGAAAGTTGGCAAGCCGTTGACGATTGCGTTTGTGAACGCAGGACCGAATGAGGTTTCGGCGTTTCACATTGTCGGGAGCGTGTTGTCGGATGTCGAGGCGTCCGGAAATCCGAAAAATCATTTTTACGACGTCTCAACGCAAGCCGTGGTTCCTGGGGAAGGAGTCTTGATCCGCGTGACTTTTCAACAACCCGGTACGTACAACATGGTGACACACGTAATGCGTGATGCCGATAAAGGGGCGACTGGGAGTATCGTGGTGACATAATAGACCTTGAATCCAATCTCACCAAGGGAGGAGGAGAACCGGGAGGAATGGGGTTTGAAGAATCGAGACGACATGTTTTACGCGAAATCGAGTTGTTTCAAGACTTAAGTGACGAAGAATTGGCCAAGGTGTCCGATCTATGCGTCGAACACCGGTATCCCAAGGGGACCTACATTTTTATGGAGGGAGACGAACGGGAGGCCGTCTACTTCATTCGTCGTGGATTGGTGAAGGTGTTCAAGGTCGACGAGGAAGGTCGAGAACACATTGTGACCGTTCTCGGAAAGGGACAGATGTTTCCGCATGTGGGATTTTTCGATGACGCCCCTTATCCGGGAACCGCGCAGGCGATGGAAGAGAGCACCCTGCTTATGATTCGACGTAGCCAATTTGACGCTTTGTTGATGAGCCAGCCCGCCATCATGCGCAAGGTGATGCATGTGATGGGGCAAAAAATTTTAATGCTCCAAGCAAAGCTCCAGGAGCTGGCTTTGTTTGATGCGCACGACAGGGTGGTCGCACTCATTCGTCACTTCGCCGAGGAACACGGGCAGCCCGAGGCTGACGGGATTCATATCCGGTTGCCTGTCACACACGGAGAAATGGCTCAGATGATTGGTATGACGCGCGAGTCGGTCAACCGTGTCTGGAGCCAATTGCGACGCAGTGGTGTGCTCAGCGGTGAACGAGACGAATGGGTGGTTCATTTTGACCGTCTATAAACGTTGGATCCGTGGTACGGTGGTCCATGTATGCCGGTATCGGTTGATGAAAAAGGGGAGCACTTCGGTGACAAGGCCGGGTTTGCAGGCATTGCCCAAAATCTTCATTTTGTTTGCAGGGCTTCACTTTTTGCTGGGTGCAGCACTGGGGGCCTGGATGGCGGGCGATAGGTATGCTATCTCTTACATCGTCAACGTCCACGCGGAAATCAATCCGTTCGGTTGGCTGACGATGATGATTTACGGCATGACCTATGCGGTGCTGGGAGTCTCGGCTGGGCTTCGCCTTCCCTGGCGATGGCTGGGCTGGCTGCACTTTGGCATGGCTGAGACAGGGATCTTGATCGTTGTCGTCGGTATCTTAACCCGTGCCGACGCGGTTGGCCTTGTCGGAGGCCTTCTGCAAGCAGCCGCACCCGTCGTGTTCTTGGTGAACATCCTGAGCGCCGTGTTTACCTCCAAACGACACCGATCTTCAGAAGGTTCTGCAGAGCGCCGTCACTTGCCTGCGGAGTTAGAGTTTTTAGGACGATTCCCGCAACTTCGAGATTCGGACAGGATTGCCCAACGGGGAACGGACGTGGCACTGATGGCGTTCTTGATAGCCGTGCTGTGGGCGGCCGAACAAAGCATTTCTTACGGGCGATGGACATGGCTGGATATGCCGGTTCCGGCCTATCTCATTATGGCGGGGTGGATTGGAGGAACGCTGCTCGCCGTATCACTTCATCTGTTTCCACGCTTCTTTGGGATAGGCGCAATGCCACGCGGCGTCATACGGTGGGTGCAAGGATTGTGGGGACTATCGCTTGTTTCCGCAGTTCTCGAAGACTTCCTGGGTCACCCGCAGTTCCGTCTGGCAAATACCATGTTTGCGGTCGCTTTAATCATCCTATCGGTGACCTACGCATGGTTCCTTTTCCGATCCGCACGTCAGCAATGGAGAACGACCGGTCCTGCAGCCTTGGCGTGGTGTGGTGCGTTTGCATGCGCATTTGCACTTGGGATATGGCTTCTTACGGGGCAAGATTTGCGTTCGGTGGCCGCGATGCATCTTTTGTTTCTCGGATGGGCGACCACGCTCATTTACTCGGTCGGATATACGTTATTCCCGTTGTTTTTTCACACCCCACCTGTATCGTTAAAATGGAGTTATGGACAAGTGATAGGGTCACTTGTGGGCACGTTTTTGCTGATTGTCGGATTACAGATGGGTCAAGCGCAGAGCGTTGTATCTTCCGATTTCGTTCAGGGATTGACAGGATTGGGTGGCCTTTTGGCGGCTTTGTCCGCGTATGTGTTCATGGGACAATGGTTCTGGAGAAGACGGGGGACAGCGCGTACCCCCGCGCCAAAGGCTTCGACTCCTCGGTGATCCGCTTCATTCACGTTTATCCACGGCTCACGCGTCTTCCTGCCAGACGCCACGACGGGAGTACTCATCAATGGCGGTCAGCCCCTGACCCAAGAAACGTTCAAATGAAAGCAGGCAGAGGTACCATGCCGTGCCATCGAGAACGTTCGTGACTTGTACGACATCGTGGCAATCGTGATCGCAAATCTGTTCTGCGGTTGGAAAAATTCGCGTCAGCAATACGGCCTTGGCTGGCTCCATCGCAATGCCTCCTACGAATCACGGCGGAATACCGTGGCGTTTCGTATTCTTTCACAGGATAGCCACGGAATGCGTCCGTCCATACCTAGGGAAACGTGTCGTATTGCGAAACGTTCGAGAAAAAGGACCATGAACCCATGCCGTACGTTTCCGGAAAAGGAGGCGAAACCGTTATGTGGCTCGATGTCTTCGTTGGGTGTTACAGCTCGCCCCACGAACGAGGCGTCCATTGGCTGAAAATGCATTCGAAAACCGGTGAGCTGGTTTATGTGGATGGGCTTACGGGTATCGAAAATCCGTCTTTTCTCGCGCTGCACCAGGCTGGCGTACGGTTGTACGCGGTCGGTGAAAGCAAAAACGGGGAAGTGGTCTCCATAGAAGTTGACCGGGAAGCGTGCAGCCTTCGATTGCTCAATCGCGCCTCCACCCGCGGTGCGGATCCGTGTCACGTCCGACTCACAAGTGACGCGAAGGTTCTCATCGTCACGAATTACTCAAGTGGCAGTGTCTGTACATTTCGTCTCGATCCGGACGGGCGAATTGGTCAAATGGCGGCGCATGTTGTTCATCAGGGGCACAGCGTTCGACCGGATCGTCAACAGGGACCTCATCCACACAGCGCGATGCCCGAGTCGGATTCTTCCTGGGTCTTGGTCCCAGATCTAGGGCTCGATCAAGTCTTGATATATCGGTTGGATAAGACCACAGGACAAATACGCAGACACGCTTCCGTCGCCACGCCGGCGGGGTCGGGACCCCGTCACCTGGCCTTTCACCCGCGGTTGGCCTTGGTCTATGTCTGCTGTGAACTCGATTCTACAATTGTCTCCTACCGGTTCGACCGGGCGGATGGTCGGATGACAGAATGGGAGTGTGTTTCACTCCTACCCGCTGGATTCACGGGCCTGAATACGGCGGCCGACATTCACGTCCGGCTAGATGGACGTTTTCTGTACGCATCGAACCGCGGACATGACACCGTTGCTTGTTTTGCGATTGGCGAGGATGGCCGTCTCACCGGTCTTGGACATGTGAGTGCGGGTGGCCGAACCCCGCGAAACTTCGCGCTAACCCCGGATGGCCGGCATATGCTTGTCGCCAGCCAGGATGATGACCAATTGTCGGTATTCGCGCTTGATGAAGCGGGATGGCCTCGGCCAACAGGAAGCACGTATGCGATGTCACGGCCAGTCTGTATCCAAGTCCAGGATCAGAAAGGGCCCCTGCAAGAATGGATCTCACAGGAGTCATCAGTCGAAAAAGGCGGTTACGGTGAGCCCCATCACTGGCCTCAGTACATATAAGGCCATCACAGGTACAATGAACAAGCAGAACCAGGCAGCACTGTAGGGGACGTTGCCGTTTATAAACTGACTGGGCGAGAGTGGGGGAATTTCATTGCTGGTTGCGTTTATTCACGGGTTTGCGTTGTCTCTTGGATTAATTTTACCCATTGGCATGCAGAATGGGTTTATCCTGACACAGGGAGCGCTGCACAGGCGGTGGTCCAAATTGTTGCCATCTGTGGTGACCGCGTTGATGATGTGGGCATCGGCGATCTATCTCGCCTATATCATCCATACGTTCGAATGATATGGATTATGACGCGTTCGAGGTGCAGCGCATTACGTCCGATAATATATATTATGTTAACTTAGAAATTGGGGCGGGGAATTGAAGTATTATTTGGACGCCGAGCTTTACCATACGGGCGTGGTATTGCAGGCTTCATTTCTAGTGCAGCGGTACTCTATGGCATACAACTGTTCGTACCGGGAATGCGGGTAAGTATTCTCGGAATGCTGCTTGCTTCATTGGTGATTGGACTTGCAGACTTAGCTATCCCAACAGGATCAAAAGCGTAACCTGAATACTGGTCGTAAACGGGGCGGTCGTGGCTGATTCTGACTTCGCGCCACTTTCCCGGCTATATCGGGTGGTCCGAAAGCGCCAGGGCGGATCGAACGTCGAACTTCAGCCAAATCCCAATATCGGTTCCCCGCACCCATTTTCCCCAAGTCGATGAATCTCCGAATCTTCCCTTCCGAGACAAGGATGTTGGGAAGTAAATAATCGCCGGGCATACCACCAGATCCTGGTCTCCCCTCCCCTGCTACTCCTGCAGTTGAAAGGGACACGTGTTTGCGTCTAAAAGGCAAGGGCCTCATCAATTCATCGCAAGCCTGCAGTGGTCCGAAGCAGCCAGGCCGTTGACCTCGGAAATGAGCGAAAACTGGCAAGGCCCATACACGCAAAAATTCAAGACACGCGGTAAAGACACATTCCCTGCGGTCACTTCAGCCGTCTGAACTCCGGCTCAATGCTGCACCGTAGCCTGCACTTTCAAGTGCAAGGGTTGGCGGGTCGGTGGTACAAGCGGGTACACACGGTTGAAAACTTTCATCTCTACGTCGTCGGAGCCCACAAACACTCATCGGACACTTTTCTGCTCGTCGGGCGACCCCTGCTTCCCAGTATACGACGGTACTGTTTTTTCAACGCTCACTTGGCTGGTAGAAATTCGTACAACGTGACGTATTGTTGGCTTTTGAGCCGCTGCAAAATTAAATGCTTCTACAGATGACCTTCGCTCGCTAGAACCGCGGCGTGTTAAGTAGCCAAAGGACCTCCAAGGCTAAAACCTGCCACTGTAAACGACGCATCTGGGTCCAGACTTGCCAGATAATCTTGAAGGCTTTGCGAAGGTCCATTTACCGGATCGACAAATGAAAATGACTTATAAAATCTCGTGAACCCGTAATCCGTTGCCCCGCCATTCGGGACAAGCGTAAAATCCGTCATCGAAAACCCAAAATTATCGATGAAATATAAAATAGTACCGGTTCCGTGTAAAATGACTGCAAATGTCATCTCCCTTAATCCCCGGATTTTTCATCGCTCTTACAGGTCTTGTACAAACTCACGGATCTGTTCAGGCGTCGCTTTTGGCGTACCTTCCGTTTTGATTCACTGGATATTTCTCACCGTCATCTCTTGACAAAATTCATTCCACTCGTCCATCCTATGTGCTTACTGCCTCAATTTAATGCTCCGAGATATTACTTGTCGAACGCCGAACCCGATGCCGAGGATTGCAATGGTAATTAGACACTGAAACGTCGTTCGCGGCGCATCATCCAGAGTTTCGATAAATCGCTTGACAACTGGAATATCCAGCATCAGCGAGGCCGCTGCCCAGGCCATCATCCCTGCCCCAAGCGGTAAAATCCATTGCTGTTTTTCGATTTGCCGGGATAGAAACAGCCCGACAATTACAAACAGGGGCACCGTGCCGACGGATGACACAACGAGCCACAGTCGGTCCCCTTTTAGCTCCGACCCGAGCCAAATCATGTTGTCCAGGTTGCCGAACACCGTAAACAGCCATAGCTTCACCACGGTCCCCCATGCTCGAAAGACACTTCGTATTTCTGGGATCGTACCGAGTGTGCGAATACACATCCACCCAAGTAGAATAATCGCCACCAAGCGAAACAGGATGTTATCAAGCATTTTATCTACGCTTGCCGCTAATATCACCTGCGATCCGCCCAACAGAATGCCCACAGCGGTAAGGAATGTGACTTTTTGCCGCTGAGTCGTATGTGAGGGTAACAATAGACCCGTGAGCAGTGCATTATCAATTGTGACGACGAGTGCGATCAACACAATCCCGATGAATAGTTTCGGCATAGTCCACCCCACACGATGAGATAGCCCCTACTGCATAATAAGACCGGCAGTAGGGGCTATTAGTCGGCTTGCGCCGGACGATTAAAGGTGAGCTCCATCACCTATTCTCTTCTTCTCTTGCCGAAGTGTATGTCCACAATTCGAGTCGTATGACACGGAAAGCTGGAGTGCATACAGGTGGTCCAGACACAGAAAAAGCGCAGAGCCATACCTCGCCCGCTTTTGATACAATGAAAGCGGATTTTGTGATAGGGGGCGATTCGCGTGCGTTATCGAACACTAGGCAATACAGAACTGCAAGTGAGTGAAGTCAGCTTCGGCACCTGGGCCATTGGCGGCGCTTGGGGTACCGTGGCCGAGAGCGACGCCCTCAATGGTCTGGCTCGTGCCATCGATGCGGGGGTTAACTTCTTTGATACGGCTGACGTCTATGGGGACGGCCGCGCCGAGCGTCTCTTGGCCAAGGCAACCAAAGGCCGCGAACACGAGATCTACATTGCGACGAAATTCTGCCGCGCCGGGGACATTCATGACCCTGCCACCTACTCGGAGGCCTCGGTGCGAGCTTATTGCGAAGCGAGTCTACGTCGACTGGAACGAGACACGATTGATCTCTATCAAGTCCACTGCCCGCCGCATGAAGTGATTCGTCAGGGCGCCGTGTTTGAAGTGTTGGACAAGCTACAGCAGGAAGGGAAAATTCGGTACTATGGCGTCAGCGTGGAAACCGTCGATGAAGGTCTCACGGCCCTTACATTTCCCGGCGTACGGGCGCTGCAGGTGATCTTTAATATCTTTCGCCAGAAACCGGCCCTCGAATTGCTTCCGAAGGCTATGCAGCAAGGGGTGGGAATCCTCGTTCGCCTGCCTCTTGCCAGCGGTCTGTTGACTGGAAAGTTCAAGAAGACGGATACGTTTCCGGAGAATGACCACCGCAACTTCAACCGCGATGGGCAGGCATTTAACGTAGGAGAAACCTTCGCCGGGCTGCCGTTTGAGAAAGGTGTCGAATTGGCCGACGAGCTGCGCTGGATTGCCGAAGGACGCGGCACCATGGCCAGAGCCGCCATGCGTTGGATATTAGACCACGAAGAGGTCAGCTGCGTCATTCCCGGCTTCAAAAACGTGGCTCAGGTCGAAGATAACCTAGCGACCGAAGAGGCACCGGGATTTTCCGAGGAAGAACGCACCCGTCTGCGCAAGTTCTATACGGAAAAGATCGCCCCATTTATTCGCGGCGCCTACTGATTTCGCGGTGCGTACTGAGTCTCTGGCGCGCGTGGATTCCTAGGCGAAAAGCGTCCGCATCCCCTCGGACGCTTTCTTTCTCTCCTTCTTTTGCCCTCAACCCACAAACGCGAGAATGTCGTGAAAGTATTGCCGGACACCGTACGCCCAATGCGGATCCGTCGCGTAGATGCCCCAGGGGTTGTGCGGATCGTTCAACCAAAGGATGGCATCTTCCCCATTCGGAGGCGGTGTCGATAATTTGTGGCGAATGGTGTCTGCGGCGATGTTCGCCGCATCCGCGAGCGTCGTGTTATAGACCTGCCAGCTGTAGAACACATTGAACGGGTTGTTGCGGATTAAAGCGGCGTCTGGACCGGGCGGCACAAACGCCTGTTCCTGCCCAGTGATGGCCACCATCAGGGCCGGGTTGACGTCATACCGCTGCGCCGCCTGACAGATGGTCTCAATGTCAGCGAGTGAAAATGTCGATCCGTGTCGTTGTACGTACGCGTACAACTTACTCGGTGGGATGTCATGCCAGCGCAAGGCGGGCACAGACACATCTCCAGAAGGTGTGGCGATGATGCGCTCTTGTTCAGCCGCCTGGCGTTTGAGCTCTGCAATCTGCTGCTGCGTCAGGTGGATGCGCGAATTCAGTTCCCGCTCTTTTTGCAACAAGGACGAAACGCCCCGGTTGGCCAGTTGCAGCGATGCCTGCTGCTGTCTTTCCATAGCCAGGCGGGATTGCTTCAAAGCAACCAGATTGTGGCCTTTGCGGACGAGTGTCAGAACGTTATCCTGCTGTTGGCGTTTATCGGCTTGCAGCTGCCGCTCCAACTGCTGGACCTGACGCATGAGTTGATGTTCGTGTTCGGTGACCGCAGACATGGTCTGTACCCGGCTGAGTAGATCCGACCAGCTCGACGCTTTGAACAAGACCTCCAGGTACGGGACATTTCCGTATTCATACGTAGCCTTAAGCATCGATTCTACGTTTTGCTTATCGATATTCAATTGTCGCTCTTGTTTGGCGATCCGTTCGTTCAATGCGGTAATCTTTGCCTGCAGTTTCTCAATCTCTGCTTGATTCTCCTGAATTTCTTGAGAGAGCTGCGAGATTTGCTGACGGGTCCTCGCAACACTTCCTTGCAATTGTCCGACTTTTCTGCGTTGCTGTTCTAACCGCTGCTTGGTTTGATTGGCCTGCTGTTGTAATTGGGTCATCTCGTGCTGCTTGTCACTCAAGGTGCTGGCGTCCGCCAAACTGCCGTAACAACCTGCCACCATGCAGATGGCGGCTGCGGATGCCGCCAGCTTTCCGTTTCGTCGCACGACGTGCCGTCACTCCTCTTGCAGTTTCAATCTTAGCCCTATTGTATACCTGTTCGGAGCCGATGACCATTTTTGACCGTCGTGTGGGAACGGTTGGACCCCCCTGGGGACTGTAGGCAGCATGATTCAGGCCTGGTCACCCTCCCCAATCGCACATGCGTGGACAAGACACCAGCCATATGGTGGTAACGATCCGTTTCGAAGGGGGGTGCGAGGATGGCGGTGACCTATCATGTGGCCCGTCGGTACTTGGGCCAGTGGGTGAATTGCCACTCGGTGTATGGGATTCATCGGGGGGTATTGACCCGGGTGCTACCCAGCGGTATTGTCTTAGGTCGCGCCGTACAACTGGCCAGCGACAGCACAGCGTTTCACGAACCACGGCTGCTCTCTTCCTCGTCTGACACGTTACGCAACTTGAATGAGGATGTCCAGCTTGTCCAGTTTTTCGGTGGGTTCTTTGTCCCGTTTGGTGGCATCTACGGACTGTATCCGGGCTTTGGATTTGGGTTTGTCATCTAAAAATCCGAATCGCAACCGTGGCGGTTGTCAAAATGGGCTCGCAAAAACGGGGAACGCCGGCGCTTTGGCCATCGTTCCCCACACACTTTTGACGTCCAGGTCGAGTTTCTCCGTCGAGGCGCGGTCAAGCGGTCGGCGTGCGCCGCCAATTCCGCTCGATTTCTTCCAGCGATTTGTTTTTCGTCTCTGGTACCACGCGCCACGTAAAGACAAAGGCGACCGCCGACAAAATCATAAAGGCAAAGAACGTGGTTGCAGGTCCGACCCCGCTGAGCATCATGGGGAAGGTTTGCGACACCAGATAGTCCGCTGCCCACAGGACCAGGGATGCGATGGCGGTGGCGCGGCCGCGAATGCGAGTTGGGAAAATCTCCGCCATGATGAGCCAGACAATCGGTCCAAACGATACGGCGAAAGCCGCCACAAACATCAGGATGAAAATTAGAACCAGGGCCCCGCCAATATGCCCGGTTTGGAAGGCAGCTCCGACGACAAGCAGGCTTACCGTCATGAAGGCGGAGCCGACGAGCAGCAAAACCTTGCGGCCCACCCGGTCAATCAGCCAGATGGACACGAGTGTAAAGATGAGGTTCACCGCGCCGACAAAGATGGTCTCGGTTAAGGACGCGTTCGTCCCAGCACCGGTTTTCTCAAAGATTTCGGGGGCGTAATACATAATGGCGTTAATTCCCGTCACCTGCTGGAGAATCGCCAGCACCACCCCGACAATGAGGGCCATCCGCAGACCCGGCTGGAACAACTGCGACAAGCGCCCGTTTTCTTCCGACAAAGAGCGGCGGATTGCCGCCATTTCGACCTGCGCCTGCGCGCTGCCTTCAATCCTCGTCAGGGTTGCCAGAGCCTTGTCCGTCCGGTTTTGCTTCAGCAGCCAACGAGGGCTTTCCGGTACCAGGAATAAAAGCAGAATGAAGATGACACCGGGAATCAGACCCAATCCGAACATCCAGCGCCAACCGGTGGAAATATCCCACGCCGTACCGCCCGCGCTGCTGACTGCACGATTGACAAAATAAATCGCGGAGATGCCAATGACAACCGCCAGCTGATTGAGTGACACCAACCGTCCGCGGTGGCGCGCCGGCGCGATTTCGGCAATATACACAGGCACCAGAGTTGAGGAGATGCCGATTCCAACCCCGCCGATGATCCGTGCCACCACAAACATGGTTATCGTCGGTGGAAGTGCGGATCCAATCGAACCAAGGGCAAACAGAAAGCCGGCCAAAATCATCATCTTCTTGCGGCCAAAGCGGTCGCTAAGCAAACCGGCAAACGCGGCACCGATGATGGCACCAATCATAAAACAAGAGACCGCCCAACCTTCCATGACTGGAGATAGGTTGAACCGTTGCTGCATGAAACCGATGGCACCGGAGATGACGGCGGTATCATAACCGAACAAAAAACCGCCAACCGCTGCCACCACCGACACCAGAGTCACAAACCCTAAGCCCGCTCCCTGGCTCGGAGCCTCAGCGTGCCGGTTCTCGGAATGGGCCATACTATTCAACGTTTTTCTCTCCTTCCCATGCGCCGATGATGAAAGCGTACAGCCACCATTATACAACGTTATGTAAACATTGTTATATACGGGGTGTACTTACAGAATTGGATAATTACAATCAACCTAACAAAACAGATGGCCGTTTGTTTGGTTGACGGACTCTATTAAAGACCATTATTTGCGTGTTTTCAACTATCGTTGTTTCATTAGGAGCTCCCATCCTTCATGCGTCCATCCTCGGCCGAACGCATACGCGCGCAGGATTTCCGCTATTTGCAGCGAACTTCATACTTATCCAATTTCTTGGATGAAACGGGTATGAACACCCGTCCGCACAACCTCTGCAAGGGTGATGACGAGCTTGCTGTCGTTTTCGTATTCAATGCACACGGACATTCAGTTTGGCTGGGGGGCTTCGCGTCGATTACCAGAGTGGCTTCGGGCGCACGCGGCAGGGCCTCGTCTCCTGTTGGTTACGGATGAGGGGGTCCTCCAGGCGGGCGTGGTCGATCCGGTAGTCAAAGGTTTGCAAACTGCGGGTTACGAGGTCGTCATCACGGAAGAACGTACCCACCGCAAACTCACGCTCAAACACGCTCAACTGCGTCCCCGGTTGGCCGTCCTAGATGCCGCTTTGACCTTGACGGTGCGCCACACGGCGTAGCGAACGCCGTGTTTCTCCCCCATAGTATTGAAGTTCAATGCTGCCGTCGAGACGGAGCTGCACAGGGACATCGCGGTTCGGACGGGGTTTGCCCGGAGTGACGATGCCCCCGAGGCCGCTGTGGCAAAGCTCGTGGAAGGTATCGCTGTTTGGACGCGGCAATTGGGGATTCCTAAGTTGTCAGAACTCCCTGGAGTCCATCCAAATGATTTTCCGGTCTTAGCAAAGCTCGCTTATGCGAACGGATTGATTGGGACGGACGTCTGGAGAAAGCGGCCGATGCCTTGGGCTCCGACAATCCCCACGAGAATGCCGATGCACCCACCCAGGAGACCGACGACCGCAGATTCGGTCAGGAACTGTCCGAGGATAGACCCTTAAGTTGCACCCAGCGATTTCCGCAGACCGATTTCGCGCGTCCGCTCGGCGACCGTGACCAGCATGATGTTCATGATGCCAATCCCCCCGACCAGCAGGGAAATGCCCGCAATCCCACCGAGAAACGTCTGCAGGGTATGGCTCACATTGGACAATGTGGAGAGTAGCGTCGCTTGGAAGTGCCCAGCCCCTGACTGATGCCATCTTGGCTGGACTGGCCCGGGGAGATGACCAATACGTTTGTGCCGAGCCCTTGGATCTAGGAGGTCACGCTCTGGGTGGCCGCCTGACCCACCCCTAACAAGGCGACAACGGCTCCGACTCCGATAATGATGCCAAAAGCAGCGTCAACACCGTACGCAGCGGGTTGTGACCCAAGCAGGCAAAGGCGGTGCGAAGGATTCGGTTGGCTCTCATGCCTTCACCTCCGCCTGAGGGGCGACGGGGTGGGAGATGCATCAGAAGGGTGGTGGATAGGTTGTGAAGAAAATGTGGAGAAAATGTGGAGGTAATGACCCTTACGACACGTCGTTTGCTGACCTGTCGGGTTCTGACGCGCCGAGCGGCAACCGTACGATAAAGGTGGTGCCGTGGCCAGGGGTCGAACGGACGTCAATCTGTCCTTGATGGGCCTCCACAAACTCTTTCGCGATGGCCAGCCCCAACCCGGTTCCTCCACTTTCCCGGGACCTATCTGGCTCACCGCGATAAAAGCGATCGAACACATACGGCAGGTGCTCTGGCGCGATGCCCGGACCGCTGTCCTGTACGGATACGACCACCTGGTCCCCTTCCAATTGGGTTTCCACCCGGACACATCCACCCTTTGGTGTGTAGCGCAGGGCATTTCCAATCAGATTGACAAATACCTGCGTGATTCGGTCCGGATCGACCGGACTGCGCACACCCTGCTCAAGCCGTGAAGCAAAAGTCAGCTGTACCTGTTTGACCTCGGCCTCCACCTGAAAGTTGTCAACGATGCGGGCGAGCAGCGCATCCAATGCGGTCGGCTGAATCTGCAGGGGCAACTGGCCGACTTCGGCCAAGGTCAACTGGTGCAGGTCTTGCACGAGGCGGGTTAACCGAATCACCTCGTCGTGGATAGGTAACAAGGTTTCTGGGCCTGCCGGTTTCACCCCTTGCTGAATCAATTCCAGTTGTCCCTGCATGATGGTAAGCGGGATCCGGAGTTCATGCGCGACGTCAGCGACCAGGTGTCTTCGAGCTTCCTCGGTCTTATGCAGGCGAGCGGCCATATCGTTGAAAGCTTGCGCGACCTCGCCGTACTCATCCCTGGAGTCAATCGGGAGCTGGGTCTGCAACTGGCCTTCGCCAATGCGGTGAATGGCCTCCATGATCCGATGCAGGGGCCGGGTTAGGCGCCGCGAAAACCAGGCCCCGACGACAAGTGCGATGCCGACGGTGAGGACAGTGCCAGCCACGCTCGCGACAGTCATAGAGTGAACCACCGTCTGTTTCATGGCATACAGGGCATCGAGACCGCGGTCGCGAATCCAGAGATGCCCGACGACCTGGTTGCCGACGGTGACCGGCACCTCCACCTCCCCATCATGACCCAGGGCAGGCGGCACCAGGGCATGGAAGCGTGGACCCGGGTGGCCAATCACCGCAATCACATGGTTGCCTGCGTCCTCGAGAACCAGTTGGTCGAGTCGCCGCGTGCCCGGGACGCTCTCGCCTTGCTGGAAGATCCCCGAGATGTATTCGTCGACACCTGTCCAGGAGTCATTGTTGGCGTGATAGTAATAAGCCAGCGATTGCGCCCACTGTTCGGCCGTGCCTTCTTCCGCGGCTTGCGCGTATTTCCGGAACAGTCCTCCGAAATAGGTGTAGGAAATCAAGAGGTCAACTGCGGCGAGAAATAGAATCAGGCTGGCAATCCCGAGAAAAATCTTATTCCGAACCTTCATTGCGAACCCCCAAACCGGTAACCAACACCGTGCACGGTCTGGATATACACCGGATTGGCCGGGTCAGATTCAATCTTTTTGCGCAGGTGGCTGATGTGGCTGTCGATTGTGCGCTCGTAATTCATGTAGGCGTCCCCCATCGTCGCCTTTAGCAACTGCAATCGACTGTAGACGACGCCTGGCTTTCGCGCCAGTGTCAAGAGCAGCTGAAACTCGGTCGGCGTCAGCACGATTTCTTGGTTGCCCTTGAACACACGAAATTGCTGCTCATCAATGGTTAAACTGCCGTAGCGGAGAATGCCGCTTTCTTCTGTGGGGGGGTGGGTGCGGCGAAGCACTGAGCGAACGCGTGCCACCAATTCGCGCAGGCTAAACGGCTTGACGATATAGTCGTCGGCCCCCACCTCGAGTCCGACGACCCGGTCCGTCTCTTCCCCTTTCGCCGTCACCATGATAATCGGAACCTGGAATTGCTGCCGCAGCTCACGGCACACATCCAGGCCGCTTATCCCGGGGAGCATCCAGTCGAGAATGACCAGATGAGGTCGGTGCTTGTCCACCATCTCCAACGCCTGGGGGCCGGAATGCGCCGTGAGAACCTCAAACCCTTCTTCCTCGAGGAAAGGTTTCATCACGTCTATGACTTTCGGTTCATCGTCGACCAATAGCAAGGTTGTCCGCATATTGTCCCTCTTCTACGGAACGAGAATCAAGTTTCTTTGTGGTATTGGACGCCCACACCGAGACTTTCGAGCAGTTCGAAATAGGTGGGGCAGGTTTTACTGACACACCCGGGATCGAGAATGCGGATGCCCGGGACGCGTGTGCCAATCAAGGACCAAGACATCGCGACACGGTGGTCATCATAGGAGTCCAGGGCGGCGGCATGGATGGGACCTGGAACAATGGTGAACCCGTCCTCTCGCTCCTGCGCCTGAATCCCGAGTCTCCCCAACGATTCGCAGACCGCTTGGATGCGATTGGATTCGTGGTGGCGGATGTGAGCCACCCCTCTCACCGTAACCGGGGCATCGGCGAACACGGATACAGCGGCCAGGGTCAGCGCCTGGTCCGACATCTCTTTCATGTCAATCTCCATGCCACCCTTGAGTATGGCCGGACCTTGTACCTCAATGTATGTATCCCCTTCTTCAACGCGGCATCCCATCTGCGCCAGAACCTCTGGAAAACGTGCGTCCGGCTGTCGGGTGCAACGAGACAGGTTGGTCACGCGCACGCGGCCGCCGGTAATGGCCGCGAGCGCAAAGAAGTAACAGGCTGTGGACGCGTCGGCCTCCAATGGCAGCGATTGTCCCCGATAATGGCCTGGCCAGACCCGAAAGCACCGGAAATCCTCATCGACCTCGACGGTTGCGCCAAATGACCTCATCAAGTCAATTGTAATCCAGACGTAGGCGTGCTGGACAATCTCGTCGGTGAGCATGATTTCTACCGGTCCATCAGCATATGGGGCTGCCAGGAGGAGTCCGCTCAGAAATTGACTGGACACCTTCCCGGAGATCTGCGTCCGGCCTCGCGACAAGCCTTTCCCGTGGACTTGAATCGGGAGTTGACCGGGCTGCTCCAAAAATTGGATGTCGGCTCCAAGCTGCCCCAAGGCATCCAACAAGGGACGAAGCGGTCTTTGACTCAGTCGCGCACTGCCGCGCACGGTCCACTTTCCCTGATGCGCAGCAGCCAGGGCTCCAGGCAGGAAACGAGCACTGGTGCCAGCCGCCCCGATGTACAGTTCCCCTTCATGCACCGGCCATGCTCCGGAACACCCGTCGATGTAGACCGTGTCGTCTTGGACTTGGCAAGAAACTCCAAGGGTTTTCAGGCTTTCCATACACCAATAGGAGTCATCAGAGCGCAAGATGCCCCGAAGTTCTGAACGACCGTCAGCCATGGCCGCCATAATCAGCGCGCGATTGGTGAAACTTTTGCTGCCAGGGATGACGGCGTCCGCATTGACGGGGTGGGAGAGTGGAGATAGGGTCACAGAGGATACCTCCGACAGGGTCGACCAAGGCGACCGGGCCTCCAAATCGGCTCCGATCTCGCTCGGCCTGGACCCAGGTACCCCCGATCGCTGTGGGCTCTGATGAGTGCTGGACGAATCGGCCATGAATGCTGTGTTCTCCTTTCATCAAAAGGGTGCGTCTGATTTCTCCGCGCTTTCTCAGCAAGCAGGGCTTTTCTCCATTGTATCTTATGTATCTTAGTCTCTCCATGCCGTCAGCAGCGAGATCACCAGGGCACCGAGGAGGAAAGATAGGACCACGGGTTTGGACCAAAACGAACGCATGGCGGGCAACAGCTCCGAAAAGGCGATGTATAGGAGCGCTCCGGCCAGCACCGCCATGACCCAGTCCAGAGTCGACGCCATCAGGGACAGCACGTGGACCCCAATCATGGCCCCGAGGAAGCAGGTTACACCGGGTACGGTCAGCATGGCGAACAGATGGCGTCGAGTTTGCAACAAGGTTGGGAATCCGGTCAGAAGAGCCACCGCCCAGAGCGCGCCTTCCGGAAGTTTATGCAATACCATCCCTATGACGAATACCCAGTCGCCGGCTTCGTTTGCGCTCACGTCTGCTGCCAGGGCTCCGCCCTCAATCAGGTTGTGCAGAGCCAAGGACAGGAGAATGACCAAACTGCTGGCGGGGCTGAGAAAGCGTGCGGAATCCGCTTGAGCGAACGGATCGTCAAATACCTGCTCGGTTTGGGTAGCCGTATCGAGTTGTTCAAAGCGTCGATCGATGACATAGGTGAGGAACCATAGACAGACAGTACCCCCCAACATGGCAAAGGGGATGCCCGTATGAGCCGCCGCCAAGGCGTCCGGCAAGAAATCCACCAAGACCATAGCCGTGAAAACGCCCGCCCCAAAGCCGAACACGGCAAGGAGGCGAGTGTTGGAGAGACTGAACTCGCGCGGCGGGCGAAAGATAACCCATCCTGCTCCTGCGACACTCGCCAAGGCACAGAGGACGGCTGCGACCCACGCAATCCACTGCGGCATGCGGCATCACCTCGGCCAACGGGGCGGACGGACCACGGGGACTGGTCTCTGGATACGACCGAGAAGCGGCCGCGGCACGATAACCGGTCCAATGGGCCGTTGGATGACGCCGTGCGGCAGACCACAAAACGTGAGGATGATGTCTTCGGCCACGTTCACTGATCCCTCCTTCCCCCATTCCATGTTTCAGCGCGGGAAATGGTTCAAGACAGGTGTCGTTTGTACGTAAAAAAGCACCGGCCTGGAGGCAGGTGCTTGAGAGGTATAATCCGAAAATCCGAATGGGGGTTAGAACAATCTCTTTATGCGTCCGGAAACAACTGATAAAACGCTTCGTACCGCTCGTCGCGTGCCCCGTTTAAATTTGGACTGCGCTTGCGACTGCTGGCGCGAGACTTCGTCGCGGCTATTTGCTGACGGCTCTGCTGCCGTTCGCGATAGCTTTCACGGTATCTTTCCAATTCTTGCCTAGTACGGATGCGATGGCGCTGCCATTCGAAGAGCACGCGATCGATGTATTTAAAACTGAACTTATTGGCGAGGACCGCCTCGCGCAGCGCTTCGACGACCATCCACTCGGGGTGCCCGTCTTGACTCAGCCACTGGCGAATCTGTTCATATTCCAGGCCGGATAACGGGCGTCCAAACTCCTCTTCAAACAATTGAAATGGGTCTTTCGAGACGGTGGACGCCTCATACGAGGAAGTGGGTTTTCCGCGCAGTTGTTGCCACAGTGGACTGAGGTCGAAGTAGTTGGTCCTTGTCCCATCGGTCTCCAGGCGTTCCCCGATGGACAAAAGCCCGCGCGAAACCAGGCGGCCAATCGCATCGCCCGCCTCACGTGGGCTGAGCCCAGACCGATTGGCCAGCTCCTGCGGGGTTAAAAAACTTTCCTCCTGGGTCTGAACACTCGTTATCACCTGAACGAGCACGACGAATTCTGCCGGCGAGAGACCCAGAGCACTGCAGCCCTGAATCAGGTCTACTGGCAGAACCACGAACGGGTGCGCCAGGAAATCGGCATTATCGACTGTGCGAACAGGCGGCATCATTAGGCATACCTTCTTTGCCGGAATTTCTTTGCCGGAATTATGGATACAACCGATACAACAGCCGGGGGAACGGAATGGCCTCTCGGACGTGTTCCAATCCACAAATCCAAGCGATGGTTCGTTCCAGACCGAGACCAAACCCCGCGTGCGGGACCGATCCAAACCGACGCAAGTCCAGGTACCAACCGTACCCGTCCATCGGCAGGTTGTGTTCTTCAAACCGCTGCTTCAACAGATCGTAATCATCAATACGTTGGCTTCCGCCGACAATTTCTCCATACCCTTCCGGTGCCAAGAGGTCATCGCACAATACGACTTCTGGTCGATCCGGATCTGGCTGCATGTAAAACGCTTTGACCTGGGTCGGATAGCGCTCGATGAATACGGGACGGTCATACTGAGACGCCAACGCGGTCTCATGTGGGGCGCCAAAGTCGTCACCCCATTGGATGTCGTGCCCCTGTTCCTGCAACCAGCGAATGGCCTCATCGTATGTAAGCCTTGGAAACGGCGGCCGGACATTCGCCAGTTTGATGCAGTCCCGTCCCAGGACCTGAAGTTCGGCCTGGCAGTGGTCGAGGACATGGGCCACGATGTACGAAACCAGTTGTTCCTGAAGGGCCATGTTGTCCTCGTGAGTGGCATACGCTACTTCCGGCTCGACCATCCAGAACTCAATCAGGTGACGCCGCGTCTTGGACTTTTCCGCTCGGAAGGTCGGACCCATCGAATACACACGCCCTAATGCCATGGCAGCCGCTTCGCAGTACATCTGACCACTTTGCGTCAGATAGGCTTCTTCCTCAAAGTACCGCGTTTGAAACAATTCCGTGGTATCCTCGCACGAGGATGGTGTTAAAATAGGCGGATCGATGCGCGTGAAGTCGTGGTTGTCCAAGAATTCACTGATGGCTCGCTGCACCTCGGCACGGACTTTCAAAATGGCGCGCTGGCGTGGCGTGCGGATCCATAGATGACGATGGTCCAGCAAAAAGTCCACGCCATGCTCCTTGAGGGTTATCGGGTAATCGACCGATTCGTGAACGAGCTGTACATCGGTCACCGATAGTTCATACCCTGTCTGGCTCCGCTCGTCGCGGCGGACGATGCCCGTTACCTTTACAGATGATTCCTGAGTCAGGCGCTTGCACCGTTCGAACAGTTCATCGCCGACCTCGCTTCGGACCGCGACACACTGAATGAAGCCTGTCCCATCTCGAACCTGCAAAAACAAGATTTTGCCGCTGCTTCGTTTATTGTACAACCACCCGTTTAGGGTGACGGCTTGACCAACAAAATCACCGACGTGCTGAATCGTAGTTCGATTGCTCACTGGAGTCCCCCCGGTCGCTCTTTCTGCCAGCAAAGATAACTTGATTATAGCAGAAACGAATCAGGCCGAGGGGACCGGAGGTCGACTTGATTCGGCCTTATAAGACAAATGAAGCCCGGCCCCCACAGGGAGAGCCAGACTTGTGTATGGCTTCGATTTTCCGTTCCTCAAACTTCGTAGGTGTGGTATGAACTGATGTGTCGATGCAGGATCTAACCGGGATCGATTGGTTCTCCTTATCAAACTCCAAGCGTGGCGCCCTGGCCAAGCACCTCGGGTGCTCGGAAGACCGCAGCCTCCTGCGGCGCGGGCAACGCCTTTTGCACGCTGCGCAGCCACCGGCGGAATTCGTCTCCGCCAATGCTCTCCACATCGACAATATGAAACGCGAATCGGGCGATGTCGGCCTTAAACGGAGCCAACAGGTCTCGCGTAACGCGTTCTTGTTCAGCCAAAATGTGCCGCACCTCGGTATCCAGCACAGACTCCGGCAGGTGTTCTTCGTCGACAATCCCGATGCGGGACAGGCCGCATTTTACCATCGTTCGGGCCAACTGGGAGGCCTGCACAAAGTCATTCTGCGCTCCCGTGCTCCGGTCTCCGTAATGCAGCTCTTCCGCTAAGCAGCCGGCCAAAGCCACATTGATTTGCTGCAGGAGGTGATCCTGGGTATACAGATACCGGTCGTGTTCTGGGATTTGGCGGACAAAGCCCAAGGCATTGCCGCGCGGTGCGATGGTAATGTGTGACACAGTGCCCGGACGCATCAATTCGCTGATAATCGCATGCCCCAACTCGTGCACCGCCACGCGGCGCAGCTCGTCCTCCGTGGGCTTGCGTCCAGTCTTCTCCCCCATCAATACCTTGTCCACTGCATCCCGGAACATTTCTTGGGTGATCTCCGACTTCCCTTGACGGAGCGCAATGATCGCCGCCTCATTGACCAAAGATTCCAACTGGGCGCCGGAGAAACCAAACGTCTCCCGCGCGATGTGCTCTAGGTCGACGTCCCCTGCGAGCGGCTTGCCCTTCGTCTGAATCCGTAAGATATGCAGCCGTCCTTCCTTATCCGGGAGATCGACCTTGATTTGTCGGTCAAATCGCCCCGGACGAAGCAAGGCCGGATCGAGAATATCGGGTCGGTTTGTCGCCGCAATTAACAACACCAGCGGGGATTGCGTCGTCGACATCCCATCCATTTCCGTGAGCAGCTGATTCAACGTCTGGTCGTATTCCTGATGGCTGTATTGTCCTCGTCGGCCACCAAGGACATCAATTTCGTCGATGAAGATGATGGCGCTGTCCTTGTTTTCCTTCTTGGCCATGGTTCGGGCCCTGCGGAACAGTTCGCGCACACGCTGGGCACCCACCCCCACGTACATCTCGACAAACTCAGACCCAGATGCGGACAAAAAGACCGAATCGGTGTACGTGGCAGCCGCTTTGGCCATCAGCGTCTTACCGGTCCCCGGCGGGCCCGTGAGCAAAATGCCTTTGAGGGGGCGAATTCCAAGCGATTTGATGCGATCCCGATGGCGCAAAAAATCCAAGGCTTCCATAAGCTCCCGCTTGGCGTGTTCCTGGCCGCCAACATCCGCGAACGTCACCTGGTGCTTGACCGGCGCTTCCCGCACGCTGGCCAAAGGGTTTCCGCGACGCTCCAACATCATCCAAAGAAAAACTCCCATCCCAACTAAAAAAACGAGGGGGAGAACATTGATTCGAAGGTAGAGCAGGAATAGCGTGATTGCGATTCCAACGCCAATGAGCCATTCTTTGATCACGACACTACCCCCCTTGATGCGATGTATATTTAAAGACGTCGTACAAATGGTGAGACCCTTCGCTCATTTGCACATAGACGTAGCTTTTATCCATGGTGATGGTTGCACGAAAGCCGTCCTTCACAGCTTGTTTCTCCACGGAGGCTATCATCTCCGTGTAATTCCCTTTCGCAATCCCTTCCAAAAGAGCCGGTGTAAGTTTCTGATATTCTTTTGTCAATTGAGTGTCGCGCGTATCTTGAATCGATATATCGACGTTGCTTCCAAGCGACTGGGAAACCTGGTTATAGATCTTCTGATAGGTTGTTTCCAGGTCGTCCACATTCCCCAACTGAATGCGCACCGTTGTGGGTTGACCCCCTTCCACCACAGCCGAACGCACGCCGGCTATGCTGGAGAGGTGTGTCTCCAAAGGTCCAATCATGTTGAAATGAAGATACGCCTGCCAACCCCCAAAGAGGATGGCGAGTGTGATTACGGCGATAAGAATGATTGGCACGAGGCGAACTCGCGACACCAACCTCGCCCCTTTCCGAGACACCGGCTCAGTCTCTTGCGGAGACATAAGGATGGTCAGACTGGCCGATACATGCTAAGTATATCACGCACAAACACATTATGTTGACAACACATATTGCCATAAACGCTTCCCGCTGACGGCGTCGTAGTAGACGTACTCCGATTTACCGCCGTGGTACCCGTATACCTCCCAGACAATCTGGTCTTGCTTCGGCTTGGTGGATAAGCGGTTGCTCGCCGGAACGCAACCCAGTTCGACATCGACGGTCTCAATTCTCGCAGCACGAGCAAGCTGTTCAACTTTTTGTTTGGGAATCACCTTTGATGCTGGAATGGAATATGCGTGAAGAGGGTTCTCTGTCACAAAGGTATACCATTTCCTGCCAAACATGTCATCCCCATAAAACACTTCTTGCACGTTGCCGCCGGTGAACACGATGTGTCCCGAAATCTTTTCCAATGGGGAGTGGTTCAATGCATACTCCGCAGCGGATGCCTCCGCCTGCCACTCGTTATCCACTTGATTCCAAAGCGCCAAGCCGGCACCCGCTGCGGCCATGGCCACAATAAGACACCCGGTGATGAGCCATATTTTCGCAGAGTTCATACGTTCACGCCCGATACATCGTCAGAATCATTTTATTCGAGTTCTGTTTGTCTAACGATAACCCGAAAATTACATCTTTTTCCTTTAAATTTCGATTCAAAAAATCGACCAATTGATACAGGTCATCCGTTCTCGTGCAGGTATGCGTACCGATAATAACCCGTTCATGCGCTTTTGCTGCGGTTGCGCCGATAGGCGCTTGTGTTTCCACAGCAGGCGTGTCTTTAGGTTGTCTGAGATACAACTTTAGACTATCAACGATCTCGTGATTTGTAAAATGGTAGCGCAACGGGGTGATGCTGATATGTCCACGGCGTACCGCCGCAACATCCGTCTCTTGTCCGCCGGGTTCTTCCAGCTCCTCCCCGGAATATCGATATCCAACCCGGGTACCAGACTTATCGACCTCGACAAAAGCATCCCGAAACCCGCGAACCCCCAGTTGGGTTACGGCCACATTCGTTTCCATATGAACGTCAGCGGGAAAGTTGACGCTCAGGAAGGTATCCGCTGGCCACGGGAAGTCCTCGAGATGCTGAATGAGTTGCAAAGCCTTCTGTGCGGCCTCAGAGAACGGAAACGGGGGGCCCTGTAAAGAAAAGGCAATGGCCGGGACACCTTGTACCGCTGCCTCTCCTGCTGCAGCAACCGTGCCGGAATATAGGACGTCCGTCGCCAGGTTCGGACCCTGGTTGATGCCGGATACCACCAGATCAAACGGAGTATTCTGAGCGAGACGGCTGAGGGCCCACTTTACGCAGTCGACCGGGGTTCCGTGTACCGCGTAGGCAGACTTTATCCCGGATAGACCGAGCTCACGTGGCTCCACCCAAATCGTCCCGTGCAACGACATCCCATGACTGGAGGCGGATCGCTGCCCATCGGGAGCGACCACGGTGACCTCCCCCACGGTTGTCAGGATTTGGGCGATCGCGCGAATCCCTGGCGCCTCGATGCCATCGTCGTTGCAAACCAATATGCGCATGCGTTGTCTCCTCTCCTGCCATCATTCTCGTCACATACGGCCGGACCCTCGCCCGTGCTATAAACACGCGTCAGAGCGCATGCACGCTCTTGCTACACCCGAGACTAAATGAAACCTACACTACGCGGGCGACCATGTAGGCCTTATTGCTGCGCCTTCAAGTGTGCTTCGATGTTTCGCGATTCATACCGAATGCGTTCCACATCGAGGGTGAGCGGTTCCCGGTTGGAGAGCAGCTGTCGACCGGCTACAATCACGTCCGTCACATCATCGGCGCCCGCGGCGTAGACCACGTTGGAAAGTAGATCGAACCTCGGCACGAAATGCGGGCTGTCCAAGTCCAGCAGGGTGATATCCGCCGCCGCACCGGGAGTTAAGGTGCCGTGACCTTTCGGTAAAAATACGCATTCTGCGCCTGTCTCAGTCGCCATCTCAAACGCAGCCGGGGCAGGCACAACCGTTGCGTCCATGAGATAACCTTTGTGTAGGGTTGCGGCCAAACGCATTTCCTCAAACATATCTAGGTTGTTGTTGCTGGCTGCGCCATCGGTGCCCAAACCGACAGAAACACCGGATGCTAACATTTTGCTCACGGGCGCAACCCCGGACCCAAGCTTGAGGTTGCTCTGTGGGTTATGCGCGACCCGAACCTGACGGCGAGCCATGAGCGCGATGTCTTCGTCGCTGACATGCACGCAATGCGCCGCTAACACAGGGACATCGAACAAACCACACGACTCGGCGTGGGCGATCGGGGAGCGGCCGTACAGCTGAAAGCTCTGTTCAACTTCTGAGCGGGTCTCCGATAGGTGAATTTGTATCGGCACACCGAGTTCCCCAGCTAATTCCGCAATCTCGCGCAAATAATCAGGGGGACAGGTATACGGGGCGTGCGGCCCCAGTGTCACCGCGAGCCGGTCGCTGACCCCTTGCCACTGACCGACAAAGGCGCGTGAATTCGCGATTCCGTTCTTTCTTCCGGCCTCGTCTAAACCTACTACACCCCAGCTTAGGACGGCTCGCAGCCCGCTTTCCAAGACTGCTTCTGCGGCCGCGTGCATCTGAAAATACATATCCGTAAAGCAGGTTGTCCCGGAACGAATCATCTCCCAGCAGGCCAACTGCGTTCCCCAATAAATCGCGTCCCGGGTCAGTTTTGCTTCCAATGGATAGACCTTTTCCTCCAGCCAGCGCATGAGCGGAAGGTCATCCCCAGCGCCGCGCAGAAGTGTCATTGCCGCGTGTCCGTGCGTATTGATGAGTCCAGGAATCGCCAACGCGCGGGGCCTGCGAATGTATTGCACCGTTTCTGCGGTATCCCCTCGTTCACCCAGGTGCATCCGGCTCGACTCGGGCCAGGGTTCCACCGCTTCAATTTTTCCGTCTGCGATGGTGATGCGCACGGGCTGATTGTACACGCAATCCGATGCACAGACTGCAGCGCCCACGTCCAAGATGGTCTTCATGTCCTGCTTCCTTTCTTTTACGAAGTCGTTCGGCCGGGCGCGTTAGGGTCTGATGTCACCGAGGACGGTGGCGATTTTTTCGCGATCCGGCCGGTCAATGACCCCTTTTTCACAAATGATGGCCTGAATCAGTTCGTGCGGCGTGACATCGAAGGCCGGATGAGCTGCTGGGGTGCGCTCTGGCGCGATCCGGACCCCGGCAAAATGAGTGACTTCTTCCGGCGCCCGCTGCTCAATCGGAATTGCTGCCCCGTCCGCAATGGTCAAGTCAAACGTGGAAACGGGGGCAGCGACGTAAAAGGGAATCCGGTGATGATGAGCCAAGACGGCCACCGCGTAGGTCCCGATTTTATTCGCCGTGTCTCCGTTGGCCGCAATGCGGTCCGCCCCGACGACGACGGCGTCAATCGCGCCTTGCTGCATATAGTACGCGGCCATACTGTCCGTAATCAGCAGGTGCGGGATGTTCTCTTGCCCCAATTCATAAGCGGTCAGCCGGGCTCCCTGCAAGTACGGGCGCGTTTCATCCACAAACACCCGGGCCAGCCGGCCCATTTCGTGCAGGGCTCGAATTACGCCTAATGCCGTCCCGTATCCGGCTGTCGCCAAAGACCCGGTGTTGCAGTGAGTCAAGATAGCCACCCGGCCGCGCCGGGCGATGAGCTTTGCCCCGTTGCGTCCGATTTGACGGTTGATTTCAATGTCTTCCTTGGCTATGTGGTCCGCTTCTGCGACGAGTGCCTTCTTCAGCACATTTAGGTTGTCTCCGTCCCACGCCTCAAGGACGCGTTTCATGCGGCCAATGACCCAAAACAAGTTGACGGCCGTGGGACGGGTTTCCGCCATTTGTTTGCACACTCGCTCCAACTTATCCCGCACGGAAGCTGCCGACTCAGTCGCCGGCAACTGCAGCCCGCCAAGCGCGATTCCGTACGCGGCTGCGGCCGCAATTGCGGGCGCCCCGCGCACCTTCATATGGAGAATCGCATCCGCCACGTCCGCAGGTTGGGTAAATTCCTCCCAGACCTCTTCGTGCGGCAGCTTTCTCTGATCGAGAAGTCGCAGGGACTGCCCTGTCCAGTTCAGCGCGTTCAGGTCAGTTCTCTCCCTTTGTCAATTCTCCTTGCCCGCTGACGGCATGGGAACACGCACAGGTGCGCGGCCCGTCCAGTTCGTCAATCACGGCAAAGAACCAGGTGCGAATCTTCTCCACGTTGGCCGCCATCTGTTCTACAACCTCTTGGTGGGTGAGCGGCGTGGACGAAAGCCCGGTTCCGTAATTGGTCACCATACAGACGGTGGCATAGCACAACTCGCACTCTTTCGCCAGAACCACCTCCGGAACACTGGTCATGCCCACGACCGTGCCTCCCAGTGCGGCATACATGCGGATTTCCGCTGCCGTTTCAAAGCGTGGGCCGTCTGTACAAACGTATGTTCCACACGCGTGAACGGCGATGCCGAGTTGGTCGGCTTTGTCACGCAAGTGATGACGAAGTCGTGCACAGTATGGATCGGACATGTCGACGTGGACCACCTTGCCCTGTTCAAAAAAGGTGAGTGGACGGGAGCGCGTGAAGTCCATAAAGTCGTCAACAATAACAAACGACCCAGGCTCCACCTCCCTGGTTAACGATCCGACCGCGGTCGTGGCAAGTACCTGTTCAACGCCGATCTCTTTTAACGCCCAGAGGTTGGCGCGGTAGTTGATTCGGTGCGGAGGAACCTGGTGGCCTCGTCCATGCCGTGGAATGAAGGCAACGCTTTTATCGTGAAAGCGGCCAATGGTTACTTCACAGGTCCCGAATGGGGTCTCGATCTGATACGTTTCCGGTGCCTCTAAAAGGGCGGGATCATACACACCGGTGCCACCGATAATCGCAAACTTTGCCTGCATGGATTCGCTCCTGTTTTCGCTTATGTATCGAATTCAATTTGCCGAACGAAGGCTTGGTTTGTCCGGCGGGATGGTTCAATTATACGGGATTGGGCGAGAAATTGGCAGTCTGCGAGAGAAAACGCAAAATCTCATGTAAATTGGCCGCAGGCGGATTGAAGATGTCCCCCATCCGCTGTACGCGCGCCGGCATGTTATCAATCCGAAACCATTCCGGCATCGCTCCGCGGGTTAACTCTTCCCAAGTCACGGGGGCGGAAACGGTAGCCTGTTCGGTGGCGCGCGCGCTGTAAGGCGCAATCAGCGTCCGGTGATGGCCAAACTGGGGGTAGTCGACATACACCTTGTCCCCTCGGTCACGCCGGCGCCGCTCCAAGGTCACCACGCGCGGTAATCGCTGTCGTAGGTACTCGGCCACCAGACGCGTAAATCGGCGGGTTTCCTGATAGGTATGTCCGGGCGTCAGGGGAATAAACACCTGCAGCCCAGTGGCGCCCGAGGTCTTCGCGACATGGGGCAGACCGAGCCCATCCAGCAAGTCGTGCAGCACCATGGCCACCTCCCGCACCGGCTCGAAACCCGGGACGGACGGATCGAGATCAAACGCTAAGGCGATGGGCTCTTGTTCGTTCTGAACGCGGGCAAATCCCACATGGATCTCCAGGCAGGCTAGGTTGGCCAACCAAACCAAGGTTTGCTCAGAATCTACCAGCACGTAGTGGATGTGCGCCTGACGTTCCTCCGACCATACGGGAACGGTATGGACCCATTCCGGGGCACCTGGAGGTACGTCTCGTTGATAAAAGGCGTGGCCTTCAATACCGTCTGGAAAACGAATCATCGTGATGGGCCTGTCTGCCAAGTGCGGGAGTATGTAAGGGGCCATGGCGAGCAAATACTTGGCGTAATCCGCTTTGCGAATCCCGGCCTTGGGCCAGAGCAGTTTATCCGGATGGGTGAAAACGACGTGTTTTATGCGCGTGCCCATCTTCGCACACCTCCCTTGTGCTCTTACTGTGTCAATTGAACCGGGGATTTGATGCAAGCAATCGCTGCCAGAGGAGGAGTGAAACGATATGGATTCCTTGTTCGGGCTTAGGCCGATGGAACCCATCCTAAAGCCTGCTCCCAACCAAGGACCTGAATTTCATTTTCAGGTTAAATGGGATGGGGTTCGATTGTTGATGGAACGGCAAGGCGATGCGATTCGTCTCTGGAACCGAAAGGGACGGGACCGAACCAAGACGTATCCGGAATTGGTCAACTGGGCTTTGGCACAGTTGACGGAATTTTTTGTCTTGGACGGGGAAGTGATAAGCCTTGGCACAAATGGAAAGCCGCAGTTTCGTCAGGTCCTGCGCCGAGACTTAGCGCACCGGCCACGAACAGACATCCCGATTGTCTATGTCGTGTTCGACTGTCTTTCTGTCCGCGGGACTTCGCTTTTCGACCAGGGATTTGAAGTTCGACAGGAACAACTACGCCAGGTCGTAAGCCAGTCGGGGTTGGTTCAGGTCAGCGACAACTTCTCGGATGGGAACGCGTTGTACGAGCGCATGCAGGAACTCGGCATGGAAGGAATCGTCGCCAAGCGGGCCGGAAGCTACTACTACCCAGGAGAGAAGCGAGCGGAATGGCAGAAAGTGAAGTGTTGGCGGTACATTACCCTGGACGGGCTGTATCTCGTCACGCGCGATGGACGACCTGCCTCCGTCGTTGTCGGGGAACGGCCGGACCTTTCCCATCCGGCCGGCGCTGTGGCGACAGGAATCGACAAAAAAGATTGGGTGAAATTGGCGGCTTGTTCCGCTTCCCCAGAGCCGCATCGCCCCGATTGGCGTGCTCTACCGCCGGGAATTCGCTTCGTCATTCGTTACCTCGAATGGACGGATACGGCAATGCTGCGACACCCGGTGGTCGTGCGGATCGAGTGGCCGTAGCCCGTTCGTGTACGGCGCCAAAGGGGGCGTATTCTTATGAACTTCGCTTTCGTCGTGTCCGCTTCGGTTTCACGCTCTCCGTCAGCGCTGCGGCAGCAGTTGGGGCAAGCGGGGTTCCTTTGGCCTCCGATGTTCGACGAATGCTCTCCTGCAACGCTTGCATCAGGTCGACAATATTGGTCTCTGGTTCGGCGGCCGCCGGCGCCACAACCTGCTTGTTCTCCAATTTCTGCTGAATCATGGCCAACAACGTCTCGCGGCGTTCGTCCGTGTATTTTTCCGGCTGAAAGGGTCCGGCTAGCTGCTCGACGAGCATGACCGCCATGTCCAGTTCCTGCTGGCTGACGTCTGGGATTGGTTCTGGGGTCGGCAGTTCCTGGGTACTGCGCACTTCAGCAGGCCAAAACAAGGTTTCAACCACGAGCACATCCCCGTAAATACGAACACAAGCCAGCGTTTCCGAATTGCGCAGGACGGTTTTCGCAATGGCGCACTTGCTTGTTTCGCGCATCGCCTTCTGTAGCAGTTGATAGGCCTTGGTTCCCGCCGGCTCCGGGGATAAATAATACGTTTTGTCGTAATACACCGGATCGATATCGGAAAGGTTCACAAAATCGACAATATCAATCGTATGTGACCGCGTCTTTTCGACCTGTTTCCAGTCTTCCTCGTCGAGGACGACAAACCGGTTTGGCTCGTATTCATACCCGCGGACAATCTCAGCCCATTCAACCGGGCGCTCACAGTGCGGACAAGTCCGCGTGTACTGAATCGGAGTCTTACACTCGCGGTGTAAATATCGAAATTTCAGGTCTTTTGACTCGGTGGCGGCAAACATTCGCACGGGTACGTTGACCAGTCCAAAGCTGACCGCTCCCTTCCACATTGCGTGCACCTGGCATCGCCCCTCTCCCTATCGATGCACAGGTTAGTCTGCGACGCGGGAGGTTTGGCATGCGTTCTCCGATTGAAAGAAGGCGCCGATTTTGGACAGGACTTCCGCCTCTGGCCCAACGACGGGACGCACCCCATCCAACGAGCGCAGGAACACGCGCCCATAGCGGCTCTGCACCAACCGCGTGTCGTAGACCACCACGGCTCCCCGGTCGGACGTGGTGCGGATGAGGCGGCCAAACCCCTGGCGAAAGCGGACCACAGCTTCCGGCAGACTGGCCTGCCAGAAGGCGCTCTTTCCGTTTCGCTCCAGTTGTTCGTGCCGCGCCTCGGTCACCGGATGCGTGGGCGGCGCAAAGGGGAGCCGCACAATCACCAAGGTGCGGAGTTGGTCTCCTGGAAGATCAATCCCTTCCCAAAAGGATTGGGCGCCGAACAGGACACCCTGGTCATGTGTTCGGTAAGCCTCCAAAATCTGTGTTCGGCTGCCGTCCAAGCCTTGCGCAAACAATTCGCAGCCCACTTCCGCCAGGGCAGCGCGCGCCTTTGCGGCTACCGCCCGCAACAGCTGGTGGCTGGTGAAGAGGGCCAACACCTTGCCCCGGCTCATTTCGGCCAATCGCACCAACGAAGGGGTCAGCCAACGGGCCGCTTCGTCCGGCCCCAATCGGGCCAGTTCGGGGACATCATTGGGGACACACAAAAGGACCTGCTCGCGCAGGCGAAACGGGGATGCCACACGCACCTCCGACAGTTTTCCCGCATCCGCGAAGGTCTTTAGCCCGAGACGGTCTTTGATGTAGTTGAACCGGCCTTCCACCGACAAGGTAGCAGAGGTCAAAACCACGGAGCTTTTCTTGCTGAATAGCCGCTCTTCGAGGATAGACGCAATGCTAAGCGGCGTCCGGTGCAGGTTCACGCCCCGCCATCCCGTGCGAGCGCCGGTGGTCTCGGCGGATCGTTCAATCCACGTCACCCAGTCCGACGATTCCTCCAGGGCGTTTCCCAGCGTGTCAATGGCTCCGCCGAGGACCGGAAAGTACCCGACCGCATCCAGGAGTCGGGCGGCCGTCTCGTCATCCTCCACAGCCGCGGCCTCGGCCAGTCGCGTCAACTTGGGCTCCGCACGGCGCCAGAGCTCTGTGAGCTGATGAACGACCTGTTCGTAACGTGTCCACGCCGACTGCTTACGCATCTCTGCTGACACCCGTACCTCGTTAGTATGCGCAGGCAGCAGTTGATGCAAAAAGGCGAAGACTTGTTCAAACTGGGTTTCCATCTGCGCGCAGATGTCGATGAGTTCCATCACGGCTTCCACCAGTGCGTGGTGTCCCCGCTCCGTCAGGCGGATCTGCAATTCCGGGAGCACGCCTTGACGGCCACGATCGCGCACGAGACGAGCCAACAGGGCGTGTAGGTGACCAGAACGCACCTCATCCTCCAGTTGGCGTGTCGCTTCTTCCTCCAGGTGATGGGCTTCATCCAGAATCAGTTTTTCGTAAGGCGGCAGTACGCGATGGTCTGCCTTCAGGTCGGTCATGACCAACGCGTGGTTGGTGACCACGATGTCTGCTTCATACGCTTTGGCGCGTGCCCGAAAGTAGTAGCACGGCTTGAAGAACGGGCACCGCTTGTTGATGCAGGTTTCACTCTCACTCTGTACGCGCGGCCACACGCTCTGTTCGGACCCGGACAGCGCGAGCTCCTCCCGGCTCCCCGATTCGGTTTCCGTCAACCAAACCAGCATCCGCATATACGCCCGAATTTCCTCCGGGTTGTTCGTCCATCCGAGCATCGCGACCTCGTGCCGGAGTTTGCGCATGCAGAGATAGTGCGTCCGCCCCTTGAACACGGTCAAACGCAGGGGCTCTGGAATCACCTTGCGCAGGGTGGGGAAATCCCGCTCAGCGATTTGGTCCTGCAAGGCGATGGTATGTGTGGAAATCACGACCCGAGTGTCATGGCGTCTTGCGTATAGGGCGGCTGGAATGAGATAGGCTAACGATTTCCCCGTCCCGGTCCCCGCCTCTGCGATGAGGTGTAGGTCTTCCGCCAGGGACTTGGCCACCTCGACCACCATCTTCTGTTGACCTGGGCGGACTTCAAATCCAGGCAAGGCCTCGGCCAGCGGGCTGTTCGAGGACAGTAGCTGGGCGGACTCAGATTTCCAATCCTCGGTTTGATCGGAGGAGGATGGGCGGTCCTCAAGCCACGGCTGTGGGGAACGAAAGACCAGGTCTTCCACGACTTCTACCCCGTTTACGTCCGCGCCTTGGGACTCCTGCTGTTGCTGGTCTACCAACTCGGCAAACCATGCCCCGGTAACGCCCGAATACAGGCTGGCGAGCCTCACCAGCGTCTGCAGTGTCACCTGCGGTAAACGCTTTGCCTGTGTCGCCAAGGCGGTCAGCGCATGGGCCGTGACTTCAGCATCTGCCAAAGCCCGATGCGGGGTCCGCACGGGGATGTTGTACCGCCTGGCCAAGTCAATCAACCGGTGTTCTCGCGCCTGCGGGCAGAGAATGCGTGATAAATGTAGTGTATCCAATGCGTCTTCCGACACGGGCAGTACGTAGCCGAACGCCTCACAGGCGGCGTGCAAAAAGCCGAGGTCAAACTCGATATGGTGACCAGCCAAGACATGGCCCTCAAGAAAAGAGAGAAGGCGGGGCAATACGTCGGCCATCGGCGGCGCGTGCATCAGGTCGGCCGGGGAAAGCCCGGTCAGTTCGAAGATGGCCGCATCTACTTTGGAGGCCGGGCGAATCAAGCTGTGGAACGTCTCTCCGATCTGGCCGTCAATCCATTCCACGGCGCCGATTTCCAAGATTTCATGACGATCCGGAGACAATCCGGTGGTTTCTAGATCCAATACGACGAACTTCACACCCGTTGGCCCCCTGCCTGTCGATTGCCCTTATTGTATCAAAACCGGTCAACCGACCCAGACCCATCGAATCGAGTTCGTTTATTTCCCTTCCGGACACCCTCACTTCTGTACTTCGTTTTCCGAAAACAGGACCTCGCCGCTGTGCACAGGCAGCAGGGTTCCGTCGTCCAGGCGCAGTTGTAGCACGCCATCCGCATCTAGGCGTTCGGCGATCCCCTGATACGTATGGCGACCGACAACGACTTGGATGAGCCGGCCCAAAGTGGCACTGTGGGCCCGCCATTCATCGGCGACGGCAGCGAACTGCGATTCGCCGCGTACGAGGCCTTCGTACCACGGTTCCAACTCATTCAAGATGGCCGCCACAAGGTCCAGATGAGAAATGGGATTGTCGCGGTATAAAGACAGCGACGTCGCGGTGCCGTTTAAGGCAGCTGGCAACTCGCTCAGCGGCACGTTCGTGTTGATGCCGATACCTAGCACGGCGTATTGGACATTCTCGCCATCCGCCCGCATTTCCGCTAAAATCCCGCATACTTTGCGCCCGTCGCATAGGATGTCGTTCGGCCACTTGATCGAAAGCGGAAACGACCCTTGTTTTTGCAGGGCACGGAAGACGGCCACCGATGCCAAGAGGGTCAACTCATGGGCCAGAAAGAGTGGCACTGACTTACCGAGGAGAATCGACATCCAGAGACCTCCACGAGGTGAGACCCAGCCGCGACCGCGCCGCCCCCGTCCCCCGGTCTGTACCAAGGCGGTTACGAGTGTGCCATGTGGTGCACCTTGCCGGGCGAGACGAAGTGCCAACGCATTGGTGGAGTCCACCTCCGGAGACCAGATGACCGTCCGGCCGAATTCCCCAACATTTGCGAGTCGTGGCTGGAGGAGAGGGCCAAGAACCAAATCGGGTGTTTTTTCCAATCGGTATCCGCGCCGCGTTGCGGCAGAAAACGAAAACCCCAGTTCCTCCAGGCTGTGAATGTGCTTCCATACTGCCGCTCGGGTGAGCCCCAGTTGTTCACTCAGCCAGGCGCCGGATACGCGGTGATCGCTCGCCTTGAGAAACGCTTCAAGAATCTGGTCGCGAATCAAGGCGGTCGAGTCACTGTTGCTATGATTGCGGTTGTCCACAACTTCAGAGGTCATGCTGCCCCTCCTGGGTTTCTATGGTGCGCCCCTTCGAGGCGAGGTCATCCATCACCCACTGCAAGAGGACGCTACGTTCGTTCGTTAAGTCTTGGTTAAGCACCATACGAGCCAAACTGGTCAGTGTCTCCCCGATTTCCCTCCCCCTCAGACCAAGCGCTGCCAGGTCATGCCCATTGACCGCCAACGCGGACAAACCATGCAGTGGCTGCGTGGGCGCCATTTCCTGGTACCGAGCAAAACGCGAGGCCTGTCCGGGGACCAACACGTCCAGCACAAAACACACCCAACCGACCAGAGGGGCCGGCGTTTCAAATAAACGCTGGCGCCACACCGTCTGTGTCCAGGAAAGCGGATCCGGATTGGACACGGCGAGCATGCGCCGCAGCTGCTGAGCGACGGATTTGGGCCACCCGAAGCGTCGAATCGCCTCGTGGATTTCCTCCGTGGATGCAGAGACGATGTGACCCACCCAGAACATCCAGGCGACCACAGGCGCCCACGCGTCCGCCCAGTGCAAGTCCTGAAGGGTTTGTCTCCAGCGCCGTCCAAACGCTTCGAAAGACGACTCGTCATCACCAATTCGGTCGGCGGCAGCATACAGCGCGTCCGCCCAGCCTGGCCACGGATTCGGATAGGCGCGCAGCCAAGGACCCTCGCACCACAGCGGCCATGCCTGCCACCACATCGTTTCCGCGATGCGCTTCATCTCTTGGCCGATACGCTCGCCAGAGACGCTCCGCAATCTCTCTGCTTGCATGTGCATGGCATGAGCGGTTCTGGGTTCAATGGTAAAAGCCAATTGGCTTACGAATCGCAACGCCCGCAGAATGCGCAGACCGTCTTCCGCAAACCGTTGTTCGGGATTTCCAACGGCGCGCAGGCGCTGCTCGACCAGATCTGACCATCCTCCGAACGGATCTATCAAGTGTCCCTCCAGGTCTGCCGCCATGGCGTTGACGGTAAAATCGCGGCGCGCCAAATCCTGCTCCAAGCTATGCGTGAATTCCACCTTGTCTGGCCGGCGCCCGTCGCTGTAGACGGATTCCACTCGGAAGGTCGTGACTTCGACGGAGCGGTGTTCCGTTACTACGGTAACGGTGCCGTGGCGAAGCCCCGTGGCAAACGTGCGTGGAAACAACGATAGGACTTGTTCGGGGAGCGCCTCGGTGGCCACGTCATAATCATGAATGGGAAGTCCGCGCAGTCCATCGCGTACGCACCCTCCGACCAGGTACGCTTGGTAACCGTGACTACAAAGCGTCTGCATGACCGCCGCTACGTCATCGGGCGGCGCCGGGATACGGGGAGACGGCTTCATCCAGACAGAGCCCCCATTGCAAGGGCGCATTGATAAAGATGTTCGTATTCGGCGACTTTGTCCTCGACACAAAACTGACGCACAGCCCGGATTCGTCCTGCCTGACCCATTCGGGTGCGCAGTTCTTCATCCGACAACAAACGGACGGAAGACTCGGCGAGGTGGGAGATATCCCCTACGGGGGACAGATACCCCGTCTCCCCATCGATCACCACCTCGGGAATCCCGCCCGCCGTTGTTCCAACCACTGGCACCCCGCAGGCCATGGCTTCCAACGCCACCAGGCCGAAGCTCTCCTTTTCGGAAACAAGCAGAAATAGGTCGCTGGCTTGATACAGCGGCACCACATCGTCTTGCTTGCCGAGAAAGTGCACCCGCTCTTCGAGCCCTAAGCCGCGAACCAATTCTCGCGCAGCACCGAGTTCCGGCCCTTCTCCGACCAGCAACAAGCGGCTCGGAACCTGGCGGTTGACCAGAGCAAAAACGTGAATCAAATCAAGGATCCGCTTGACCTTGCGGAAGTTCGAGACGTGAAGCAACACTTTTTCGCCCGCATCGGCAAAACAAGCGCGCAGCGAAGATGCTTCCCCGGGACGAAACACGTTCGGATCGACAAAATTGTGCACACAGGCAATCGGTTGCTCCAGGTGGAACAGTTCCTCGGTCTGTCGCGCCAAACTGTGGCTGACCGCCGTCACGACATCACTCTTGGTCAAGCCGAGTTGAATCACTCGATACAGGCTTTTATCCTGTGCGAGCACGGTAATGTCGGTGCCATGCAAAGTCGTCACAACCCGTACGGGGTGCCCTGCCACCATTTGCCGCGCGAGAAACGCGGAGACGGCGAAGGGCAGCGCGTAATGTACGTGCAAAACTTCCAACTCGTACTGGGAAATGACATCCGCCATGAGCGCAGCCAACGTAAAATCGTGGGGAGGGGTTCTAAGCACTGGATAGGTCATCGTATCCGTCTCATGGATGTAGATGTTGCGATGAAACTCCCCCAGTCGAAACGGCACGTCCGAAACGATGAAATGGACTTGATGGCCGCGATGCGCCAAGGCTTTGCCCAACTCTGTGGCGACCGCACCTGACCCGCCGATGGTGGGATAACAGCTGATACCTATGCGCATCCTCTAGGACTCCTTTTTATTCACCGCCTTGCGCCAGTTGAGGTCACCACGTTCAAGGGCGCGCATCAGCGCTTCGGCAGTCGCGAGATTGGTGGCCACGGGGATGTCGTGCACGTCGCAGAGCCGAAGCAACGCGGTGATGTCCGGTTCGTGAGGCTGGGCGGTCAGCGGATCGCGCAGGAAAATCACCAGGTCCATTGCGTCCTCCGCAATCTTCGCACCAATTTGCTGGTCACCGCCATATGGGCCGGATAACACACGATGAATGTTCAAACCGGTCGCATCCATGATGCGTTTCCCGGTCGTCCCGGTTGCATACAGGCTGTGTTGGGCAAAAATGTGCTTATAGGCAATCGTGAAATTTACCAACTGTTCTTTTTTTGCATCATGTGCAATAAGGGCAATATTCATCGGACCACGCTCCTATTCGCCTCTACCAGAGGATGTTTTCCAATCCGTAAACCAGCCCGCGAATGCTTCCGACTTGGGCACAAGCGGTGAGGATGCCGGGCATGAAACTTTGCCGAGACAGCGAATCGTGGCGTATGGTCAACACCTCGCCTTGGCCGCCAAACAAGACCTCCTGATGAGCCACGAGTCCAGGTAGACGAACACTGTGAATGGGGACTTGGTGCCCGACTTCAGAGGCCACCTGCTCCGCCGTTCGTTTCGCGGTTCCCGAAGGTGCATCTTTCTTGCCGTCATGATGGAGTTCAATGATTTCCACGGCCGACATGAAGCGTGCCGCTTCACGCGCAAAGCGCATCATCAGTAGCGCGCCTATGGCAAAATTGGGGGCGGCAATGCCCCCTATTTCTCGCTCCAGGCATGCAGCGTGCCAACGCGCCACATCCTGTTCCGTGTATCCGGTCGCGCCAACCACGGGCCGGATGCCATGGGTGATGGCAAAATCCACGTTCTCAACCACACTGGACGCATCGGTGAGGTCCAGCCAGACATCGGGGCTTGTCTCGGTAATTAATTCGTGCTTATCGGTGAAAACGGGCCAATCGCCCTCTGCTTGTCCAGCTCGGCGCGCCAATCCACCCACCACCTGGAAACGCGCGTCTTTGCTGAACGCCAGAGCGGCTTCCCGTCCCATTTTTCCATGAATCCCTGCAATGACAACGCGAATGGTGTTCTCCATGCCTGTCCTCCTGTTTCCTGCAGCTGGCGTTAAGAGCTTGTCCGATACACGGACGTTTGTCCTTACGACTGACCGTCTCCCTGCTTGTCAATCCGGGTCCAGCGGTCCTTATCCCGGGTTTCAAACTTTTTCATGACCGCTTGAAAAGCATCACTAAGGTCGATGTCGAGACGGTTTGCCAGGCAGCCGATGACAAACAGCAAGTCGCCCAACTCCAACGCAATACTGCCTTCCGGTTCATCCGGTTTTTTCGGCTTTTCTCCATATACATGGTTGACTTCGCGGGCAAGCTCCCCCAACTCTTCACTTAACCGCACAACCAGGGTCATCGGAGAAAAATAGCCTTCTTGAAATTGCCCTATATACGCATCAATTCGTTCTTGCATTTCGGCGAGGGTCATGGTCAGTCCTCGTTTCGTAAAAGCCTTTGCTTGCTATTATAGCGGACTGTACTCCGAAAACATAAACCTCCGGCTTGGACATATGTTTTAGTGATGTCTTGGACATCGGGTAGCGTGCTGCGACGAAGGAGATGAAGCCGGTTGAAGCGATGGTGGAAAAGCGGCCAGCTTTCAACAATTTTGCTTGGAACCGCGGTCGTCGTGTTCACGATTGCCTTGGTGATTTACCCCAAGCAAAGCGTTGAAGCGGGATTGGTCGGCCTGAAACTGTTCTGGGATGTCGTGTTTCCGTCTTTGCTGCCGTTTTTCATTCTATCCGAACTCATGCTCGGGCTAGGCATCGTACGGGGGTTCGGCGTGTTGCTTGAGCCGTTGATGCGCCCCCTGTTTAGTGTCCCCGGAGTAGGCGCGTTTGCGCTCTCAATGGGCTTAGCCGCCGGCTATCCAATGGACGCGGTCGTAACCGCGCGCTTCCGCGAGACGGGAATGTGTACGCAGGTCGAAGGGGAACGACTGCTCGCCTTCACGAATACGGCGGATCCTCTGTTTATGTTTGGCGCGGTCGCGGTGGGGATGTTCAAGAGCCCCGAGCTGGGCGCTTTGCTCGCCGTCGCCCATTACGTTTCTTCCTTTTTGGTCGGGGTCAGCTTTAAACTGTGGGGGCGTAGAGGTGAAACGATACGCACCGAGGCGACGCGCGGGCGGGGAAACATTCTGCTGCGCGCCTACCGGGAAATGATGAAAGCCCGCGAAGAAGACGGACGTACGTTCGGGAAATTGCTCGGAACGGCCGTCACGGAATCAATCCAGACGTTGCTCATGATTTGTGGGTTCATCGTCTTCTTCGCCGTGTTGATTGAAATCCTCAACCTGTCCGGCTTGATGCGTATCATTGGCTGGCCCATTGCCTTTGTCTATCAATTGTTTGGCCTCGACCCAAGCCTCGTTGGTCCGACGATGGCCGGGTTGTTGGAGATTGACATCGGCACCGCACAAACGGCTGCTGCCAGTGCCCCCATGCTGCAGAAATTTGCACTGGTAAGCGCCATCATCGCCTGGAGCGGCCTGGCGGTGCACGCTCAGGTGGCCAGTGTGCTTACCCAGACCGACATCCGGATGACTCCGTATTTCTTAGCACGATTCTTACATGCCGCGTTGGCCGCAGTTCTAACCGTCGTGTTCTGGCACCTGGGCGTGGGTCGACCGGTCGCCCAGATGTTGACCGATAAAGTACCGGTATTCGCCGCATTCCAAAGTGCGTCGAGCGGATCGCCCTGGGTGGTGACAATGTGGAACGGACTCACGGCTTGGGTATGGTTGATTGTCGGTCTTCTGGTTCTGTCTGCAGCTTGGGCGACCATCCGTCGTCTGCGCCTGTTGGTCTGGCGGACACGATAACGATACGACGTAAGTGGCTCGTACGGAGGGGGTCCCTCGCGACCCCGAATTCATTGTGTTTTGCGCGCCTTGTGCCCCGCTGTTTCCCTGGCTCACGCGAAAACGCCCGCGGTGCAAGCCGTGGGCGTTTTTCTTCAGGGCATCAACCATGAAACAACGGTGGAAACCAACGGTGGGTTGTCACCTGGTCGAAGAGAATCCAGGCTGCCAGCGCCCAAACATAGACCGCGAAAATCCGCATGCGTGCCTTCTTGACAAGCCACAGTGTCGCTCGCACCCCGATGTATCCACTCATTGCCGCGGCAGCCGTCCCGAGCCCCAGACTGAGCCAATCGATCCGGATCCACTTGGTGGGGGTTTCTAACAACTCTTCGAGTTGAACCGCGGTGGCCCCAAGGATGGCTGGGAGGGAAAGAAGGAATGAAAACCGACTGGCCGCCTCTCTGTCCATTCCCCTCCACAATCCGCCGGCGATGGTCAGACCGGACCTGGACAACGCAGGAAGAATGGCGGCGGCCTGACAGCACCCGACGCAAAGCGCGTCCCAGACGGTCATGTCTTCTTCCAGCTTACGGCTCGTCGTCACTCCATCCATCCACCACAGGATGACACCGGTGATGACAAATTCCAGTCCGATTGTGGCGCCGCTGGCGAATACATTTTCAAACCAATCCTCAAACAAGGCCCCGGCACAGGCGGTCGGAACGAGTGCGGCGTAGATCATGCGCGCCGTCCACGACCATGGGTGATGGATAAGCCAACGGATTTCGCGGTGGTATGCCGCAACGACGGCAACCAGGGTTCCTATGTGCAGGCAGATGACAAACAGCATCTGGTTGCTGGAAATGTGCCAGATTCTTTGTAAGAGGACCAAATGCCCAGAGCTGCTGATGGGTAGAAACTCTGTGATTCCCTGCACGACACCCAGGATGACAGCTTGGAGTTCGGTCATGGCATCCCTCCTAAGGCTACGCCAGATAGTCGATGGATTCGCTTTATGTATATGGCTTGTCTTCGCGAACATGTCCATGGTTGCGGTCTGAATACGGTCGGTTCGCCATATGGTGTAAGGGGGGGAGATGTCCCGTGACCGAAAGACAACGCATTCGTGCCTTCCAGGTCGCCTGTACCTACATTGGTACCGTGGTCGGTGCCGGGTTTGCTTCAGGGAGAGAAATCTATCAGTTCTTTGGACGATACGGCTACTGGGGCGTTCTCGCCGTGTTGGCCTCGGTATTTTTCTTCAGCTGGCTGGGCCAGCGCATGATGGCCTTGGGGGCACGTCTAAAGGCACGATCCTTCCGCGACGTGGCCAACTACCTCTTGGGACGTTGGGTTGGCAACGTGGTCAATCTCATCCTGCTGCTGATGCTGTTTGGCGTCAGCGCCACCATGATGGCAGGGACCGGTGAACTGGCACGGGAAATCCTCGGTCTGCCGTTCGCGCTCGGAGTTTGGGCGACGCTAGCCGTCACGTTCCTCACCTTGTTACGTGGCATAACCGGCTTAATGAAGGCCAATTCCATCATCGTTCCCATCCTCATCTTCGTGGTGTTATTTGCATCCGTTCGATCCGCCTGTACCCCCCACGCCATCGAGCACGCGCTACAGGCAGCGATGCAGCTTTCCTCACCCCACCCTCTTGCCGCAGGCATCGCGGCCGTCTTGTACGTCGCGTTTAACATCGGCCTGGCTGCCGGGGTGTTGATTCCACTCGGAGCGGAGGTCGGGGACCTTGTCGTGCTGCGGGCTGGCGCCATAGCCGGCGCGGCAGCGCTCGGGTTCATGCTGCTGGCCGTCACCTTTACTTTGTTGGTGCACTACCCTACGTCCGTTTCGTACGCGGTTCCGATGGGCTTTGTTGCCTCCCGCTATGGGGGGGTGTTTCAGTGGCTGTTCAGTTTCATCCTATGGGGGGAGATCTATTCGACCTTAGTCGGGAATGTGTACGCCATCGGGAGCCAACTGCCCATACCGGCACGTCCGCACCTTGTCGCTTGGGTGAAGGACGGTTACCACCTCGGACTCTTACTCCTGGCCGCCGCATGCAGCACCGTGGGATTCACCCGGATGGTGTCCTACGGCTACACCATTTTCGGGTGGGTCAGTTTACTGTTGCTGTTGGCGGTCATGTGGCCTCTCCGGTTTTGCTCTGACAACTGCCAGAATTTATAATGAAGTGGATGTTGCTGGACGACTATCGAGCAAATCCATCGTTGCGCCCGGAAGAAAAGGAGACTTTGTATGCGCTGGCAGGACGTCTGGAACCCCTTGTGGAAATGGGGGCAAATCCTGGTTGGGGCTTTCATTTACTCTGTCGGATTGAATGCGTTTTTAGTCGCCAATCACCTGGCAGAGGGAGGCTTCGTGGGTATCTCTGTGCTGCTTTTGTACAAGCTCCACTGGCCCGTAGGTGTGACGTTTTTTCTTATCAATATTCCCTTGCTGTTTTTCGCCTGGCGGATTTTTGGCGCCGAGTTCATCTTGAAAACGGTGGTCGGCGTCGTCGCCGTATCGTTGTTCACCTCCTTAACCAGTCAACTGCAGGTCCCTACCCATGACCCCCTGTTGGCTGCGCTGTACGCCGGTGTTGTCACCGGGTTAGGGTTAGGACTCATTTTTCGATCCGGAGCCACCACCGGTGGTTCGGATATTATTGCGCGTTTGGTGCGGCACTGGTACGGCATCGCCATGGGGCGAGTCCTGTTTGCCATTGATTTGTGTGTGATTGGCCTGGTCGTCATTGAGGTCGGACGTGAAGTCGCCATGTACTCATTAGTCGCCCTATTTGTCGCCAGTCGAGTGATCGACTTTGTCATCGAAGGTGTCAAAACGGGTAAGGCATTGACGATTATTTCCGACCGGAACCGAGAGATTGCTTCGGCCATTCACGAGCGCCTGGAACGAGGAACGACCATCCTGAAGGCCACGGGTGGATACACAGGCAAGGAACGTCAGGTGGTCTATTGCGTAGTGCCGAGGGAAGAGGTAACACGTATCCAGCAGATTGTCTCGGAGATGGATCCGAGGGCGTTCGTGGTCATCAACGACGTCCACGAGGTGTTAGGCGAGGGATTCACATTTGAGTAGTCGTGAAACAAGCGTCAAAAATGCGGGCGTAAAAACAGGGCGGCTTAACCGGCCACCCCAGAGACGCTCGGGGAATACTGGAGTATGCGCTGACCTTCGTATCCGCGATGTTAATATCCGCCGCCACTGTGTTTTTGCTTCACCAGCCAAGCTACAACCTCATCCACCTGTTGGTCACTGCTTAAACCACCTCGTGGCGGCATGCCACCCTGTGGATGTTCGACAAATTGTTTCAGCTGCTGTTGGTTCCAAAAATGGCCGATGGCATAAATCGGTGGACCAATATGGCCTTCCCCGCTCTTGCCGTGACAAGCCGCGCACGTGGACTCAAACAGTTTGTATCCCGGCATATTCGTATTTGTAAACTTAATCTGAGAGGCAGAGATCGGCTTCAGTTGAGGCAGGTTCTGCCCCCCTCCCAATTGTCCGGTTTCCGCCAAGTGCTGTACTCGGGCTTCGTTTGTCAACCAGATGACCAGAAACGTGACCAACACCATGGCAGCCGTGGCAATCGGACGTTTATAGGGATGTCGCTCCTTGGATACATCCAGCCACGGGGTGAAAAGGAGAAGAAGCGTCCCTATCATCGGAACTAACACGACGCCGACGACAATCTGAGAGCCTGGGTAGTACTTTAAGATTTGATAGAGGAACAGGAAGTACCAGTCTGGAATCGGAATGAAGGTTGTATCATCTGGATTCGCCTTCGGACCCAGTTCGACCGGGTTGAAAATGATCCATAACACGAAAGCCAACAGAAACACCGCACCCACAATCCACTCTTTCAAAAGAAAGTTTGGAAAAAAGGGTTCGTACCCTGAGTGCGGATTCAAACTGTGGCGGTACCTGGGGGTACCCGGGATGCGTTCGCCTTCAGCCATGTCCGAATCTCCTCGCTTTCAGGTACGTTAGGCACCGCGGGGTCACGCAGTCCGTTGTTTTCAGCTTGCTCGATCATAGCGGTCCCGAGATGTGCTGAGTCCGGATCATGATAAAGTGCAGGGCCAGCAGAACCAGCAAGGCTGCAGGCAAGAAAAACACGTGGATGGCAAAGAAGCGCGCCAAGGTCAGCGCCCCCACGTAATGGCCGCCGAGGAGTAACGTCTGAATCCAGGGTCCTATCCACGGAATGGATCCGGCAATCTGGGCGCCGACGCTGGTCGCCCAATATGCCTTTTGATCCCAAGGCAACAGGTAGCCGGTGAAGCCGAAAGCCAATACGACAAAGAAAATCAGAACCCCGACCACCCAGTTCATCTCTCTGGGCTTTTTGTAAGCACCTGTGAAAAAGACCCGCAGCATGTGCAAAAACATCATGACAATCACCAAGCTGGCGCCCCAAAAATGCATGCCACGCACGATTTGACCCAAAAGGACTTGGTCATCAATGTACTTCACACTGTACCAAGCGTTGTTAATATCCGGTGTGTAGTACATCGCGAGAAACATACCCGAGAGGATTTGTGTGGTGATGACGAGAAACGTAAGTCCACCGAAACAGTAGATGAACGCCGACATCTTAATGGCGGGGTTGACGTGCGCTGGCACGTCATGGTCTGCCACATCACGCCATAAGGGAGTCACGTTTAACCGTTCGTCAATCCAATCATACGCCTTTTTGAACATCCCTCTTCATCACCTGCCCAGAGCGATTGGATACCTAAATCCGTTGCCCAACTCTGCGAACCTGGCGCGTTGTGATGTGGTCAGTCGAGATTGGAGATTGAGCCGATCTCAGCCTTGCCGAAACAGGGTATGTACGCGAGACACGCGTGCTGTACGCTTTCATCATATCTTTCATAACTTTCATGTGTCAAGTTAAGATTTCGGCTTATCAATCCATTCTCTATTCGACGGCATCCGTATTGGCAAAACTCCACATAGCTTCTATCTGAGCGTAGGCAGCTTCCAGCCATAGGCGCAGCAGCCGTTCCCCTTCTGCGGTCATCTCGGTGACTACAGCAGGCTGCAGTCCCATTTCAAGAAACTCTGGCCGTTCGCGATATTCTTGCGACGTCAAACAAAGATACATCCACACGTCTTGACGCCTAGAGACGGGCGTACGCTCTGACAGCCAATGCCACCAATCACAAAACAACCAGCGTACGGTATCACATCGTCCATGTTGAAAGTCACGCTCCAGCTGACGATCCGCTAGGACGATGATAAACTGTACTGGATTTCCCAACATCCGCGACAGGGTATGAGCGAATTTCGAATGGATCACTGGTTGCGTAAGTGGGTCTTGCTCGGGTATGAACGCTCCGAATTCAAAGCCCGCGATTCGCCCCTGGTAGTACTCGGATAAACGACGCATGATTTGTTTGGCAATGATGTGTGCGGCTCCGTAGGGAACGGCGATGTCCAGCGGGTATGGATTCCACATTCCGAGCAGGGCTGTATCCACATAGGATTGGAGTGGCTGGTACTGATGAGGAGTCCACCATGTGAGTTCCATCCTCCTCCTCCGTTCATCTTTTCATCTATTGTATATCCAATTCCGACTCGATTGAATCGAAACAACTGACCCGTGATGCGGGTGTCATGAAGTTGCCCCATTTGGGAAGCGTGAACTCCTGTGCACCTGTAGAACAAACGTTGGAATACCACTTCGCAGACGGCCAACGATAGAAAGAAAAACACCCCGAGATGAGTCCTGCTCACCTCAGGGTGCTTTCTTTCGGTGTCCTTC
>NZ_AUMH01000017.1 GCF_000430585.1 Alicyclobacillus herbarius DSM 13609
CCACGCGTACCCATACCGAACACGACCGTTAAGCCCTCCAGCGCCGATGATACTTGGAGCGGGAGCTCCTGGGAAAGTAGGACGTTGCCAGGCGAGGGAAGGACACCGAAAGAAAGCACCCTGAGGTGAGCAGGACTCATCTCAGGGTGCTTTTTTTGGTGATGCTGCGGGGCTATTCGGTAGGCTCAATCTCGAAGCCGAAATCCTCAATCATCCCCCAATCGGCCTCGGCCGCCTGTCCTGGTGCGCCTGGTTCAGACGCCGCCCGCCGAGCGTCGCTTAGCGGGCACCCGGCGCCCTAGCGCTGCATGCAAAGCAGCCTCAGACGGCGCCTTTAGCCGCATCCTTAATCAGAGGTCTCTTTCGTGCTCGCCGCACTCTCTCTGCCGCCATCAGCCAGGAGTCCATGCAGGAACAAGTCACCGAACACCTTGGTGATTTCCTTCGCGTCGAGCGCACCTTCTGGACGGTACCAGCGATACACCCAGTTGCATGCGCCGAGCAGCGCCAACGCCGTAATCTTGGGCTCCTCGACGGTAAATTCGCCGCTCTCCTTCCCGTCAATCAAAATCTGCGTCCACAAATTGAGATAACGGTCCGTCAAGTCCTGAATCACCCGATGTTGCGGTTCTCCAAGCGAGAACGCTTCCCGCAGCAATACCGTCGTGGTCTGCAAATTTGAGATGGAAACCGTAAGATGGTTTTCGATGGCTTGAACGAGTTTTTCACGCGCGGACATCTCCGAGTGTAGAACTTGCTCAAGCCGTTGGTTAAAGTCGGTAATCGCCTGGTGCGCGATTTGCAACAACAGGTCCTCTTTCGAATGAATATAATGGTATAAACTGCCCTTTTGCAGTCCGACTTCGTCCGCGATGTCCTGGACCGAAGTGGCGTGGTACCCTTTCTGCTCAAACAACTTTACAGCCGCAAGCGCAATCTCTTTTTGTTTATTTGAAGCCACCGAAGGACCAACCTTTCTTCCGTGATTCAACAAACGACTTGCAAAAAAGTGTAGCGCCAAAATCCCAGAGGGTCAACGACCGGTTGGTCGGCCGGGAAGCGTCGTGCCTGATCGCAAATTTCATGGTTTGACACGGTCGGAAAGCGGGCAACCTAAAATGTGTTTAGTTTTTTTCACCACGGGTTGCAATTCTCAGTGCAAGCGATATAATAAGGTCAAGGTTAGTCAAAGTCAATGAAGGACAAAGTCAAACGACGTTTATCCGGGTCGGCGTTCATCGATCGGATCATCGAGACGTTCATCGGAACGTCATCCAGGTCTTCGGTGTCGATCCGCTCGTTTGACCGAGTGACCCGAAGCGAGGGGGAGTTCATTGGCTGGGAGCATGTCTGACTACATCGAGCAGCACCTCAAGCGGATTTTGGAACAAAGTCCGTCTGGGGTGATTGAGTTGCAGCGAAGTGAATTGGCTGAGCTTTTCGAGTGCGTACCATCGCAGATCAACTACGTCATCAGTACTCGTTTTTCGGCGGAGCAAGGCTATATCGTCGAGTCCAAGCGGGGCGGCGGCGGATACATTCGCATTCGCCGCGTACGGTTCGGGGGTGACCAGCCGTTGGTCCACGCCGCGCGGACGGTCGGCGACAGCCTGTCCCAGCGGGAGGCGGAGGGCCTCATCCAACGGTTGCAGCAGGAAGGGCTACTCAGTGCGCGCGAAGCCGCAGTGTTTAAAGCAGCCGTCAGTCGGGACGCACTGTATGTCGATCTCCCCTATCGAGATCAACTGCGCGCCCGTTTGATGGTCCGCATGCTGCTCGCGCTGGCGGTCGAAAGCGAGTGATTCAGGGAGGGGACAGCGGTGCTCTGTCAACGTTGTCAACAGCGGCCGGCAAGTGTTCAGTTTACCAAGATTGTCAACGGACAAAAGAGCGTTCAGCACTTATGCGAACAATGTGCTCGTGAGCAGGGCAACTTCTTCGCAGCACCGATGCAGGCGCTCGATTTCAATCACCTGCTCAGCGGGCTCTTGAACATGGAGTCGTCGCCAGGTTATGCGCCGGTTCAGGTCCAGGCTCGCTGCAGCAACTGCGGCATGACCTATCAGCAGTTCACCAAAGTCGGCCGCTTGGGCTGCCCAACGTGCTACGAGAGTTTCGCCGCCCGGTTGGAGCCGTTATTGAAGAGGATTCAAAACGGGACCGAGCACATTGGCAAGATTCCTATCCACGCCGGGAAACAGGTGCAGCTGCGAAAGAACCTCGAACGCCTGCGCCAGCAGTTGAAGCAAGCGGTCGCGTTCGAGCACTTTGAGGAAGCCGCCCGGCTTCGCGACGAAATTCGCAGCCTCGAGCAGCAACTGGAATCGAATCGGGGGTGAGCCGATGTCTCTGAGCGATTTTCTCCGCAACGCCACCAGTCGGTGGATGAAAGACGGGGGGCCGGAAGACGACATTGTCGTCACCAGCCGTGTGCGCATCGCTCGGAATCTCGAGGGTGTGCCGTTTCCAATACTCCAGACGGACAGTCACGCCAATCAGGTGATTGAAACCGTGCGCCAGGCGATGCAGGCCCCGGAGTTTCAAGCCCTAGGCAAGTTTGACCTGCTGCGGTGCTCCGACACCTCGGCGCTCGATCGCCAGGTACTGGTTGAGAAACACCTCATCAGCAAGGACCTGGCGGCCGCCGAACGGCACGGTGCCGTCGCCCTGCGTGAGGATGAACTCGTTAGCATCATGCTGAATGAGGAGGATCACCTCCGTATCCAGTGCATTCTCCCAGGGCTGCGCCTACAGGAGGCGTGGGACCTCGCGAACAAAGTGGATGACGCTCTGGAAAGCCACATCGTCTACGCGTTTGACGAACGGCTCGGGTACCTGACGGCCTGCCCGACCAATGTCGGTACGGGCATCCGGGCCTCGGTCATGATGCACGTCCCCGGTCTTGTCCTGACCGGCCAGGTAGAGCGCATGCTGGGCGCCGTGTCCCATGTCGGGTTGACCGTCCGGGGAATTTACGGAGAAGGCACCGACTCGGCAGGAAACCTGTTCCAGGTGTCGAATCAAGTGACACTTGGCGAATCCGAACAGGAAATCATTCAGAACCTGAGCAGTGTTGTACAGCAGTTAATCGACCATGAACGATCCGCCCGCCGCTATCTCCTCTCGGAGATGCGCGAAGGCCTGGAGGACCGGGTTTGCCGCTCGTTTGGCATTCTTGCCTACGCGCGGCGGATGGACTCCAAGGAATCCCTGCAGCGACTGTCGGACGTACGTCTTGGGATTGACTTAGGCATCATCAAGGGCGTCTCGGCGGGCATCCTCAAAGAATTGATGGTCATGACTCAGCCGGCGTTCTTGCAGAAATATTATAATGAAGAGCTTTCACCCGCTGAACGAGACATCCGGCGTGCCGCATTGATTCGTGAACGACTCAGAATGGATGATATGGAGGTGCGTTGACATGTACGCTCGTTTTACCGAGAGAGCCCAAAAGGTGTTGGCTTTGGCACAGGAAGAGGCGGCTCGTCTGCGTCACCCGGGAGTCGGCACAGAGCACATCCTGCTCGGCCTGGTCCGGGAAGGCGAGGGCATCGCCGCGAAGGCGTTGGCGAGCCTCGGCGTCAGCGCGGACAAGGTGCAGGCGGAGGTGGAGAAGATTATCGGGCCTGGGCAGAGCCAGGTTGGCCCAATGACCTATACGCCGCGTGCGAAGAAAGTGATTGAACTGTCGATTGACGAAGCGCGCAAACTGAACCATACGTACGTCGGAACGGAGCACATCCTCCTTGGTCTCATCCGCGAAGGCGAGGGCGTGGCGGCCCGCGTACTGGGCAACCTGGGCGTCAGTTTGAACAAGGCCCGCCAGCAGGTCCTGCAGCTGTTGGGTGGGGATGTGGTTGACGGCGGTCCGGATAAGGAGGCCGCCGGCACGCCGACGCTGGACAGCTTGGCTCGCGACCTGACGCAGATGGCGCGGGACGGCAAGCTCGATCCGGTCATCGGACGCAACCAGGAGATTGAACGGGTCATTCAGGTGCTCTCTCGGCGGACGAAGAACAACCCGGTGCTGATTGGGGAACCGGGTGTCGGGAAAACGGCCATCGCCGAAGGGTTGGCTGAGCGCATCATTGCCGGCGAGATCCCAGAGACCTTGCGCAACAAGCGAGTCATGGTACTCGACATGGGCACGGTGGTCGCCGGCACCAAGTACCGCGGCGAGTTTGAGGACCGATTGAAGAAGATTATGGAAGAGATCCGCCAGGCGGGCAACGTCATTCTGTTTATCGACGAGCTGCATACCTTGATTGGCGCCGGCGGGGCGGAAGGCGCGATTGACGCTTCCAACATCCTCAAGCCGGCCTTGGCCCGCGGTGAGCTACAGTGCATCGGCGCCACTACGCTTGACGAATATCGCAAGCACATTGAGAAGGACGCCGCGTTGGAACGTCGCTTCCAGCCGATTATGGTCGACCAGCCGACCCCGGAAGAGGCGGTGCAAATCCTGCACGGCCTGCGCGACAGGTACGAGGCGCACCACCGCGTTAAGATTACCGATGAGGCCTTGGAGGCGGCCGTCAAGCTGTCTGACCGGTACATTACCGACCGGTTCCTGCCGGACAAGGCGATTGACCTCATTGACGAAGCCGCATCCCGCGTGCGCCTGCGCACCCGCACTGCACCGCCGAACTTGAAAGAGCTTGAACAACGGTTAGAGCGCGTGCGCAGCGAAAAAGACGCGGCGGTCCAGAGCCAGGAATTCGAAAAGGCTGCGGCCTTGCGCGACCAGGAGCAGAAACTCAAGCAAGAACTGGAGGAGCGCAAGGAAGAGTGGAAACGGCAGCAAAACGATAACGACGTCAAAGTGACCGCGGAGGATATCGCCTACATCGTGTCGTCGTGGACAGGCATTCCGGTCAAGCAGCTGGCCCAGGAAGAATCAGAACGCCTGATGAATCTGGAGCAAATCCTGCACGACCGGGTTATCGGCCAAGACGAAGCGGTGACCGCTGTGGCCCGCGCCATCCGACGCGCCCGGGCCGGGCTCAAAGACCCCAAGCGGCCCATCGGATCGTTCATCTTCCTCGGCCCCACCGGCGTGGGCAAGACCGAGCTGGCGCGCGCCTTGGCGGAGGCGATGTTCGGCGATGAAGACGCGATGATCCGCATTGACATGTCGGAGTTTATGGAGCGCCATTCGACCGCGCGGCTGGTCGGCGCGCCTCCCGGATATGTGGGTTATGAGGAGGGCGGCCAACTGACCGAAAAAGTCCGGCGCAAACCGTACTCGGTGGTTCTGCTCGACGAAGTTGAAAAGGCACACCCGGAGGTGTTCAACATCCTCCTGCAGGTGCTTGACGACGGCCGACTGACGGATGGTAAGGGGCGCACCGTGGATTTCCGTAACACGGTCATCATCATGACCTCCAACGTCGGCGCCGAGATGATTCGCAAAGGCGGCACGCTCGGCTTTAAGCCGGACACGGCGCACGAGTACCAGGGCATGAAAGACAAGGTGATGGACGAGCTCAAGCGCACCTTCCGGCCAGAGTTCCTCAACCGGATTGACGAAATCATCGTCTTCCATCCGCTAGATGAAGCGCAGATTTCGCGCATTGTCGACCTGATGGTGCGCGACCTGCAGAAGCGTCTGCAGGAGCAGGAGATTGAATTCACCTTGACCGACGCGGCGAAACAGTTCTTGGCCAAAGAAGGGTTCGATCCGCAGTACGGCGCGCGTCCGCTCAAGCGTGCGATTCAGCGCCACATTGAGGATAAGCTGTCCGAGGCGCTGCTCAGCGGCGAGGTCAAGCGGGGAGACAAGGTCCGTCTGGACGTGGAGGACGGAGCGCTCAAGGTGGAACCGGCGCTGGCCGAAACGACCTGATGAAATAGTCGTTTCGCTGAGTCCGTAGCGGTAGCATGATTCCGTCGCGGCGGGGAGAAATCCCCGCCGTTTGCATGTACAAGATTTGATACTTCATCGGCCCTCGCTTGCGGTATGATGAGTACGTATGGGGGCGGTGCCGGTGGCAAAAGTCAAGAGCCGTTATGTATGTCAAGCATGTGGATACGAGACCGTAAAGTGGTTTGGCCACTGCCCGGGTTGCGGCGAGTGGAATACCGCCACGGAGGAGAAGCCGCCTGTAAGGCCAGAACGCCGGTCATGGATAACGGGAGGCAGTGGCGTCTGTCCGCTCGTCTCCGTACCGGCGATGGAGAGTCACCGCGTGGCGAGTGGCATCAAGGAGCTGGACCGGGTGCTCGGGGGCGGCGTGGTGGCCGGATCGCTCATCCTGGTTGGCGGAGATCCGGGAATCGGCAAATCAACGTTGCTGCTCCAGGTTTCACAACAGGTGGCGAAAACCGGCGATGTCCTGTATGTATCAGGTGAGGAGTCGGTGCAGCAGATTAAGCTCAGGGCGGAGCGCCTGGGAACACTGAATGAGCACCTGTACGTCCTGGGGGAGACAGAGATGGAGCGGGCGCTGGCCGTCGTCGACGAGGTCAAGCCCCAGTTCGTTATCATCGACTCGATTCAGACGGTCTATTCGTCGGCGCTCTCCTCGGCGCCAGGCAGCGTCTCCCAGATCCGTGAGTGCACCGGGATGCTGCTTGAGGTGGCCAAGCGCCGGAACATTGCGACCTTCATCGTCGGGCACGTGACCAAAGAGGGCAATCTGGCCGGGCCCCGGGTGCTCGAACATATGGTTGACGCGGTGCTTTACTTTGAAGGGGAACGGCATCATACTTATAGAATATTGAGGGCAGTAAAGAACCGGTTTGGATCGACCAACGAGCTAGCGATTTTCGATATGAAAGAAGATGGGCTGCGGGAGGTCGCCAACCCTTCCGAGCTGTTTTTATCGGAACGCGGTCACCACGCACCTGGATCAGCCGTGACGGCTGCGATGGAAGGGTCACGCCCTTTGTTGGTGGAGGTTCAGGCGCTGATTGCGCCGTCCGGTTTTGCGAACCCGCGCCGGATGGTGACGGGAGCCGACTATAACCGGATGTGTCTCATCCTGGCGGTGCTGGAACGGCGGTTAGGGTTGCGTTTGCAAAACGCGGATGCTTATGTCAACATCGCAGGCGGGGTGAAAGTCGACGAGCCGGCCGTGGATCTGGGCCTGGCGTTGGCCTTGGTCTCGAGCTACCATGACCGGGCTTTGCCCAAAGACGACGTGTACATTGGTGAAGTGGGCTTGACGGGCGAAGTCCGCTCCGTCGGCCGTTTGGAGCAGCGTATCCGGGAGGCGGATAAGCTGGGCTTCGGTCGGTGTTTGGTCCCGGCGCGCAGCATGCGTGGCTTGAAATTGAATCTAAACATCGAGGTTGTTCCAGTAGAGTCGCTGCATGACGCGATGCAGCAGGTGATGTAGGGGTGTCGGAATGCGGGACGAGAGCAAGCGGGAAGTAACCTTCAACAAGACGCTGCGAATGGTGGCGCCTGGAACCGTACTGCGGGAAGGGATGGAAAATATCCTCCGGGCGAATACGGGCGCTTTGATTGTGGTTGGCGCCACGGAAATGGTTCTTAGCCTGATGGACGGCGGCTTTTCCATCCAGTGTGACTTGACGCCCTCGAATCTATACGAGCTGGCCAAAATGGATGGGGCCATCATTGTCAGTGAAGACCTGAAGAAGATCCATTATGCAAACACGAATCTCAACCCCGACCATAAACTGCCGACGTCGGAAACCGGGACGCGCCACCGAACGGCGGAACGGGTCGCGCGGCAAACCGGGCAGTTGGTCATATGTATCTCCCAGCGTCGAAACGTAATCACATTATATCAGGGCAACTTCAAATACGCCTTGAAAGACATCGGGGTCATCCTGACAAAAGCAAATCAGGCCATGCAAACCCTGGAGAAGTATAAGGCCGTCCTGGATCAAGCTCTGACCAACCTTAGCGCGTTGGAATTCGAGGAACTCGTCACCCTACAGGAAGTGACCACGGTCCTGCAGCGGGTTGAACTGGTCCTGCGCATCAAGGCGGAGATTCGCCGATACATCACAGAACTGGGGAGCGAAGGCCGGCTCATCAGCATGCAATTGGAGGAATTGGTATCCCGGGTCGATGAAGAAGCGTATCTGCTGGTGAAGGACTATATGGCCCCTGGACAGGAACGTACGCCGCACCAAATTTTGTCCGACATTCACGCCCTGGACTCGGAGCAGTTGCTGGACGGACTGGTGTTGGCGCGGATTCTGGGCTATCACAACGTGACCAACATCAGTGACGAGCCACTGTCATCCAGAGGTTACCGGATTTTGAATAAGATTTCGCGCTTGCCCCAGCCCATCATTGAGAATCTGGTGGAACACTTTACATCACTGAGCAACATCCTTTCGGCCAGCATCGAAGACCTCGATCAAGTCGAAGGGATTGGCGCGGTACGGGCGCGCACGACCCGCGAGGGGCTGAAACGAATCCAAGAGCAGGTCTTTATAGACCGCCATATCTGAGTACAAGGAAGTGCAGGTCAGGAAGCACAAGCCCGTAAATAGAAGTTGGGCCAGGTGATGGGGCGGATTGTCCAAGGAGGGTGTTCATTGTTCATTAAAGCCATCCCAAGTCTGCTGACCGTGGGAAATTTAATTATCGGGTTTCTGGCCATCGTCAGCGCGTTCCAAGGTCGTACGGCTGAAGCGGCTCTCCTTGTCATCGCGGGCATGATTCTGGACGGCCTGGATGGACGCGCCGCACGGTGGCTGCACGCGGAGAGCGCGTTTGGGAAAGAACTGGACTCATTATCGGATATTATTACCTTTGGCGTCGCCCCGTCCCTCATTATGTATCAGGAGGTGCTGCACGCCTTAGGGTGGGCGGGCACCCTGCTGGCGGTTTTGTTCCCGGTTTGCGGCGCCCTGCGTTTGGCGCGCTTTAACATCCAAACCCGATCCACGAACTATTTTGTCGGTCTCCCAATTACTGCGGCGGGCGGGATTTTGGCGACGATGGCTCTGTATGGGGATTTAATCCGTTACTCTCAGGTGGCTTTGCCGATTGGGATGTTGATTTTGGCGCTGCTCATGGTTAGCCGCGCTCGTTACCCGAATTTCAAGAAGGTGGCCTTTCCACGCTCGGCGATTGTCGGTGTACCGCTGCTGGTTGTCTGTGTATACCTGTTGTTTCGCTATCATTACGCCGGGCTGAACCGGCTGATTTTTGTGCCACTGGCATTGTACGCGGTGTATGGATTCAGCCGCGCCATACGGCGACGGTTGCGGCGCGCCCGGCATGATGCGGAGATGAAGCCGTATAAACCTGGAGTAAAGTAAGTCGATGAAAGTGGCTCAATGAAAGTGGCTCGACAGTCCTTCTGGAAAGGCCCCTAGAAAAAGGCCCCGGTCTGCGATAACCCGCAGACACGGGGCTTTTGACGCACCTGGCAGGGGGTGTTACACTAAGGGCATCACCCCAATATTTTGCAGGGATTTGGCCTTATTTTGGACTTATTGTTCGTTTTGTTATCCTTTTTCTTCCGCTATCACGCAAAGCCGCCCGGATTTTGAGAACGGTTCAAGGATGTTCGGATATGGTCAGAGGTATACGGGGGTTATTGGGATGCAAAACTTTTTCGTATGCCGACTCATTCGGAGCGGTTTGACCATCCGAATTTTGCCCATACTCGTATTAGGAGGTGAATCATTCGTATGTTGAAGAGATTTGTCCATCTGTTTTTTGCCGTGATTGGGGTGGTCCTCGGGTATACGTTTGCCCCGGACTTATTCACAGAAGTCTTCCATTTGTCTTCCAGGCTCTTTACCTCTCGCCTGTTCGGTGCGGCTTTAGGCGGTGCGATTTTCGTTTTGACGACAACCTGGCTGGTCAATTACTTGACCGCCCTCATTCGTTGGCTGGAAGACAAGTTGCAAAAAACACCGTTGGCGGATATCATCGGCGGCACCATTGGCATGGTTATCGGCCTGCTCGTGACGTACCTGTTTGCTCCGGCGCTGCGCACGATTCCTTTGGTGGGTCTGCCGATACAGTTTTTTGTCACGCTGCTATTGGCCTACATCGGCTTGCGCATCGGTTTCACCAAGCGAGAAGAACTGGTGGGGTTATTCGCCGGAAAGCTGTCCCATCGGGAGAAAGACAAAGACAAGGAACGGGATAAGAAAACTGGCTTCCGTCCGGGCGAAGCAAAACTGCTCGATACCAGTGTCATTATCGACGGGCGGATCGCCGACTTGGTGGAGACCGGTTTTCTGGACGGGGTCCTGGTGATTCCGTCGTTCGTCCTGGAGGAATTGCAGCATATCGCCGACTCCTCCGACGTTCTCAAGCGCAACCGCGGTCGCCGCGGGTTGGACGTACTGGGCCGTATCCAAAAAGACTCCAAGGTCCGCGTCCAGGTCATGGAAATAGACTTTGACGACATCCAAGAGGTCGACAGCAAGCTGGTGCGGCTGGCCAAACAGATTCAAGGCAAAGTCGTCACGAATGATTTCAACTTGAACAAGGTTTGTGAGTTGCAGGGCGTCCACGTCTTAAACATCAACGACCTAGCCAACGCACTCAAACCGATTGTGTTGCCGGGCGAGGAGCTGAACGTCCAGGTCATCAAAGATGGCAAAGAACACAACCAGGGTGTCGCCTATCTGGATGACGGCACGATGATTGTGATTGAGGGTGGCCGCGAGTACATCGGTGGCCGCGTGGAAGTGCTGGTTACCAGCGTGCTGCAAACCTCAGCGGGGCGGATGATTTTTGCCAAACCGAAGCTGCTGGAAAAAGCTTTATGAAACGGGGCCAGGGCGTATAACGCGGGTTTCCTGAGCCTGGCGGAGTCAGCCGCGCGATGTTGGTGCGAAACCAGCGATATGGTATATAATGAGTAGAGTACGCGATGAGCGATGTGTTACGGGACCGGCGCTGTCTGTGCCGGTCCTTTCGTAGGATGAGGGGGATTTCGGGTGCGAATCGGTCTGGGCTTTGACGTGCATCCGCTGGTGGAAGGGCGGCCGCTCGTCCTCGGCGGCGTGACCATCCCGTTTGAACGCGGACTGGATGGCCACTCCGACGCGGATGTGGTGCTGCATGCGGTGATGGACGCGATGCTGGGGGCTTTGGCGTTAGGGGATATTGGCCAGCACTTTCCGAATACGGACAGCCGGTATCGCGGCGCGGATAGCCGCGCACTGGCGCGCCAGGTGTATCAGTTGGTACAAGCGCGTGGCTACCGACTGGGCAACCTCGATGTGATGGTGCTGTGTGAGCGGCCCAAGCTGGCGCCCCACATTCCGCAGATGCGCCAGGGGATGGCGGAGCTGTACCAGGCGCGGGTGGAACAAATCAGCGTCAAGGCGACGACGGCAGAACGTTTGGGTTTTATTGGCCGTGAGGAGGGTATTGGGGCGCAGGCTGTGGTTTTATTGACGGCAGCGGAATAAAGTCTACGATACGGCGGGAGAGATGGGACACAATGAGCATCCGTGTGCGTTTTGCACCAAGCCCAACCGGGCACCTACATATCGGCGGGGTCAGGACCGCCTTGTTCAATTGGTTGTTTGCCCGTCACCATGGCGGAAAGTTCATTCTGCGCATAGAAGATACTGATTTGGAGCGCCACGTGGAGGGGGCCGAGGCGGAGATGCTCGCCGGCTTTCGCTGGCTGGGCATGGAATGGGATGAGGGCCCAGACATCGGCGGTCCTAAGGGGCCCTACCGATGTACCGAGCGGCTGCCTCGTTATGAGGCTGCGCTGAAGCGGCTGGTAGAAGCCGGCCTGGCTTACCCTTGCTTCTGCACGGCCGAAGAACTAGAGGCCGAACGGGACGCCGCCTTGCGCAAGGGCGTTGCTCCCCGTTACAGTGGCCGCTGCCGACACTTAAGTGAAAGTGAGCGCCAAGCGCGCCTGGCGGCTGGCGTTCCACACACCTGGAGATTGGCCGTGGTACCCGGACAGACCCTGACCGTATCGGACCAAGTTCGCGGCCGGATCGAGTTTAAGAGCGATGATTTGGGGGACTTCGTCATCGTCAAAACGAACGGGATACCGACCTACAACTTCCAAGTGGTGGTCGACGACGCCCAGATGGAGATTACCCATGTCATTCGTGGCGAGGAACACCTGTCCAACACCCCGCGGCAGCTGTTGGTTTATCAAGCCCTGGGCTACCCGGTCCCCGTCTTCGCGCATCTGCCGCAGGTTTTGAACGAGCAAAAAAAGAAGCTGAGTAAGCGCGATCCGAACGTACAACCGGTGGACGCCTACCGGCAGCAGGGCTACCTGCCAGAAGCGTTGGTCAACTTCCTGGCGCTCTTGGGCTGGTCGCCGGGAGATGAAACGGAGATCCTTTCCCTGTCCGAACTCTGCCAGCGCTTTGACCTCGACCGGGTCGGCGTCAGCGGGGCCGTGTTTGACCCGCAAAAGCTACACTGGATGGCCAACCAATACTTTAAATCCGCCGACCTGGCGCGCGTGGTCGATTTGGTGGCGGACAGACTATCGCAGCGTGGTGTGGCGCTGCCCGAAGGCTGCGGCCGCGATTGGTTGGCGGGCGTGGTGGAACTGTATCAGGAGCAGTTAGCCTGTGCGGACGAGTTTGTCGATTTGGCAGCCGGGTTTTTCACCTCTCGGGTGACGCTCGACGACGAAGCGAAAGAGGTGTTGGCGGATTTAAAGGCGCGGGACGTGGTGCGCCGCTATCTGGAGCTGGTGGAAGCCGATGCCGAGCCGTGGACCGTCGAGGCAAGCAAGGCTCGCTTCCGTCGCATCCAGCAGGAACTGGGTGTGCGCGGGCGCGGACTGTATATGCCGGTGCGGGCGGCGTTGACCGGAACTGTGCACGGTCCAGACCTGCAAAAGACGATTGCTCTTTTGCCGCGCGGTTGGGTGCAGACACGATTAGCCAACGCATTGGGATAAAACGGATGTGTGGGAGTGGGAGGAGGTTATCACGTGGCGATTTGGCTCTACAACAGCCTGACGCGGACAAAGGAGAGGCTGGAGACCTTAGAACCTGGGAAGGTACGGTTCTATGCCTGCGGTCCGACGGTATACAACCTGTTCCACATTGGCAACGCGCGGATGTTTGTTGTCTTTGACATGATTCGCCGCTACCTGGAATACCGCGGTTATGAGGTGCGATACGTTCAGAACTTCACCGATGTGGACGACCGCATCATTGGACGCGCCAATGAATTGGGCATTGGGGTGCGCGAGGTGGCCGACACGTACATCCAGGCGTACTTTGAAGACGCCGACCGGCTTGGGATTCGGCGCGCCAATGTACACCCGAGGGTGACCGAGTGCATCCCCGAGATCATCCGCTTCATTGAGGACCTCATCGCGAACGGCCACGCCTATGTCGTCGGCGGGGATGTCTACTTCGACACTTCGTCTTTCCCTGAGTACGGGAAACTGTCACACCAGTCGATTGATGAGATGCAGGCCGGGTTTCGCATCGAGGTCAACGAACAGAAGCGCAATCCGGCAGACTTCGCCCTTTGGAAGGCGGCCAAACCGCATGAGGAGTTTTGGCAGAGCCCGTGGGGGCCGGGGCGTCCCGGGTGGCACATTGAGTGCTCGGTGATGAACTTCATCTATCTCGGGGAGCAGATAGACATCCACGCGGGCGGCCGGGACTTGATCTTCCCCCATCATGAGAACGAGATCGCCCAGAGCGAGGCGCACAATCACAAACCGTTTGCCCGCTACTGGCTGCACAACGGGACGCTCAACATCAATGGCGAGAAGATGTCCAAATCGACCGGCAACTTCATTATGACGCGGGACCTGCTGGAAAAGCGGCCTGCCTTGGCGATTCGATTCTTCTTGTTGTCGGCCCAGTACCGTCATCCACTCAATTACACCGAAGAAGCGATGGACCAGGCAGAACAGGCGCTCGATCGCATTCGTCGCTGCCTGCGCAACCTCGACCACCGCGAACAGGGCCTGGCTGAGCTGCCTCAGTACCTGGCCGCCAATCTGCCGGACGATGAGGACGAGGTCGCGGGGGCTGCGGACGCCGTGCGCAGCCAGTTCATTCAGGCGATGGATGACGATTTCAACTCGGCGGACGGCATTGCGGCCATCTTTGAGGGTGTGCGGGAAGCCAATCTGTACCTGGAGAAAGACCTGGTTTCTGCGGCGGGGATTCGTCGCTGGCGGGCGGTCCTACTGGAGCTGCTCGATGTCCTTGGCCTTCGGCCCGAGGAGACGCCGGACCTCCTGGAGGCGGACATCGCGGCTTTGCTTGAGGAACGGCGGGAAGCGCGGGCGCGCCGCGACTTTGCTCGAGCCGACGCGATTCGCGACGAACTGGCGGCCCAGGGTATCGTCATAGAGGACACTCCGCAAGGGACACGGTGGTATCGCCAGTGATGACCGAGGTTCCGTGGCGCGACCTCTCGCCGTTGGCCCTGGCCTATCTGGGGGATGCTGTGTGGGAGTTGGTGGTGCGTCGGCACGTGATTGCCCGTGGCAATCGCCGCCCGGATGACCTGCACAAGGCGGCCACCAGTTATGTCCGTGCCGATACCCAAGCCCGCCTGGCGAACGCCCTGTGGGCGGAGTTGACCGAACCGGAGCAGTCGATGCTACGCCGCGGGCGGAATGCAAAGGCAGGACACGTGCGCAAAAGCACCGATGTCGTATCGTATCGCTACAGCACCGGCTTTGAGAGCCTGATTGGCTATTTGTATGCCAGCGGCCAGGAGGGACGCCTGGCCGCCCTTTGCACGCGCGCCTTGGCGCTGGTGGACGAATGGGAGGTTCAATCATGACGACGGACAAGCCAGCCAACGTGGTCGCCGGCCGACACCCGGTGCTCGAGGCACTCAAGGCGGGACGACCGATTTCCCGGATTGTGGTGGCCGAAGGCGCAGAGGGCGGCAGCCTTCAGGAAATCCTCAGGCGTGCCCGGGAAGCGGGTGTCGTCGTGCAACGGGCGCCGCGGCACAGCTTGGCCCGCGTCGGCGGCGCTGGCCACCAGGGCATCATCGCCTACGTGGCCGCCCACGCCTACGCGGAGTTGGACGAGGTGTTGGCCGTGGAGCGCGGGCAGGCGCCGCTTTTGGTCCTGCTCGATGAAGTGGTCGATCCGCACAACCTAGGGGCCGTGATTCGCACTGCGGACGCGACCGGGGTGCAGGGGGTTGTGGTGCCCAAACGCCGTTCTGCGCCACTTTCCGAGGTGGTTGCCAAGGCGGCGGCCGGGGCGCTCGAGTATGTCCCTGTCGCGCGTGTCAGTAACTTGGTCCAAACCATGGAGCGCCTCAAACAGGCCGGATATTGGCTGGTCGGTACGGATGCCCGCGCCGAGGCGCTGTATACGGAGGTGGACTACACGGGGCCCATCGCAGTTGTCATTGGGGCCGAAGGCAAGGGGCTCAGTCGGCTGGTGAAGGAGCACTGTGATTACTTGGTGCGTCTGCCGATGCAAGGCCACGTGCAGAGCCTGAACGCGTCGGTGGCGGCGGGGGTGCTCCTGTATGAAATCGTCCGGCAGCGCCAAGGGTAAAGCCCGCGGCGGGCGCCACAGCGCGTGCTTGATTGTTGACGGCTACAACATCCTCGCCCGCCAGGCAGAGCGGCGTTTGACGGCCATTCCGCACCTCGAGGCGAAACGGGATGACCTCGTGGCCGCCCTGTCGGAGTATGGGGCCTTTTCAGGTCAGCAGGTCATCGTGGTGTTTGACGCCGGTCGCACCCCGGAAAAAGAAGCGGACGAACAGCGGCGTTGGGTGCGGATCATTTACACCGCCCCCGGGGAGACAGCGGACGGGCGGATTGAGCGGCTGGTTTACGAGCTTAAGGACAAGTTTCACCAGATTACCGTGGCCACCTCCGATGCGGCAGAGCAGCAGGTCGCCTTTGGTGGGGGTGCGCTGCGCATCAGTGCGGGGGAGCTGATTCGCCGCTTACAAGACGCGCGATCGCGGATTGAGCGTGCCACCGGGCAGATGCAATCGACGCAGCCGCGGCTGCACGAGGCGCTGAGCAGCGAGGTCGCAAAAAAACTAGAAGATTGGCGGCGGCAATGAGATCTAGCGTTGATTCTGTGAGATTACATAATGTATAATGTCCACACATCCAGAGCTGGATTCGGGGTGATTCGTTTTGCCTACGCAGGCGTCTACAGGGCCGCGTGAGCGATATGAAGACATGACCGACGAGGAGTTGGTCGCGGCCGTGCACCAAGGGGACGACGAAGCCCTGGAATTCCTCATCCACAGGTACCGCAATTTTGTACGCGCCAAGGCCCGTTCCTATTTCCTCATCGGTGCCGACCGGGAAGACATCGTTCAGGAAGGCATGATTGGGCTGTTCAAATCCGTCCGGGACTTTCGTGAAGACAAACTGACCTCGTTTAAGGCATTCGCCGAGTTGTGTGTGACGCGTCAAATTATCACCGCTATTAAAACGGCTACGAGGCAGAAGCATATTCCTTTGAATTCCTATGTCTCTCTTGACAAGCCCATTTACGACGAGGATTCAGACCGGACACTGCTTGACGTCCTCTCCACCGTCCGCGTGGCGGATCCGGAAGACATGGTCATTCACCAGGAAGAGTTTGACGCGATTGAGGTCACCATGTCGGAGCTTTTAAGCGACCTTGAACGCAAGGTCCTGATGTTGTACCTGGATGGGCGCTCCTATCAGGAGATTGCCGTAGACTTGGATAGACACGTCAAATCGATTGATAATGCGCTGCAACGAGTGAAGCGCAAGCTGGAAAAGTACCTGGCCTACCGCAACGTTTATGCATAGCCCAACCTCTCGTTATGTTGACACTGTGCCTCCCCTGTGATAATGTAATTAAAGTCTGCGCAGGTGCACGTCTGCCCTATGGCGGTGCGTCCTGGTAACGTGTCGGCGAGGGAGGTGCCCCAGAATGCGTGTCGTCATCACCATGGCTTGCACCGACTGCAAGCAACGCAATTATACGACGGTGAAGAACAAAAAGAACGATCCGGACCGGCTTGAGCTCCGGAAGTTTTGTCCATACTGCAAAAGTCACACGGTGCATCGTGAGACTCGCTGAGCGCCTGATTCTGCGCGTACGGCCTCTGAACCCGCCGGGCGACGCGGGGCAGGGGCAAGCAGTATGTCGGCGAAGAGAGGTCTGACAGGTGGCGGAACATCACGTTAGTCCGGAAAACGAAATTCAACCCAAGCCGCGCCGGACGGGCGTCATCACGTTCTTTTCCGAAGCGGTAACGGAATTGAAACGGGTGCGCTGGCCGGGGCGGCGCGAGGTTGTTGGGTATACGGCTGCCGCGCTGGCGACCTGTCTGGTGATGGGGCTCTTGGTCTGGCTGTTTGACGTTCTTATCGGCTGGGCGGCGTCCCGCGTCGGCATCCTCTAAGAAGAGGGCGTTGGTAGCTGAGTCCCGATGCCGTCCGAACGAGCGGAAACGACTTGGGATAGGGGGTGCGGGGCGTTCCGCCCTCGCCATGGAGAATCTCGAGAAGCAGTGGTACGTAATTCATACCTACTCGGGTTATGAGAACAAGGTGAAAAACAACCTGGAGAGTCGCGTCCAGACGATGGGCATGGAAGATAAAATCTTCCGCATCGTCGTTCCGACCGAGGATGAGCTGGAGATTAAGAACGGCAAGCGGCGGGTGGTGCAGCGCAAGGTGTTTCCAGGGTACGTCTTGGTCGAGATGATTATGACCGACGACTCCTGGTACGTGGTGCGCAATACCCCGGGCGTCACAGGGTTCGTCGGATCCGCTGGCGGCGGATCAAAACCGGTGCCGCTGCTGCCGTCCGAAGTCAACGCCATCCTGGCCCAAATGGGCGCCGAGGAGGTCAAGCCGCGCGTCGATTACGAGATCGGCGAAGCGGTACGAATTATACACGGGCCGTTTGCGGACCTGGTGGGCACTGTGGAAGAGATTAACCTGGACCAGGAGAAGTTGCGGGTGCTCGTATCCATGTTTGGGCGCGATACCCCTCTGGAGCTGGACTTCACCCAGGTCGAGAAGCTCGTCTGACGACAGACACACGGACGTACTGAAGGTGTATTGTAGGTGAGAGACTAGGCTCGCGCCTGGCTGGGCTGGGACGAGCCTGTTCTCTGGCTGCGGCATGCGCGTAGACGCTGTTGCGGCTGTTGCTGTGGACCTCTTTCCCTGAGCCCGTCGTACCGCCTTGCGGAGGCGGGCGGTCTGGGCCGGGTCCACGTGGGAGGGCGTACGCCCGTATGACCACAGCTTGTGGCAAAGGAGGTGGACAGGTTGCCGAAGAAGATTATCAAGGTTGTCAAGCTGCAGATTCCTGCAGGCAAAGCCACTCCGGCGCCGCCGGTGGGTCCGGCTCTTGGTCAGGCCCAGGTCGGCAACATTATGGGATTTTGTAAAGAATTCAACGCGCGTACTGCGGATCAGGTGGGTCTGGTTATCCCGGTCGTGCTGTACGTGTATGAAGACCGCTCTTACACGTTCGAACTCAAGACGCCCCCTGCAGCCGTGCTGCTGAAGAAGGCCGCGGGGATTGAGTCCGGATCGTCAGAGCCGAATAAGAAGAAGGTTGCGACCATCAAGCGCGCCAAGGTGCGCGAGATTGCGGAGCAGAAGATGCCGGACCTCAATGCGGCTTCCGTGGAGGCGGCCATGCGGATGGTCGAAGGCACGGCTCGCAGCATGGGGATTGTGATTGAAGACTAACCCTGCGTGTCCGGATAACTGCGAATCACGAATCAGGGTCCCTTGTGGGAGGTCTTGCACCGCAAAACCACATGGAGGTGAAATTGTGGCTCGGAAATCGAAACGTTTCCAGGAAGCTGTGCAGCGTGTGGACCGTACGAAAGAGTACGAACCCCGCGAAGCGATTGAGCTGTTGAAGCAGGTCGCCACAGCGAAGTTTGACGAGACGGTGGAAGCTGCCGTCCGGCTCGGGGTTGACCCGAAGAAGCAGGACCAGCAGATCCGTGGCGCGGTCGTGCTGCCGCACGGCACGGGCAAAACGGCGCGTGTGCTGGTGTTCGCCAAGGGAGACAAGGCGAAGGAGGCGCAGGCGGCGGGCGCCGATTTTGTCGGTGACGACGACTTGATTCAGAAGGTGGCACAGGGCTGGATGGACTTTGATGTAGTGGTGGCCACGCCCGACATGATGGGCTCAGTGGGTCGCCTCGGACGCATCCTCGGTCCGAAAGGCCTGATGCCGAACCCGAAGACCGGTACGGTTACGTTTGAAGTCGCCCGCGCGGTCGAAGAAATCAAGGCCGGTAAGATTGAATACCGTCTTGACAAGGCCGGCAACATCCATGTCCCGATTGGTAAGGTCTCGTTTGATGTGGATGCCTTGCTTGGCAACCTGCGGACGTTGGTCGACGCGCTGCAGAAGGCGAAGCCGGCGGCAGCGAAAGGCCAGTACTTCCGCAACCTGTCCATCTCCAGCACGATGGGCCCGGGCATCCGGGTGAACGTGCAGCGGTTGGTGGCGGCGGAATAAGGCGTATCTACGTGTCCAAGACTCGCCGGGCGCCGAGGGTTGACCGCTCGGCGTCCAGCGGTTAAGATGGAACGTGCCAAATGAATACCGGATGAACCGTAGACAGTAGGTCCAACCACTGGACAATGGAGGACGGAGGTCTTCCGCCTACCGAGGTTCGCGATTCGTCGTCTCCGATTGGGAGAATCGCGCCCCGCGTCTGCGGAGGCGCGTTTTTTATGCGGCGATTGCGTATGGCGATGCGTCGGTTCATCCCAATTGAAAAAGAGGGTGTCCGGAAAGGGGTCAGGTAAGACCCAAGCAGTGCAAGGAAGCTAGCCCAAAATGCGATCCGAGCGTACGTTTTTCGGTACGTGAGGGAGCATTTTGGGCGCTGACGAAGCAATGCGCCGGGGAGTTCTGACCCCTTTCCGGACATGCAGAAAAAGGGAGGTGGGTTTCGTGACCACAGTACGCGAGGAGAAAGAAAAGCTGGTGCAAGAGATTGCCGACAAGTTCAGCCGCAGCAAAGCTGTGATTGTGGCGGACTATCGCGGACTGAACGTGGCGGAGTCGAACGAGCTGCGCAAGCAGCTGCGCGAGGCGGGCGTCGAATTCAAGGTTCTCAAGAACACGATGACCCGGCGTGCGGCCGAAAAAGCGGAGGTTCCTGGTCTGCAGGAGTTCTTCGTCGGTCCGTCGGCTCTGGCCTTCGGCTATGACGATCCAGTCGCGCCCGCGAAGGTCCTGCACGAATTTGCCCGCTCGCACAAAGCCCTGGAGCTGAAGGGCGGACTCGTGGAGGGTCGCGTCATTACGGCGAAGGAAGTCGAAGGTTTGGCCAGCCTGCCGTCCCGCGAAGGCTTGCTGTCGATGCTGCTTAGCGTCATGCAGGCGCCGGTGCGCAACCTGGCGTACGCCATCAAGCAGGTGGCGGAGCAGCAGGGCGGCGAAGCGGCGGCTGCGGAGTAAGGAGAGTTCGATGGTTCCTGCGGCACTCCGCGCAGCACGGGTGGCGTGAAGGTCTGACCGATACGCTCTTATCACCATGTTGTGCAAGCGTGCAGCGTGAAATCTGCGGCGTGAATGCTGCAAGAAGAATACAGGGAGGCGTAAAACGTGACGAAAGAGGAATTCATTGAAGCCCTGAAGGGCATGACGGTTTTAGAGTTAAACGATTTGGTCAAGGCTATTGAGGAAGAATTTGGCGTGACCGCCGCTGCTCCGGTCGCCGTCGTAGGCGGTGCCGCTGCGGGCGGTGGCGAAGAGGCTGCCGAGCAGACCGAATTCGACGTCATCCTGGCCAGCGCGGGCGCTTCCAAAATCGGCGTCATCAAGGTTGTCCGCGAGATTACCGGCCTCGGCCTGAAAGAGGCCAAAGAGCTGGTTGACAACGCGCCGAAACCGATTAAGGAGAAGGTCTCGAAAGAGGACGCCGAGGCCATGAAGGCCAAGTTGGAAGAGGCGGGCGCGACGGTCGAAATCAAGTAAGACCGCGACGCCCGGCATGGGCATGGCGAGTGGTGTGGTGGGCGTCGGCCGGACAACCGGCGGCGCCCACTTGTAGTCTGGGCCGCGTGGCGGTGGTTGTGGAACGGTTGCCGGAAACGGCTGTGACTCACTTTGACTGGAGGCGCGACATGAGCGAGCATTACTTCTCCACCCAGCCCACGAGCGAGCGCCAGCGGCGGACCGTTTCGGTCCGGGCTCGGGGGATTGCGGCCGAGCTGGTCACCGACCGGGGCGTGTTTTCCAAGCGTGGCCTGGATTACGGAACGCGTGTCTTGGTGGAGACGGCGCGGTTGCCCGAACAGGGACAGATGGTCGACCTGGGTTGTGGCTACGGGGCGGTGTCGGCGATACTCGCTCGCGCTTATCCGGATACCCGCTGGCTGCTGTTGGATGTCAATCAACGGGCGTTGGAATTAGCCAGCCTGAACCTTGCGTTTGCCCGCGGGCGGGTGGACATCCGAGCCAGCGACGGCTTTGCTGGAGCTCCGGAAGTATTGGCCGACGCGGTGCTTTTGAATCCGCCCATTCGTGCCGGAAAGGCGACGGTCTACCGTTTATTCCGAGAATCGTTCGACCACCTCATCGCCGGCGGTCGGTTCTGGGTTGTGATACAGAAGAAGCAGGGGGCTGACAGTGCGCGTGCAGAGCTGGCGCGCGTCTTCCCGGAGGTGGAGACGGTGGAGCGTTCCGGCGGCTATCACGTCATTTGCTGTACGAAGCATTGACATCGCTATTCGACTATGATAAAGTCTTTTAATGCAAATTCTATCGTGTGGACGGGGGATGTATGACCATCAAACGTGTCGACGATAGATGAAGATAGTTGAATACCGGATGGACGAAAAATGTGGTTCACAGCAACCTCATTTTATTTTTGTATTGTCTAGGGCATGTTGAAATCGGCATGAGAGGTGACGGCTTTGCGAGGACACATGGTCAAGTATGGGTGGCGCGAACGTCGGTCGTACGCCCGTATTCACGAGGTCTTGGATCTGCCGAATCTGATTGAGATTCAACAGAAGTCCTACCAGTGGTTCCTTGAAGAAGGGCTACGCGAAATGTTCGCCGACATCTCGCCCATTCAGGACTTTACCGGCAATCTCGTGCTGGAGTTTATCGACTACAGCCTCGGCGAGCCTAAGTATGACGTAGAAGAGTCCAAGGAACGGGATGTCACGTACGCTGCGCCGTTGCGGGTGAAGGTGCGCCTGCTGAACAAAGAGACCGGCGAGGTCAAAGAGCAGGAGGTCTTCATGGGTGACTTCCCGCTGATGACCGAGACCGGAACGTTCATTATCAATGGCGCTGAGCGTGTCATCGTCAGTCAGCTTGTCCGTTCTCCCAGTGTTTATTTTAACAGCAAAATCGATAAAAACGGCAAGCAGACCTTTGCGGCCACTGTGATTCCAAACCGCGGCGCTTGGCTCGAGTTCGAGACGGACGCCAAGGACATCGTGTATGTTCGCATTGACCGCACCCGTAAGCTGCCGATTACCGTACTCCTGCGCGCCTTGGGTCTCGGGACGGATCAAGAGATCATCAACTTCCTTGGGGAAGACGAGTACCTGCGCAACACCCTGGACAAAGACACCACCGATTCGACCGAGCGCGCGTTGATTGAGATTTATGAACGTCTGCGCCCGGGCGAGCCGCCCACGATTGAAAATGCGCGTGCGCTCCTCGCCTCTCGCTTTTTCGATCCGAAGCGGTACGACCTGGCCAACGTTGGTCGCTACAAGATGAATAAGAAGCTGCACATCAAGAACCGCTTGCTCAACCAGCGCTTGGCGGAGACCTTGGTTGATGCGGATACGAATGAAATCGTTGCTGAGGCGGGGCAAATCCTCGACCGGCGCACGCTTGACAAGCTCCTGCCGCGACTGACGGGCAACGTCGGGCGGCTGCGTCTGCGGGCCACGCCGGAGTTGACCGACGAAGAGGAAATTCCGGTGCAGATGGTGAAAATCTTTGCCCCCAATGAGGATGGCCGGATTCTGCACGTGGTCGGCAACGGGGACATTCCGAAGACGGTGAAACACATCACCCCGGCGGACATCCTTTCGGCCGTCAGCTACTTCTTCAACCTGTTGCACGGGGTGGGCACGACCGACGACATCGACCACCTCGGCAACCGCCGCCTGCGTTCCGTCGGCGAGCTGCTGCAAAACCAGTTCCGCATCGGCCTGTCGCGTATGGAACGTGTGGTGCGCGAGCGGATGTCGATTCAGGATGCCAGCGCCATCACGCCGCAGGCGCTGATCAACATCCGGCCGGTGATTGCGGCTATTAAAGAGTTTTTCGGTTCCAGCCAGCTCTCGCAGTTCATGGACCAGACCAACCCGCTGGCCGAGTTAACACACAAGCGTCGTCTGTCGGCATTGGGTCCGGGCGGCCTGACGCGTGAGCGAGCGGGCTTTGAAGTGCGTGACGTGCACTATTCGCACTACGGCCGCATGTGTCCGATTGAGACGCCGGAAGGTCCGAATATCGGCCTGATCAACTCGCTGTCCACGTACGCCAGGATCAACGAGTACGGGTTTATTGAAACCCCCTATCGACGGGTCGATCCGGACACCGGTGTGGTAACGGACCAGATTGACTATCTGACGGCGGACGAGGAAGAGAACTACATCATCGCCCAGGCCAACGCTCCGTTGACCGAGGATGGGCGCTTTGCCTCGGATGAAGTGGTGGCGCGCTTCCGCGAGGACGTCATCACGGTTCCCTGGCAGCGGGTCGACTACATGGACGTCTCGCCGAAGCAGGTGGTTTCGGTAGCGACGGCGCTAATTCCGTTCCTCGAGAACGATGACGCCAACCGTGCGTTGATGGGTTCGAACATGCAACGCCAGGCGGTGCCGCTGCTTGTGACGGAGGCGCCTTTGGTCGGCACGGGCATGGAGCATCAGGCGGCCAAAGACTCGGGCGTCTGCGTCGTGGCCAAGCGCGGCGGCGTGGTCGAGCGCGTAACGGCGCGCGAGATCTGGGTGCGCACTGAACATGTGGTGGACGGCAAGACGGTCACTGGGGATTTGGATAAATACAAGCTGCTCAAGTATACACGTTCCAACCAGAACACGTGCATCAACCAGCGCCCGATTGTCCGGGAAGGCCAGCGGGTGCAGGCGGGGGATATCCTGGCTGACGGTCCGGCGACGGAAAATGGGGAACTCGCTCTCGGCCGCAACGTCCTGGTCGCGTTTATGACCTGGGAAGGGTACAACTACGAAGACGCGATTCTCCTCTCCGAGAAGGTAGCCAAAGAGGACATCTACACCTCGATTCACATTGAGGAGTACGAGTTGGAGGCGCGCGACACCAAGCTTGGACCGGAGGAAATCACCCGCGACATTCCGAACGTGGGTGAGGACGCGCTGAAGAACCTTGACGAGCGCGGCATCATCCGGATTGGCGCGGAGATTCAGGCGGGCGACATCCTGGTCGGCAAGGTGACGCCCAAAGGCGTGACCGAACTGACGGCGGAGGAGCGTCTGCTGCACGCCATTTTCGGCGAGAAAGCGCGGGAGGTGCGCGACACCTCGCTGCGTGTGCCGCACGGCGGCGCCGGCATTGTGGTGGACGTGAAAGTGTTCACGCGCGAGAACGGGGACGAACTGCCCGCCGGCGTCAATCAGCTGGTGCGCGTCTACATCGCCCAGAAGCGCAAGATCTCCGAGGGCGACAAGATGGCTGGCCGGCACGGAAACAAAGGTGTTGTGGCCCGCATCCTGCCGGAGGAAGACATGCCGTTTCTCGAGGACGGAACGCCGGTCGAGATTGTTCTCAATCCGCTGGGCGTGCCATCGCGCATGAACATCGGCCAGGTGCTGGAGACTCACCTGGGCATGGCGGCCAAGGCGCTGGGCGTACACATCGCGACGCCGGTATTCGACGGGGCGACGGCAGAGGACGTGTTCGACACGTTGGAGGAGGCTGGTTTTCCCCGCGACGGCAAACAGGTCTTGTACGACGGGCGTACGGGTGAACCGTTCGACAACCGCGTGACGGTGGGCTATGTATACATGCTCAAGCTGGCGCACCTGGTCGACGACAAGATTCACGCTCGGTCCACTGGGCCGTACTCCCTGGTCACCCAGCAGCCGTTGGGTGGCAAGGCGCAGTTTGGCGGCCAGCGCTTTGGCGAGATGGAGGTGTGGGCGCTCGAGGCCTACGGTGCTGCCTACACCCTGCAGGAGATTCTCACCGTCAAGTCGGACGACGTGGTCGGCCGCGTCAAGACCTACGAGGCGATTGTCAAGGGCGAGAACGTGCCAGAGCCGGGTGTGCCTGAGTCCTTCAAGGTGTTGATTAAGGAGCTGCAGAGCCTCGGGATGGACGTGAAGATCCTCAGCGAGGATGAGCAGGAGATTGTCATCCGGGAGAGCGACGAAGACGACGATGCGGGTGAGAAATTGAATCTCAACCTTGAGGTGCGCGAAGTCGGAGACTGACATACCGGGTACGCTGACGCCCCTCGAGGGGGGGCGGCGTGCTGGCGCATGAGAGCAGCGACGAGTTTGCCGAAAGGGAGGATTCCCCTTTGTTAGACGTCAATAACTTCGAGTTTATGAAGATTGGTCTCGCCTCGCCGGAGAAGATCCGCTCGTGGTCGCATGGGGAGGTCAAAAAGCCGGAGACCATCAACTACCGCACGCTGCGTCCGGAAAAGGAAGGGCTGTTCTGCGAGAAGATCTTTGGTCCGACCAAGGACTGGGAGTGTCATTGCGGCAAGTATAAACGGGTTCGCTACAAGGGCGTCGTATGTGATCGCTGCGGCGTCGAGGTGACGCGGTCGAAAGTGCGCCGGGAACGGATGGGTCACATTGAGCTGGCGGCTCCCGTCTCTCACATCTGGTACTTCAAAGGCATTCCCAGCCGTATGGGCTTGGTGCTCGACATGTCGCCGCGTGCGCTGGAGGAGGTCATTTATTTCGCCTCCTACGTAGTAACCGACCCAGGCGATACCCCGCTCGAGAAAAAGCAACTGCTGAGCGAGAAGGAGTACCGCTCCTATCGGGATAAATACGGCTACGCCTTCGAGGCGGGGATGGGCGCGGAAGCCATCAAGAAGCTCTTAGTCGAGATTGACCTGGACCGTGAGGTCGAGGCCTTGAAGGAAGAGCTGCGCACCGCGCAGGGACAGCGTCGCAACCGCGCCATCAAGCGGCTGGAGGTGCTGGAGGCGTTCCGCAGCTCCGGCAACCGCCCGGAATGGATGATTCTTGAGGCCCTGCCGGTCATCCCGCCCGACCTGCGGCCGATGGTGCAGCTGGACGGCGGCCGCTTCGCGACCTCCGACTTGAACGACCTGTACCGCCGCGTCATCAACCGGAACAACCGCCTGAAGCGGCTGCTTGACCTGGGCGCGCCGGACATCATCGTCCAGAACGAGAAGCGGATGCTGCAGGAGGCGGTGGACGCCCTGATTGACAACGGCCGCCGTGGTCGCCCGGTGACAGGGCCTGGCAACCGCCCGCTCAAGTCGTTGTCGCACATGCTCAAAGGGAAGCAGGGCCGGTTCCGTCAGAACTTGTTGGGTAAGCGCGTCGACTACTCGGGTCGATCCGTCATCGTGGTCGGCCCTGAGTTGCGCATGTTCCAGTGCGGTCTGCCGAAGGAGATGGCGCTGGAGCTGTTTAAACCGTTCGTGATGAAGGAACTGGTCGCGCGCGGCCTGGCTCACAACATCAAGAGCGCCAAACGCAAAGTGGAACGGGTTTCGCCGGAAGTCTGGGACGTGGTCGAGGACGTCATCAAAGAGCACCCGGTTCTGCTCAACCGTGCGCCGACACTGCACCGCTTGGGCATCCAGGCGTTCGAGCCGGTGCTCGTGGAAGGCCGCGCCATCAAGCTGCATCCGCTGGTGTGTACGGCGTACAACGCGGACTTCGACGGTGACCAGATGGCCGTGCACGTACCGCTCTCCGCAGAGGCGCAGGCGGAGGCGCGGCTGCTCATGCTGGCTGCGCACAACATCCTCAGTCCGGCCTCCGGCAAGCCGGTGGTCACGCCAACCCAGGACATGGTGCTCGGTCCTTACTACCTGACCATCGAACTGGCCGGCGCCAAGGGCGAGGGTCGCGTCTTCACCGGGCCGGATGAGGTGCACATGGCGTTGCAGCAGCGCGAGATCAGCCTGCACGCGCGGATTGTCCTGCCGGCGGCGAGCCTGGATAAAGTCTGGCGGGACGCGCGGCAGGAGCAGGCGATGCTCATCACCACCGCCGGGAAACTGATTTTCAACGAGATCTTCCCGCGCGAGTTCCCGTATCTGCACTCGGGCGCCAAGACCAACCTGGTCGACGGGACTCCAGACGAGACCTTTGTCTTCGAGAAGGGAGCCAATCTCCGTGAGGCGGCACAGAACCGGCCGATTGCCAAGGCCATCATCAAGAAGGACCTGGGCAACATCCTGGCCGAGTGTTTCCGCCGCTATGGCACCACCACGACCTCGGAAATCCTTGACAAGGTCAAGCGGTTGGGGTTCCACCACTCGACGCTGGCTGGCATCACAATTTCCGTCGCCGACATCGTGGTGCCCGAGGAAAAGAAGACCATCATCGCTGAAGCGGACGAGCGTCAGCACAAGCTCGAGATGCAGTACCGGCGCGGCTTGATTACGGACGATGAAAAGTACATCTCGTTCAGCCAGATTTGGACAGAAGCGAAAGAACGGGTCACCGACACGCTGATGAAGAGCATGCACGAGCTCAACCCGATTTACATGATGGCGACGTCTGGGGCTCGCGGTAGCACTTCGCAGATTACCCAGCTGGCCGGGATGCGCGGACTCATGGCCAACCCGTCCGGCCGCATCATCGGGTTGCCGATTAAGTCCAACTTCCGCGAAGGCTTGACAGTGCTGGAGTACTTCATGTCGACCCACGGCGCCCGCAAGGGTCTGGCCGACACGGCGCTGCGTACGGCAGACTCCGGTTACCTGACCCGCCGCCTGGTCGACGTGGCGCAGGACGTCATCGTCCGCGAAGAGGATTGCGGCACCGACAAGGGTCTCAAGGTGATGGAGATCCGTGACGGGCGTGAAGTGATTGAGGAATTGCGGGATCGACTGGATGGACGGATTGCCTTCCAGGACGTGTATCACCCAGAGACGGGTGAGAAGCTCGTGGGCAAGAATGAGATGATTGATGCCGAGACGGCGTCCCGTATTGAGGAGGCCGGCATCAAGGAGGTCACCATCCGTTCCGTGCTCACGTGCCGCACGCGGCATGGCGTATGCGTCAAGTGCTACGGCCGCAACCTGGCCACCGGCAAAGAAGTGGAGATTGGCGAATCGGTCGGCATCATCGCCGCCCAGTCCATCGGCGAGCCGGGTACGCAGCTGACCATGCGTACGTTCCACACCGGCGGCGTGGCGGGCGACGACATCACCCAGGGTCTCCCGCGCGTGCAGGAATTGTTTGAGGCGCGCAACCCGAAGGGGCAGGCGGTCATCACGGAGTTTGACGGCAAGGTCATCGACATCCGCGAAGGCAAGGATAAGCGCGAGATTGAGATTGAGGGCGAGAGCGAGACGAAAGTCTACGCGATTCCGTACGGATCGCGCATCCGTGTCAGCGTGGGCCAGGTCTTGGCCGCGGGCGATGAGCTCACCGAAGGCTCGGTCGATCCGAAGGAGATGCTGCGGGTTCGGGGTCTTCAGGGTGTGCAGAACTACCTACTGCGCGAAGTGCAGCGCGTGTACCGGATGCAGGGCGTGGACATCAACGACAAGCACGTCGAGGTCATGGTCCGACAGATGCTGCGGAAGGTGCGCATCCTCGATGCCGGCGATACGGATCTCCTGCCGGGGACCTATGTGGACCTGCACGAGTTCGAGCAGGCCAACCAGAAGGTGCTGCTGGAAGGTCGCGATCCGGCCGTCGCGCGCCCGGCTCTGCTCGGCATCACCAAGGCGTCGCTGGAAACCGATTCGTTCTTGTCAGCGGCATCGTTCCAAGAGACGACCCGCGTCTTGACCGAAGCGGCCATCAAGGGCAAGGTGGACCGGTTGCTTGGACTCAAGGAGAACGTCATTATCGGCAAGCTGATTCCGGCGGGTACTGGCATGGCCCGTTACCGGCGGTTGCGCCTGGTTTCCGATGATGATCCGCAGGCGGAGAACAACTTGGATACCCAGGAAACGGCGACAGTGTCGGTCAGCGACTGAGGGCCGGCGACCGAACCCGAGCGCGGGGTGCTGGGCGCCCCGCGCCGACCTCCTCGAACTGCCCATCGGTTGTTGACAGTCCGCTTTTTGCGGTGATAGAATCGTTGAGTGTGCCTTGAGCATGGTCGTTATTTTGGGGGAGGCTTTGCCATGTCTCTCGAACGCATACGCCTCGCGAGGAAACGAATTATCGGGACCAACCAAACGACGAAGGCACTCCAGCAACAGCAGGTGGTACAAGTCTTTGTCGCGAAAGACGCGGAGGAGCGGGTTACTCGTCCGGTCGTGGCGCTAGCCCGCGAACGCGGAATTCCCGTAGAGTGGATTGAATCCATGAAGGAACTCGGCAAGGCTTGCGGTATCGAGGTGGGAGCGGCGACGGCCGCAATCCTTGAGGAGTAGCGTGCCGGCTGTCTGAGCAGCTGCGCGTCGTGCCCCACCCGAGGGTTTTTCCGTGTGTGGGCACGGACCACCAGGCACTGTGGACATGACAATCGCGTCTGTGACGGCGATTGGATCTTTGGAAGGAGGTGCAACGATGCCGACGATTAATCAGCTGGTCCGTAAAGGCCGCAAAGTGATTGCGAAGAAATCGACCGCACCGGCGTTGCAGAAGGGGTACAACAGCTTTGAGAAGAAGCTGACCGACCTGCCGTCTCCGCAGAAGCGCGGCGTGTGTACCCGTGTGGGCACCATGACGCCGAAGAAGCCGAACTCGGCGCTGCGGAAATACGCCCGTGTGCGTTTGACGAATACGTATGAAGTTACGGCTTACATCCCGGGTGAGGGTCACAACCTGCAGGAACACTCGGTGGTGCTGGTGCGCGGTGGTCGCGTCAAAGACCTGCCGGGCGTGCGCTATCACATTGTCCGTGGGGCGCTGGACACGGCGGGCGTGAAAGACCGCCAGCAGGGACGTTCGAAGTACGGGGCCAAGCGTGCCAAGAAGAAGTAATATGCGGTGAAGCGGCCGCAAATCTGCGGCGAAACGGCCGCGCTGAAAACCGGGCAAGCCTGTGCCTGGACGGCCGCAAGTCGACCGCTTGGGCGCAGGGCTGACGGAAAAACAGGAAGGGGGGCGCATGCATGCCGCGTAAAGGTCCGGTCCCGAAACGGGACGTGATGCCAGACCCGGTGTACGGGAACAAGATGGTGACGCGTTTAATCAACAAAGTCATGGTCGACGGCAAGAAGGGCACGGCCCAGCGAATCGTTTATTCGGCCTTGGAGCAGGTTCGCGAGCGCAGTGGTAAAGACCCGATGGAGGTTTTTGAGGAGGCGCTGCGCAACGTCATGCCGGTGCTCGAAGTCAAGGCCCGTCGCGTAGGTGGTTCGAACTACCAGGTGCCGGTGGAGGTGCGTCCGGAACGGCGTATCACCTTGGGATTGCGGTGGCTTGTCACTTACGCGCGCGAGCGCGGGGAAAAGACGATGATTGACCGTCTGGCCAACGAGTTGCTGGACGCGGCCAACAACACCGGCGGCGCCGTGAAGAAGAAGGAAGACACGCACCGCATGGCAGAGGCGAACAAGGCGTTCGCGCACTACCGCTGGTAAGAGCCGGAACGCCGCAACGAAGCGAGTGTCTAGACGGAAGGAGGGTGTTCATTGGCTCGGCAGTTTCCTTTGGAAAAGACGCGCAACATCGGCATCATCGCGCACATTGACGCGGGTAAGACGACCACGACGGAGCGCGTGCTTTTCTATACCGGCCGCGTGCATAAGATTGGCGAAGTGCACGAGGGCGCCGCAACGATGGACTGGATGGTGCAGGAGCAGGAGCGCGGCATCACGATTACGTCGGCCGCGACAACCTGCCAATGGCGAGGCCATCGCATTAACATTATCGATACACCCGGCCACGTAGACTTCACGGTTGAAGTGGAGCGGTCTCTGCGCGTCCTGGACGGGGCGGTCGGCGTGTTTGACGCCAAAGGCGGCGTCGAACCGCAGTCTGAGACGGTGTGGCGGCAGGCGGATAAATATCACGTGCCGCGGATTGCGTATGTCAACAAGATGGACATCCTCGGCGCAAACTTCTTGGATTGCGTCGAGCAGATGCGGACGCGCCTGGGGGCGAACGCGGTTCCGATTCAGCTGCCGATTGGCGCGGAGGACTCGTTCGTTGGTCTGGTCGACCTGGTGGAGAACCGGGCCATCATCTACACGGATGACTTGGGGACCACGTCGGAGGCGCGCGAGATTCCGGACGATATGAAGGACCTGGCGGCTGAGTATCGAACGAAATTGATTGAGGCCGTCGCCGAGCTGGACGAAGAACTTATGATGAAGTACCTCGAAGGTGAGGAAATCACCGTCGAGGAACTGAAAGCCGGCATCCGCAAAGGCACGTGTGCGGTGCAGCTGTTCCCGGTGTTGTGCGGATCGTCCTACCGGAATAAAGGCGTCCAGCCGATGCTTGATGCGGTGGTCGATTACCTGCCGTCCCCGATTGATGTTCCGGCTATTAATGGGACAACGCCAGAGGGCGAACCGGTGGAGCGGCACTCGTCCGATGACGAGCCGTTTGCCGCGCTGGCCTTCAAAATCATGAGCGATCCGTTCGTCGGTAAGTTGGCCTTCTTCCGGGTCTACTCCGGGACGCTGAGCAGCGGATCGTACGTGCTCAACTCGACCAAGGGCAAGCGCGAGCGCATTGGCCGTATCCTGCAGATGCACGCCAACCACCGGGAAGAGATCGATATGGTGTATGCGGGTGACATTGCGGCGGCGGTCGGGCTGAAGGACACGACAACCGGGGATACGCTCTGCGACGAGAAGAACGTCGTCATCTTGGAGTCGATGGAATTCCCGGAGCCGGTTATCAATGTCGCCATCGAGCCGAAGACCAAGGCGGACCAGGACAAGATGGGCCTTGCGCTGGCGAAGCTGGCCGAGGAAGACCCGACCTTCCGTACGTGGACCGACCAGGAGACTGGTCAGACCATCATTGCGGGGATGGGCGAGCTGCACCTCGAGATCATCGTGGACCGGCTGCAGCGTGAGTTTAAGGTGGCGGCGAATGTGGGTCAGCCGCAGGTTGCCTACAAGGAGACCATTACTCAGCAGGTGGACCAGGAAGGCAAGTTCGTCCGCCAGTCGGGTGGTCGCGGTCAGTACGGACACGTCAAGATTATCCTCGAACCGCTGGAGCGGGGCGCGGGGTATGTGTTCGAGAACAAGATTGTGGGCGGCGCCATCCCGAAAGAGTATATCCCTGCCGTCGACGAGGGCATCCGCGAGGCGATGCAAAACGGCGTCATCGCGGGCTACCCGATGCTCGATGTTAAGGTAACGCTCTACGACGGGTCGTATCACGAGGTGGACTCCTCGGAAATGGCGTTTAAGATTGCTGGGTCAATGGCCCTCAAGGCGGGCGCCCAGAAGGCGGGCCCGGTTCTCCTCGAACCGATTATGAAGGTCGAGGTCACCGTGCCTGAAGAGTACATGGGCGACATCATGGGGGATATCAACTCCCGCCGCGGCCGCGTGGAAGGCATGGAAGCGCGAGCTGGCGCCCAGGTCATTCGCGGTTACGTCCCGCTGTCCGAGATGTTCGGGTACTCGACCAGCCTGCGGTCCCGGACGCAAGGACGCGGTACCTATACCATGGAATTTTCTCGGTACGAGGAAGTTCCGAAAAACATCGCTCAAGAGATCATCGCCAAACACAAGGGCGAATGATAAAAAGGAGTGAATCTCGATGGCAAAAGCGAAGTTTGATCGCAGCAAGCCTCACGTAAACGTCGGCACGATTGGTCACGTCGACCACGGCAAGACGACCCTGACGGCGGCCATTACCACGATTCAGGCGCAGAAGGGCAAGGCCCAGGCGCAGAAGTACGAGGAGATTGACAAGGCTCCGGAAGAGCGCGAGCGCGGTATCACCATTAACACCGCGCACGTGGAATACGAGACGGACAAGCGCCACTACGCGCACGTCGACTGCCCGGGTCACGCGGACTACGTGAAGAACATGATTACCGGTGCCGCGCAGATGGACGGCGCTATCCTGGTCGTTTCCGCTGCGGACGGCCCGATGCCGCAGACCCGCGAGCACATCCTGTTGGCCCGTCAGGTCGGCGTTCCGTACATCGTGGTCTTCCTCAACAAGTGCGACATGGTCGACGACGAAGAGTTGCTCGAACTGGTCGAGATGGAAGTCCGCGAACTGCTGAACGAGTACGAGTTCCCTGGTGACGATGTCCCGGTCATCCGCGGTTCGGCACTCAAGGCGCTCGAGGGCGACCCTGAATACGTAAAGAAGATTGAAGAGCTGATGGACGCGGTCGACGAGTACATCCCGACTCCGGAGCGCGACACCGACAAACCGTTCCTGATGCCGGTCGAAGACGTGTTCACCATCACCGGTCGTGGCACGGTCGCCACTGGCCGTGTCGAACGCGGCGTGCTCAAGGTCGGCGACGAAGTGGAGATTGTCGGCCTGCGCGATGACGCACTGAAGACGGTCGTCACGGGCGTCGAGATGTTCCGCAAGCTCCTCGACCAGGCGCAGGCGGGTGACAACATCGGTGCGCTGCTGCGTGGTATTGAACGCAAGGACGTGGAGCGTGGCCAGGTTATCGTCAAGCCCGGCTCCATCAAGCCGCACACCAAGTTCAACGCTGAAGTGTACGTCTTGACGAAGGAGGAAGGCGGGCGCCACACCCCGTTCTTCAACGGCTATCGTCCGCAGTTCTACTTCCGCACGACGGACGTGACCGGGGTGGTCAACCTGCCGGAGGGTACCGAGATGGTCATGCCTGGCGACAACGTGACGATGACCGTTGAGTTGATTTCGCCGATCGCGCTCGAAGAAGGCACCCGTTTCGCGATTCGCGAAGGCGGCCGTACGGTGGGCGCTGGCGTGGTCAGCTCGATTGAAGCCTAAGGTTTTAATCGACGTGACGGTACACGCTTGAATCAAGTATCGGAAAGGGAGACGCAAGCCCCCTTTCCGGACAACCGTTGAAACGTCAATCGACTACAGGGGTGAGGGGGCTGTTCCTTCACCCCTGTTTTGGTAATGGCCGGAGAGGGCCGCGACAGACCTTGTGTTCTGTGGCGGCGTTTAGTATAATTTCGCATGTTGGTCTCTGACAGCGATGAGGCCGGAGGTTGCCTATGTGCCAAACGCCATATGGGCACCACTAGGGTTCTTCGGTGGAGCGTGTCCACTAGATTGGGCGATGAGGGGGGAAACATATGGCGAGGCAAAAAATCCGTATTCGACTGAAAGCCTATGATCACGAGATTCTTGACCAGTCGGCTGAGAAAATTGTTGAGACCGCGCGTCGGTCTGGGGCCGGAGTGTCTGGGCCGATTCCGTTGCCGACGGAGAAGCAGGTGATTACCATCCTGCGTGCTCCGCACAAGTACAAGGACTCGCGTGAGCAGTTCGAGATGCGGACGCACAAGCGGCTCATCGACATCCAGAATCCAACCCCGCAGACGGTCGATTCGTTGATGCGCCTGGACTTGCCGTCTGGCGTCGATATTGAAATCAAGCTGTAAGTTCGGTTTTAAGGGTAATATGGGCAGATCTGCCCGTAGGCATGCGCCAGCCCACCACCTTGTTTGCTTGAGCGGGGATTACGCGCGTGCCGAGGCGCGTGAGTGAACGCGCTGATCGATGGGAAAGTGGATTTGTTTGTAGGGGGTGCAGACATGAAAGGCATCTTGGGTCGCAAACTCGGCATGACCCAGGTCTTCGACCAGGACGGCCGAGTGGTGCCGGTGACCGTGATTGCCGCGGGACCGTGCATCGTGTTGCAGAAGAAGACACCCGAGACGGATGGATACAGCGCTATCCAGCTTGGGTTTGGCGACAAGAAACCGAGCCGCGCCACGAAGGCAGAGCAAGGCCATGCGGCGAAGGCGAACACGGCGGCAAAACGGTATGTGCGTGAGCTGCGAGGCGTGGATGTAGACGCCTACGAGGTCGGCCAGCAGCTGGGTGCGGACGTGTTCAGCGAAGGGGACGTCGTGGACGTCATTGGTGTATCGAAGGGCAAAGGATACGCCGGCCCTATCAAGCGCCACAACCAGGCTCGTGGACCGATGGCGCACGGCTCGAAGTATCACCGTGGCGTCGGATCGCTCGGCGCGATTGCGCCAAACCGCGTCTTTAAAGGTCAGACGATGGCTGGCCGCATGGGTGGCGAGCGCACGACGGTCCAAAACCTGACCGTTGTCCGCGTGGATGCGGAGCGGAACCTGCTGCTCGTGAAGGGCTCGATTCCCGGGCCGAGAAACTCGTTTGTGACGGTGCGCAGCGCCGTGAAGGCAAACGCGAAATAAGGATCGAAAGGAGGCAGACTGATGCCGAAGGTGACCGTGTACAACATGGCAGGCGAACAGGTAGGCGAGATCGAGCTGTCGGATAAAATTTTCGCGGCGCCTGTCCGTCCGGATTTGATGCACCAGGTGGTCTTGATGTATCTGAACAATGCCCGGCGGGGCACGCACAGCACCAAGGGTCGTTCGGAAGTGCGCGGAGGCGGACGCAAGCCGTGGCGGCAAAAAGGCACCGGCCGTGCGCGTCAAGGCAGCATCCGGGCTCCGCAATGGAAAGGCGGTGGGGTGGTCTTTGGGCCAAAGCCGCGTGAGTACAAGATGAAGGTGCCGAAGAAGGTCCGGCGTGCAGCTCTGTACAGCGCTTTGACGTCGAAGGTGGACGAGGGCAAGCTGATTGTGCTGGACAATCTCGAGTTGCCGGAGATTAAAACGAAACACGTGGTGGCGTTGTTGCGGCAGTTGAATCTCCAGAAGCCGCTCATTGTCGACGCTGAGGTGAACGAGAAGGCACTTCTGTCTGCCCGCAACCTGCCTGACGTGAAGTACGTCTCGGCCGGTGGAGTGAATGTCTACGACGTGCTGCGTCACGGCCATTTGGTCCTGACCCGCGATGCCGTCGAGAAGGTCCAGGAGGTGTTCGCGTAATGGACCCGAGAGACCTGATTAAACGGCCGGTGATTACCGAGAAGTCGACCGAGCTGATGGAGCAGGGCAAGTACGTGTTTGAAGTCGACAAGCGCGCCAACAAGACCGAGATTCGCCGGGCGGTGGAGAAGCTGTTTGGCGTGAAGGTGGCAAAAGTCAACACCCTGCGTGTGCCGGGTAAGACCAAGCGCGTGGGGCGTTTTGTCGGCCGGACCCCGGAATGGAAAAAGGCTGTCGTCACCCTGCGCCCAGATTCGGATCCCATCCGCATCTTTGGCGAAGACGCGTAAGAACGCGAGATTTGACTGAAAAAGGAGGTTGACACGGTGGGTATCAAAAAATATCGGCCGACCTCCCCGGGACGTCGATTCATGTCGGTTTCGACGTTCGAGGAGATTACCACCGACCGGCCGGAGAAATCCCTGCTGGCGCCGCTGAAAAAGAACGCCGGGCGCAACAACCAGGGCAAGATTACGACCCGCCACCATGGCGGCGGCCACAAGCGCCGCTACCGCATCATTGACTTTCGCCGGAACAAGGACGGCATCCCAGCGAAGGTTGCGACGATTGAATACGACCCGAACCGATCTGCTCGCATCGCGCTGCTCCACTACGCGGATGGCGAGAAGCGCTACATCATCGCGCCGCACGGCTTGAAGGTTGGGGACGTTCTCATGTCTGGCCCGGACGCGGACATTCGCCCGGGGAACACCCTGCCGCTGGCCAGTATCCCGGTTGGTACAGTCATTCACAACGTAGAACTGAAGCCGGGGCGTGGGGCGCAGTTGGTGCGCGCCGCCGGTGCGTCGGCGCAGCTGATGGCGAAGGAAGGCGACTACGCGCAGGTGCGCCTGACTTCCGGCGAGGTGCGCCTCATCCGCCTGGAATGCCGCGCAACCATCGGCCAGGTCGGCAACCTAGATCATGAGAATATCCGCATTGGGAAGGCTGGGCGCTCGCGCTGGCTGGGCCGTCGCCCGACCGTCCGCGGTGTCGTGATGAACCCGGTCGACCACCCGCACGGCGGTGGTGAAGGTAAGGCACCGATTGGTCGGAAGTCGCCAATGTCCCCCTGGGGCAAGCCGACCTTGGGCAAGAAGACGCGCAAGAAGAACAAGCCGTCTGATAAGTATATTGTTCGCCGTCGCAAAAAGTAAGACAGGTGCTTGGCCGCGTCCGCGCGGCCGGGCGAATGCGGCATGAGGCTTAAGGGTGGAAACAGTACGCGTTTTAGACTTTGGTCTCGTGGAAAGGAGGCTGCACTTTGGGACGTTCGCTGAAAAAGGGGCCGTTTTGTGACGCCTATCTCCTGAAGAAGGTCGAGGAGTTGAACAAGACCGGCGAGAAGCGGGTGATTAAGACTTGGTCGCGTCGTTCGACCATTTTCCCGCAGTTTGTCGGGCATACCTTTGCGGTACATGATGGTCGCAAGCACGTGCCCGTGTACATTACGGAGGATATGGTCGGCCACAAGCTCGGTGAGTTTGCTCCGACCCGTACGTTTAAGGGACACGCCGGAGACGACCGTTCGTCGCGTTCCCGCTAAGTTCATCGGTTTGAAAGGATGGTGACAACATGGAAGCGGCACAGACGACTCGTGCGCGTGCGAAATATATCCGCATTGCTCCGCGCAAGGTGCGCTTGGTCGTGGATTTGATCCGCGGCAAGCGGGTGGGTGAAGCTCTCGCCATCCTTCGGCTGACCCCGCGCGGCGCCTCGCCGGTGGTCGAGAAGGTTCTTCGCTCGGCGATTGCGAATGCGGAAAACAACCATAACATGGATGTCAACCGCCTCTACATCAAAGAGGCGTACGTCGACCCAGGTCCGACCTTGAAACGGTTCCATCCCCGGGCGCAGGGACGTGCTTACAGCATCATGAAGCGGACCAGCCACATTACGGTCGTGGTTGCGGAGAAAAAGGAGGGATAAGTCGGCATGGGTCAAAAGGTCAATCCGGTCGGAATGCGGATCGGCATCATTCGCGACTGGGAATCGAAGTGGTACGCGGATAAGAAGAACTACCAGGACCTGTTGCATGAGGACCTGAAGATTCGTGAATACATTGCCAAGCGGCTGAAGGACGCTGCGGTGGCTGAGGTCGACATTGAGCGTGCAGCCAACCGCATCAACGTCATCATTCATACGGCCAAACCGGGCATGGTCATCGGCAAGGGCGGTTCGGAAGTGGACGCCTTGCGCAACGCCTTGAGCGCGCTCACCGGCAAACGGGTGCACATCTCCATCTCTGAGATTAAGCAACCGGACTTGTCGGCTCGTCTCGTGGCGGAGAATATCGCCAGCCAGTTGGAACGGCGCGTTGCCTTCCGGCGGGCGATGAAGCAGGCGATGCAGCGTTCTCTGCGGGCCGGCGCGAAAGGTATTCGCGTGCAGGTCTCCGGACGCTTGGGTGGTGCGGAAATCGCGCGTACGGAAGGGTATTCGGAAGGGACCGTGCCTTTGCATACACTGCGGGCAGACATTGACTACGCGCTGGCGGAGGCGCATACCACGTACGGGCGGATTGGAGTGAAAGTGTGGATTTACCGCGGCGAGGTGCTTCCGAAACGCCGTCGGACCGTTGAGGAAGGAGGCAACTGATTATGTTGATGCCAAAGCGCGTCAAGCATCGCAAGGAGCACCGCGGTCGCATGAAGGGTGTCTCCAAGGGCGGCACTGAAGTGACGTTCGGCGAGTACGGGCTGCAGGCGTTGGAACCCGCGTGGGTGACCAACCGTCAGATTGAAGCGGCTCGTATTGCGATGACTCGTTACATCCGGCGTGGTGGTAAGGTCTGGATTAAGATCTTCCCGAGCAAGCCGGTGACTCAGAAGCCTGCGGAAACCCGTATGGGTAGCGGTAAAGGCTCCCCGGAAAAATGGGTGGCTGTGGTGAAGCCGGGCCGAGTGCTGTTTGAACTGGCCGGCGTCAGCGAAGAGGTCGCGCGGGAAGCGATGCGCTTAGCCGCACACAAGCTTCCGATTAAGACGAAGTTTGTCAAGCGCGAAGAAGTGGGTGGTGAAGCGGATGAAAGCCAGTGAGCTGCGCAACTTGTCGACCGAGGAAATCGAGAACAAGGTCAACGAGTTGAAGGACGAGCTGTTTAACCTGCGTTTCCAGTTGGCGACGGGTCAATTGGAGAATCCCATGCGCATCCGCCAGGTCCGCAAAGACATCGCGCGCGCGAAGACGATTCTCAAGGAACGCGAACTCGGAATCGGTTGATTCGGAAAGGGGGATGTCCAGTGGAGCGGAACTTTCGCAAGGTGCGCGTCGGTAAGGTCGTCAGCGACAAGATGGACAAGACGATTGTCGTAGCCGTCGAGGAGCGCGTGATGCACCCGTTGTACGGCAAGACCGTGCGTCGTACGAAGAAGTTCAAAGCGCACGACGAGAACAATGAGGCCAAGGTAGGCGACGTGGTGCGCATCATGGAGACCCGTCCGCTTTCGAAGGAGAAGCGGTGGCGCCTGGTCGAAATCGTGGAGAAGGCTGTTATCATCTGAAGCTAGCGGGCAGAGGGAGGAGGTCTGACGATGATTCAACCACAGACCCGACTGGTCGTGGCGGACAACACCGGTGCGAAGGAGATTATGTGCTTCCGCGTGCTGGGTGGTTCCAACCGCAAGACGGCAAACATCGGCGACGTGATTGTCGCGTCCGTGAAGAGTGCAACACCCGGTGGCGTTGTCAAAAAGGGCGACGTGGTCAAGGCGGTTATTGTGCGCAGCAAGCGCGGGTTGCGGCGCCCGGACGGATCGTACATCCGCTTTGACGAGAACGCCGCGGTGATTATCCGTGAGGACAAGAGCCCGCGCGGAACGCGTATCTTTGGTCCAGTGGCGCGTGAACTGCGCGATCGCGATTTCATGAAAATCATCTCCCTGGCGCCGGAAGTGCTGTGAGCCAGGGGCGCACGATTGGGGGTGTCCGTATGCCGAAGCTGCACGTCAAGACCGGCGACAAAGTGGTCGTCATCGCCGGCAAGGACAAGTCGAAGACAGGCAAAGTGCTGAAGGTGTTTCCGAAGCAACAGCGCGTGCTGGTCGAAGGCGTGAACATCGTCAAGCGCCACACGAAGCCGAACTTCAAGTACCCTGAGGGCGGCATCATCGAGAAGGAGGCGCCTATCCACGTCTCCAACGTGATGCATGTCGATCCGAAGACCGGCGCGCCAACGCGCATTGGTTACAAGGTGTTGGAAGACGGGCGCAAGGTGCGTTACGCGAAAAAGTCTGGCGAAGTGATTGACTGAGTAGCCAGGTGAAAGGAGGGACCGAAGTGGCCCGTTTGCAGGAGCATTACAAGAATCACGTGGTTGGCGAGTTGATGAAGCAGTTCAACTACAAGTCCATCATGCAAGTTCCACGGATTGAAAAAGTCGTGGTCAACATGGGATTGGGCGAAGCCGTGCAGAACCCGAAGGTGATTGACGCGGCGGTCGACGACCTTACCCGCATCACCGGCCAGAAGCCGGTCGTCACCCGGGCGAAAAAGTCGATTGCCCAGTTCCGTATCCGCACCGGCATGCCGATTGGCGCCAAAGTGACGCTGCGCGGCGAGCGGATGTACCACTTTCTCGATAAATTGATGAACATCGCGCTCCCCCGTGTGCGCGACTTCCGCGGTGTTTCGCCGCGGGCGTTTGACGGTCGCGGCAACTATACCCTGGGGTTGCGCGAGCAGCTCATCTTCCCGGAAATCGACTACGATAAGGTCGATAAGGTGCGTGGCCTGGAAGTTGTGATTGTGACCACGGCGCCGACGGACGAAGAGGCGCGTGCTCTGTTGACGGCGATGGGAATGCCGTTCCGACGTTCCTGAGTCAAACTGAACTTGGGAGGATTGATGACGTGGCAAAGAAGTCGATGATTGCCAAGGCCCAGCGGAAGCCAAAGTTTAGCACGCGCGCGTATACGCGCTGCCGTATCTGCGGTCGGCCCCACTCGGTGCTGCGCAAGTTTGGCATCTGCCGCATTTGCTTCCGCAATCTGGCCTACAAGGGTCAGTTGCCGGGTGTGAAAAAGGCGAGCTGGTAAGAGGAAGGAGGTAATTCCACGATGGTGATGACGGACCCAATTGCAGATATGCTAACGCGCATCCGCAACGCGAACGCGGTTGGACACGACAAGGTCGAGGTGCCGGGTTCCAACCTGAAGCGTGCCTTGGCGGAGATCCTGAAGCGCGAAGGGTACATTCGTGACGCGGAGTTCATTCCGGACGACAAGCAGGGCATCATTCGCCTGTTCCTGAAGTACGGACGCAACCAGGAGCGGGTGATTACGGGCCTGAAGCGGATCTCGAAACCGGGGCGGCGCGTGTATGCGTCTCGGGATGAGATTCCCCGGGTTCTCGGCGGACTGGGTATTGCCATCTTGTCGACGTCCAAGGGCGTTCTGACGGACAAAGAGGCCCGCAAACTGGGTGTCGGCGGCGAGGTTATCTGTTACATCTGGTAAACTGCAGAACGGAGGTGCAAACATGTCCCGAATTGGCCGCAAACCGATTCAAATCCCTGCTGGCGTCGAGGTCTCCTGCCAAGGCCAGGAGGTCGTGGTGAAGGGCCCGAAAGGAACCCTGACGCGGCGGGTCCACCCGGACATGAAAGTGGTCGTGGAAAACGGGCAGATTGTCGTTGAACGGCCGAGCGACAACAAGTTGCACCGCAGTCTGCACGGCACCACCCGCAGCGTCCTGGCGAACATGGTCGAGGGCGTGACCAACGGCTACTCGAAGAGCCTGGAGTTGGTCGGCGTGGGCTACCGTGCGGCAAAAAGCGGCAACAAGGTGACCTTGTCCCTCGGTTTCTCGCATCCGGTGGAGCTCGATCCGGTCGAGGGCATCGAGATTGAGGTTCCGGCGGCGAACAAGCTCGTGATTCGCGGCATTGACAAGGAACTGGTCGGCGAGTATGCCGCAAAGGTGCGGAGCATCCGTAAACCGGAGCCGTATAAAGGCAAAGGCATCAAGTACGAAAATGAAGTCATTCGCCGCAAAGTCGGTAAGACTGGTAAGAAGTAAGCGGACGGGCTGAGGAAGGAGGGGCATGTATGATTAGCAAGGAAGACCGCAATCTGGCGCGCAAACGGCGGCACCTGCGGGTGCGCAAACGCGTTTCGGGCACGCCGGAGCGTCCTCGTTTGAACGTGTACCGTTCCAATAAGCACATCTACGCCCAGGTCATCGATGATGTGGCCGGGCACACCCTCGTCAGCGCCTCGACGCTCGATCCGGAGCTGCGCGAACAGGTGAGCAACGGAGGCAACGTGGAGGCGGCCGAAAAGGTCGGCACCCTTGTAGCCAAGCGGGCTTTGGAAAAGGGCATTGAGACGGTCGTGTTTGACCGCGGCGGATACTTGTACCATGGGCGTGTGCAGGCGTTGGCGGAAGCGGCGCGTGCAGCCGGTTTGAAATTCTAAACGAGAGGAAGGTGTCGTTGTGCGTATCGATCCGAATCAGCTGGAGCTGTCCGAGAAGCTGGTGACTGTCAACCGCGTGTCGAAGGTCGTCAAGGGTGGCCGCCGCTTCTCGTTCTCGGCCCTGATGGTCGTCGGCGACGGGAACGGCCACGTCGGCGCGGGTCTGGGCAAGGCCTCTGAGGTTCCGGAGGCCATCCGCAAAGCGGTTGAAGACGCGAAGAAGAACCTGATTCAAGTGCCGATGAAGGGCACCACGATTCCGCATGAGGCGATTGGTCACTTTGGTGCTGCTCGGGTGCTCATCAAGCCGGCGCCGGAAGGTAGTGGTGTGATTGCGGGTGGCCCGGCGCGTGCGGTGCTCGAATTGGCGGGGATTAAGGACATCGTCACCAAGTCGCTGGGTTCGCGGAACCCGATTAACATGGTTCACGCGACGCTGGACGGCCTGAAGCAGCTCAAGCGTGCGGAAGAGGTGGCTCGCCTGCGCGGCAAGAGCATTGAGGAAATCCTGGGATAAGGGAGGGTTACCGATGGCGAATAAATTGGCGATTACCCTCAAGCGCAGTCCCATTGGTCGGCCCGAGCCGCAGCGGCGCACGGTGAAGGCGTTGGGCTTGCACAAGTTGAACGAGACCGTGGTCCATGACGACAGCCCGACCATTCGCGGCATGATTAACAAGGTCGTGCACTTGGTCGAAGTGCAAGTTGTCGAATCGAACTGAGCGAGGGGGTGGATGGAATGCAGCTGCATGAATTGAAGGGCAATGAAGGTGCGCGCCACAGCCGCAAGCGTGTGGGCCGGGGGAGCAGCTCGGGGATGGGCAAAACCTCGACCCGCGGTCAGAAGGGCCAATGGGCCCGCTCGGGCGGCGGCGTACGGCCAGGGTTTGAAGGCGGTCAGACGCCTTTGTTCCGTCGACTGCCAAAGCGCGGCTTTACCAATGCGCGCTTCCGCAAAGAGTATGCGGTGGTGAATCTGTCGCAGCTCAGCGAGCTACCAGAAGGTACGGTGGTAACCCCCGAGTTCCTGAAGGAACAGCGGATTGTTCGCGACCTCAAGGACGGGGTGAAGGTTCTGGCGGGTGGCGACTTGACGGTAAAGTTGACCGTTCGGGCGCACGCATATTCGGCTGCTGCCAAGGCGAAGATTGAAGCGGCAGGCGGCACCGCTGAGGTGATCTAAATTGCAGACCTTCCTAAACCTGTGGAAGCTCAAGCACCTGCGGCGGCGAATCTTATTTACGTTGTTCATGATTGCGGTGTATCGCATTGGCACGTATATTCCGGTGCCGGACATGAACACCGCCCTCTTGAACAACCCCAGCAATCAAAACCCGCTGTTCGACCTGTTGAACATGTTCTCGGGCGGTGCGTTTTACCGCTTCTCGATCTTTGCGATGAGCGTGACGCCGTACATTACGGCGTCCATCATCGTGCAGTTGCTGCAGACCGGTGTGATTCGGCGGTTTGAGGAGTGGAGCAAGGAAGGAGAAGCGGGCCGGCGTAGGCTCACGCAGGTGACGCGTTATCTGACCGTGGCACTGGGGCTGGTGCAGGCTGCAGGGCTCACATTCTCATTCCACAGGGGAGGCCTGCTTTACGAGGATACCTGGTGGTGGTATATCGTCATTGTCATTGCGCTGACCGCCGGTGATACCCTACTGATGTGGTTCGGTGAGATGATCACCGAAAAGGGGATTGGCAACGGCATCTCCATCATCATTTTCGTCAGCATCATTGCGCGCCTTGGTCAGCTCGGCCAAGAGGTGTACACCAAGTGGTTCGTTCCCAACCCTGGCGACTGGTTTATGAACGGACTCAAGGTCTTGCTTTTGGTTGCCGGTGTGGTGCTGATTTTCGGGTTGATTGTATTTGTGCAGCAGGCCGAGCGCAAGATTCCGGTCCAGTATGCCAAGCGTGTGGTCGGCCGCACCATCTACAGCGGTCAGCAGACGCACATCCCGCTTAAGGTCAACGCGGCGGGTGTGATTCCGGTGATTTTCGCCAGTTCGTTGCTCATGCTGCCGTATATGGCGGCCTCGTTCTTCCAGAAGCACGCCTGGGCACAATGGATTATGCGCTACCTGTATCCGAACTCAGGATGGTTTATCGCGGCGGAGGTCGTATTCATCATCCTGTTTACGTTCTTCTACACGCACGTGCAGATTAACCCGCAGCAGCTGGCGGAGCAGTTGCAAAAGCACGCGGGGTACATTCCCGGTGTCCGGCCTGGGGACGAGACGGAGTTGTACATCGTGCGCGTGGTCAACCGGATTACGGTTTTCGGATCCGTCTTTTTGGGGGGCATTTCGGTTCTACCGTTCCTGCTCTTGTCAGGGGCAGGCTTGACGTCGGTTTACTTCGGAGGCACCTCACTGTTGATTATCGTGGGTGTCGCGCTCCAGACGCTGCAGCAGCTGGAAGGGCAGCTGTTGCAACGCCACTATCGCGGGTTCATCCGTTGATCAATTCTGGGGGGAGAGACGGGATGCAAATCGTCTTACTAGGTATGCCCGGGGCCGGCAAGGGCACCCAGGCGGCCCGCATTCGCGAGGATTATGGCTTGGTGCACATCTCGACCGGTGATATGTTCCGGGCAGCGGCCGCGATGGGGACGCCCCTTGGCCAAAAGGTCAAAGGGTACCTGGATAGTGGCAAGTTGGTGCCGGACGACGTGACGATAGAAGTGGTGCGTGAACGATTGCGCCAGCCGGACGCGGAGCAGGGATTCCTCTTGGACGGTTTTCCACGGACCCTGCCGCAGGCAGAGGCGCTCGATGCGATGTTGACGGAGATTGGCCGTGACCTGAGTGCCGCGTTGTACATCCACGTGCCGCAAGAGGTCCTGTTGTCCAGGATGACTGGACGTCGCATCTGCCGCGCATGCGGGGCGACGTATCACGTGGTGTTTCAACCACCTCGCCAGGAGGGCATTTGCGACCGCTGTGGAGGCGAGTTGTATCAACGCAGCGACGACACCGAGGAAGCCGTGAAGACCCGCTTGCAGCAGTACGCGCACACGGCGCCCCTGGTCGAATATTATCGGAAGCGGGGACTGCTGCGGCAGGTGGACGGGCAACGCCCGATTGATGATGTGTATGCCGAGGTGAAGAAGGTCTTGGCCGAACTCGGTGCTTGAGGTGAGAGACGACATTGAGGCAGCCGGAGTTGCCTGAACTAGGCCGCATTGTGGAAGTCACGCACGGCAGGGACCGTGGGTTGTTTGCCGTGGTCATTGGCTATGGCGGTGACCGTTTTATCCTTGTCGCCGACGGACGCTTGCGCAAAGCGGACAAACCCAAAAAGAAAAATGTCGCGCATGTTCGACGAACGTCGTTTCTGGCGGAGGAGATCCGAGTCGCGCTACAAACCGAGGGGCGCGTGACCAACGCCCAGCTGCGCCATGCCTTACGTGTGGCGTTGCCCGAGTTGCTGACACTTGATGGAGATCCGAAAGGGGGCGCAGGAGATGGCGAAGGATGACGTCATTGAAGTGGAAGGCACTGTGATTGAACCGCTGCCGAACGCCATGTTTCGGGTTGAATTGGAGAATGGGCACAAGATTCTCGCCCACGTCTCGGGGAAGATTCGCATGCATTACATCAAGATTTTGCCCGGTGACCGTGTGACCGTCGAACTCTCGCCCTACGACCTGACGCGTGGCAGAATTACCTACCGGTACAAGTAACTGATGCTGGAGATTTTGCGGGATTTCCGGTATCATAGGGAGGTTGGGATTGGACGTATGTCCACCACCGCCCTCCCGGAATTCACGACATTCTCGGAGCGGTGGTCCTGCCGAATCCGAGATGTGAGGAGGGATCAAGGTGAAGGTTCGCCCATCGGTCAAGCCGATTTGCGAGAAGTGCAAGGTGATTCGGCGTAAGGGCACCGTCATGGTGATCTGCGAAAACCCGAAACACAAACAGCGCCAGGGATGAGTCGACCTGGGCGGCGCATTTCGCGCGGCCCGATATCGCGCGCCCGTTTCGGGGCGTACGGCTCTTCCGGCACAACGATGAGGCGCAATCACGATTGCAGCGCGGCTGCCTAAGGGGGCGAGTACGCCCGCTTGGGGCTGTCATCGTGTTGATGTATAGATTTACGCAGCACATAAGTTGGAGGTGGAAACCCGAATGGCTCGTATTGCAGGCGTGGACTTGCCTCGCGACAAACGAGTGGAGATCGGTTTGACCTATATTTACGGCATTGGCCGTACAACGGCGAACAAGATTCTCCAGGAGACTGGCATCAACCCGGATACGCGGGTGCGCGACCTGACGGAGGACGAGGTCGTCCGTCTGCGCGAAACGATTGACCGCAACTACAAGGTAGAAGGTGACCTCCGGCGTGAGGTGGCTTTGAACATCAAGCGGTTGATTGAAATCGGATCGTACCGCGGCATGCGGCACCGCAGGGGGCTCCCGGTGCGCGGTCAGCGGACGAAGACCAATGCGCGCACGCGCAAGGGCCCTCGCCGCACGGTGGCGGGTAAGAAGAAGTAATCCGGTTAAGGGGGTAGTACGATGCCGAGAGGAAACCAGCGACGCACCACAGGCGCTGTGCGCACGAAGCGGCGTGATCGCAAAAACGTGGAATTTGGGGTCGCCCACATCAAGTCGACCTTTAACAATACGATTGTCTCCATTACGGACCAGAGCGGGAACGTCATTTCGTGGTCTTCCGCAGGCAATGTCGGCTTCAAGGGCTCGCGCAAGAGCACCCCGTTTGCTGCGCAGATGGCGGCTGAGGCGGCTGCTCGTACGGCGATGGAGCACGGCATGAAGCAGGTGGAGGTTGCGGTGAAGGGTCCGGGCGCCGGGCGTGAAGCGGCCATCCGTTCGCTGCAGGCGGCGGGGCTGGAGGTCACGGGGATTCGCGACGTGACGCCGATTCCGCACAATGGTTGCCGGCCGCCGAAGCGCCGCCGCGTCTGAATAAGACACTGGCCGCCGCGACGACGAATGGAATGTCGAGATGTGATTTCAAGAAGCTACGGCGAGAACAGGTATAGATGAAAGTGGAGGTGTCAAGACTAGAATGGCAAGATATACCGGACCGGTCTGTCGGCTGTGCCGCCGTGAAGGCGTCAAGCTGTATCTGAAGGGTGAGCGCTGCCTCGGACCGAAGTGTGCGATTGACCGCCGCGCGACCGTACCGGGTCAGCACGGCCAGGGTCGCCGCCGCAACCCGTCGGAGTACGGGCTGCAGCTGCGTGAGAAGCAGAAGGCGCGTCGTTTCTACGGCGTTTTGGAGAAGCAGTTTGAGCGTTACTATGAGGATGCGGCGCGGCGTCAGGGCATTACGGGTGAGACCCTGTTGCAGACGTTGGAGAGCCGGCTGGACAATGTCGTGTACCGTTTGGGCTTTGCGGCCTCTCGTCCGGAGGCGCGTCAGTTGGTCCGTCATGGGCATTTTGAAGTGAACGGCCGGCGTGTGAACATCCCGTCCTACCTGACCAAGGTTGGCGACGTGATTACCATCCGCGAAAAGAGCCGTTCCCTGTCTCGGTTCAAGGAACTCCTGGAAGCGGCTGAGAGCCAGACGGTCAGCCCGTGGCTGGAGCGCGACCTGGCGAACTTTACCGGCAAGGTGCTGCGTCTGCCTGCCCGCGAGGAGATTGATACGCCAGTTGCAGAGCAGATGATTGTCGAGTACTACTCGCGGTAATGGGCTGCACCGGGAACGGTGAGGCTGCCAGGCAAAGCGAGGGGGGTTACGGATGATCGAAATGGAGAAGCCGAATATTGAGGTTGTGGAGAGTACGGGTACGTACGGCAAGTTTGTCGTAGAACCGTTGGAACGTGGATATGGTACGACTTTGGGCAACTCGCTGCGCCGCATCCTGTTGTCATCGATTCCCGGTGCTGCCGTGCGGTCGGTGAAGATTGAAGGGGTGCTGCACGAGTTTTCGACCATTCCCGGCGTTGTGGAGGACACGACGCAAATCATCCTGAATCTCAAGCGGCTCTCACTGAAGATACATTCCGATGAGGAAAAAGGGCTGGTGATTGACGCCGAGGGTCCGGGTGAAATCAAGGCGGGCGATATCCGCGGGGACTCCGATGTGGAGATTATCAATCCCGACCTGCACATTGCCACCTTGACGGACGGGGCTCACCTGTATGCGGAACTTCGAGCCGGTCGTGGCCGTGGGTATGTCCCGGCTGACCGGAACAAGGGAGAGCAGCAGGAAATCGGCATCATCCCGATTGACTCCATCTATTCACCGATTACGCGCGTGAACTTTACGGTGGAGAACACCCGTGTCGGGCAGGTTACCGACTACGATAAACTCACCCTCGAAGTCTGGACGGATGGCAGCGTGGCACCGGAAGAGGCAGTGAGTATCGGGGCAAAAATCCTGACGGATCACCTAGCGTTGTTTGTCGGCCTGACAGACAGGGAGCACGAGACCGATGTGCTGGTGGAGACGGAGGATGCACCGGCCGACAAGTCGCTGGACGTCCCGATAGAGGAACTCGACCTATCGGTGCGCTCCTACAACTGTCTGAAGAGGGCGGGCATCAACACAGTGGGTGAATTGTGCTCCAAGACGGAGGACGAGATGATGAAAGTCCGCAACCTGGGGCGCAAGTCGTTGGAAGAAGTGATTGAGAAATTGGCGGCGATGGGACTCAGTCTGCGTCAGGAAGACTGACCCGCGCTTCGATATACCGGGTACGAGGAGGCGAACACGGTGGGATATCGCAAATTGGGTCGGCCCAGCGGTGCGCGTAAGGCGCTCTTGCGCAGCCTTGTCACCGATTTGTTCATGTACGGGCGCATTGAGACGACTGAGGCCAAGGCGAAAGAGGTTCGCCGGATTGCCGATAAGATGATCACGCTGGCGAAGCGTGGCGACCTGCACGCACGGCGTCAGGTGGCGGCCTACGTGCGCCGTGAGCGCGAAGAGAATGAAAAGCGTGACGTGATTCAGAAGCTGTTCGATGAGATTGCGCCGCGTTTCGCGGAGCGCAACGGCGGTTACACACGCATCATCAAGGTCGGACCGCGCCGCGGCGACGCTGCACCGATGGTGTATATTGAGTTGGTGTAACGGAGGATTTGCGGTCTGCGGATGAGCCGGGGGCGGGGATGCCGATGGCCAAGATTCGCATGGTAATCGCATATGACGGGACAGACTTCCACGGGTTCGCCAGGCAGCGAAACCTAAGGACGGTGCAGGGAACGCTGGAGGCGGCGCTGCAACGGGTCTTGGGGATACCCGTGGAAGTCTTTGGTTCTGGACGAACGGACGCGGGCGTCCACGCGCGAGGTCAGGTCGTGCACTTCGACCAGCCGTATGGACCACCTGCAGAACGCTATCCGTTCATTCTGGGCCGCCTGCTGCCCAGAGACTTGATGGTGGTTTCGGCAGAGGAGGCGCCAGAAACGTTCCACGCGCGTTTTTCGGCGGTCGGGAAGGTCTACCGTTACACACTGCAGCGGGCGGACGAAGAAGACATTTTTACACGCCGCTACGCGTGGCATGTACCGGGTTCGCTGGACGAGTCGGCGATGCGCCGTGCGGCGGATGCGCTTATCGGTGAACACGACTTCACCAGCTTTTGTGCCGCCACGACGCCGGTGGAGGATAAGCGCCGCAACGTTTACGCCATCGACTTTGCGAGGCGGGGCACCTACCTCGATATCTACTGCCGGGGGAATGGCTTCCTGCAATACATGGTACGTATCATCGTGGGTACGTTGGTTGATGTCGGGCACGGGCGGATTTCCCCCGAGCAAATCCCACGTATCCTTGCGGCCCGCGACAGGCGTCTGGCCGGGCAAACAGCGCCTCCCTACGGCCTGGCGTTATGGCAAGTTCAATATCCGTCTTGACGTTTACCGATAATTATCATAGACTACAACTTAGTGTCTTTTACCCACTGCCCCCCGTTACAGTGTGGAAAGAAGAACGGTTGTCTGACCATCGCTATAGATGATGGACACGCTTCAAACGCTTCAAAGTGGAACATGAGCTAGTCCGCTGCCTATCGCGGCGGTTGCAAAGCAAGTCGGGAGGGACTCGCATGCGAACGACGTACATGGCGAAGCCGAACGCCGTGGAGCGCAAGTGGTACGTGATTGACGCGACCGGCTGGCGCGTTGGCCGTTTGGCGACGGAAATTGCGAAGATCTTGCGCGGTAAGCATAAGCCAGAGTTTACGCCGCACGTGGATACGGGCGATTTTGTGATTGTGACGAACGTGGAGAAGGTTGTTCTGACCGGCGACAAGTGGCAGCAGAAGATGTACCGCCGTCACTCCGGGTATCCCGGTGGTCTCAAGGAAACGCGTGCGATTGACATGCTGCGCACCCATCCAGAGCGTATCCTGGAGAGTGCAGTCCGCGGCATGCTGCCGCATAACTCGCTTGGCCGCAAGCAGTTCACGAAGCTGAAGCTATATGTTGGACCGGATCATCCGCATCAGGCTCAGCAGCCCATTCCCTGGGAGCCCACGGGTAAATAACGACGGAGGAGGTACCCTGACCCATGGCACAAGTCCAGTATCTTGGCACCGGTCGGCGCAAGCACTCCGTGGCACGCGTCCGGTTGGTGCCTGGCGATGGTAAGTTCATCGTTAATCATCGTGATATGAACGAATACTTTCCGTTGGAGACGCTGCGCCTTATCGTCAAGCAGCCACTCCTGTTGACCGAAACTTTGGGGCGCTACGACGTCTATGTGAACGTCTACGGCGGCGGCATCTCTGGCCAGGCTGGTGCGGTCCGGCATGGCATTGCCCGTGCGTTGCTACAGGTCAATCCAGAGTTGCGCCCGGTCCTCAAGAAGGCCGGTCTGTTGACCCGAGATGCACGCATGAAGGAACGGAAGAAGTACGGTCTGAAAGCGGCTCGCCGCGCGCCTCAGTTCTCGAAGCGCTAAGGCGACAGCCTGCAAAGCCAAACGCTTGCGGCACGCGTTCGTGACTGCGGAATGTTCCCCGTTACGAATCGTGCGGCACGGTTGAAAATGCGTGTCTAGAGAGCTCTGACCCATTCCGGACAACTTGTTACAGGGCACCGATGAGGTGCCCTTTTTTCATGAATTTCACGTGCTTGCATACACTGTATTGGACGAGACTGACCTTGGGCGCAAGGCGCCGCTTGGGGGCGAGTCCAGCGTGAAGACATGGCATCTTTGCCGGTGGCAACAGCGGATTGTTCGTATCCTGTGCGGAATCGCTGTTACTTTGGCCCTGATAGGGATTTCTCCAGCCCACGCACAGCCTGATTTCCAAGAGCCGAATCTTGTCGGCCAAGTGATTGTGTTGGACGCAGGCCACGGCGGACCGGACGGGGGGGCCTGCTCTGCCGACGGGGTACTGGAAAAGACGATTACCCTGGCGATTGCCAAGCGCACCGCGGCCTGGTTGCAGCGGGCCGGGGCGACGGTCTACTTGACCCGAACCACCGATACCGATTTAGCTACCGATGCGGACCGGGCAGCACGACGGCGTCACCAGGGGGACTTGCGTGAGCGTGTACGTTTTATCCGTCGCCACGACCCCGACGTGTGCGTCATCATTCACTGTGACGCGGTTCCGTCGCCAAGGTGGTCTGGGGCGACCACGCTCTACTACCGTGACAACCCAGACGGGAAGCGGTTGGCCAAGGTGATGCAGGACACGTTTCGCGAGACACTCCTGCCCACCGACCGCGAACCCAAGTCCAACGACACCCTGTACATCCTACGCCGGGTGCACGGAGCCACGGCGCTCGCGGAAGTAGGCTTTTTGTCCAATCCGTACGAAGCGAAACACTTGGAAACGCCCGCGTATCAGGACCGTGTGGCATTGGCCTTGTACCTGTCCATCGTCCGCTACCTTGGTGGAGAGGGTTTCGAGGAGAATCCTCCGGAAGAGACGGAGTGACGCCGGGCTCGAGGTGGTCCGCACACGCACTCATAAGGAGGGATGATGGGTGACACGCCGACAGGTGAAACGCGGCTCGATAATGGCTGTCCTCGGCGGCGCCGCGCTCCTCATGGGATTGTCCATCTTTGTCCACCACCCATGGCAGCGGCTGCCGGCCGAAGCTACGGCGGACGAGCACCCACCGTCTGTCTGTCGGCTGGCCCCAACACACCTGGTATGGCGCGGCCGGCCCGTTTATCGGCTGTGGAACCCATCCCCTCATCCCCTCCACCACATCGCCCTCAACAGCCTGTCGGAAGAACCCCTCGTTCTTCTCGCTATCACCTCCACTGCGAATCCACCGCGCTTTTGCGATCCGCTCGCCAACCCAACCTATACGCTGCCTGCGGGGGGCTCGCTGTGGTTTGTAGGCCCGAAGCCGCCGCCCCTGAAAATCATCGTCCACTGGCAGGATGCCGAGGGTCGCATCCACCATGAGTTCGACGCCTCCGAGACGAATGGTGTACACTAAGAAGAGGGACGAAAGATTCCCTGATAAAGGGGGTACATCCATGGTCGACGAACGTCAGATTCGCGAAGCGCTCCGGGATGTCGAAGACCCGGAAATTCATAAAAGCATTGTCGAGTTGGAGATGGTGCGCAATATCACCATCCAGGGAACACATGTCGCCGTGGAGATTGCCTTAACCATCGGCGGCTGTCCGCTCCGTACGACCATCGAACAGGCGGTGCGCGAGAAGCTGTTGGCTCTCGACGGGGTGGAAAGCGTCGATGTCCGGTTGAGTACGATGAGCGAGGAGGAGCGCGCGAAGTTTGCCGCCAAGCTGCGTGGACCGCAGCGGGAACAAAAGGTCCCGCCGCTGTTGCAGCCGGACGCCGGCGTGGAGTTCATCGCCGTAGCCTCGGGCAAGGGGGGCGTCGGTAAGTCCACCGTGACCGCCAATCTGGCCCGGGCTCTGGCTCATCAGGGTGTGAAGGTTGGGGTGATTGACGCCGATATTTACGGGTTTAGCATCCCCAGCATCTTTGGCATCAAGAAACAACGTCCGACCGTCATCGACGACCTCATCATCCCCATTGAAGTCGAAGGGGTCAAGGTCATCTCGATGGACTTCTTTGTTCCAGAGAACAATCCGGTCGTCTGGCGCGGTCCGATGCTGGGCAAGATGCTGCGCAACTTCTTTGGAGAGGTCCACTGGGGAGATGTCGAACTGGTACTCCTAGATCTGCCACCAGGAACCGGGGACATCGCCTTAGACGTTCACCAACTGCTCCCCAAGAGCAAGGAGATTATTGTGACCACACCGCAGACTGACGCCGCGGACGTCGCGGTTCGGGCAGGCTTAATGGGGATACGCACCCAGCACGAGATCCTCGGTGTGGTGGAGAACATGGCTTGGTACGAATGCGCCGGATGCGGCGAACGCGCGTATCTGTTTGGCCGAGGCGGTGGTGACCGCGTCGCTGCGGAACTGCGCAGCCCGGTGTTGGCGCAGATTCCGATGGCAGCGCTGGCCGACGAGCAATCTTCCTTGTTCGCCCCCGACACGCCCCAGGGCCGAGCGTTCCAAGCGTGCGCCGACGAGGTTTTGCGCCGCATTCGGTTGCGCGGCAACAATCCGGCCGTGGCTCACTGACCCCACACACTGGTGGGGCAGTCACACATCGGTCGATAGACATCCAAGCAAGAGGACCCCGCGTCCATGCGAGGTCCTCTTGATCTATCGCGCGACGCGAACGGCGGTCTTTGTCAGCCGCCGCTGCCGCCAGCACCGCCACCTCCTCCACCGGACGATCCGCCCCCCTGACCGCCCTGGCCACCTTGCCCTTGTTGCCCGCCTTGTTGCTGTCCGGCCTGCTGAATCTGGTCGGCCACCGCCGATTTCAGGGCTTGCTCAAACTGCATACGGAAGCTAGGGGTCTGCAGGGCGTCCGTCATGATTTTCATGATTTGTCCACGGAACTGTGGGGTTTGAAAGAGGCTCTGAAGGTGGTTCGTGAAGTCTGGAGACTTCAACAGCACCAACATGTCCTTCTGATACTCCGGGTCTTTCATCAGCTGTTTGTTGACAGACACGAGTTCTGGCTGCACCGCCTTGGCTAGGGCAGCCGCAAACTTCGGGTCCTTTGCCTGCTGGGCTAAAAAGGACTGGCTTTGTTTGGACTGTAACTGCTTCTCTAACGCCTGACGAATGTCCGACTCGGAGACGGTCAACTGTTGCTTTGTTTGGGGATCCCGCAGGGCCTGGGCGATGGCTTCCCGCCCTTCCTTGGAATTGAGGATGTCGACCACCATCTGTTTGGTGGTGCCATAGTCCTGTCCACCACCACCTGCACCGCCGCCCGCACCCGATACCTCGGCTTGTGCGCCCCCTTCCGATCCGCATCCGACTCCAACGAGCGCGATCATGGCGAGTGCACTCACCAGCCTTTTCGCCTTCATTCGCCACACCCCCTGCCTTCCTCCGGCGTCGCACGGGTTCACGCGGCTAGTATGTCGACGGTGAGGCCGGAGTATACGTTCGATTCGACGTTCGACACACTCCTGTGCGTTCGGCAAGGTACTGTGGATTCGATAACATCCAATCAAGACATGTAGGAATCGTTGGAGTATTGGAACCTATCTGGGCATTGGAGTATCATGGTATCAGACGGAGGGGGACGGGTGGATGCGACTCAATCAGCTCGTGTTTCTCGTGGCCAGCACAGTCCTTGTCGGGGCGGTGGTCGGTTTCGCGACAGCGGCGGCCGGAATGGTTCACGTGGCGTGGTATCGCGGATTGACGGAGGGCGCGTTCCTGGCGACTACCAGCCTGATGGGTTTTTGGGCCTTCCTGACGCTGAACTTTGTGGCGCGCATAAGCTTGCCGCGGCGGGTCTGGCGCTGGGCGCAAGCGCTGTTTTTACTACTCGCCTTATTCGATATGCTGTGGTATCGATACCGGCTTGAGACTTTGGCACACCCTGGGGCGTCCGCGCCGTACAGTATCTACCTCGTACAGGGCTTGTGGCCGTTTTTGGTGGCATTGGTAGGCGCCGCCGCGAAACGTCGCCTGTCGGGAGCGGGGAGTTTTATTCCGACCGCGTTCTACCTGTACGTGTTTACGATTATCGATTGGCTCTTGGTGATTAAATCGCAGGCCAATGCGGCCATTGTCAATCAAACCGGTCTGGTGATGATGGCCTGTAACCTCTATATGATTCTCATCTTTGGCAAGCTGTTGTCAGGCGGATCGCCGTCGCGGACGGAACCGACGCAATCCCAAACCGTACATCCGCGGACTTATCCATCGACCCACCTGACTCCGAGTGAGGAACGCTGACGGGGCAGGCCCCTGGCCATATGGCCGGGGCCCTTCTTAAACTCGCTTGTTTACTCCACTTTCGATTCGACCTTTGCCTGTGACAACAATTCCGAAACGGTCACGAACCGATAGCCTTTCGCGCGCAGCCCGGATATAATCTGTGGCAGCGCCTCAACAATTTGTTTCGATGAATCGCTCGCGTGCATCAGGATGATGTCGCCCGGAACGGCCCGATTCAGGACGCGCTCTGTGATGGCTTTCACCCCAGGATTTTTCCAATCCAAGGAGTCGGTGTTCCACTGGATAACCGTATAGCCCATGTTGTTCAAACAGCGAATCACCCGGGGATTGAAGTCCCCGTTCGGGGTTCGAATCAGGCGCGTCTTGACGCCGGTCACTTGGTAGATGGCCTTTTCCGATAAGGCGACTTGCTGGCGGATCCAACTGTCCGGATAGTTGGAGAAGTCTTTATGCAGATGCCCGTGGTTGCCAATCTCGTAGCCCATATCGTGGATGCGCTTGGCAATCTTCGGGTGCCGCTGTGTCCAGGGTCCGCTGAGAAAGAAGGTCGCCTTGTCGACCTTTTCTCGTTTCAAGACATCGAGGACGGGTTCGGGCACCTTTTCGCCCCAGGAAATATCAAAGGTGAGCGCCACCACTTTTTCCGGTGTATCCACCTTATAGATGGCGCTGGGCTTTTCGGCTGCGTCGACGCGGATTTCTCCAGCGGCCGCGAACAAAACGGCCATGAACAAGGCGATAATACTGCTGATGGCGAGGAACCGTTTGGTATCCCGCACGCTGAATCAACCCCCTCGTGGACAGGTTCAAGTCTTTGCCCAGTGTATGCGTTGAAAGCGAGGTACATACATGTCCAATTCCGGAGTTCCCCACACGAACAAGTCGTTTCCATGGTTTATTGCCCTAGCCTTGCTGCTGTTGGTGGCCGGGTTTGTGAGCGGAGCGCTCTGGCCGCACCACTTTCAGGAGACGCTCGGCCCAGTTATCGAAAAATTGAAGCGAACCGCCGAGGGCATATCGTCCACCTCGGTTTTGGGCGCCATCTGGACCATCTTCTTCAACAACGCCATCGCGGCGCTGGAGCTGATCGTGCTGGGTCTGTTTTTAGGCGTTTTCCCGGCAGTGATGTTGTGGTTGAATGGAGTCCTGCTGGGGTACGTGACCGCCCTCGCTGTTCAACAGGCGCACGTACCTTTGTGGAAGGTTTTGGTGTATGGCGTTCTTCCACACGGGGTTTTCGAATTGACCGCCATCGTCTGGGCGACGGTGCTGGGGTTTCAACTCGGCTTTGCCGCGATACACAGCCTGACCCGGCGGATGAGAACGAGCACCACAGGTACCACCGTGGAAACTCGCGAACCCCGGTTATCGTTGCGCAGTGAGCTTCGCCGCGCTGCACGCCACCTACCCTGGATTCTGGCTTTACTCGTGGTGGCTGCCTGCGTTGAGGCCACCGTCACCCCTCACCTTATCGCCCTGGTTCGGGTATAGTCTCCCGTCCACAGGCTTAGCTCCATGGCTTTGGGGCCGACCCAGGCCGTCGTGCAGGCGGCCCATATCGACGCTCTTTTTTCGTGATCCCAAGTGTCCGAACGGATGTGGATGGGCATACTATCGCTGGAACTGCCGGCGGGATACGACCGAACGATACACTTGCCGGCACGGCCGCCGTCACGCCCCGTTTCAGGCCGAAATACAGTGCAAGTATGACACACCGGGAGGACAGCCGATGCTGTACGTAGCCTTAGGAGATTCAATCACGTACGGATACTGCGCCAGTTCGGAACGGGCGCGCTATGTCAATCGGGTTCAGGCCGCGTTGTCCAAGCAGGAGCGAGTGAACATGTTTGTCCGCGCTAAACCCGGTTGGACCTCCCGGCAGCTGCTCAAGTCCTTGAAGGATGTGCCGGAGTGTATCTGGGGAGAGGCGCGGCTTATTACCATTTTGATTGGTGGCAACGACTTTCTTAAAGCCATGCCGTGGTTAATTGACGGAAACCGCGGTCGGCTCCTGCGGGTTGGCGGGCAGGTACAGGAGAACCTGACGCAGATTGTCCACACTGTCAGGTCCCCACAGACAACCGTCATCCTCGGGACGATGTATAACCCGTTCCCGAACTCATTGGTCGCCCAGGAATGTATCGATACGTTAAATCAGGTTATCTGCCACGTGGCGACGCGGGAACACCTCATCCTGGCCGACGTGCGCAACCGCTACTTCGGCAACGAGCACCTGTTTGTTGACTGTTACAAGCAGGGCCGGTTGCGTGATTTTCGCATCCGTAACAACCCGATTCATCCGAATGACAAGGGGCACGAAGCCATTTCGCGTGTATTCTTAGCGGCGTATCGGAAATCCCTGGTCCAGACCCGTCGAACGGCCCGCCGCAGTAAAACTCGCTGAGGTCAGCAGAACACGCGGAGGGGAGATTCGCCAAATGTCACCAACGACTTGACGTAGACGGACGAGTACGAAACAATAGTAGGAAGGGAATGGCTCCATTTTTCCGGCGAGTTGGTGGCGAGAATGGCGGCGTGGTTGGACATCTTACGACACTTTGGCATACTCGACGCGGTTGACGTCCTCATCGTCGCGTATGTGATTTACCGTCTACTCATCCTCATCCGCGGCACCCGAGCGGTGCAGCTGGTCAAGGGTGTTATCGTGATTCTGCTGGCCACCGCAGTCAGCAGCTTTCTCCACTTGCAGGCGTTGAATTGGCTTCTGAACAAAATCATCACCTTGGGATTCTTCGCAATTCCGGTCGTCTTTCAGCCAGAACTGCGTCGGGCGTTGGAGCAACTGGGCCGCGGCGGGTTCTTTTCGTTTTCCTTTACTTCGACCGACAATGAAGATGTGAAACGGGCTGCCTCAGAGATTGTCAAGGCCAGCCAGGTGCTCTCCAAGACGAAGACCGGCGCTCTGATTGTCATCGAGCGCAGCACGGGTCTCAGCGAGTACATTGAGACAGGGACCCTTATCGAAGGAAAAATCAGCACCGAACTGTTGTTGAATACATTCATTCCGAATACGCCTCTGCACGACGGTGCGGTCGTGGTACGGGGGGATCGGATGGTGGCGGCCGGCTGCTTTCTGCCGCTGACGGACAGCCGCGATTTGGACAGGCAGTTGGGAACCCGCCACCGTGCCGCGCTGGGCGTGACGGAACAGTCGGACGCGGTGGCCGTGGTCGTCTCGGAAGAGACCGGGCACATCTCGTTGGCGGTAGACGGCGTCTTGACCCAGGACCTCAGTGAGTCCGCCCTGCGAGATTTGCTCAACACCCTGCTGACGCTCAAGCGCCCTGCCACCCTCAACAAGTTTCTCAGCCGAAAGGCGGAGTCGTAGTGAGCCGATTTTGGTCCAACAACAACGTCTTGCGCATCATCGCGCTCGCCCTCAGCTGCATTTTGTGGTTTACCGTACAGCCGAGCCCCGATACCAGCGCGGTGACAAACAACGTCAGCGTCTCCAAGTTCCCGATTGCGGTTCACGTCCGAACCTCTGACGATACTGTGGTGACTAGCGTCAGTCCCTCTGCGGCCATCGTCGCCGTGCATGACAGTACGGTGAACTTACAGTCGCTGACTGAGCAGATGCTGAATGTGCAGTTGGTGGCCGATGTACGGGGGCTGGGTCCCGGGCAGCACCAGGTACCCCTCACTGCGGAGCATATGCCGTTGGTCCAGTACAGCCTCAGCCCATCCAGTGTAACAGTGGTGATTGCCGACCGAAAGACGGATGAGCGTCCAGTCCGCGTCATTGTCCGCGGGCAGCCAGCGTCTGGTTATACTGTGGGGAATCCCGATTGTGACGTGGCGACCGTCAAGGTCAGTGGCGCGGCTCAGGCGCTGGGTAGGGTCAGTACTGTCGCCGCGTTCGTTTCGGTACAGGGGGCCAATGATTCGGTTTCCCAGGAAGTGACGTTGGCCGCAGTCGACGCGCGTGGCAACCCGGTGGACGGGGTCACGGTAGCGCCGGCCACGGCGCACGTCACGGTGCCCGTCGTCGCGCCGCACCAGAGCGTGCCCATACGTTTGGAGACGAGCGGATCGCCCGCAGCCGGGTACGATGTGGCCGGACTCACGCCGTCGGTATCCTCGGTAACCCTGTACGGAACCCACTTGCCTAAGCACCTGACGATTCCGGTGGATGTATCCGGGCTCAACCGAAGCAAGACGGTCTCCGTCAAGGCGCCCCTGCCAGACGGTGCGACACGGGCCAGTCCGTCCACAGTCTCGATACGCGTCCAGATTGAGCCAAGCGCCGTGCGTTCCTTCACCGTCCCGCTGACGATCCGGAACGTTCCTGCGGGGGAAACGGTGTCTGTGGTCACCCCGTCCCAAGTGACGGTTCACGTAAGTGGACCGAAGTCGGTGGTGGGTGGGCTGAAGGCCAATGCGATTCGGGCCTACGTCGACGCCAAGGGATTGCAGCCTGGGGATACACGGGGCCCCATCCAGGTCGATGTGCCATCGGGCGTCCGGGTTACGCAGCTATCTCCAGCAAACGCAGAGGTGCAAGTCAGCCAATCGTAGGTGGCGCAGCACCCTTGGGTGGCTGTGCTCCCCCTGGAGCTGATTGTCGCCAAATAGAATGGTTGCCGTCACGGATGTCCTTATGGCACAATGATTTGGGTTGCTGCGGCTGCCGGCAGCGAGTCCGGGCAGCCGTTTTTCATTGTCATTTTTGACTATCGGTTGTATGGTTTGCAGTGGAAAGGAGCGGTGAAATTGGCCCGCTTGTTTGGTACGGACGGGGTGCGCGGCGTCGCGAACCGCGAATTGACCCCGGAATTGGCGTTTCATTTGGGGCGCGCGGGAGCGCATGTGTTGACTGGTGGTCGCCGAGGAGTGCGCATCGCCGTCGGAAAAGATACCCGCATCTCCGGGGATATGCTGGAGGCAGCGCTCATCAGCGGCATCCTCTCCATCGGCGCGGACGTCCTGCGGCTTGGGGTCATCACTACACCTGGGGTGGCATATCTGACGCGCCACTTGGGGGCGCAGGCTGGCGTGATGATCTCCGCCTCGCACAATCCGGTCGAGGACAATGGTATCAAGTTTTTTAGCGATGCCGGGTTTAAACTGCCGGATGAGGTGGAGGACGAGATTGAACGGACAATGCAGGCCGGGGTCGAGAATCTGCCGCGTCCCATCGGTGCTGCGGTCGGTCGCATCTATGAGGAGCCGGCACGGTCTGCGTATATCGACTTTCTCCTGAAGACGGTCCAAAACCGCTTTGAAGGGTTGCACATCGTGCTTGATTGCGCGAATGGCGCCGCCTCGAACATCGCTCCCGAAGTGTTTACGCGCCTAGGGGCACGGGTCAGCGTCCTGAACAACCAGCCAGATGGCGTGAATATCAATGTCGGGTGCGGATCGACCCATCCGCATGTGGTGCAAAAGGCGGTCCTGGAACTGGGTGCAGACGTCGGGTTAACGTTTGACGGCGATGCGGATCGGCTGATTGCCGTTGACCACACCGGAGCCCTGGTGGACGGGGATTATGTCATGGCCATCTGCGCCCGTGCGCTCAAACAGCAAGGGCAGCTCAACCACGATACGGTGGTCGCCACGGTGATGAGCAACCTGGGCTTTCTGAAGGCGATGGAACAGCTTGGCATCCACGTGGAGCGCACGGCGGTGGGGGATCGTTACGTGATGGAGGCGATGCGCCGCGGGGGCTACACCTTGGGCGGCGAACAGTCGGGGCACATCGTGTTTCTCAACCACACCACCACCGGTGACGGCATTCTGACCGCCCTGCAGTTGGTGGACATCCTGGTGGGCAGTGGACAGCGGTTGGCTGAGCTGCGCAAGGTGATGACGCGGTATCCCCAGATCTTGGAGAACGTCCGCGTACGTGACAAGCAAGCGTGGGCGACCAATGACCGCATTCGCCAAGCGCTGTCGGCGGCGGAAGAGCGGCTTGGCAGCGATGGACGAGTGCTGGTGCGCGAGTCGGGAACGGAGCCGATTGTCCGCGTGATGGCGGAGGGGCCGGACGAACAGCTGCTCCAGGAGTGTGTTGGGAGCATTGTGCGGGTTGTGCGGGCGGAATTGGGCGCCTAACCGCGCGAAGAAGTCGCTTGGCGCATGCGGCGGGTGGTTGCGACCGATGAAAGAGCACGTTTCCAAATGAATCGGAAGGCCGGCAGCCAGGACGGTATGTGCGAGGAATTGTTGTCGCAAACGGGGTGTCGAGTGCGGGCGTATGGTGTCCGCTGATGACAGGTGATCTGACATGTGTATGGCAAAATGGGGGCATCCCATTGACCGCATCCTGTTCGGTCACATATAGTGAGGTTGCGCGGGTTGATGCCATGGCTGGTGGACTTATCCGCCAGCGCCAGCGGCGCAACTTGCGAAAAACGCGCGGGGGTGAATCTGGGACACTTTCCGGCGAGAAGCGCCTGGACTGGATGTTACGGTATCCAGTTGACGCGGAGGAGGTTGGCGAACCATTCGGCGGGTGCCTCCCGGTGTGAGGGCCGCACCGTCACGCGAAGCTCGAAAACCAGCGGGTGACCGCTGTGGACAAGAGTGAGCAGGCCTATAAGGAGGAAAATTGCATATGTGTGGAATCGTGGGCTACGTCGGGCCGCGGGACGTGCAGGGTGTCGTGATTGGCGGGCTGCAGAAGCTGGAGTACCGGGGCTACGACTCGGCTGGGGTGGCCGCGCTTGCCGATGGGCAGCTGCATGTCGCCAAGTCGGTGGGACGGTTGGCGAACCTGGAAGACAAGTTGGCCACAAACCCGCTTGTCGGTCATATCGGCATCGGTCACACCCGCTGGGCGACGCACGGTCGGCCGTCCGATGAGAACGCACACCCGCACCAGGATTGTCAGGGCAAGTTTGCGGTGGTGCATAACGGCATCGTCGAAAACTACCTGAGCCTGCGCGAGGAGCTGGCGGCCAAGGGGCACACGTTCCAGTCGGAGACGGACACTGAGGTGGTCGCGCATCTGATTGAAGACCTGTACGACGGGGACCTGTTCCGGACTATGGTCCGGGTGGCGGAGCGCATCCGGGGCGCTTATGCACTGGTGGTGCTCTGCGCCGAATACCCGGATACCCTGATTGCCCTGCGCAAGGCCAGCCCGTTGGTCATTGGTCTGGGTCAGGGCGAGAACTTTATCGCCTCGGACATTCCGGCTATTCTCGAGTACACGCGCGACGTGTACGTGCTCGATGACGGCGAGATGGCGGTGGTCCGCCGCGACGGCGTCGAATGCTTCACGGTTTCGGGTCAGCCCGTGCGAAAACAAGTTTTGCACGTGACGTGGGACGCGGTTTCGGCTGAGCGCGGTGGGTATCCGCACTTCATGCTCAAGGAGATTTACGAGCAGCCGAAAGCGATTCGCGATACGTTGTCCGGGCGTGTGGCACCTGACTGGTCACGCGTGGAATTGCCGGAGCTGGAACTGACGGAGGACTTTATCCGCGCGATTGACCGGGTGCACATCGTCGCCTGCGGCACTTCGTGGCACGCGGGCTTGGTTGGCAAGGCGTGGATGGAGCAACTTCTGCGCATCCCGGTGGACGTGGAGATTGCGTCCGAATATCGGTATGGAAATCCGATTGATTCAGACAGGACGCTCATCATTGTCATGAGCCAATCGGGTGAGACGGCGGATACCCTCGCCGCGCTGCGCGAAGCGAAGGCGCGCGGGCGCCGGGTTTTGGCCGTCACCAACGTAGTCGGCAGCTCGGTGGCACGCGAAGCGGATGATGTGCTCATCACCTGGGCGGGTCCGGAGATTGCGGTGGCTTCGACGAAGGCGTACACGACGCAGCTGGTGGTATTGTTCCTGTTAGCCCTCTACTTTGCACGCGTGTGTGGGACGCAGACCGACGCGGACATCCGGGATGTTCTGGCTGGGCTGGGCCATCTGCCGCAGGCGGCGGAACAGGTGCTGGGTGTGGCACCGCAGCTGGAGAAGTTCGCTCACCGCTATGCTGAAGTGGAACACGCCTTCTTCATTGGCCGTGGCCTGGACTACTCGCTCTCCTTGGAGGGCGCCCTGAAGCTCAAGGAAATCTCGTACATTCATGCAGAGGCGTACGCGGCCGGCGAGCTCAAGCACGGAACCCTGGCGCTCATCACGGAAGGGGTGCCGGTCATCGCTATGGCCACTCAGCAGGCGTTGTACGAGAAAACCTTGAGTAACATCAAGGAGGTCAAGGCGCGCGACGCGTTTGTTCTCGGGGTGACTTGGGCGGGCAACGAGGACTTAGCCAAGTCGGTCGATGAGGTGCTCTATCTGCCTCGTCTGCACCCGCTCTTGGCGCCGATTGTTGCCGTGATTCCGTTGCAACTGCTGGCCTACTATGCCGCCGTGGCACGTGGCAACGATGTCGACAAGCCGCGCAACCTGGCCAAAAGTGTCACGGTGGAGTGAGGTCGCGGCTCACCTATGGTGTTTGTGTGTTCGCAAAATGAAGTTCTTCCCTGCGCAAAATAAGTTGTTCCCTGAGTAAAAATGGTTGTTCCGTAGAGCACGGGTGAATTCGGGTGAAAAGCCTGGATTCGCCCTTTCTTTTTGATGCCTAAAGGCGACGGGCGAGAGAAACTCAGAGCAAAATTTTGAGAGCTACCAGACGCGAAAAAGCCCGACATATCAAGGATTCCTGGACTTCGACTGAACAAAAATGCGAAAAAATACACGACAAAATCTTTCCGCCCTGCGTCCTCAACCCCGTCTTTCCCCCTTCCCGCCAGGGAACAAATTGATTTTACGAAAGAACAAGATTTATTGAAAATAGCGGATAAAATCGGGTGAGAAAAGGCGTGATCCAGGGAAGGATCGAATTTGACGGTAGAAAGTGGGAGAGAGCAGGAAAAGTCGAGAAAAGCCAGGCGGGGCAAGGGATGAGGCAGGGTTAAGGGGGGAGGCAGGCAGTGAAGAATTTGATTTGACGATTACACCATCGTCCCCGTCACCAGACACGGCGGAAGGAAATGAATAATGTGCGAGATTATGTATAGTTTCCTCTCTTCACTCGAAACTTGGTTGCAACCTCTATAAATCAGGTAATTCTGTAAAAATAAAAAAATCATGTATAATAGACACAAAAATATAATATATGGGACGAGGGGCGGGTTGATCGGACTGGGGTGAAAGTGGTTCAAATAGAAAGGTTGTCTACGGAGTTCATTCCGATTGCAGAGGAGACTGAGCTGATTCTACCTCGGGGAATGTGTATTGCGAACAGTTTGTGCCCAAAACGTAGCTTGGCAAGCTATAGGCATTCCACCTATAATTATGGCAGTCAACCTCTCTGTATGCCAACTCTACCAATCGAATTTTGTCGAAAACGTTGAACACGTGTTTCGTGAAACCGGGATGGTTCCATCGTATCTAGGGCTCGAGATCACAGAAGACACGACGATGGATATTTATCGAATTCTCCTAAGTATAAGATGTTTAAAGCATCTCTTGGTGTAACCGAAGGAATTGAATCGAGAGACCAACTCACATTTCTCCAACAGAACCTCTGCGACATGGGACAAGGGTATTTGTTCAGTAAACCTCTACCTCCCATGGAATTTCTGTCGAAGTTCCAGCAGATAGAAATGATTATTGCAAGAGACGGAATGTACCCAAAGGCATGGAAGCAAGAATGGCTGCAAGAGGCGTTGAACAAAACAAAACAGGAGTTAGCAGATACCTTAAGTTATCAGGAAGGTATGACGTTTAAGTTTACCCGGCGGAATGGAAAATTTATTCACACAATGTGCGACGGTCAATTATTGTACAATCTGGGGTTGACGCTTGAGCAGGTCGTGGGGAAGGAGCTCAAGGAACTTTTACCGCGCGAAGATGCGGAACGGAAGCTTCAATGTTATATCAACGGGCATGGAGTGGGGAAGAAAATGTCATATACGAAGGAAGGCTCAATGACCTCTCGAGTAAGAGATTCCGGATGGGAACAAGATTTTGCGGGGTAGCCACGTATTAGTTCCACCCGATCCGCATGGATCATCATGGATCATGTTATTAACAGTGGTTCTACCTGAAGCACCATGTAGTAGTGAAGGAGAACGACAAAGGCAAACCTGTACGAAAGTCAGGGACGCAAAGCCAACAGGTCTAAGGCAGATTGCTATGACGGCTGGGTTGCCGAAGGAGAGAAGACTCGTGGGTTTACTGTTTAGCGAATCATCCCTCGAAGTGTATAAGTCCATTATGCAATACAATCCTGATGCCATTTTCGTTCTCTCGGTCGAAGGAACGATTCTTGAAGTCAATGAAGTGGCTTGCAAGATATTTGGCTATTCCCAAGAGGAAATCCAAGGCCTTCATTATCAAGATGTCCTGGCGCCGGGTTATGAAGCGTTCGTCAAAGAGAAACTCACCCAAGTCTTGAATGGGATGTCTTGCGAGTACAACATACAAGCGATTCGTAAAAATGGACAGATTGTTCATCTACAGGTAAAAAACATTCCCCTGGTTGTGAACGGTGAAGTCATCGGCATACTTGGGGTTGCAAAGGACGTGACGGAGCTGCGAAAAACAAGGGCCTCCTTGACCCAAATGGAAGCGGGGGTAAGAGCGCTCTTTTATTCCATAGGCGACGCTATCGACATTTTGGATTTGGACGGAAATGTTGTCGATATAAACCCCGCGTTTGAAGAAATGTATGGATGGAAACGGGAAGAAATTCTCGGCAAGCCATTGCCCATCATTCCTTCGTTTCGAGAAAAACAACAACGGGAAATGATGGAACGTGCCAAAATGGGTGAGCATATTCAGGGCTTTGAAACCGTGTGTCTGAAAAAGGATGGCACACCCATTATGGTCAGTCTAACCCTGTCCCCGCTTCAGGATGAGAGCGGGAACATTATCGGAACGTGCAGTATTACGAGGGAGATTACGGGGCAAAAACAAGTCGAACAGTCTTTGCGGGAAAGTGAAGATCGTTATCGAAAGGTTGTGGAGCTGTCTCCCAAGGGAATTTTGATTCACCGTAATGGAACCATTCTTTATGCGAATCCATTTGCCCTGAAAACCTTACGCACGGAACGATTGATCGGGAAAAACATCTTTTCCTATATTCATCCTGACTATCATGAACGTTCAAGACAAAGGTTTCTTGATCTTCACGTTGGCAAGGAACTCCCGTTCATTGAAACAATCATGGTTCGAGACGATGGAAAGTTGATTGATGTGGAAATCGGAGGAGTTCACATTATCCAAGACGGGGAACCTGTTGTCTTATCCATATTCCAAGATGTAACGGAGCGAAAGAAAGCAGAAAGGGCGTTAGCAGAAAGTGAAAAGCGCTATCGGAAATTGGTGGAACTCTCTCCGATTGCGGTGATTGTTCATCGCGACGGGCTGATACAGTATGCAAACCCAGCTTGTACGAAGTTGTTGGGGGCTTCATCGATTGATGATTTGTTGAGAAAGTCAATTCTCGATTTCTCTCCGCCAGAATACAGGCATTTGGCAGAGAGTCACATCCAGGAATTAAATCGGACGGGTATCGCAATCGATCCGACCGAAGAGAAAATCCGTCGTATGGATGGAAAAACAATCGATGTGAAAGTGACGGGGATTTCAATTCAGTACGACGGAAAACCGTCTTATTTGATGATACTCCAAGACATCACCCGAGAAAAACAAGCAGAGGAAGCCCTGCGTCAAAGTGAGGCAAGGTATCGTTTAATTGCGGAGAACATGTCTGATTTGGTGGGCATCTTGGATGTGAACGGCGTGGTCAAATATGCTTCACCCTCCCACAAATCTGTATTGGGATTCGACCCTGAAGTCTATGAGGGTAATCCTGTCTTTGATATGGTACATCCGAATGATGTTTTCAATGTTCGGAGGGAATTTTCTGAAATAGCAATGACTAAGGAAGAGAAAATCATCGAATTTCGGTACAAACATGTCCGAGGCCACTGGGTGTGGGTGGAAGCGAAAGGAACGCCTGTTCTAGACGAAGCGGGGAATCTTGTTCACTTCCAGGTGGTAGCCAGAGACATCACCGAGAGAAAAAGGTATGAGGAAAAACTGGCGCATTTGGCGTTCCATGACGCTTTGACAGGCTTGCCCAATCGTCGATTGTTCAGAGATCGATTCAAGCAAGCCATCAAAGAAGCTGAACGATATGGGCGCAAGATGGCCGTGATGTATATCGACATGGACAGATTCAAAGTCGTCAACGATTCAATGGGCCATGATGTGGGGGATGAGCTTCTCAAACAGTTTGCAGAGCGGGTGAGTGGGTGTCTTCGGGCCAGTGACATCCTGGCCCGTCTTGGCGGGGATGAATTCACCATTCTTCTTCCCGAGATTCATGAAGAACAGGACGCAGTGCGACTTGCCCAACGAATTCTTACCGCCATTCAGCAACCTTGGGAAATCGGGGAACAAGTATTTCGGACGACTTCGAGCATTGGAATCGCTTTTTACCCGATGCACGGAACCACAAGGCATGAACTGCTGCAACATGCGGACGAGGCTCTCTACAGCGCGAAGGAAAGCGGAAAGAACACCGTCAGGACCTACTCTGAGCTGTTGGGGGCAACCACCCAAGAACGGTGAAAGGTTAAAGGATAGCAACGCTTCCACTTTGGGGCAAACCGTTATCATCGGAGATGTCTCCGGGACTCTATGGATGTTTTTGAATCGAAATGCAGTCATGAATAGAAATAGATATCTGTGAATGGATGAGAACCTTGATACAGGGTTTGACGTATTGTGGTCGAGCAGACATAATAGGGTGTTTATTGCGGACTTCTTATAGAATCGAGAGGGGTGTGATGGATTGACACTGAGGAACAATCGTGTAGAAGGAATCTATAACATGATGGAACCTTTGGTGTGGAAAGAAGTGGAGAGGATTGCTCAGAATGAACGGGATATATGTTTCTGTTCACTGTGCAAATCGGACATTACCGCGTATGCCCTAAATCGCCTCCCTGCACGGTATGTGTCGACTCAGGAAGGCGAGACGAGATTTCAGGAACTCGAAATAGATGATCGCGTCCATGAAACGGTCGTTGAGGCAATCCGTCATGTGTCCAAGCACCCCCATAGGGCGCATCGGACGATGACCGAATATACGGTAAACGAACTCTTCGATTACATGGATGAAGTGGGAAAGCGGGAGTCGTAAGAATCAGCGCGGACACTGTGTTCGAATACGTTCTCATTTCGAATACGTCCTCATATTGATTGCGTCCAAGATTGCGTCAAAGTCGAGAGTGGTGTAGCTTCTGAGGCTAGACCTAGACGAGAAAGCCATCGAGTGCCATCTACGAAAGTGACGTTAACCCCATACGTAGACCGGGCCCCTCGATGGCTTCGATTCCAGCTCCTGTGCCCGTCTCTTGCTCCCTCCATCGCCGCATCGACCACAAGGCCGAGCGGCTTCTCGAGTCACCACGATTTTTCATCCAATCCCCTCGTTCATTCTTCTCTGGCGCGAGCGGATCGCGCACAAACGGATCGGATTCATAAAAAGAGAGGATATTGGTGATATTTACATATATTGCTGTTCGCCAGTCGGCTTTCGTTCGTTCAGGCATCTGCCTGCTCGGACTTTTCTTGACGAATCGTTCGTACCACCCCGGTACTCGGGGGTTTTTGTGCGCAGGTTGACCACATTCAGGAGGCCTGGAATGATTCTCAACCGAGATCAACTGACGACTCACGCACGCGAACTCGCCCTGACGCATGAGCTGGATACAACCCGCCGTCTGACGCCTCGCTTCTGGCCGGGTTTTCAGTCGAGTATGAAAGAGCTGCACGAGTTCGCGGACAAGCTGACGTACAGCCGAGTGGAGTGCAAACAACCGGCGGAGGACTGGCTGCTAGATCATATCGCGTTTCTGGAGACGCAAGCCCAGGTTGTGATGCGTGAGTTACCGCCAGAGACCTTGCATCCGTTGCCGAAGTTGCAGGGGACTGGGTTGCCGCGCATCTACGCCATCTGTGACGATTATTTGGCCCATGTGGACGGGCGTTATGAAGTCCACTCGTTCGAGACCTATCTGGAAGCGTACCAGGAGGTCGCCGTCCTCAAAATCGCGGAGTGTTGGGCGCTGCCGAGCGCCATGCGGATTGTCATCATCCACCGATTGGCGCAGGCCATGCGGGAAGTTCGCCGCCGCCACGATGTTTGCGGTTTTGTCGCGTCGCTGCTCGAACGCGCGGGGGCAGAGAACCTGTCCGACGTTCAGATTCGTGAGCTTTTGGAGCGGGAGACGCACGGGCGCATGCTCGATGCGACCGAGGTCGTCCACTTTGTGCGGCACTTGAGCGAGTTGGAGCCCGACATGCGGACGGTCTGGAACTGGTTGGCTGCCCACGTGGAAAACAATGAATCCAGCCTGGAGCAGATGGTCTCCTTTGAGCATCAGTTGCAGGCTGAGCTTCAGGTGACGTGCGGGAACCTGGTCCAGAGCCTGCATGTCTTGGAGCGAATGCCCTGGCGCCTGGTGTTCACGCGCATCTGCCGCGTCGAGCAGATCCTCCTGACCGACGCGAGCCACGATTACGAGCGACTAGATCTCTCCAGCCGCGATTTGCTGCGGGGTCGGGTTGCCGACGTCGCGCGGCAGTTGAACGTCCCGGAGACTTTGGTGGCCCAGACCTCGGTACGGCTAGCCAAGTCCCACTTGGAGGAGTACCGGAAACAAACGGCGCATGGCGCGCCTGACGAGCTTCCGCCGCGTTCGGCGTGTCTCGCCTATTACCTGTTCGATCCGCACGGCGTCACGTCGCTTCGCCAGACACTCTCCGACGTGGCCCGGCCGCGCCGGTTGCCCCAGATTGCGCTGCGCCGCAGGCCCCTGTCCACCTATTTGGTTGGCGGCGCCCTGATCTTTGCCGGCCTGCTTGTGCTCGGGAGCCTTCTGATAGTTGGTGGCGCGTCGATTCGCCTTGTCTCCTGGCTGGCCGTTCTGCTCGCGCTCCTCATTCCCGCAAGTGAGTGGGCCATCGCGTTGTTACACGGGCTGATTGACCGATGCTGCAAACCGACGCCGCTCCTTCGCTACGACTTCTCGCAAGGCCTGCCGGAAGACGCGCGGACCATGGTCGTCATGCCCGTCATTTGGTCCAGTGTCGAGGAAGTCGATGACGTGATGGACCGGCTGCTCGTGCACTACCTGGCCAATCGTCAGGCGAACATCCACTTCGCCGTGCTGGCGGATTTCACCGACGCGCCGGAGGCCACAGAACCGGGCGACGAGGCAATCGTCGCCCATGCCATCCGGCGTTTGGAGGCGCTACAGGAAAAGTATGGCCGCGAGCGGTTCTTCCTGTTTCATCGCGAGCGGCGCTTAAACGCGGTGGACCAGGTGTACGCCGGGTGGGAACGCAAGCGCGGCAAGCTGGTGGAATTCGTTGAGCTTTTGTCGGGCAGTACCACGACGAGCTTCACCACGGTGCGTGGACAAACGGAGGTCTTGCCAAATATTCGTTACGTATTCACGGTGGACCTCGACACCAAGCTGCCGATTGGCGTAGTGGGCCGGATGGCCGGCACGATTCACCTGCCGTACCACCGCCCGCGCCTCAACGAGACCGAAACCCGCGTCCAGGAAGGGTACGGCGTGCTGCAGCCGCGCATCGGGATGAGCTTCGCCTCGACGCAAAAGTCGCGGTTTGCCGAGTTGTGGGCGGGGGAGCCGGGGATCGATCCGTACGCATTCGCCGCCTCCAACCCGTACCAGGATCTCTTCGATCAGGCGATGTTTGTCGGCAAGGGCATTTTCGACGTCGAGGCGTTTCGCAAAACGCTGGTAAATCGGATACCCGATAACCAGGTGCTGAGCCACGACATTCTCGAAGGGGGATTTCTGCGCGCCGGTCTCACGTCCGACATCGAGGTGGTGGAAGAGTTCCCGACGACGTACTACGCCTATCAGAGTCGGGCCCACCGCTGGATTCGCGGCGACTGGCAGTTGCTCCGCTGGCTCGGGCGGAGCTGCAAGGACCGGCACGGGAATGGACAGAAGATTGACCTTTGCGGCCTGACGCGCTGGCACATCATCGACAATCTGCGCAAAAGCCTGCTCGCGCCGGTACTACTTCTGGTCGCCTGGCTTGGCCTCTTCGGACTGCCGGGTCGTGCCTTCGCGTGGGAGACGATGGTGCTGTTGACGTGGTTTCTCCCGTTTTGGCGGGCTTGCGGGCACTGCCTGCTCGGCGTCGGCAGTTGGCGTGCGGTGCGTGTGAGTTTTCTGCAAAGCGTTGTGCAGATGATGACCTGGCCCTTTGTCGCCGTTCTGAACGCCGACGCGATTTTGCGCACGCTGTACCGGATGTTTATCAGCCACAGACATCTGCTCGAGTGGGTGACATCGGCCGAGCTGGATAGGAAACCGGTGCATCGGCGCGTCTTTCTTTACGAACCGCTCGGGTATGTGGTGGCGGCTCTGTTCGTCGTCACCGCCTGGTTGTTTGACGGCATCACGGCGCGGATTGTCGCGGTGGTGGCGTTCGTTCTGTGGGCGCTTGCGCGCCCCGTGGTTCAGAGCCTGAATCGGCCGCGGCGCGACCAGAGCCGGGACTGGGTGACGGCGGCCCGCCCGGAGTTGAAGGAACTAGCGAGCCAAATCTGGTCGTTTTATGAACGCTACGTAACGGCCGAGGAGTCGTGGCTGCCGCCAGACAATGTGCAATACTACCCAGAAGAGACTATCGCCCACCGCACGTCTCCGACCAACATCGGGCTCTACCTAGCCTCTGTCGTGGCGGCGCGCGACCTGGGCTTCATCGACAGTCCGGCGATGCTTGAGCGTCTGGAGGCGACCGTGGCGACCCTCCGCAAGCTGGAGAAGTGGCACGGCCACCTGTTCAACTGGTACGACACCCGGACAGCCCAGCCGCTCGCTCCGCGCTATGTGTCGACGGTCGATTCCGGCAACCTGGTCGCGTATCTGATGCTGGTCCGGCAGGGATTGGCGGATTGGGCCCAGCGCGACCCCTCGTTGCAACCCCGCGCGAAGAGATTATTGAAAGACATCGACGCGCTGATTGAGGAAACGCGCTTCGAACCCCTCTATAATCCGGACGAGCGCTTGTTTTCGATCGGCTACCGTGTCGATGCCAACCAGAAAGACAGAGTGCTGTATGACTTGCTGGCTTCGGAGGCGAGACAGGCCAGTTTCGTCGCCATCGCGCTCGGGCAAATTCCGGTGTCGCACTGGTTTACCTTGAGTCGCACCCTGACCATCGCTGCATCACACAAAACGCTGCTCTCCTGGTCCGGAACGATGTTCGAATACTTGATGCCGGCGCTCATTCTGCGAACCTACCCGAACACGGTCTGGGACTCGACGTATCGTGGCGTCGTCGCACGCCAGAAAGAGTACGCGGACATTCACCGCGTGCCGTTCGGGACGTCGGAGAGCGGCTACTACGCGTTTGATTCTCACATGAATTATCAGTACCGCGCGTTCGGAATCCCAGGTCTCGGGCTCGATAGAGGGTTGGAGCGCAATCTCGTCGTGGCCCCCTACGCCACCATCCTGGCGCTGCCCATCGCTGGAGAAGCCGGAATGGCGGCGTTGCGCCAGTTCGAGCAGTACGGCGCCAAGGGCGAATTTGGTTACTATGAAGCGGTCGATTTCACCGTCGAGCGGTTGCCCGTTGGCACGCGCCATCAGGTCGTGCGGAGTTTCATGGCGCACCACCAGGGGATGAGTCTGCTGACGCTGGCCAATTTGCTCACGGATGACGTGCTGATTGACCGCTTTCATGGCGATCCGCGCGTGCAAGCGACAGAACTGCTCCTGCAGGAGCGCATCCCGGCGAAGGCGGTGCTCATCAAAGAGACGGTCGGCGCTCGCGCCACCCTGCCGAAGTTGGACGGGAAACCGGACGACGCCACACGAACCGTTCACGGTCTGTCGGCCGTGCCCGAAGTGAACGTGATGTCGAACGGCCGTATGACCAGCGTGCTGACCGGAGAAGGTAACGGGATGCTCTCGTGGAACGGCCTGTCCGTCACGAGATTCCGAGAAGACCCGGTGGTTGACAGCTCCGGGATGGCCATCTACATCCACGACGAGGTGTCCGAAGAGACGTGGAGCCCGACGCGCTTTCCGTGCCAGCGCGAGGACACATACCAAGTGGAATTCCGCCTCGACAAGAGCACGTTTGAAACCACCTGCCACGGCATTGAGTCGAGCCTGGCGGTGACGGTGGCGCCGGATGTCGATGCGGAAGTGCGCCGGCTCCGGCTCGTCAACCACAGTGACGACGACCGGACGCTGGAGGTGACATCGTTCCTCGAACTCGCACTCGCCTCCCAGGCGGCCGACAGCGCGCATCCGGCGTTTAGCAAACTGTTCGTCCAGACGATCTATGACCAGGATTCGCATTGTCTGCTTGCCAAACGTCGGCCGCGCGCCGAGGATGAGAAGGAAACATGGGCCGTGCATACCGTTTACGTCGAGGGGCAGGAGGTGCGGGATGACGAGTTTGAAACGGATAGGGCGGCGTTTATCGGTCGCGGCTTCTCGCTGAGCTTCCCGCAGGCGATGTCGATGCGTTTGCGTGGGTCCGTCGGCTCGGTTGCGGACCCTGCGTTTGTCATGCGCCGCTCTCTGCATCTGGCACCGGGCGAGTCGGCGACGGTGTACTTCGTGACCGGCGTGGCGGAAAGTCGGAAAGCGGCGCTCGACATCGTTTCACGGCTGCGCGAACCCGCGCAGGCGGAGCGGGCGTTTCACGTGGCGTGGGTGCGCCGGCAGATTGATCTGCGGCACCTCCATCTCACGCCCGCTCAGGCCGCGGCTGCCCACCTTCTGGCGGGCAGGCTGTTGTTTACGCCGCCGTTGTCGCGCGTCCGTCGGGAAGCGATTCTCCACAACCAGCTCGGCATCTCCGCCCTCTGGGCGCGCGGCATCAGCGGGGACGCGCCGATTGTTACGGTCTCTGTGAGCCATCTGGCCGACCTGCCGTTTGTCACCCTGCTCGCCCGTCAGCACCAATATTTATTCGCGCAGGGGCTGGCCCTCGACCTGGTCATCCTCGACGAGACGGTCGGCGGCAATCCGGATGAGTTGATGCGCCGGCTGCGCGAATCGCTTGCGGCCCGGGGTATCGCCGACTTGAAGCGGATCATCAACATCAAGGCGGAACAGCTCGCGAACGAGGAACGCATATTGCTCGCCGCCTCCTCACGGGTGTGGCTGCGAGCGGGCGGCCCAAGCCTGCGTGCCCAGTTGCGGATTGACCCGAAAGACCTGCCGCGTTTGTCTCACGCGCCGCTGCCGCATGAGCCGAGGCGTCCGCGCGATCCGCACGTATCCGCGTTCGGTGAGTTCTTCAACGGTTGGGGCGGCTTCGTGGACGACGGTCGCGCCTACCAGATTCACGTACCATCTGGCGCCTACCTGCCTCGGCCGTGGACCAACGTGCTGGCCAATCCACAGTTTGGCTGCATCGTGACCGAACTTGGCACCGGCTACAGTTGGTGGCGCAACTCGCACGAGTGCAAGCTCACGCCCTGGTATAACGATCCGGTCCTCGACCCGCCCGGTGAGTGTCTGTATCTCCGGGACCTGACGACGAACGACGTCTGGTCGGCGGCGCCGAAGCCTGCAGGCGGGGAACGGACATACCAGGTGACGCACGGCTGGGGATACACCCGCATCGAGCAGATGGATGGCGACATCGTCCACACACTCGAGATGACCGTCCCGTTGAACGATCCCCTCAAGATTCTCCGCCTGCGTTTGCGCAACCGGGGAGACAAGGCCAAGCGGATTGCCGTGACGTACTACGCGGAGTGGGTCATCGGTGTCCTGCGCGAGGCGCAGGCGCCGTTCATCGTCAGTGAGTGGGACCCACAGACACGTACGCTGCTCGCCCGCAATCCGTATCAGGAGGCGTTCCGCAACGCGGTCGGGTTCCTTCACGTGGCCTCTGAGCCGGCCGGGGGCGAAGCGGACCGTGGCGAAGTGGACACGAGCGCGGCGGACAGTGGTGCAGAGGTCGGACCGTCCCTGTCGTGGACGGCGGATAGGGCCGATTTCATCGGCCGGGGCGGCACTCGCGCCTGTCCGGCGGCACTCCTCGACGATAAGCTCTCCGGGCGAACGGGCGCGTTCGCCAATACGTGCGGCGCCGTGCAAACCATTGTCGACGTGCCGGCTGGCGGGGACGTCACCGTTGTGATTTTACTCGGTTGCGCCGACTCGACGGAGGGAGTGCAAGCCCTCGTGCAAAAGTACAGTCGCGCCGCCGCGTACGACGAGGCGCTGGCTGAGGTGACGCGGCATTGGGAGCGGGTGACCGGACAGGTCGCGGTGAAGACACCGGATCGGGCCTTGGATGTGATGCTGGGTGGTTGGCTGTTGTATCAGGCGCTCGCCTGTCGATTGTGGGCGCGGACGGCGTTCTACCAGGCGGGTGGCGCGTTTGGGTTTCGGGATCAGCTTCAGGATTCGCTCGCCTTCCTGCACGTGGACGCGTCCATCACCCGGCAGCAGATTCTGCGCAACGCGGCGCATCAGTACGAGGAGGGCGATGTCCAGCATTGGTGGCACGAGGAGACGCGCAAGGGCATCCGCACGCGATTCTCCGATGACCTGCTGTGGCTCCCGTACGCGACCTCGCGCTACGTGGAGCAGACGGGCGATGTCCGCATTCTGGCGGAACGCGTCCCGTTTCTCCATAGCGATCCGCTGAAGGAAGGCGAGCTGGAGCGCTACGAAGACATGGTCGAGTCGGATGAACAGGGCACCCTGCTCGAACACTGCCTGCGCGCCATCCGGCATACGCTTGCGCGATTCGGAGAGCACGGCATCCCGCTGATTGGCATTGGCGATTGGAACGACGGTATGAACCGGGTCGGTGATGAAGGGCGCGGCGAGAGTGTGTGGTTGGGCTGGTTTTTGCTCGACATCCTGAAACGGTTCATCCAGATGGCCGAGGACGTCGGCGAAGAGGGCGAAGCTGGGCCGGAGCGGGAGCCTGGCGCCGGGCCGACAGTACGGGACGACCATGCACCTAGCGCGAATGTGCTCGGCGCGGGCGAGCTTACGCAGGAGGTCGTCGATGAGTTTCGGCAGGCTGTGGCGGATCTCGAACGAAACCTGAACGAACACGCCTGGGACGGCGCGTGGTTCCGCCGCGCGTTCACCGACGATGGGGCGTGGCTCGGCTCGACTCAGAACAAGGAGTGCCGCATCGACGCCATCGCGCAGTCGTGGTCGGTCATCTCGCAAGGGACGTCGAAGGAGCGGCAGGAACGCGCGATGAAGTCGTTTGACCGGGAGTTGGTGGAGCGCGAACTGTCGCTCGCCCGCTTGCTGACCAAAGCGTTTGACCAAACGCGGCCGAGCCCTGGGTATATCCAAGGCTATCCGCCTGGCATCCGTGAGAATGGCGGCCAATATACGCACGGCGTCATCTGGAGCATCGTGGCCTGGGCGATGTTGGGACGACGCGACAAAGCGTTCGAGCTGTTCGCCATGCTTAATCCCATCGCCCATACGAGCAGCCTGCGCGACGTCCGCACGTTTGGCAACGAACCGTACGTCATGTCGGCGGACGTCTACACGGCCGATCCGCACCGGGGCCGCGCGGGCTGGTCGTGGTACACGGGGGCCGCCGGCTGGATGTATCAAGCAGGCCTCGAATACGTCCTCGGCGTGATGCGCCGACGGGACAAACTGTACATCCGCCCGTGCGTGCCACCGGAATGGGACAAGTTCCACGTCGATTACCGCTACGGGGACGCCACATATCACATCGACGTCTATTGCAATGCGCGCGGCGGGACAAGCGCGGTTGCAGGCGGTTCCGTCAACCGCACCGCCGGCGGAGTGACAACCTCCGTCACCGATACGGAGACTTTGGCCCACCGGGCTGAGGGGGTTGTCCCTACGTGGATTGTGGATGGCCGGGAGATGAGTCAACCTTATCTGCAGTTAGTCGATGATGGCGAGGAGCATCAGGTTACACTGTATACAGCTAGAGCGCCTTTGAGCACGGTGGGTTAGATTCGAGGCTTTCCATGATTAACAGGCCAAGGTAGGTAGCTTAAAAGCGACCTTTCGCGGGAAGCGCAGGTTTTACAGTTCTACGCTAGCCCATTACGTCACACGTTTTTCAATCACCGCGCGCATTCGCCTGATTTTCTCTTCACATTCCTGTTTATCCTTGCCGCGCGCCGCGAGGTACGCCTTGACTTTCGGCTCGGTGCCAGATGGGCGAATGGCCATCCAGGAGCCGCCCTCGTACCAATACTTGAGGACATCCGACTTGGGGAGGTGCAAGGGCTCAGCCTCTCCCAAAGGCTTTCCGTCGCCGCCCACTTTGACACGCCGCTGTGCCGAATAGTCCTCGATGGCCACCAGCCGCAGGTTTTCGACAATCGGTGTGTTTTTCCGGAGATCGTCGAGGATAGCCTCCCTGCGCTCGGAGGCGTCTTCTCCGGTAATCTTGACGCTGACCAACTCTTCCTTATAGAAGCCGAACCGCTTAAACAAGTCATCCAGCGCGTCGTGCAGCGTCCGCCCTTGACTTTTGTGGAACGCCGCCATCTCCGCGATGGCGAGGCAGGTCTGGACCGCGTCTTTATCTCGGACAATCGGGGAGACCAAATACCCGTAACTCTCCTCATAGCCGAGCAAAAACGTATGTTTTCCCGTCCGCTCAGACTCGGTGATGCCGCTGCCGATGTATTTGAAGCCCGTCAAGGTGTTCTCTAAGGCGATCCCGTACGCATCGGCGACGGCCTGCCCGAGTTCTGACGTGACGACGGTCTTGAACACAATGCCGTTCTTCGGCAGCCGGCCCTCGGCTTTCCGCCGGCTGAGAATGAAATCGGCCAAGAGCGCGCCGACTTGGTTGCCTGTGAGCAACGTATACGATCCGTTCTCATCACGCACCGCAATGCCTACTCGGTCGGCGTCCGGATCGGTCCCGAGGACGAGATCGGCCTGAATCTCGCGGGCGACCCGAATGCCCAATTCCAACGCCTCCGGCTCCTCCGGGTTCGGGCTCTTGACGGTCGGGAAATCCCCGTTCGGCTCGGCCTGTTCCTGCACCACGTGGACCTGGCCATACCCAGCCGCTTGGAGCGCGTTGCGCACCGGAATGTTCCCAGATCCGTGCAATGGCGTATAGACGATAGACAACGCCAATCGCTGTTCTGCCGTGAGCGATGGGAATTTCACTTCACGGACCACCGATTCCAGATACGCGCCGCGCACTTCGGGCGAGGTCCATTGGAACAGGCCGCGTCGGGTGGCTTCGTCCAGAGGGAGTGTGGGGATGTGGAACACGTCTTGATTCTCGGCCGCTATAGCCCGAATTTTTTCTGTGGCGTCTGGAAGGAGCTGGCAGCCATCCGGCCCATAGGCCTTGTAGCCGTTGTATTCGGGCGGGTTATGGCTGGCCGTGATGGTCACGCCACCCGCGGTTTGCAGGTGCCGAATGGCGAAGGAGACCTCCGGCGTCGGGCACAAGTACGGGGAAACGTACGCGCGAATACCCATCGCGGCCATCGTGAGACCAGTTTCCCGCGCAAACTCGTAAGACATGTGGCGGCAGTCATAGCCAATCGCAACGCCCCGTTCGGCGGCGTTCGGCTCATGTTCGAGCAGGTATTTCGCAAACGCCCAAGACGCTTTACGGACGGTGTAGATATTCAACCGATTCGGGCCGGCACCCATAACAGCCCGCAGACCAGCTGTCCCAAATTCCAGACTGCCTCCAAACCTCGCCTCGATGGCCTCTTTGTCCCCTTTGATGGACTCCAGTTCCTCGTGCAGGTCTTTCGGCAGCCCAGGTTGGCTTAGCCATTTTTGGTATTCTTCTTGCTCGTTCAACCTTGCAGCCCCTTTGTGATTCAATGATTTCGTAACTGCGCGTCCAAAGAACCCTTTGCATGAATAACGACCAGTCTAAGTGTGCCTAAAATTGGGTGCCGTATTCCGATTCGTATGCGTACTTCGGCGTCAGATTCGAGTACAATTTCCAATATGAGCTGCTGTAAAAATGAGCGATGAAGCAAGGAGTGAATCCATGATCTCAACGGTCCTATTTCAACACTCTATCTCGAGATGGATTAAAACCCATCAAGGTTCCAAAGCGATGCATTGGCTCCTTGGCATGCTGTCGATCACGCTTGCAACGGTTATTTGGGGCTACAGCAACGTGGTGATACGGCAGGGCGAGCTGGCGATGCCGGTAAGTATTCTCCTCTGGATGCGTTTTGGGCTGGCAGGTATTCTACTCATTCCTACCGTGTTCCGTTTGCGGCTGTCGAGAAAGCACTGGTGTATTGGACTTGGGACGGGGGCGCTGCTGGGCGTATCGGTTCTGGCTCAAGGATGGGCCATGGTCACGATTCCCGTGGATGAGGTCGCGTTCATCACGGCATTGTATGTGGTCTTCACCCCGATTGGAGCTGCCTTTTTGCAGCGAATCCGTCCACATAAAGCTCTCTGGATTTCTGTTATCGTGAGTATGGTTGGGGTCGTATTGTTGATTGGACACTTAACCTTCGACTTGAAGGTAGGGATTCTCTGGGCGTTCCTGGCGGCTGTGGGATTCTCCGCACAAATCATCGGAACGACGGAGATTACGAAGTATGCAACTTCTATTCAGATTACGGGTCTCCAGTCCGTAGGGGCAGGCCTGGCCATGACGGTTTGGCTGCTTATCCAGGGCTCCTTGCATCCTTCCATATATCACGGGTTGTTTCACTGGTCCAAGACAGCATGGATATGGATTGGGTACTTAGCCATCCTTGCGACCGTTGTAGCGTGCTTTCTACAGGCATGGGGGCAAGCAAGGCTGTCGTCCGCAGAAGCGGCTTTAATCTTCAATATGGAACCCGTGTGGACAGCGGTTTTCGCATGGCTCATCTTGTCGCAGAAAATGACGGTCCCACAGATTGTTGGCGCCCTCCTGATTGTCAGTAGTCTTACAATGGTTTCCAAGCCCGCTAAGGTGAGACCTTAGCAAGGGTTAGTCCCCATGCTTCTCGCTGGACGAAGGGGGGGGATGTGTTTAAACCTTACATCCTGTAAGTGAATGGCTTTGCTCGTCGTCCAATACCCATAGAAATCGTGCCGTTCGCGTATCAGACCAGAATAAACTCACGCATTTCTGGCGTCCTTAGGGGACAAACATCCGATCACGGGGTTGAGCACCCAAGCCAGCCGAACTATCTTGATCTATTCTCTGCATCAAACCAAGGTGGGCCAGGATTGAACAATTCCCCATGTGGCCACAATAAAACGGCATCATTGGAAGTGGCGGACAAGGGGTACGAGATAGATTGAAACCATTTCTTGCGTTTGCGAGGCGCCTTGTGGCTGGCATCCTGAAACACAACATTGGCGCTCTGGGTGCTATCATTGCGTTTTTCGGGTTTTCAGCCATGGTTCCGTTACTGCTTCTGATGACTTATGGCGCCTCACTGTGTATACCACATCATTCCATTCAGCAATTCCTGTCCGACCTTTTGAAATCGTACGTTCCAACGATCCCTGGCGCAAACCTGTACCTCGCACAAAACGTTTCGAGGCTCGTTTCTCTGGGGCCAAGGGTCGGGATTTTCGGAGTGATGGGACTGCTTTGGTCGACCGTTGGCGGATTTGTGTCATTCCAGCAGACATTGGACGTGATTTGGGAGACCCGTCACCGACGTTCCTTCCTGAAGCAATACCTGGTTGGGTTTGGCATGCTTGGGATACTGTTGCTGCTCACCGTTTTGTCGTCCCTCGCCACCATCATCATCCCTCTGGTGACTCAGGGGTTGTTTGTCAGATCCGGTATCGTGCTTTGGTTGGCGATGGTTCATAATATCTCTCGTGTAGCTTTTCCCCTCTTGCTCTTTCTCACATGTTATTCCTTTTATCGCTTTCTGCCGTCGTATCGCTTGCGTGACCTCTATCTCGTGATTGGAGCCCTCGTGTCGACGGGGGCCATATACATCTCTCGGGAACTGTTTGTCTGGTATACGGGGCATTTGGGGCAGTACCAGATGATTTACGGCAGCCTGACGTTCATCATGTTGTTTACTTTCTGGATTTACATCGTCAGTATCATCATCCTGTTGGGGGCGGAGGTGGCTATGGCCTTGCAGGCGACGCAGGGTATACGGGACGATGACGAAGTAAAACCGCTGCCACATTCTCGATTCATCCGTAGACGTACCCGGCTCTAGCAATCGTTCTCAGTTTCGGTCCAGTAAGGACGCCTCTACCCGTTACAGGGCGGGGGGCAACGAAACAACGGCGGGGGTCTCCCTCCGCCGTCGTTTTCCCGACCATAGTCCGTTGTTCAGTTATTCCGTGTCGTATCCGGCTTCCTCGACAGCCTCTTTAAGGTTTGCCACACTCACTTTCGAAGCATCGAACGCCACGGTGGCCTTCTGACCCTGTAAGTCGACGTTGGCCTCTTGCACACCGTCGATGGCCTTCAAAGCCCTCGTGACAGCGTTGACGCACCCACTACAAGTCATGCCTTTCACCGTAATCGTTGCGGTCGCCATGTCGAATTTCATCTCCTTGAATGCTGGTTGAATGCTGGAGTATATTGAACACCGGACGTTTTGTTATCGGCAGAACCCGTCTCAACTTGCCGCATGCACCCCCTTTCCGAGGCGCAGGCGCCGAAGCAGCAAGCTATTGGAGACCACACTGACGGAACTGAAAGCCATCGCCGCTCCGGCGATGATGGGGCTTAGGATGCCAAATGCCGCCAGCGGGATTCCCAGCACGTTGTAGAAGAACGCCCAAAACAGGTTTTGGCGGATCTTGCGCATCGTGGCCTTGGAGAGTTGAATCGCGTCCACGACACCATGCGTGCTCCCGTGCATCAGCGCAATGTCGGCGGCCTCCAGGGTCACGTCAGCGCCCGTACCCATGGCAATCCCGATGTCGGCTGCGGCGAGTGCCGGCGCATCATTGATGCCGTCCCCGACCATCGCCACAATTCGTCCGTGTTTCCGCAGTTCGTTCACCTTCGTCGCTTTATCGCCAGGGAGGACGCCAGCCATCACGTTTTCAATGCCCACCTCGGCAGCCACAGCGCTCGCTGTCCGTTCATTGTCCCCGGTAATCATCCAAACTTTAATGCCCATATTTTTCAGGCGGCGTACCGTATCTCTTGCATCCGGCTTGATGGTGTCGGCCATGGCAATGATGCCTAACAGTTGTTCCCCGCTTGCTACCATGACCGCGGTTTTACCCGCATTTTCGAACTGCGTCAGGGGCTTGTCCGGGAATTCGGTAAGGCCCATCTCGGTCAACCATCTACGGTTCCCGATGCGAACGGTGCGGCCGTCGACCCTACCCTCAATGCCTTGACCCGGAACCGCTCGAACGTCTGTCGCGGACGGAATCACGACGCCTTGGTCTTGACTGTACTTGATAATCGCTGCACCCAGCGGGTGTTCGCTTTGCGCCTCAAGCGCAGATGCGGCCGTAAGGAGGTCCTGATTTGTGACACCCTCCATAGTCCAAACGTCGGTCACCCGTGGTTTTCCGGAGGTGAGTGTTCCCGTCTTGTCGAAAATCACGGCGCTCACCTTGTGCGCGAGTTCGAGATACTCTCCGCCTTTAATCAAAATGCCTGATTCTGCACCAAGACCTGTCCCGACCATGATGGCCGTGGGCGTCGCCAGGCCAAGTGAACAGGGGCAAGCAATCACGAGCACTGCGACGGCGGCGATGAGGCCGTGCGACCAACCCGTGAAGATGCCCCACAGAATCAGGGTCAACGCGGCAATCCCAAGTACAATCGGGACGAAAATCCCAGAGATTTTGTCGGCCAGTCGTTGCACAGGGGCTTTCGATCCTTGGGCCTGATCAACCAGTCGAATGACCTGAGCCAGCGCAGTATCCGATCCCACCTTGGTGATCTCCATGGTGAATGTGTTCGTCTGGTTAACGGAAGCCCCGACCACGGCATCACCAGGCGATTTCGTGACGGGCAGGGGTTCGCCCGTGAGAAACGACTCATCAATCGCGGTATTGCCTTCCTTGATGATGCCGTCGCTCGGGACCTTTTCGCCGGGACGAACTCGGACCATGTCGCCGACACGCAGTTCTTCGACCGGCACATCGATTTCTTTCCCGTCACGCAAGACATGCGCCACTTTGGCACCAAGCTTTGCGAGGGACTCGATGGCGGAACTGGATTTCGCCTTGGCCCGTGCCTCAAGGAGCTTGCCCATGAAAATCAACGTAACGACCGTCGCCGAGCTGTCAAAGTAGACATCTGGATGCCCTTGGAGCGTGCGGATCGCGCTGTAGACGTAGGCGGCGGATGTGCCCAGAGCCACTAAGACGTCCATGTTGGCTGCCCCGCCACGAAGCGAATGGTACGCGCCTTTATAGAACCGCCAACCAATATAGAACTGCACGGGTGTGGCCAGCAGCCAACTGACCCAGTTCGGCATAAAGGCCATACCACCAAAAAGCATAATGAACATCTGGATGACGAGCGGAGCCGTGAGCACAACCGACACCCAGAACTTGATGAAATCGCGCCGGTACACTTCTTGCTTACGCCGTCTCTCTTCTTCCACCGCGGTCTTGGATGCCAGTTTCGCGCCATAACCGGCTTTTTCAATCGTGCGGATTAAATCCGTTTCCTGAATTACACCGGGAACAAAGGAGATATGCGCCTTTTCCGAGGCCAGATTGACATGGACCGATTTCACCGCATCCAGCCGTCCAACCACTTTTTCAATCCGAGCGGCGCAGGCGGCGCACGTCATTCCCTCAATGGTGAATTCCACATCCCGAGTCGGAACGGTGTAGCCGGTTTTCTCGATTTTCTCCACAACGTCTTTCCAAGTCGTCTCGCCATTGAGGACCACCCTGGCCCGTTCCGAAGCGAGGTTGACGTTGACCTCTTTGACACCGGGGAGCTTGGAGACGTTCTTCTCTATACGGGCAGCACAGGCTGCACAGGTCATGCCTTCAACAGGCAAGGTGACTTCACACACCTCAGGCACTGTTTTCCCCCCTTTCGACGAGGTCACGACTTTGTAAACTGGCGAATGACCTCCATCAGCTCATCGATTTTCTCGTTGCCGTTTTCCTGGTTGGTCAAGGCATCGGCAACGCAGCCTCGGGTGTGTGATTCCAAAATGGAGAGACCGACCTGGTGGATTGCGCTTTTGATGGCTGCGATTTGCACCAGGATATCCACGCAGTACCGGTCTTCTTCAATCATTTTTTGAATCCCACGAACTTGTCCCTCTATGCGTTTCAGCCGTCGCTGTAGGTCGTCCTTCTTTGAGGCATAACTATGGTTGTGATGATCCGTACCCATTGGCAGGCCTCACTTTCATCTGCACCTTTGGGAACACCATACCCCTGTAGGGTACTTGTGTCAAGACGCACGACTGCTATGAACGGTCTGAACCCGTTTCTGTAGCGTTCTCAAAGGGATAACGGGGGCTAAAGAGGACGATTTGCTCCTTAACAGGAAGGGATATATCGAAAGGGGAGGGGCTACTACTGCTCAGCCCCTCACTCGAGTACATTCGCCGACTGCTCTTGTCGTACTCTTCATCTACAGTCGACATTTCACATTGAGTGCCGAACTTCATCACTTCATGCTTACAGACGAGGGCAGAAATGAGCTGGAATCGTGTTTACCTGGGACGCTTAATTCCACCTCTGCGTTTCAGTTTGAACCCGTGCAGGTAGATTTCCGGTGCATTAATCCGCCCGTCGGAGCGAATTTCAATGATGCCTAACTCTTCAAGATAGCGTAGGATTTGTTCAGCGGTCGATTTGGGCGGCCCTTCCGGCTCCCACTGTGTCTTCTCGATCGCTTGCAGGAAAATACTTCGTGGTGCGGGAACTTCAATCCCTTCAATACTGCTCGTTAAAGCCTCTATCCAAGGGTACTCCTCTTTCAGCTCGGCAATCCGATCTTTCGACGTATCCATCAGAGCGCCTTGGAGATCCATCGGCCTTAACAAGGCGGAATCGGGAAGTGACCGAAACTCGCCAAGTTCACGTTCGGCTGCCAGGGAGAATATTTTCAAAAAGGACCTCGGTGCGATTCGTCCCTCCGCATCCTGAAGGTGATTAGGTATCCAACGATATGTGAGCCCTTTTCTTGGATTTGCCCCCATGAACTTGCCAATCATCATCTCCATCAATTGGTGGTACAGTTCTTCATCTGTACTCGTGAGCCAACCGAGATACTCGTCATGCTCGGTAATTAAACCCGGAATGGTATCTAGATATGCCTTCATTAGCTCACCGGAATTCGCGAGCCGTTTGGCCAGTAATTGATACAGCCAGTGGCTTGTCCACTCTAAGCGAATACGATGTCCAGAAAACTTTGAGGCATCCGGGAAGCTCAGGTAGTCCTCGTTGAACAAATCGTTGCGCAGGAAAATTTTCGGGCGCAGGCGCTCCCAACGACGCCAGCGGTCAAGCCAAAATGCCAATAATTCACGAATGGGATCCGCCAGACCGGCGTGAGTGCGAACGATGCGATCCAGTTCGTCGTAAGTGATGAACAGCCAGCAATCCGATTCAATCAGCAAGTTATCCACTTTATCCAGCGCATCATTTATCGATTCCAAGTCACTGCGAACCACTGGAAACCATTTGCTTAGCCGAGATGGTTCGTTTTTCAAAAAACCGTGCACTTCCGCCGGAAGGCTAGCCGCAAGAATGGCCTGAATCGCCGGCGCAGCATCGCGCAATAAGACCCCAAGCAATAGGCCAATCCAAAAAGCCCGCCAATCCAAACCGTCTGCCCGAGTTAAGAGGTCTTCAATCGCTTCCTGTGATGGATAGTTTTTTTGCTGTTTCCGATCCCCAAAACCTGGTATCCAGCTTGTCTTCTCCCATACAGATACGGCCCGGCTGCCAATGTGGCGAAATAAAGCCTCTCTTCCTGTTGGCCGCGCTAAGACCCGAAACATTTCGGTCTTGCCGACGCCCCGTCCTCCCAGTATGAGGAGAATATCAGGTTCGAGCATACGGCGATGATCCGGTATCGGTAAAAAGTTTTTGAGTAAATCGTCGTCGCTTTCGTTCTCCGCCGCAGCCCCTCTCGGTGCAATACCTTGTACGTGCTCAAGCAAGGTTCTTTTATCCCATTTGTTCATTTGACTTCACCTCCCCTACCTAAAGTCCGACCAAACAGTAAACACAAACGCTCCGCAAGTTGTTGATAAGGGCCATCTGTTAGAACGGAGACTAACCTCTGCAATCGGTTCCGTTCCTCTATGCTCTCGTCTCTCGGATATAGCGGTATGTCTCCCCGGAGTTCAGCATGCCACGGAATGACAATTGGCATGAAAGGAGCGTCAGGGTCATTGGCATTGGGGACAGAGTCAGTTTCTCGATAGTAGTTTTCCTTGAACAAGGTATAGGCGTGTTCACGGAAACTTCTCAGTTCAGTCGTGGCCCCAGGGTCCCCGAGTCCAGGCGCCATGGCATGCACGAGAAGTACGGGTAGGGGTTCGTCTTCATACGGTCGCGCAAGTCGCTTCATAACATGTCGAAATCCCGCCCACGATTGGCTGGAATGGTTAACAAAAACGACTGCGGCGTGTGCGAGCTCCGCAATGGTCAATCCGCCTAAATCATGAAACCCTGCTCGTGCGTCGACCAGTATGAAATCCAGGCTCTGCAATTTGCCGAGTTCGTCAAACATTTGTTTGAAGGTTGCATGGAGTCGATTTTGAACAACATGCTGGAAGTCAAGACGAGCCAATTTCTCGAGATACTCATCGTCAATTCGGCCCGCAGGCAGGATACGGACTGGCTCGCCGTCATCTCCGATGATACTCTTCTGGTTAATGCTATAAATCTGCGCTCGTAATTTCCAGTCCTGTCCTTGAATTGGCTTTTCTAATAGGTAATCAATGACGCCAGACTGAATCGTGTCATCTGACTCTTGATTATAGAACAATGATGCCAAACCGGGTGCCTCTAAATCGAGATCGACCATCGCGACACGGTGTCCATAGCGGGCCAAAGTCAAGGCGGTCGCCACCATTCCAGTCGTACGACCGAGACCGCCCTTGTATGAATAGAATGCGACGATGGCAGGTTTATATCCTTTGTCGACCAGTTCTTGTGGCCACGGTGGTGACGCTACATGGTTGGACGTCCATGCCTGCTTAGCGATGTGTCGTTCAAGGATATACCACCGCGGAGTGGAGGAGTCCAGATCCCAAGAGGCTGCCACCCGTTCCTGGCGGAGTATACGGACGATAGAGTCAACATTCCCAGTCTTGTTCACTTCCCATATCTCATCCGCGTAATAATTGCCCAGTCGCGTTCGCAGATTCCTATTGAGATTTTGTCTTTCCTCGTCGCTAAGAGGGTTATTTTTCGCGTCGTATTCCAAACACACTCGAACCCGACCGTAAACGTCTCGAATGAGTGTAATATCCCTGAAATTTGATGTTTCTATCGATTCCTGGATAACCTGCCTCGCTGCGTCGAGAACGGCTCCGAAGTGAATTTCCACTCTCACACCTCCCGGTATTTGATATAACCGTCCAACACAAGAACAGATATGATCTCGTCATAGATTTCTCGTGCTCGTTCACAGGCCTCAATCGCCTGCTGCTTACTCCACAAACCGTTCGCGGCGTATCTCCGCTGCGGATGATCTTGCTCCAACACCGTGCCGTCGATTCTGGACTTAGGCAGTAGCAAATCGATTTCTGGATGCAAGACTCGCGCTTTGTCGATGGCCTCTCCTTCTAGCCCTACCAGGTCGTGGCCATACGAGACGGCGAAGCCTCTATCAATGTACGTCTCAATGAGTGCCTTCAGTATGCATTCGACCACATAGCCGGCAAGATATACCGCGTTATCCCAACGCTCTCGTTCACGTAGAAGAAAGCAGTCATATAAATGACGTCCGGCCGCCTGCACGAAATTTTCATTCATAGCGGTAACTCTCTTTCCTCAGTATTCTCTCCCACCAGACTTACTATACAGAGTCTTGCTGTATGATACTTCAACGCCTTTCGGCGCAGGAATCGGCAGGTGGTTTAAAAAGCACTTTGACAAGGTTCGTTGGCTGAAATACCATAATCGATGGAAGTGTCCGTATATAAGGAAACCAAAATAATACATATCCATTCCGAGAGGTGAAAACATGTCCGACGAAGTTCCTATACACACTCGACTGCGCTATCGATTCCTAGTCTATGGCTCGGAAGTCCCGATGGATCACGGAGAAGCCCTCTACGCTGCTATTTCCTCGCACAATCCTCGGCTGCGTGACACAACTTACGGCTTGGCCCGCCTAGCATCAGTCTAGTTCAGCCTTCTGCACCTTTGCAATGCCGTGTGGTCACGTTCAAGAACGTCACCACGGAAGACCAGATAATTTCGGGGCGGAAAATCGATGAACACCGTATTGAAGATGATTGCGTTGATCCTCTCATTGGGAATGGACACGCTATTGATGTCAATTTCACTGGGGATGGTCAAAACCAAAGGGAAACTGAAAATTGCCCTGACCTTTGCGTGCGCTGAGGCATTAATGCCCCTCCTCGGGTTGCTCTTCGGCAAGGGTGCTGGGGAGCTGATTGGTCGCTGGGCGTCTATGATGGGCGGAATTGTGCTGTTGGCGGTCGCCGTATGGTTTCTGTGGTTTGAAGACGAGGACGGAGAGGAAGAGAAACTGGAGCGTAATCTGGTAGAACGGAATCTTGTGGGCTGGTCGCTCCTTGTGACGGCTCTCAGCATCGGTTTAGATGAATTGGCCGTTGGTTTTTCGATCGGATTTGTTGGCGTACCTACGGCATTGACGATCTCGCTTATTGCCCTACAGGCCTTCATTTTTACCATGGTGGGGCTGTTCTTCGGTTCAAAACTGAAACCGTGGCTGGGAGAATGGGCTGAAAAGCTGGCCGGGATTGTCCTCGGGTTGTTGGGGTTATGGATTGTGGTGGATGGGCTCATCGGAGCGTTACATTTTTAAGCGGGAGAGGTGGCTTCGCTATGTTAAGGGCCATACATATCGTCCCTGAATTGTTCCCCAATGCGAAGATTGGGAATGGCCAAATCATTGGGCTCCATGATAAATTGTATTTACCGCTGTGAGGAGGATTTGCGATGCGTGTGGTCATCATTGGAGGTACAGGGCACATCGGTACCTATCTGGTTCCGCGTTTGGTGGAAGAGGGGCACGAAGTCATCAATGTCTCCCGCCGGACTCGTCAACCGTATCAGGCTGACGGTGCTTGGGAGTCGGTACAGCATGTGCAAGCGGATCGGACAGGGCTGGAGGCTCAAGGGCGGTTTGGCGAGTATATTGCGGCACTAAAGCCGGATATTGTCATCGATCTCATCTGTTTTACCCTTGCCAGCGCAGAGCAATTGGTCGAGGCGCTGCGTGGGCAAGTTCAACACTTTTTGCATTGTGGGACCATCTGGGTTCACGGGCCGAGCGTGCGAGTGCCAACGACGGAAGATGCACCCCGTCGGCCGTTCGGGGATTATGGCATTCAAAAGGCGCAGATTGAGAAGTATCTGTTGAGAGAGGCGCGCAGCGGGCGCCTGCCAGCAACGATTTTGCATCCAGGGCACATCGTCGGACCGGGATGGGAGCCGCTTAATCCTGCAGGCCACTTCAATCCAGAAGTGTTTGCGCGGCTGGCCAGCGGAGCGGAGTTGGCTTTGCCTAACTTCGGCCTGGAGACGGTGCATCATGTACACGCCGATGACGTTGCCCAAGCGTTTCAACAGGCTATCCGTCACTGGAGCACGTCGATTGGCGAAAGCTTTCATGTCGTGTCGCCTGCTGCTATTACACTCCGAGGCTACGCGGAAGCCGTGGCACGCTGGTTTGGTCGGGAAGCCAACTTGCGCTTTCTGCCCTGGGAAGCGTGGCGCCAGACCGTTTCGCAGAAAGAGGCGGAGGCGACATGGGATCATATCGCCCACAGCCCGAATTGCAGCATTGCCAAGGCGGAATCGCTTCTTGGCTATAAACCCCGATATGAGTCTCTGCAAGCGGTTCGTGAAGCTGTCGATTGGCTGCTTGAACATGGGAAGATCCAGATTGAAGAGTCATCTCGTTTATAGGTCTGTTTCATAAGGGTGTCTAAAACGCGGTGGTCGAGCGTATGCTCGCACCGTTGACAAATCTCCATCCCCATTGTATCGTATACCCCGTACCGTATGTATACCCCATTGGGTATATGCCCGAAAAGGGGGCGGTGCCATGAACACATGGGGATGGCTTGTAGTCGTCGTCCTTCTATTGGTTTATGTACTTTATCGTTTCCAATCGGCCCGAGGGTTGAAAACTACTCCCTAATTTATAGACATCTATGGACGTTTATTGTATTCTATATCTATGAAACTTAGTGATTGGGCTAGAAAAAATGGGATATCATATAAGACTGCCTGGCGCTGGGTAAAAGAAGGCCGCATGCCAGTTCCGTTTGAGCAGACGCCAACGGGCACCATTCTCGTACACGAGCCGGAACCGGTGGAAAAAGCTGTAGCGCTCTATGCGCGCGTGTCCAGTTCGGATCAAAAGGTGGACTTAGAGCGTCAAATCGCTCGCTTGACCGAATTTGCGACGCAACAAAGGCTTGTCGTAGTCAAGGTAGTGACGGAAATCGGTTCGGGGCGAAATGGGTATCGGCCTAAGCTCATGAAGTTGCTGGCGGATCCCCATGTGCAAACCATCGTCGTGGAACACCGGGATCGGCTCATGC
>NZ_AUMH01000018.1 GCF_000430585.1 Alicyclobacillus herbarius DSM 13609
GCCCTGTTGGTTCCATACCGACCATGACATCGCCTTTGGCAAGAGAATGTTTGAGTGCCGCTAGCCACTGCTCTAGACCTTCGAATCCAGAGATGGTATTCTCGAAGGCGAGGGGCTTGCCCAGTTCGATGCCTCGCCAATCCACGCAACGTGCGACGTGCGTGTGTTTGGCGATATCGATACCGACGATGAGAGTCCCCTCCGTGATGCGCTGAATCTTGGCGTTCACATTCTTAGCCATTGTTGCTTCACCCTCCTGGTCGATGGTTGGTTTGGGCAACTACCACGATACCAGGAGGTTTTTTCATGCCGCAAACCTCAAATTACTTCGTTACAGGACTGCTCATGGTGAAGAGGAAGAGAACGAGCAAGGGCAGTGAAGCGATGGTGTAGCCCGCGAACATCGGGCCGTACAAGGTCTGGGAGACGAACTGGCTCTGAAACTGAATCAGTCCCACGGTGATAGGGAACTTACTCGGGCTGCTCAACACGACGAGCGGCAGCATGTAGTCGTTCCAAATGGAGAGCAGGTTCCAAATCGCCATCGTTCCTAGAATCGCCTTGGAAAGTGGCAGCGCAATCTGCCAAAACGCCCGCAGCTCCGAGCAGCCATCAATGCGCGCCGCTTCGAACAACTCCTCTTCCAATGATGCGAAGGTCTGCCGGAACACGAACACGGTGAACGCCTGCGCCCCGGCTGCGTAAGCCAAAATCAACCCCCAGTACGAATTGAGCAACCCGAACCGTTTGATCTCGAGAAACAATGGGATTAAGGTCAACAGTCCCGGGACCATCAGCAGCGCCAGCACGGACATGTACAGAAACCCTTTGAAGCGAAAGCGCAGGCGAGCAAACGAATAGCCCGCCAGCGTGCTGGTAATGGTGATGATGACGACGCTGATCACGGAGATATACACGGAGTTCAAGATATTCTTGCTGATGGCGCCCCAGGCTGCGGCGTAATTCTCAAAGTGCAAAGGGAACGAGATCCCGAACAAGTTGCTGTAAAACTGCCCATTGGTCTTGAACGACGTGAGCACCATGTAAATAAACGGATAGAGGGACAAGAAGACCAGCACAATCAAAATCAGGTGACTGATCCACTCCCTACGCAGCGTCCTCAGCATCCAGTCCGCTCTCCCTCCCTACGCCTCGTACTCCGTACTCGGACGAATGTACTTGATTTGGACCCACGTCAGCGCCAGCACAATCACGAAGATAATCGTGGCCACAGCCATGCCGAGACCGAACTGACCGTTCTGGAAAGCCTGGAAGTACATGTACAAACCAGGAACGTATGTGGAGTAGCCGGGGCCGCCGTTGGTCATGATGAGCGGCATCATCACATTCTGCAGAAGCTGAATGATGGTCAGAATCATCAACAGCTTCAACTGACCGAGCACGAGCGGAACTTCCAGTTGCACAAACCGCCGCAACCTGCCGACGCCGTCCAGCCTCGCCGCTTCAAACACACTCTCCGGGATGTTCTGCAGACCCGCGAAGTAAATCAGCAGATTGAACGGCACAACGAATGGAAATCCGACAAAAATCAGCGAGTACAGCGCGATGTGCGGGTTGCCCAGCCAGTTTTGGATCCAGCTCTGCAGACCGAGCGATTTCAACAGCGCGTTGATGACGCCGACCGTCGGATCGTACATGAAGCTCCACACCATCAGCCCTACAACCCCGGGAACAACCATCGGTATCACGAACAGCACGCGATAGATGTACTGGGCCCGCTTGCTCTTCAGGTGAAAAATCAGGACCGCGACGATGAGCGGCACCAGGAGCGTGATAATGGTGGATAGCACAGTCCAGATGCCGAGGTGTTCCATCGAGATCCAGAACACCTTGTCGCCGAGCACCTGGATGTAGTTTTGCAGGCCCGTAAACTGGGGAGGGTTGAACCCGTCCCAGTTGCTGAACGAAAAGACAAGCGCCACCACGGCTGGGTAGTACATGAACAACAACAGCAGTGCAAACGATGGAATGAGCATTCCATAGCCAGACTTCCAGTTGTAACGCAGCTTGCTGCGCTGCTTGGACGGCACCTCCACACTGGTTGGCAGGACTTCCACCTTATCCACGGAGTCACCCCCTTGTCTCGAGAACCACTTAGGGTACACCGGCCAGGTCTGGCAAGCCCCGAAAGGATGCATCAATGAACGGACTACTTGAGGTACTTTGACAAATCCCAGTTGTTCCTGGAAATCAGGTCATTTGCGGCCTTGTCCATCTGCTGTCCAGCAACCTGGGCGAAGTCGGCGAGTGACGTCTGCCCCAGGATGTAGCTCTGGTACGCCCGGAAGATGGCATTCTGCTCGTCCGCGGTGAGGTTGATGCCACCGAATACGCTTTCAAGCGGCTGATTCACCAAGTCGGCCAGATTTTTGAGCGAAGCGACTGGTTTGGTCCCGACGACGGTTGGTATAAACTCGCCGAGCTGGTTGACAATCGCTTGATCGTGTTGCGGCGTGGTGATGTACTCCAACCAGTCGACACAGGCCTTCTCCTTCGCCGGCGTCATCGTGTTGTCCGCCTTGGGTGATGCAATGCCATACTGGAATGCGGAACTAGGTCCGCCGACCGCCGGCGACGAGTTAAAGTTGGTGGCGTACGGACTCGTCGCCTTGTCCGGGTACGGATCTGGGAATGTCCCCCAGCGGAACTTCGACTTCGCGCTGTCGATCTGCCGTGCGGCCCAAGAGCCGTCGAAGTACATTCCAACCTTGCCAGTCAGAAACGCCAGCATGGGGCCGTTGCCGTTTGAGTCTCCACCCGTGAAGTCAGGTTTCCAGTATTTTGAGAATTCCTTGATTAGTGGCCACATCGCCATCCACTTCTTGCTCTTGGGACCAATCACGCCTTTTTTAATGGCAATCACCTGGTCCTCGTCGGTGATGGCCGCGTTGCCCGTGTAGCGCAGCTCATCCCACTGATTCGCATAAAAATTCGTGTAGAACAAACGCGAAAGCCAAGTCAGGCGGTCAATGCCAGTGGGTGTAGACGCAGAATCCCAAGCAAACGGAATGTATCCAGCCGCCTTAAGTTTCTTGCAATCCTCGATGAATTCCGACCACCGCGTTGGTAGCTTCGTGATACCGGCTTTCGCAAAGGCGTCTTTGTTGTAGTACACACCTTGCCCGACGTAGTCGCCGTTGATGATGTACGTCCCACCGTCCGGAGACTTTGTCTCCGACATGATCTGTTTGTTGAGGACGTCGCCCCAGTTCTTTCCGGTGACGTACGGATCGGGCTTGTTCAGATAGCTGCTCAAGTCCAGCAGCGTCCCTTTGGGAAGCGCGGTGTTGGCGTAGTACCACTGTTCCCAGATGATGTCCGGAAGTTGGCCACCGGCTGCTTTGGTGCGCACCCAGGTATCATAGTCCTGCCCGGCCGGCAGTGCGTGAATGAAGTTGATTTTGATGCCCGGATGGCTCTTCTCGTACTCCGCTGCGAGCTTTTTCAGCTCGGTAGCCGGAATGAGACTCACACCCTTCACTTGGTTCTGCGTGTCTGGAGGGCCATAGGTACCTGCATACATAGTGATGGTGCCCTGGAATTTACCACCTTTCGTAGTGCTGGCTGATGTGTTGCTTGAGCCGCACCCAGCCACGGCCATGCCAGTCGCGGCAATGGTGGCGACCACCGCTAAGCCCTTCGTCCAATCCTTCTTGCAATTCTTCATCGCACGAACCCCCTTCGGCTTCCGACTCGGTACAGCCGTCCACACATGTGCATTCTCCTCTCTCACTTCCTGAACAAAGAAACAAAGACGCGAAAACCCACTTGAAAGCCAAAACCCTCTCCGTGTGACGCCCGAGGTCCTTCGTCTGTTTATTTGCCCTTATCACATTTTTTATTGTGATTGAGGACGAATGATTACTCGGTTTTTTCATATTCTCGTTTCAGGGGGTGGGAGAGTTGGAGGAGTTGCTGACGCAGGAACACGTCGACTTCTACCAAGCCAATGGCTTTGTTCAGGTGAACGGCGTTCTATCGTCGGATGAGTTAGAGGAATTGCGTGGATACTTGGATGAGGTCATGCAGGATGCGAGCAGCAAATCGGTCCAAACGGACGTCGCCGGCGGACTGTACTACCGTGTCCTCAATCAAAGGGTGAACACCTGGCGCGACCATGGGGGTATGGCCAAATACTCATTCCACCCGCGCTTCGCGACGATGGCGCGTCGTTTGGCCGGTGTGGACGGCATCCGCTTTTTCCACGACCGGTACTTGAATCTCACACCTGTGCAGGATCCGCAAGGAAACCCCGGTTACGGAGCCAAGCCTCACAGAGTGAACGCCAAACGCGAACCTCGGGATGATTTTCTGCCAGTCCAAGTCCATGTGCACCGTGTTCGAAGAGATGTAACTCGAACGGGATGCCGTTTCTTCGCAGAGCCATTGCCAATGCTAGACTGTTCTCCACAGGAACACCTGGGTCATCCACCGTATGCCATATAAACGCAGGTGGAGTGTCTTTGTTCACCTGTCTTTCAATGGACAGCTCCATTTGCAACTGCGAGTCATCACATCGAGTCCCGAGGAGCGCCAGGCGGCTTCCTGTGTGCGTGAAATCGCCCATCGTGATGACGGGGTAGCATAAAATCATCAGGTTCGGTCTGCACGACTCACGCTCTACGGCATCCGCCGAAGTCGAATCCCCATCATCGGCGTACGCAGCCAAGGTGGCCGCAAGATGTCCTCCCGCCGAAAAACCAAGCACTCCCACGCGATTGACGTCAACGTTCCAGTCGCGAGCGTAAGCCCTTACCATTCGCGCCGAACGCTTCGCATCCAAGAGGGAAGTCGGGTGAGAGTATGGACTCACTCGATAATTCAACAAGAAAGCGGCAATCCCGATGCTGTTCAACCACCGACACACCGGATCCCCCTCATGCGACGCTCGGTGCCGGTATCCCCCACCAGGCAGCACAATGATTGCCGGAAAGGGGCCTGAACGATCCGGTAAGTACGGCGCCATCGTCGGGCATCCCGAATTGTTTTCGTCCTGTGCCAAAGGTTCATTGTCCCAAAGTTTCATGAACATCCTTTATCCTCGCTGTTCGGGAAATGGAAGGACTTCCGGCAGGAGTTCCATCGTCTTGCCATCCGCATCGGCAATCAGAATATCGGCCATATACTTTTGCCAGCGAATGTTGGCCGGGTCTTCATCAAGGGCTTTCATGACGGCATCGAAGTCCGCAACCTCCATGTACGCGTACAGCGTGTGGCCGTCCATAAAGATGCTGTACGTCTTGATTCCAAGGTCTTGAAACGTTTGCAGCAAATCTTCATAAACGGCCTTATGACGACGAACGTATTCGTCTTGCGTTCCCTCTCGAATCCGCAGCTTAAAGGCTCTACGTTCTATCAATCTTCTCCCCTCCTTACATATACCGGAGTCTCGGTGATGCTTTCCACGTAGACTCGCTTCCCCGTCCGCGCAGACTCGTAGATGGCCAGTATGACTTTTAAGACATGGAGAGACTCCTCGCCGTTGACGAGCGGCTCTCTGTCCTCCCGAATCGCGTTAATCATGTCGAGGAACTGGCGGCGATGGGCGTTGCCCTCGTTCTCGGTCCACTCGGGTGCCTGGTTGTCGGCTGGACTGCCGAACATGCCCTCGGCGGCTCCGGGCTCGCGGTAATAAAGGCGCGTCAGGATATGGTTTCGAATCACCGCGCTTCCTTGTTCACCAATAACCTCGAGTCTCGTATCAAGGCCCGGATACGCGCTGGTTGTGGCACTGATGGTCCCCAGCGCCCCATTTTTGAACGTGAGGATAGCAACCGCCGTGTCTTCGACTTCAATCCCGTCGTGCGTGAAGGTTCCGGTATGGCCCATCACGCTCTCAACCGGCCCCATGATGTGCTGCATGATGTCGATGGTATGGAGTGCCTGAATCATCAGGACCCCGCCACCGTCCATGGCCCAGGTGCCTGCGCCAGGACTGCGGGTGTAGTAGGATTGTCCGCGAAACCAATGAACCGTCGCTTGCGCCAATACGGGAGCCCCCAACTTACCGGTCGCCATATCCTCCTTCACGCGCATCGTCGATTGATCGAACCGGTGCTGGGAAATGACCGCGAGTTTTACCCCCGCGCCGCGGCAGGCAGCGATGGCACGCTCGGCGGGCGCCAAGTGCACGTCCAGCGGCTTTTCGACAATCACGTGTTTCCCATGCCGAGCTGCCAGTTCCACTAGCTCAGCGTGTGTCCCGCTTGGCGTCAGGATGTTGACCACGTCAATGTCATCGCGCGCGAGCAGGTCCCGATGATCGCTGTACCAATCCACGTTTAGAGACTCACCCAACTGCTGCGCAGAGGCAGGGGATTTATCCGCGACCGCGACGAGCTCCGCCTCATCCAGGTTCAATAATTCACGCGAATGAATTCTACTTATCCCACCGCAACCGATTAGCCCGAAGCGCAGTTTATCCATGTCACTCTTCCTTTTGATAAAGTTGGATGACTCACGTACCTGTTCGGACAACCTCTAAAACTGAACCAAGTCCTTCACCTTGACCGGCTGCCCCGTACGCATCGAGATGTTCCCCGCGATACCCGTTAAAATGGACATAGCCCCATCGACGTGGGAAGCCGCTCGATGGTACGGATCGAACTCTTTTTCAGGGGCAAACAGGTCGGCGAGGAGTCGAGCGTCACCACCACCGTGTCCGCCCTGTCCCATTTCCACCGGCACCTTGTACGCCGGCTGAAAGTGTGGATAGACCCAGATGTGGATGCCCTTGACCGCGCCTTCAGCCGCTTTCTCCCCACCGGAATTCACGTACGACTGCTCCACAATCTTGGCCTCGAGACGCCCCTTGGACCCGTTGAAAGCGATGTTAAACCCTTCCCAAGGCAGGTAGGCGTTCAAGGAATACGTCAGAATCGCCTGGTTCTCGTAGCGAACCATCACCCCCATGGTGTCCTCAATGCTGATGCCATCTCCGAATACACTTTGGTCTCTCTGGTATCCATCCTCATGTTCCGCATCCAGATACATCCGTTTCAAGTGTTCATTGTCTTCCAGGTGGAGCGCGAACGGATCGTTCTTGGCAACCTGACTTCCATACGCCCGTTGATAAAATTGAGTCACACCGCGTTCTTCTGCATTCTCCCGTCCGTAAAACATCAGGTCCCCCATCGCGAACACAGTCTTCGGCCGGGAGGCGAGCCAAAAGTTCACCAGGTCAAAGTGGTGAGTCGCCTTGTGCACGAGCAGTCCGCCGCTGTTGCGCTTATCCCTGTGCCAGCGACGGAAATAGTCTGCTCCGTGCTGCGTATTGAGCAACCACTCGAAGTGCACGGAGTACACATCCCCGATGACCCCATTCATCAGCAGCTCTTTGATCTTTGTGTTGTGCGGGGCGTACCGGTAGTTGAAAGTCACGCGCAGGTTCTTGCCAGTTCGCTTCACGGCATCGAGAATCTGCTGACACTTGACCTCATCGACGGTCATCGGCTTTTCCGTGATGACGTCACATCCGCATTCCATGGCCCGGATGATGTACCGGTGGTGTGTGCGGTCGATACTCGTCACGATCACGACGTCTGGGCGCTCCTGCCTCACCATCTCGTCGAATTGGTCCGGTTTGTACGTGTTCACAGGTTTATAGTTATATTTGGTTTGCAACAACTCATTGGCGTAGTCCATTCTGGTCTGATTGAGGTCACAGAACGCGACCAGTTCCGCGTAATCCGAATATGTCGTGGACAAGGCGCTGTAATACAATTCCGAGCGTCCACCTGTACCGACGATGGCGTATCGTGTTTTCTCCCGCATTGTACAAGCCTCCCGGTGGTCCAAAGTTTCGTTTTTGTTGTATTATATCACTATTTTAGGTTTGTTTATTTGCTTTTCATCCTATTTTCCCTTTACTACTCTGCCAATTCCATCTTTGCCCCCTACGGAGCAAATGGCATGAGTCGCAAAATCAAAGTACGATCCGTCTAAAACCCCGCTCAAGGTGTTGGAAACCCTGAGTTCAATCTCATTCCTTTCATTCGGCCTGACCCATTCAGCGGGTACCTTCCATCGATACGGAGGCCAAGCCTTTACACCCAAGGACTTACCGTTCACCAACACCTCAAGGCAATCCGCAAATCCCGTTCCCAAATTTGACAGCTCGAGGTCAAACCACTTGCCGTTCGGGATCCTCGGTACATCCACATCACGACGAAATCTCAGCGTGCCTGCGTAGAACGGGAATCCTGACCATGGGCCCTGGGACCACGGCAGCTGACGCAGAAGTTCATCCAGGATGATGCCCTCGTTGTCCAAATAGACCCCAAAGTCCCCCACCAAATACAGTGCATCGCGCAATCCGTCTCCGTCATTGGTTAGGTCGACTTGGATACACAGTGTGTTCCGACCAACGAAGAGGTGTTCCGTGATGTCGCACCCTATGTTGGCGTGGTCATAGACAAAGTAGGGAGTAAACCCGGCGCGGTCGAGCGCTTGCCCATTGACTGTGATGACCGCGTGCCCAGAAATCGCATCCTGGTCCATAACCAACCGACACACGGCCGGAACCTTCCGCACGTCAAAATTCACGGTATATCTGCAGCTTACCGGGTAGGCGATGCCTATTTTCGCCGGAACGCCAAACTCCCCTGTGAAGCGAATTCCTTTCTCGGAGAGGATCTCTTTCATCTGTTCGATGAACGTCTTGACGTTCACCTGCCTCGGAATCCGCGCGTTCTCGCAGTCTGAGGGAGCTAACAGCTCGAATACAAATTGATCGAATCGTGCTACATTCAGGTTCTCAGGTTGCACCGTCCAGTCTCCGCTCAAATCCACCGTAACTACGTGACCGGCTGTTTGCGTGAACTGGCCGTCAACTAAGCTGCCTGGGTCTGCCAGGGAAACCTCAATGAGCGCGGATTCAAACGAACCGAGTGTGAGGTCAAGTCCCCATTTGCCGTTCTCGCGTCGTTGTCCATCCAAGCGCGTGGTTGTTGCGTTCTCTACATGAATACGGGTAAATCCACATTCGCAAGCCTCACCATCGTCAAGTAGACCGCTGCTCACAAATAACGTTCCGCACACAGGGTGCTGTTCTTGATTGGTGAGAAAGACAAGGTACGATTTCTTTGTTTCAAGGTACCGAACATTCATCAGACACGTACGCCCCGCGGAGGCAGGGACAAAATGGATGGCCGGGGGAAGCAGCGCGTTGAGCAGGTCGACTACCGCAGTTCCGGAATCCACCTCGTTCGAATTCCCATCGCTTGCACGTTGCACCGGTACAAAGTACGCTTGTTTGTTCCCTTTAAAATACCGTTCCTGCTCGTGTCCCGGGGCCACGTCTGTACCATCGAGATACGCAGGTAGGGTAGACGCCTTTACCCCGAATGTCTCTAAAATCTCAGTCTCCGTCGGGCTGTCCTCTTCAATGGCTTCAAACGGAAGCAAGCCAACACTCAGGACGATGCCACCCTTGTCGAGGAACTGCTTTAGGACACTCCAGGCGCTGGACTCGATATTCGTCATTGGCGGCAGGATTAAGGCTCGATACATGGCAGACCCGATGCGAAGACAACCGTCTTCAACGGTGGCTGTGGTCAGGAACTCCGGATCGAGGTGATCGAACGGCCGATGGCTCAACAATAACTCCTCGCCGATGTTCAACCAATCCGATTTTAAGCGTTCCAGAAACCGTTGTTCGTCGTCGTCCTTTCCCATGTATCGAAAGCCATGTAGCGGGTTTCCCATATGCGTCCATAAACTCGTGGTCGGGTCAAGCAACGCGATATCGGCAGTACTCTCCCCCATCGACATCAGATAGGCGAGACGACCCACATAATCCCCGAGATGACGAAAGTGCTTCCAGTAGGGGGCTTGATAAAACTGTGAAGGCGGGGCATCGTGCTTTCGTAATCCGTCCAAGGTATAAAAAAACGCGTGGAAGTTAAAGAAGTTGATACCCATTGCGACAAGTCGATCGATCATCCACTTCGCATCGAACATGGTCATCGACCAGCCAACGCTGTGAAAACACTCGACCAGTGCCCTGGGCCGGTCAAGCTGCCTCGCTAAAGAACTTGCCATCTTTGGATTCGAACGCAGATTTGCGTAGTAGTGTTTAATAATCCAGTCCAGTGAACGTCCAACTTTCTCATGCGCGCTATCACACCCTACGATATGACTGTATCGTTGCGTCGTCATCCGCAGCGAAGGTACCTCAGCCACATATTGCAGCCCATTCCGATCACACCACTCTCTCACTTTTCGATGATATGTCTCGCGAATCACATGGTCTAAACCGGAAAAATAGCGATAACGAATCTTAGCCGCGTCTTTGTAATCCGAATGCGTGAGGGCAACTAAATGATTATGTACCGGAATATCGTCGAACCTCCACGTTGAAAGCTGACGTGACCAAGGGAAATGGCCGAGAAACCCGATTTCGTCCGTAAATACCCCCTTCACAACGTTACCAAAGTACTCTCCAATTTCCTGTCGATAACGTTCGTGGGTTAAGCGAAGAAAGGTTTCCACTGCCTCATCGTTACCGGGATCGACGAAGGTTCCGTAGTACTTAAAATCCTTAATTTCAACTTCAATAAAGGCGTTAATTTCCCACCTGCCTTCAGGTGCTGACCATTCGAGTCTCTTAATTGGGTTATACGTAAAAAAACGCTTATGATTATAGGAAGTTAAACCTGTTTCCTGGTAAATGGATTCGATTTGGATGTTCCCGATAAAGGGATTGAGGTCTATCGACATTTCCCACAATCGCCGGCCCCCAACGATAGGCGTTGCTTGCGCAAACAAAACGCGTCCCCACGGCAGATCCATCGTGACCTCTTGTGATGACTCTATCAACGCACTTTTGTGTTCCAGGTAGCAGTGTTTGGCCTCGGGGTGCTCTAAGAGCACCTCTCCGCCCGCCACGCCACTCGGGTATGGGTACTCGTCATACAACCAAACGTGCAAGTCGTACCGGGCCGCGACTTCAATCGCATGCCGAACCCTTTCAAACCAGGTGTTTGAAAGGTATGGAATCGATAAGCCCTGCCGAGGACAGATAAAAAATCCGCCAATGCCCTTGTCGTACATTTCCTGGATTTGACGCTCGATCTCGTCGGGATCCATGACCCCATTCCAAAACCAAAAGGGGTGAATTCGGTACTCCATCGGCGGGTCCTTAATTAGCTTCTCATCCACACCAGTCACTTCCTTTGCGAACGCACCCAAATGGTACCTCTGCTTCCATGCCGAGCGGCGGTCTTGGCAGCCGGGATCCCAAACCCCATGACGATGACCAGGCGTAATGTGCCAGTTCGTAAGGGTGCCCGTGGTTCGCGAGCACCCCATCTCATAACTCCGTTAATCACTTATTGTGGGCCTTTATTGTGGTCTTTCGCGTACGCTGCATTGATCTCTTTGACAACTTGGTCTCCTCCACTCTTTTTCCAGAGGGCCAATGCAGCCTTGAGCCCTGCCTCATTCGTTTGCCCGACGATGTACTTCGTCATGGCGTCACTCAAGATGTTGTCCAACTGGGTTCCTTGCTGCGCGTATGTCGGAGAAAAGTACCCAGCCGCCGGATTCGCTACGAGATATTTCAAATTCGATTTCTCGGTTGCAAGCACCATCTTCTTCGTATCATCGATAGGCGGAGTGAGCGCATCATCCTCTGGGATATACACACCGAGTTGATTGAGGTCATTGAGCATCGCAGCATACTTCGGATCGTTCGGGTGCAGAGGCACGGCGTAGCCGTTGACGACTTTGTAATTCACGCCTTCCACGCCATCATCGAGAAGGGTTTGTCCCTCTTTCGAATCGAGTTTATCCAGGAAGGAGAGAACCTTTTTCAGCTCCGCGACCGTCTTGACACTGGTCTTCGGGATGACATACATACCCGCAAACCCAGATGTCGATAGCGTCTTCGGTTTCCCGTCCGGCCCCTCGATGGCACCTATCTCGCCGATCTTTCCTTTTAAACTGGGGTCTTCTTTCACGATCTGATCTGCGCGATCCGCCACGTCCACGATCACGCCCGCCTTACCCTGCTCAAAGGGTTTATTCCAGTCGTCCGGCGGCATCACGGCGAAATCGGAATTCACCAATTTTTCTTTATATATCTTGCGGAAAAAGTTTAACGCGTTCAGATACTCCGGGGTCTCTGCAGCTGGAATCAGTTTTCCGTTTTTCAATCCCCACTGATTCGGCACTCCGAACCACGGCTCCATAGCCTGCCATGGCCCCGGGTATTGCGTCACAACCATACCGTAGGTGTCGTTTTTCCCATCTTTATCAGGGTCTTTATATGTGAACGCATACAGCATATTGTAGAAATCTTGCACCGTTTTCGGTGTCGGAAGGCCAACATTCTTGAGCCAGTCCTTACGGTAAATGATAGCCATTCTTCCTAATGGTCGGGACCGATAGATGCCATAGGTCTTTCCGTTAATCGAGCTGCTTTGGAGTGCAATCGGATTCGCCTTGCTCAGGTTTGGATAATCCTTGAGGTAGGGTCCGAGATCCCAGAATTCGCCCGCATTCGCGGCCTTGACAATGCTCGATGTTATCGAGTCCACCAAGACTAGATCGGGTAGATTCCCAGACGCTAAGGCAATGTTCAGTTTATCATCGTAGTTGGTATTTGGAACCCAATTAATCGTCATTTTTGTGTTGGTGAGTTTCTCGATAGCTTTCCACACCGGGCTACTCGGTGTCGGCTCTGTGGTCTGGAATCCATCCGTCATGATGGTGATGTGAAAGGGACCTTTGCTGGATGTGTCTGTCGAACTCGTAGATGAGGCATTATTATTACCCGTGTTACTCGCGCCCCCACACCCTGCAAGCACCCACAGTGGAGCCGAACACGCCGCCAGTAACGAAACCTTTGTTACCCACGACTTTCTTTTCACGTTATTCCCCCCTGGATTCATAGACATAACCAATTGCATCTATCGCGACGAAACCCACAGAGTGCTTTCGCCTCTAGGTTTCGCAGCAATCATTCCTTAATGGCGCCAATCAAAACCCCTTTGACAAAATACTTTTGCAACCACGGATACACCAAGACGACAGGCAGCATGCTGATAACAATGACGGCCATCTTGATAGTTTGACTCGGTGGCTGAACGAATGTCGTACCCACCAAATTCGGGTTGGCCAAACTCTGTTCTTGGGACTGCATGACAATTTGCTGAAGCAATAACTGCAACGGCCATTTGGTGGAATCATTCAGATAGAGCAAGGCATTCATGAAATCATCCCAGTGGCCGACCGCATAGAACAACGCAAACGTAGCCAACATGGGCTTCGATAACGGGAGCGCAATCCGCCAGAAAACACCAATATCTGAACACCCGTCGATACTGGCCGCCTCTACCAGACCCGGAGGCAACTCCTCAAAGAACTTTTTTACAATAATCAAGTTGAAGGCCGAAATCGCGACCGGAAGGATCATGGACCATAACGAATTGAGCAAGCCGAGGTTCTTGACGACGAGGTACGTCGGAATCATGCCTCCACTAAACACCATTGAAAAGATCACCAAATTCAAGATGATGTTTCGCCCTGCTAACTGCCTTCGTGATAACGCGTACGCCATTGTGGTGGTGCAAAAGAGGTTAACGAGTGTACCCACCACTGTGATGTAGACCGAGATCCAGATGGAATGGAGTAATGTGGGCGTCGAAAAGATAAATTGATATGCAGAAAAAGTAATGTGTTTCGGTATGAAGACCAGGTATTGCTGACTCAGTTCTTCGTTACTTGCAAAGGAACCAGCCAAGACATAAATGAAGGGAATGAGTGTGATGGCTGATACGAACCCTAGAAACACATAGTTGAACACATCAAAGATCCGACCGGCGGTCGAGTTGTATAACTTCATCTGTCGCACCTCAGTCCTTTCCCCTAGAATATCCCGCCTTGTCCAGATTTCTTGGCGATCCAGTTGCTGGCGAATATTAACACAGCGCCCACGACCGACTTAAAGAGACCGACAGCCGTGCTGTAGCTGAAGGAGCCTTGCGTGATTCCGACAAAGTAGACATAGGTGTCATAGACATCGGCGACACTTCGGTTCAAGGAATTCGTCATCAGATAAATCTGCTCAAACCCATTATCCAGGACTGAGCCCATCCGCAAGATCAGTAAGACGATGATCACCGGTCGGATGGCCGGCAGAGTTACGTGCCACATTTGCCTCCACCTGCCCGCACCGTCAATGACAGCGGCTTCATAGAGCTGAGTATCGACCCCAGCTAAGGCCGCAAGGAACAAGATTGTGCCCCATCCGGTTTCCTTCCAAATGGTCTGGAGCGTAATCATCGGACGAAACCAAGCTTCACTCGTCAGAAAGGGGATTTGATGCCCGGTTGTTTGCTGTAACAACTGGTTTACGAGTCCACCATCTGTAGTCAGAAAGACATAGGTAATACTCGCGATGATCACCATAGACATAAAATGGGGTAAGTAGACAATCGTCTGTATGGTCCTTTTGTAAAAGGACTTTCTGATTTCGTTTAACATGAGCGCAAGAACAATCGGGGCCGGAAAGAAAAACACGATATTGAGCAACGAGAGTATGAGCGTATTTCGCATCAATCGTAAGAAGTCTGGGTTTTCGAAGAATACCTGGAAGTTTTGCAATCCTACCCACGGGCTGCGGAAAAACCCGAGAAACGGTTGATAATCCTTAAACGCCAGGAGCACGCCCCACATAGGTACATATTTAAACACAAGAAAATAGACCAAACCCGGCAACAATAAAACATACAAATACCTATCTCGCCACAGTTTCGATAAAATGGACTTTCTTTTTGGGATTACAATGTCCGAAGACAGTGTACCCCTTTGTACTTCCGTGGACATTTTTGAACCACCCGCCTTACGTCCTATCCACCCAGAACAAGACCATTTTTACCGCACTGGCTTGGATAAATTCGTACTAAACGAAGGGAACCGCGTGGATAACGAATTGGTCGAACACCTAATTCGATAAGGAGTAAATATTTTATCACTTCGAAGTTGACTCTATTATAGTCGAACTAGGGATGCGTTTTCAATCCCGTTTACGTGTTTTTGTTTGTTTATTTTTTTGTTCTTGTACGTCTTAGGCACACGGTTTTATTCGTTACGGTCTTTGGTAATCTGTTCTAGGGAGCCGCCATACTCTCCGCCCGGATAGAGAGTCGAACTATACAACCTCTTACTTTGTGGAATACTCGCTCTATGATCCGGTTTGGTTAGATCGATCGGCCTGCTGGCAAAGATATAAGCTTCGCTATCGGTATAGATAATCACGCTTTCTCTGCCAGTGTTCATGAGGTCCGCGTGTACAACGTATCCATCCACAGGAAATGTCACGACGGGCCGAAGGTACCCATCATATATGGTGGGCATAATTCCTCCACCACGACGATAGGCCAGAATGTAATCGCATTCACTATCATCCCATCCTTGTATGGTTTCGATGATCGTAAGCCACCCGTTTGTCGTCCGTTGTTCTTTCCACACTTCCTGACCCTTCGCGTCGAGTAAGAATATCGCGTCAAGTCCGTCGACCGGATGCCGTCGAATTCGGTCGACACCCGCAATTTGTAACCCGGGGATATCGGTTCGGAACTTTCCGATGGCTACGTGCTGCGATTCGATGGACCCCTCATATCGCCACAGCTCCTCGCCGTTCTGGTTGTACATGACGGTAACACTTCCGCCGATGACTATCTCCATATCATCGTTCCCATCAACGTCACCCACCCAGATACAATCGGCATGTTCGCGTAGATTTTTACTCGACCACAAGGTCTTGCCGTCTGCGTTGAGGAAATCATATCCAGCTATAATCTCGTCTCGCCCATCGCCATCGAAGTCGTAGACCCAAGGAAAGTGGCCGACGTTCCCCTCATGCTTCCATAAGACACGAAACTCGTTGTCCAAGGCCCACATGGTGGTATAACGATTCTTCACAAGAATTTCTTTGGCGGCATCATTGCCCGTCAGATTGGCGATGATGATACAGTCATGAGCCTCCGGTTCTGGAAGAGGATAAGTTGCTTTGATCGCCCCATTCGGCCCATCGATAATATGGAACTGGTCGTTCATCACACAAATTACTTCGTTGAATCCATCGCCGTCGATATCATAAATCTGTGCCGGGTAGTCGGAGCCGGGTCCGCCACAATGTTCATCCGGTTCGCCGACCTGCCACAGCATCTGGCCATCTAAATCAAACGCCGTGAGACATTGCACTTGATGCGGTACAAACCGATCATCAATCCCTCCATTCGGTTGAACCATCAATAACTCCATACGTCCGTCCGCGTCTAAATCGCCGACAAGCATCTTGTTTCGAAGCCCAGCTCGACTGATGTCGATGACTTTGAGCAGCCGAGCAGTCTGGACATCCTTTTCCTGTGACATTCTCCGATTCCTCCTCAAGTTGAGGTTTTGTCCTATTCCGTCCCAACTAGGGTGACGACGTGTGACGAAAGGTCAATATTCAGGTCCTGGACTCCCTGCGCAACTAACCTCGCAACCTGATACGCGCCTTTTTCCGTGAAGTGGGTAAAGTCCGAACCCGTTATAGAGGCCATGAACCATGTGTGAGCCTCGTCGTAACCGAGTTCCGCAAAGCACACGAGACTTTTCGTCATTAAATCAATGAGGGGCACATTTTCGTCCCTTGCGAGTTGTTTCATCGCCTCGCAATAATCCGGAAAATCGTTGATATAGCAACCGGAATCGTAGTGCAGTCGCCCGACGGGGGTAATCAGTATCGGATAGGCATGTTTCCGTCGAGCCCCATCGACATACATCTTCAGGTACCGTTTATAGGTTGTGAACGGTTCGGTATAGCGTTCTGGTTTACTAACGGTCGAATCGTTGTGGCCCATCTGGATAAAGAGATAATCTCCGGCAGCCAATTGACGCAGAATATCGTCCAGCCGACCCTCCTCGACAAAGGTTTTCGAGCTCCTCCCACCAATGGCATGATTGAAAAACACAACCTTTTCATCGAAGTACCTGTCGATAAATTGTCCCCAGCCGGCCTGTGGGGCGAAATCTTTCTCGTAGGTCTGAACCGTAGAATCGCCCGCCAAAAATACCCGAATTCTGTCCGTGCTCGTTTTCGACATAGGAACACATCCTCAGATAGAGTCTGCATGACAAAATGGTGCCACCCCTGGGGTGACACCCAGTTTGTCGTCAGCGAAATGAATAGAGAGTCATTTCCTCGCGTCCGGGACCAATTCCATTTTCAAGGCGTCGTACATGATCGACGAATAGTAGTCGGTGATTCTCTGCCCTTGTTGATTCAACAACGACTGGGCCGGAACAAGCGACAACACATTGTCTGAGTCACTCTTCAGGAGCGACGTATCAAACGGAATTTGCAAGACCGTGTAGTTATTTCCGGAAATACCCAGGCGCGGCATCGCCGAGTCGGAAGCGCTGGTCTTGTACTCATAGAGCTTCGTTCCATTTAGGACAATGTCAACATCCGGCGCCCGTTCCGCCGCGATGGCAATCGTCAACGAGCCGTGCGTATCCTTGGGGATACGAGGTGTATTGAAATGAATCGTCCACACAGCCGGATCGTTGCTGAAGGGAGCCAATAGATTGAAGGGTGCTCCCGGAGTCTTGTTCAGCGGCTGAACATAATTCCAATCAGTAGCTGGATTGCTCTTTCCTACATAATAATTCACGCCATTTGGAAACTCGAACGGGTAGCGCAGCCACAAACCCCATTTGCGATACTCATTACCATGCAAGAACTCGTCCGCGGAGCGGTCCGGGGTGCCAATCTGCCATAATAGTTTCCCTTCCGATTTTTGCTTCCAGACAATGTTTCCTACGTCCGTAGCCTTATTCGAACTTACCTGGATGCCATCCTGCTGGTACTCTTGATAGATTCCTTTTTGATAGGCATACAGCGTATACATGCCTGGGCGTACGTGTGGGATAGAGAAATTCCCCGACGCGTCCGTCTTGGCGTAGTAGACGTACCCTAAACTTTGATGCTGCCAATCTCCACCTGGTGCGGCCAAGATAACTGTCGCTCCGCCTTGCGGAACCTTTCCGGTGATGGTCAGCTTTCCGGATACAGTGCCCCTGCTGTTGGCCTCGTAAATCGGATCGGCCAACCATTTATAAGGCCATGCTTGTTCATCTAAATGGGCTCGCTGAAGCGCATCCTGGTAGATGTCACTCATGTTATCCCCATGGTTCAGATACACGAAGATAGGTCCCCAAATGTGCGACCAGCCTGGGGAAGGTTGTGCTGTGTCTCGTCCGTAGTGCGCAGCTTCCGGCGCCCAGTTGACAATGGGGGTCGTGTCGGTTTGGTGGGCCCCGATTTCCCTTGCGGTAGGAAGTCCGTTCGTATAATCGTTCCCACCCTTGATAAACCAGAGCCCGTATTCCGAACCAACCAACCCGAACACGTGCGTATTCGCTTCACTAATCGCATCTTGGTATTTCGTATACGCACTTCCGTCCGGCTGTCGATACGTAGCATCCATCACTTGATAGCGTGCGGTGACCTGATCCGGACGTGGCAGTTTGTCCGGCGCTTCCCCTTCGTTTTGAACATATGTGAACAATGAGGGATCGCTACGAATTGACCACCGAACCTGCCCGACACTCCAGTCGGTTTGACCAGGGGTCAATTCATTGGCGTTTTGCGGCATTCGCGCGATAATGTACGGATAGAATCCGGCTTCTCCCTTTCGAAAAACAAAGTGAAGCTCATATTCGAACGGCCCCCATCTTTGAAGGTTGGTCATTCGCGCTTCCCGTATCAAACGTGAAGTAAATGTCCGTCATGTCAGCGCTTTGTTTTGCGATATGGAAGTTTGCATCACCCCGCCCGGGGCTCCAACTGAGCGTGTGAGACTTACCTTGGTCATCTACATAAGAGGGATTTAAGAAAAAGTATCCATATCCTGAACCAAGTACGTCGCGTTGCCCGGGAATATGCAGCTCTGTCAAGACGGAAGAAGTCTTATCAAAGGTCGCACTGATTTTCCCATTTCGAATGGTCACCGTGTTCTCGTTATCAATCAGATGGACATTCCCATCCCCAGGATCACGATAGACAAGCACGCTGTAATCGGTCTTCCCGTTCACGTTGACATGAAACGTGTTCATGCCGGGTTTGAGAGATAAGGGTTGCGAGGCTTGGCCACTTGCAATCAGCTGTCCATCGACGGTAATCGATGCCTCATTCGGTGTAAATGCGGTCGGTGTGAGTTGAATCTGTGTGGTGTCTTTGGACACGTCGACCTCGTAGGTGGACTCCATTGGTGAAAAGGGGCGAACGGGTACCCCACTATTCGTGGTTAAATTTTGTAATTGATCATGGGTAGCACGATAAACGGATAGCTGATAAGTCGTACTGTCCTGCCCCGGGCCACCCGAAGACACTTTGATGGGAATTGTATTCTGGCCTTCCTGTAACGGAACCTTGACCATACCACTGCCGTCGACTTGCTGACCGTTGATGGTGACCACGTCGGAAGCTGACACAGGGCTGGCTGTCAGCTGAATGCTGGTCTGGTTGTAATCGACACTGGTTGAATAAGACAGTGTTCTCGGTGAAAAATCAGTGCCCAGGGTTGCTCCTTGGATACTCAGGCTGTGTAACAGGTGATCCGTTGACTTCTCACGATACACGGTGAAAACATAGGAATGACTGGCAAACGGCTTTTTCGAAACGACGGAAATCCCGAACGTGTTGGTCCCCCCTGAGGCCACTGAGACGGGAGCCGACGGCTGACCATTTGCCACGGTGGCGCCGTTAACCACAATCGACACTTGGTTGGGATCCGAAACGGTTGGCTTTGCGACAACCGACTGGACATCACTCGGAACGGTCACGGTATACCCTACATCATCGGAACGAAAGGGTTGATCCGTCAACACCTTGACCCCTCCAGAAGACGTGATGCCTTCCAGCGTCAGTCCAGATAAGTGGGTATCCGGAGCTTGCGCGTTGGCCTTCGCAAGCGCAAGCCCGTTCGTTCCAGGAATCAGGGCCAGCGCCGTGGTCAAACACACCGCCCCAGACAGTCCCGCCGCCCTTAGGCGTCCATTCCCCTTTTTCATCGAACGATCATCCATCCTATTAACAGCACCTCCACGCGCATGGTGAGTTTCACCTTTCCCCTAGGAGGTATTACCCTATGTCTGGAATGTGTTCTCCGATAAGCTCGAGGCATTCGATGACGCTCAGCGACCACTGGGAGATGGAATTCGTAGACAGCCAGGAGATTTCTTCTATTGGACGGATCCAGTCCCGCTCAGGAATCGGCGCGGCTGAAAGCGGCAACCGAACACCGCGTCCCCGTTGTTGCAGAATAAGCTCCCATGCTTTCTTGGCCAGGGCCTCACCTCCTTTTCGCGACGCAGCCAATGCCACCAAGCGCGCATAGAACATGGGGAGATTCCACCGATGGTTCGTGATTTTCCCATGACTGCGTTCCCGCTTCCCTGCCTCATCCAAGATCGAAAACTCGGCAAACTCAACTAACATGTCGACCCAATCCGGGTCATCGATTAGATCCATCAGTTCCATCCATGTTTCGGTAGCCCCAAAGGCGACCACCATGTGGTAGTCATAGTTGTCGTCTCCCAGGTGGTATAAGTCTCCGGTCTCAGGATTATAGCCAAACGTCGGCCCGGAACAGAGACGAAACGGCATCTGCTTGAGACACTGTATTCCACGCAGGATTTTGTCTCGGTACGTGGTGTCCTGGTAACGTTCCCAGCGGGTCAACCAATTCGAGCAAAACGCGGCCCAGTCGGGCCCACTCCGTGTATGGGTCGGGAACTCGGGTGCGGGTGGAAAGTATTCTCGCATCGGATCAAGACGTGCCGTAGCGTAGTCCGCGTCTTTCACTTCATCCAAAATGTCGCCGATCCGCTCGTCCGAAGTGAGATAATAGTAAAATCGATGTAGGCCAGCCATACTGATGCGAGCCTCTTTACAGCCACATCCCCAGTGGACAACGTTGTGCCGAGAACCCAGGCCCGCGTAGGGACCGATATGGTATACGTCGACTTCACTGGTATGGCGAGTCATCGCCTCCGCGAAACGAAACACATCTGCCCGACCGGATCGCAAAAACATGTACCAAAGCCACAGATTCGGGACCAACTCTGTGTTTTGCCAGGCAAACCCGCCCATATCGTACCGCCACGTGTGGCGAACAGGGTCGTACGTGTGCATCACGTCCCCGTAGTCCCAAAAGCCATACCACCGACGCTGTTCGACCTCGTGGTGATAAAACGCAAAGGCCTTGTCGAGTTGAGCTTCGAGCCAGGCGCGTGCCTTGGTGGTTTCGTCGCGCAAGCTCCATACACCAAATACCTTGGTGGCATGGTAGTAATCTGGGCTACACACCAGCAGGGACGGCGTTTCCGTTTCTCGAGCTACCGTGAGCAATGTATCCTTGGGAGGAGTCGACTCGAACAACCACAGATTGATCTCGCCCGTATTCGCAATCCCAAAAGGAGTTGACCGTAACTCGTTGAAGCCTTCGTAAGCAGAGACCATGTGCGTGGTTGTGTCGTAATGCCGGAGATCCATGGCGGGCGCATCGGGAGCCCACAGCCACGCGGTCATCCGCACCGAATCGGTCGATAGTCCGTGCACCTCGATGGATTTTGGATACTTTCGCCAGAAGTGGCGTATCCCGAGCGCAAGTCCCCCTGTTTCCCCTCCCGCATAAACCACCCCCTGAGAGCGCCCCCCGTGTGCGGCATGAATCCAAGCACATGCGTCCGAGGTTCTTTTTTGAATGAGGTAATGGTCTGGCGAGTCCTGAAACATTTTAAAGTCGTTCCAGATAGCCGCATCGTCGACAGCCCGCAGAAAATCCGCGTCGGCTATGCCATCCTTCCCGTCGAGCACGAGTGGAACCCCTTGAATTTGCTTCTCGTAAAGGCCGTCATAGTTCGCAAACTGCCTTGTCGTCAAAAGGCGTGACGCCTCCGAAAAGACTCCATCGTCGCCGACAAACCGAATGTGACGGTTGTACGGTTTTCCTTTCAGGGACAAAGAAAGGACCATACCGATTCCCTTGATAAAGTCGCGATCCGCCTCACCGTCATATAGGAAGGTATGAATCACCCGTACACTCGGGATGTCCTGGTAAACGTAAAATCGCACACAAAACGGCAACCACTCCTGACCCGTTGCTCTCGATGTGTGCACCCCATCGACCCGGACGACGGCACGAATCGGTCCAGCTTGTTCGACCGTGACCTGCTTAATCGTGCCGATGTACGGCTCTTCCCGGCGAACCTGTAGAACCGAATCACACTCGCGTGTTTCACGGATACAGACGAGTTGTCCTCCCGTACAGACGAGTTCGCCGCTCCGTTCAATGCTGCGTACGACCTCGGTTCCGCGCCGGTTGAGGTACAGGCGTGTTCGACCTGCGTCCACCAGAACATATTCGTCGGTTTGCGTCACGCGCAGGCGCGACTCCCCCTGTTCGATCCGGTCCACAGACTCCATCCGGTCCGCAGGCAACGCAGCCGCCGATAATCGATATGTAACCGATGCATCCGGTTGAATAACCGCCGCGTGCCCCGTCCACTTGATACTCCCATCCGGCCAAAACGCGGTTGGCCAACTCTGGACCATCAGGTGTTGGCCGGATTCGGTCCGCAATGCGACCCGGTCGACACTTTGCAATGAACCCCGTGGCCAGGGCACCCCCCAAGTCACGCCTACAGGAATGTCTGGTTTATGTTCCAACCAACGCAGCGAAACCACTTGACTCACCAATTCGTCACCCCCAGTCTTTAAATGCGTGTCCGGAAAGGGGTCAGGTAAGACCCGAGCAGTGCAAGGAAGCCAGCCCAAAATGCGCACTGGGCCTGGTCGCCGGTGGCGACCGTTTAGGCCGGGCGATAGCCCAGGGATTCTGACCCCTTTCCGGACAACCTCTTTAAACCAAGGTCGCAAAGCGTTGTTTCATGACCTCCAACACCTCGTCTCCCGGCGTGTCCCAGATGACTTGGTTGAAGATTTCGACCTCCACCGGCCCCTGATATTCCGCGGCCTCCACGGCTTGTCGTATTCGAGAAATCTCAATACACCCGTCGCCCATCATCCCGCGGGACATGAGCGCGTCCTTCACCGGTGCGAGCCAGTCGTTGACGTGAAAGCCGACGATGTGGCCCGCGGCCCGGCGAATTTCTTCATATAAGCGGGGGTCCCACCAGACGTGGTAGACGTCGATGACCACGCCGACTTGGTCGGATTGCAGCCTGTCGACGATGTCATTCGCCTGCCCCAGCGTGGAAATCACGGACCTGTCGGCAGCAAACATCGGGTGCAGGGGTTCAATCCCGAGTTTGACACTGTGATCGCGGGCGTACGGAATCAATTCGGCGATGCCCTCTTCGACCATTTTCCGGGCGTCATCTAAGGTACAGTCCTCCGGCGGGCCACAGACCAAAACCAAGACATCCGTTCCCAGTTCTGCGGCGTCCGCAATCGCGCGGCGGTTGTCCTCGATGCGCCGGGCCCGTTCGGACGGACTACCGGCAGGCAACATCCCGCCGCGGCAGAGCCCGGACACACAGAGCCCAGCGTCCCTGACCACCTTCGCGGCGGCCGACACGCCCATGTCCTCGACTTTGTGCCGCCACAGACCAATCCAGCCGATGCCCGCTCGCGCACAACCATCGACCGCTTCGCGGACGGTCCACCGTTCCGTCGTCATCTGATTCAGGCTCAAATACTTACAGTCCACGATTCCACCCCTGCCACGGCGAGAACCTGCTGCATCCGATGGACAGCCAGTTCCGGATCGCGAAGTAGCCCGGCGACATCAGCAAGCCGGAACAGTTCTGCCAGGTGAGGGACGGATCGCATACTCTCCATGCCCCCAACCATCCGAAAGTGCGACTGATATCCGTTCAGGTAGGAGAGAAAGACCACGCCCGTCTTGTAAAAGCGAGTTGGCGCCCGGAAGATGTGACGGCTCAAAGGGACGGTCGGGGCCAGGATTCGTTGGTAACCCTCGACGTCTCCCGCATCAAGCGCATATAAAGCGGCCGACGCCGCCGGCGCGATGGCGTCGAAGATGCCGAGCAGGGCATGGCTGTAACTCCCTCCCTGGCCCAAAATCAGCTCGGGGTAATGAAAGTCGTCTCCGGTGTACATGCGGACATTTTCCGGAAGCTGGCGACGCATCTGGATTTCCAGATTGGCATTCAAGAGCGAGATTTTGATCCCGTCGATTTTGTCGGCGTGGCGGTGGATGACGTCTAAACAGACATCCATGGCACGCAACGGGTCCTTATGGCCCCAGTAATTCTCCAGCGCCGGGTCAAACATATCCCCGAGCCAGTGGACAATGACCGGTTGCGACACCTCGTCCAAAACCCGTCCGTACACCCGGACGTAATCTTCAGGCCCCTGGGCGACCTTCGCCAAAGCGCGACTGGCCATGAGGATGACGCGTCCCCCCAAACCTTCGATAAACCCGCACTGCTCCAGGTACGCTCGCTCGATGTCGGCCAGAGTCACACCCGGGCCCGCAGAGATGTGGTCGGTTCCCGCGCCACACGCGACTTGACCGCCGCATGCCTTGGCCTCTGCGATGGATAGGCGGATTAGTTCCTGGCAAGCCTCCCAATTGAGCCCCATCCCGCGTTGCGCGGTATCCATCGCCTCCGCTACGGCGAGCCCCAGCGACCACAGGTGGCGCCGGTAGGCGATGGTCGCCTCCCAATCCACCGCGCAGGCTGAGGACGGATCGACATCTTGCCAGGGATCCGCCACCACGTGGGCGGCGGCGTACGCCACGCGAGACCGCGCGGGGGGTCTCTTCTCGATGTGCAAAGGCTGTCCTTGCAACCGGTAGGTTTCCAAGCCGCCATCCCTTGTAGGCAAGCGCAGCTCCAACATAGACTCCCCTCCTTTATTGTGCGTGCCGGACAACCTCTTACCGTTCCGCGATCAGGGCACGGACTTCCGCTAGTGCCGGCACGTCCACCCAACGCCGTTCCTGCCAGGACTGCAGAGCCAACTCCGCAAGTTGGACACCCTTGGCACCCTCGAACAGATTGAACCGGAAGGGCGTGCCAATGGCCACGTGCTTGAGGAACATGTCCCACTGCACCTTGAAGGCGTTGTCCGGTTCCTCACGCTGGGGAACCGGCACCCACTGCGCTTGGTAATCGTTCTTATCTGGCAAATCCGGGTTCCAAATCGCCTTGGGAGTGAATGACCGATGCTGCACCTTACACTCGCGTAGCCCAGCCACCGCGCTGCCCTCAGTCCCGTCCACCTGCAGTTCGAACAGTTCCTTGCGATTGACACGGACGCACCAAGACGAGTTGATGTGTACGATAATCCCGTTCTTGAGCTCGAAGGTCGTGTAGGCAGCATCGTCCGCGGTCACATCGTACGGCTCTCCCTGTTCATCCCAGCGCTTCGGGATGTGGGTAGCACCGAGGCAGGACACCGCTTTCACGTCACCAAACAGGTTGTCCAGCACATACCGCCAGTGGCAGAGCATGTCGACGATAATGCCGCCTCCATCCTCTTTGCGGTAGTTCCAAGACGGGCGTTGCCCTTCCTGCCAGTCCCCTTCAAAGACCCAGTACCCAAACTCGCCGCGCACGGACAGGATGCGGCCAAAGAAACCGGTGTCGATCAACGCCTTGAGCTTTAATAGCCCAGGGAGGAACAGCTTATCCTGGACCACCCCGTGTTTCACCCCGGCCCTCTCGGCAAGCTCCGCGAGTTCCAAAGCCTCCCGCAGGTTCACCCCGGTCGGCTTCTCGCAGTAAATGTGTTTCCCCGCCGCTATCGCGGCACGCACTCCCTGGGCGCGCAACTGCGTGGTCTGGGCGTCAAAGTAAATCTCGTTATACGGGTCTCGCAAACAACTCTCCAGGTCCGTAGTCCACCGCTCGATCCCGTACCGTTCTGCGAGCGCGCGGAGCTTGTGCTCGTTTCTTCCAACCAAAATCGGGTCTGGCATCAAGGTCTCTCCGCCAGGAAGGGGGATTCCCCCCTGGGCTCGAATCGCCACGATGGACCTCTCCAAGTGCTGACGGGTTCCCATACGTCCCGTGACCCCGTTCATCACAATGCCGATCTTTTTCATGAAGCTCGCCTCCTATCCGGACCATCCTTGCACGTGTACGCATTCACCGTACCACGGTTGACCCAGTCCGTCTTATGAATGAAAGAACGATTTTGCAAAAACGGAAGCAAAACAAAGAGAAACACGAGGAATCAAACAGAGGTCCCAATGAACGAATGTCATACCTTGCCGTGCATCTTCCGGAACTGTTGCGGCGACATGCCCACCTTAGACTTAAAGGCACGGTAGAACGTGGATAAGGTTTCGAACCCCACCTCAAAACAGATGGAGACGACCTCTTTTTCTGTCTCCATGAGCAGCTCCTTCGCTCGACGTATCCGGACTTCGGTCAGGTATTGCATCGGGGTACAGTGAAACTTTTGCTTGAAGACCTCATTCATGTGGCGCGGGGTCAGCTTGAGTATCCCTGCCAAGTCTGCGGGGGAGATCCCCTCAAAATAGTGAGATTCCATATAGTCGCGCAAGACATGGGCGCGGTGCGTGTTGAGGTCGGGCGGACCCTCCATCGTCCGACCGCGCGCCACCGTGACCAACACATTCAACAGGTACCCGCATACCGCCAGGTCGGAGTAAGGCCCTGGGTTCGTCTGCTCGTAGAGGATTTTCCGGAACAGGTCGCGCACTTCGCTGACCGCCAGCGGATCGACAATTTGGTAGGTGGGGCGCGTCAATGTGTGGGCCATCAACTCCCGACCGGCTGGCCAGGTTTCCAACACATCTCCAAACGCGAGTACGAGTACTGTCATGCGGGAGTAGGCGTGCACGGAGTGTTCCGCGTTCGGACAAATGTAGACCATCTGATCCCGCGATACCTCATACGTCCGACCCTGCAAAGAGATCGCGCCGTGCCCGCCCAAGACGTATAAGATTTGCGGTATCTCGTGATAGTGGCTAGGCACACGGTCTCCCGGATGGTGTGTACTTTCATAGATCAAAACGCGGTTCGGCGGTAACTCAATCTCCTGGAATGACAACCTCTATCCCTCGCGCACCAGATTTCCGAGCGTGTCCTAGACAAAGGAAACACCCTCTTAGGACAAGCTGGTGCTAACCGATTCTCCACGTTGTTTGAGTACACCTGCTGCCTGCAGGCGACCGGTGAACAACAGGGCGATACAGCTGACCAGCTGCACCAATGCGGCCAACATCCAGACGTGGGTCATCGCCATGTGCTCTTGAAGGAAGCCCGCCAAGGCCGGCGTGATTGCGCCCGCCAACATTCCGACATTCATGACCAGGCCTATCGCGGAGCCAGCCACCCGATTCGGAACAACCTGCGACGTCAGCGTGAGAATCACCGGGGTGATAGGGTAGCCGAAAAAACCAAGCAGCAAGACCACGATAACCAGCAGCCAAACCGGCAACGCCGCTACCATGAGGGCCATCAGAACACCGGTGGCGAGTGTGATGAAGACCAGTACCTGTTTCCGGCGAACAATCGTGCCGCGGTCGCAGAAACGGCCAATCAAGACGCCCCCGAGTGCCCCGGAGAGGCCCATCAGACTGGCGATGACGCCGCCCTCGGAGAGGGACATATGCTTGACCGTCATCAAGAACGTGGGGGCCCACAACAGCACAATCCACCAACCGGACATCAGTAACAGATAAAAGATTCCGAACACGACCACGGCCGGTCGACGAAACATCGCACGGAGCGGGACTTGCTCCGTCAGATTCAACTTGGCACGGTCCCCACGCGGATACCGGACAAGCACAGCATAGAGCAACGACACCACAAGCCCGAGCAGCATCGCCACAAGAAAGACCGGGCGCCAACCGTACCGGGACCCTACGACGGCCCCCAGCCATGTTCCAAAGAAGCCGCCAATCGGGTAGCCAGCCCAATAGATGGACATGACGGTTGTGCGCTCTTGCGGGGTCGTGACCAGCGCGATTTCCTGGGACGCGGCAGGCCAGAACAGCCCTTCGCCAAGGCCGGTCACGATACGGTAGATCAGCATGGTGGTCAAACCTGTGGCCAGTCCGGTAGCCCCGGTCGCCAACGAGAACAGCGTCAAGCCGCAGACAAGGACGAGCTTACCGGTGAATTTATCGGACAGGACTCCACCAACAAACAGCAGGACCACGAAACCATAAAAGAAGGAACTTAACAAAAGCCCAGATGTACCTTTGGAGAGGTCAAACTGTTTCGCGATGAGCCCGACGGAAGAAGACATGACCATCCGGTCAACCGAATACATCATGTACCCTAGACCACAGAGCAGAGTGATTAACACCAGTCCCCCACGGCTTCTCATGAACGCTCCTCCCCGCAAACAGGTTTTACCGGCCGTCTCTTCTTCATATCTATGGCGTTACTCACTGTGGAAGGACACCCCTCCGGCGTCCGCCGCAACCAATCCACCGGAACGCTCCCGTTCAATCTCCTCCAGCGTCTTCCCGCGCGTCTGCGGAGTCCAGATGATGCCAATCAGCGCGCTGGCGGCGAGGAAGGACGTGAGAATCCAAGCCAGTGACCGAAATCCGGTAGCCGTCAGAATCGGGACGAAGAAACTCCAGAAACCTAAACCAATGCGAATGACGGCGAATGCGACACCCTGAGCCGTGCTCCGAATCATCGTGGGGAAAAGTTCCGAGGACCATAGTTGAAAGAACGCCTGCTGACCAAACCCACCCGCCAGGCTGCCGAGGACCACATTGCACAAGACCACGAAGATCGTCAGGGGAAACATTCCGAACAATGCCATGCCACACACCTGAAGGAGGGCACTGACGCCGAAGAACACCCTGTGGTTAACGCGGTCGATGAACGGCATGAAGATGAACAGGTTGCCCAAGACGCCTAGGGCAAAACCGAGACACCCCATGATCAGGCTCATCGCATGGCTCTCGCCCCCTACCGTCTGCAAGATGTAGGGAGAGAAGAAACCTTGCGTTCCTGCGTTAAGATTCCACAACCCATACATGCTGATCAAAAAGACCAGGGCTCCGATGTGCCGTTCCGTAAATAGAGCCCTGTAACCATCCCTGCTCAGACCCCCGTAGTCAGACGTCTTTCTCTCGGCTGCAGACCGCGTCCCACTGGCTTGCTGCCAACGAATGGATTCGGCCATGCCGCGCCGCATCATCCAAGTGACAAGCGCGATGATGAACAGGTGGACAAACACGAGCCGAGTGCCCAACACCCCGAGCGGGGACAAGGCAGCGGCTAACAGCAGACACACCATCGGCCCGGTATTCCACAACGCCTGCGCCAGCCCACTCAGCTTGCCCCTGGACTTGGTCGGCGCCAGCTCCGCGATCACCGTCCAGGAGGCGGGCACGTCGGCGCCGACCGCCAAGCCGACAATGATGTACCCGACCACAATCATCCATGCCTTGATGGCGAAAATAATCCACAACAAGCCAAACGCGTACACTAAGAGGTCCCATGAATAGATCTTCTTGCGCCCAAACTTGTCGCATATGCGGCCGCCGATAAGCGCCCCAACACCGGCCGAGATGGCGTTGGAACTGATTGCGCCCAATAGGCCAACCAGGGAGTTCGACATGTGAAAATACGTCTGCCACAGGCCCAAACCGGATGCACCGGCGACGATTGACCCGGCGTCAATATAGTTGGCCATCGCGGCCAGAGCCGTCCACTTCCACTGCCGCCGGGTCGGTTTATCCCCTTCCAACGCCGCTACACTCGTGGCTTTTCCCATCCATGAACCCTCCCTTGGTGGTTTGTTGCTGTGGATGTTCAGCACGGATAGGTAAACACATAGCTGCCGGAACCCACTTCAACCTGAACCCCATTCGGGGTCTGTACCGTACGCAAGATTCCGTCTTGATCGGCGAGCGGGTGCTCACCTTCCAATACCGCTTCTGCCTTGGCGAAAGGTAGGACCACAGTCGCCGTGGTGTTGGCCGGTATCGACACGTTGACTTCCAAGCCCTCAGTCGTCCGTCGCCACGCCGACACGACCTCGCCGTACATGGTCTCGAGTGAGCCCTTGGCATACTCGAGATACCTTTCCGGCCGCGGACGAATGTGGATGTGTTTGTACCCTGGCGCGTCGATGTCCGTGTTAATCCCCGCGATGACCCGATACATCCAGTCTCCAATCGCCCCGTACGCGTAGTGATTGAAGGAATTCATGTCGTCACTCCAGAACGATCCATCCGGTTTGATGCTGTCCCAGTGCTCCCAGATGGTAGTCGCCCCGTGTTCCACCTCGTACAACCATGACGGAAAATCGGTCTGTAATAGCAGGCGGTACGCCAAATCGTTGTATCCGCTTTCGGTTAGGGCGTGACACAGATACGGAGTGCCGACGAACCCGGTGGTTAAGTGGTTGTTGTTTTCCTGAATCAGAGCGGCCAGGGTCTCGGCACAGCGCTGGCGCTGTCCAGGTTCTAGAAGTCCAAACCAGAGCGCCAACACGTGCGCCGTTTGCGTGGGGACCGCCAGCCTGCCACTTGGTGTGACGTACTCGCGACGGAAAGCTTCCGCGATGTTCTGAAACAACTTCTCGTACCGCTTCGCCTCATGCTCCTTGCCAAGGACGCGCGCGGTCTTCGCCAAGATGCTTGTCGAGTACGCGTAGAAGCAAGTCGCAACATAGTCGTCTGGGGTGGCTCCCTTGTAACTCCCCTCCTTGGCGTCCAACCCGAGCCAGTCGCCAAAATGAAATCCGGTGTTGAACAGGTATTCGTTCTCCCCCTGGCGGCGCATGTATTCGACCAACGCTTTCATACTCTCGTATTGCTCTTCCAGAACCTTTTTGTCCCCGTAGCATTCATACAGAACCCATGGACAAATCACAGCAGCGTCCGCCCATGCGGCCGAGGAACGAGCCCCTTCATCTTCTAACACGTTCGGAATCACGGGCGGCACGCCGCCGTTTCGGTATTGGTCGGTCTTCAAATCGCGCAGCCATTTTGTGAAAAAGGGTGCCACGTTCATGTTGAACGCGGCCGTCCGGATGAATACCTGCGCATCTCCGGTCCAACCCAGACGTTCGTCGCGCTGGGGACAGTCCGTCGGAACGTCGACAAAATTGCCCTTTTGGCCCCAGAGAATGTTGTGTTGCAGCTGATTCACGAGGGGATTTGAGCACTCGAACGTCCCGGTCCGCTCGAGATCCGTATGAATCACGCACCCGACAAAGTCTTTCGGGTCGACTTCTCCCGGCCAACCGGAGATGCGAACATAGCGAAAACCCTGGAAGGTAAAGTGGGGTTCAAACGATTCCGCTGCACCTCCACGGCAAATGTAGCGAATCGTCTGCTTGGCAGTTCTGAGGTTTCCCGTGTAGAAGTTGCCTTCCTTGTCGAGGACCTCCGCATGTTCCAGGACGATCTCCGTTCCGCGCGGCGCGGTAACGGTAAAGCGCACCCACCCGACCATGTTTTGCCCCATGTCCAGCACCGTCTCCCCGCGCGGGGTCTTTAGGACACGAGAGGGTTGAATGGTTTCCACGATGCGTGTCGGGAGGTTCTCCTGGGCAATCAACATCGATTTATCAAGGGGCAAGCAGCGAACGGACGACCAAGCTGTGTCATCGTATTCGGGATGGGCCCAACTCGTGTCGTCTAAACGCGCATCAAACACTTCTCCGTCATAAATCTCCGAGATGAGAATCGGGCTTTGCCGGGCTTTCCAGGTCTCGTCCGAGCATACCCACTCGACTCGACCGTCCGCATAACAAACCCGCAACTGCACTAGGAGGGCTCGCTGTTCGCCGTAGATATTTCGTTTCCCCTTCCACCCCAATCGGCCCCTGTACCAACCATTCCCAAGGTACGCCCCCAACACATTCGTTCCACCCGCCAGAAGATGAGTCACGTCATAGGTCTGATACTGAATCCGCTTGTGATAACTGGTCCATCCCGGCGTGAAGCGAAGGTCCCCTACCCGCTGCCCATTTACGTAGAGTTCATATAGACCCAAGCTCGTTGCATAAATGGTTGCCTTAACGACCTCTCCGTGAACGGCGAACGCTTTCCGCAACAACGGACAAACGTCCACGTCAGCCGTCTCAAATTCGGGGGTAATCCAATCAGCTCTCCACTCATCGCTGTTGAGCAGACCCGTTTCAAAAAAGGCGGTGTCACTCCAGTTCGACCGATTACCTTCGTTGTCCCATACCCGGACGCGTACAAAGTATCTGGTTGAAGATGCGAGAGGCTCCCCCGCATACGGAACGTGAAGCGACTGGTCCGAAACCACCCGTCCCGAGTCCCAGACTAAATGTTCGAACAATGGATCGTTTAAAGAAACCTGAATCTGATAGGCGTCCTGTAGCGTATGACGTCGCTCAGACCGCGATTTCCAACTAAACCTGGGACAATGGGAGTCGATGCCAATGGGACTTGTTTTGTAGTCCGTACGAATCGCGTAGACTTCCAACCCTGACAATATAAATCCCTCCCCAAAAGATACACGCACAAAATACAACAAAATCAAAACTTATTCAAACCAAACACATCGATAGATACCGCTTACATGGTATGATTATAAATGCTTTATTGATTTTAGTCTACCTTGTTATTTGTTTTGTTCGTTTTTAATGTTTGTTTGTGTGTCTGAGACTCTTATGCCTTGTGCCGTCAGACAACATGCACGAGAAGATTTGATCCCCTCCCCGACTTACCATAAGATAGTGTGTGTTGACAGATAGCGTCTGCGCCGTGTGCAAGAGCTTGAATGACGACCGGGCTGAATGGGAACGTTGTTTAAGTCTAGGTATGGCCGTACGGCGCTGAGGGAGGAATCCATATGGCACAGCTGTTTACTCCGTTTTCCTATAAGGGTCTTGAACTCAAAAACCGCATCGTCATGGCGCCGATGTGTCAATACTCGGTCACGGCGAAGGATGGAAAGCCCAACGACTGGCACTTTGTCCACTACACCAGCCGTGCGGTGGGTGGTGCAGCGCTCATCATTATCGAGATGACCGATGTTGAACCGGATGGGCGGATCACCGATTACGATTTGGGTCTCTGGTCGGATGACCATATCCCTGCGTTCAAGCGCATCATTGATGCCTGCCATGCTCACGGGGCGAAGGTAGGAATTCAGATTGCGCACGCTGGGCGCAAGGCGGAAGATGCAGCGGTTCCGGTGGCACCATCGCCCATCCGGTTTGAGGGGACGCGCTATAAGACCCCGCGTGAGTTGACGACAGATGAAGTGAAACAGATGGTGGAAAAGTTCCGCCAAGCGGCACGACGGGCGGTAGCGGCCGGCGTGGACACGATTGAACTGCACGGAGCGCACGGCTACCTGATTCACCAGTTCCACTCTCCGTACACGAATCACCGCAAGGATGAGTACGGTCAAGACCTCGCCCGCTTTGGCGTGGAAGTGATTCAGGCGGTCAAAAGCGAAATGCCCTCCTCGATGCCGCTGCTGATGCGCGTGTCTGCGGTGGAGTATGTGGATGGCGGATACGATATTGACCATATCATTGAAATTGGGAAACACTACAAAGAAGCGGGCGTCGACATCTTCCACATCAGCTCCGGCGGGGAAGGACCGGCCGGTCAGCGCAAGCCGGGCAACTACCCAGGCTATCAGGTTCCGTTTGCCCGCGCGGTGAAAGCCGCGCTAGAGACGCCCGTCATCGCGGTCGGAATCCTCGAAGACCCGTCTTTGGCTGAATCGGTGGTGGCCAACGGGGATGCCGATTTGGTCGCCATTGCCCGCGGTTTCCTGCGCGATCCGTACTGGCCCATACACGCGGCGCTCGCCCTGAAACAGGAACCGCAGGTGCCGAAGCAGTACGCACGCGCCTTCTAATCCGGGAATTCGTATACGAGCAACCCGCGGCCTAGGCAACAGGTTATGCCGCGGGCCTGACGATTGCGTTGCGCTAGGATTGCGAGGCGTGAGTGCGCGTCCGCATTGACCACGTCAAAAAGGCTGTCCCGTTTGCAACAGCATTCACTTGGGACAGCCCGTCTTTTATCCGGGACGCGTCGTATCGACTTGGCGGCGATCCGACACCCTGTCCTATGATTTACGCGCCCGTTTCCTGAGCTTGGGACGATCCGGAGCCCCCTAACCGCCCTTCCTGATACCACTGGCGAAGGGTCTTTTTCGAAAACTTGCCCACGCTTGTCTTGGGAATCTCGTCGACAAACACTACTTCGTCAGGCAGCCACCACTTAGCGACTTTCCCCTGCAAGAACGCAAGAATGTCGTGTTTGCTGAGCTTGCCCTCGGCACCTTTGTGCACCACGACACAAGCCAAGGGGCGTTCTTGCCACTTCTCGTCGGGGATGCCAATAACCGCCGCCTCGTCGACCTGCGGATGAGCCATGATAGCGTTTTCTAAATCTACCGAGGAAATCCATTCGCCCCCGCTCTTGATGAGGTCTTTCGTGCGGTCGACCACCTGCAGATAACCATGTTCATCGAGGGTGGCAATGTCTCCGGTCCGAAACCACCCGTCCACGAACGCGTTTCGTGTCTGCTCGGGGTCTTTGTAATACTCGGCCAACACCCACGGACCACGCAGCCACAATTCACCCATCTGTTTTCCGTCATGGGCGACTTCGCGTCCATCCTCGCCGACGATGCGCATCTCCAGTCCCGGTACAATCAGTCCAGTCTTCGTCCGCAGCTTCAGCTTTTCCTCTTCAGAAAGATGGGAAAGCGAGGTTTTCGGTTCGTTGACGAACGTCACCGGCGTGGTCTCCGTCTGTCCGTAGCCCTGCCAGAGACGCACACCGAGTTCCTTTTCGAACGCTTGCGTGAGCGAAGCCGGCAAGGCGGCCCCGCCGGACATGAGGAAACGAATGCTGCTGAAGTCGTACTTGCCGGGATTCGCACGGATTTGCTGCAGCACGCCCATCCAGATGGTCGGAACCCCCACCGCAAAGGTGACGCGCTCGCGATGAATCAGTTCGCACAGATCGGCGGCGGTGGGCCGACTGCCCGGATACACCTGCTTAGCGCCAATCCACGTATCCGTATAGGGTCGTCCCCACGCGTTGACATGGAACATCGGGACGATGGGCATCGTGACGTCGTATTCCCGCGTCCCTAGTTCGCCTACCAAGTTGGTCAAGCAGTGTAGATAGAGTCCGCGGTGACTGTAGACGACTCCTTTCGGGTTCCCCGTGGTGGCCGAGGTATAGCCCAGGATGGCCGGGGTCCATTCATCGAACTCCGGGAATTCATAGCTGTCCGGCTGACCCGCGATGAGGTCTTCGTAAAAGACGGCACCAGGAAGCTGGGTCTTTGGGGTGCCGCGTTTATCGCTCATCACGACGTAGTGTTGAACAGTGTTCAGCTGTGGGGCGATGGATTCAATGAGAGGAACAAGGTCTTCGTCGACAAACAGCACTTTGTCTTCCGCGTGGTTGATGGTATACAAAATCTGATCCCGAAACAGCCGGATGTTGACGGTGTGCAATACGCGTTTCGAACACGGAACGGCAAAGTAGAGTTCGAGATGGCGGTGGTGGTTCCAGGCAAACGACGCCACATGTTCTCCAGGTTGCACGCCCAAATCTTCCAGAGCGTGTGCCAGCTGGCACACCCGCCGGTGCATGTCCGCGTAGGTGTAGCGCATCACCTGCGAGTAATCCCGGGAGACAACCTCCTTCTCTGGAAAGACAGTGACCGCACGGTACAACACAGAGCGGAGTAGGAGCGGATAGTTCATCATCGCGAACTGGCTTCCCCCTTTAACTGAACCACGTTCATCCCGACTCAGTGCTCACTGGCAACAACGTGCCACGGTGAACGTGGTTGAATTCCCGTACGCCAAAACCTATCCAACTGAATGGGCGAAAAGACCCAAAACCCGGCCCTTTCGGAGCTGCGCGGTACGCAGGCAGGATTCTCGGATCGCCTACGGCTGTCCTTCTACCAAACGGTCGGTTCGGACAGGGTAGTCCTTCACCTTGCGATCCGCTCGTCCCTCACCGGCCTGTCTCCAGGGGCACAACGCACCTCAAAGCGATAACGCTTTCATCCGTTGTTCAAATACTCAACACCTACCGATGTTCCTATCATACACCTTGCTCCGCAGCAATGAAAGCACTTCCAATCGGTTTGCGGAGAACATCTACTTTTCAATCGATTTATTTACATGGTAAGATATAGACGTACGGTGATCGAATGACTTGGTGATTTTATGAGCAGAGGAGGTAAGCGCTTGCCATCCCTGGAGCCGATTCGTACGACTACAACCACGGAAGCGGTGACGCAGCGACTAAAAGAGGCCATCCTGCAAGGCGTCTTTCCCCCTGGCAGCCGACTCCCCTCGGTGCGCGACCTGAGCCAGCAGTTTTCGGTGGGCCAGGCGGCAATCCGGGAGGCCCTCGCCGCCCTGAGAGCCATGCACCTGGTCAGTATCCGTCAGGGCGAAGGAACCTTTGTAACCCGCTTTGACGCCGACGCCCTGGCCCGACAAGCGACGGCGATTGGGGTGCTGACGGGACAGGAAATGCAGCACCTGTTAGAACTGCGGCGAGTGATCGAAGGGGGAGCTGCCCACTTGGCGGCCCTGCGACGGCGTGAAACCGATCTGGAGGCTTTGCGCTCCGCGCTGACTCAAATGGAAGCAGACATCGCCAACGAATCGCTAGGGGAGACGGCGGATTGGGCGTTCCATCGGGCTGTTGCGGCCGCATCAGGAAACCCTCTGTTTCCCGCACTGCTTGACACCATCGCCGAAAAGGTACAGGCGCAGCTGTATCAGAGCCGAAAGCGCTTGTTCGAACGCGCAGGAGAGGCGCAGACCCTGCTCCAGCAACACCGGTCCATCGCGGCCGCCATCGCAAGCGCCGACGGGGAGCGGGCCGAGCGCGCGATGCAGGAACACCTGTTGTATGTGGAGCACCAACTGCGTCTGGACCGTCTCGAATCGAAGGAGGGATCGCCATGAAGGTCGCCTTGTTTGTCACGTGTTTGGCCGATAGCCTGTACCCGCAGGTCGCCGAAGCCATGGTCCGAGTTCTGCACCACTTGGGCGTCCAGGTGGAGTTCCCAGAAGCGCAGACCTGCTGCGGTCAGCCCGCGTTCAACAGCGGCTACGCGGAGGAAGCCCGCGTCGTCGCCCGGACCCTGCTCGACGCGTTTCGCTCTTACGAGTATGTCGTGTCGCCGTCCGGATCGTGCTGTGGAATGATTCACCACTACTATCCCGATTTGTTTGCGGACGATGCGGGGCGCCGTGCGGAGGCCGAGGCCCTGGCCGAAAAAACGTATGAATTCTCGCAGTTTGTCGTTCGCGTCCTGGGTGTCACAGACCTCGGCGCCAAGTTTTCAGCCCGAGCGACCTACCACCCGTCTTGCCACGCCTCGCGCCTACTCGGAGTGCGCGAGGAGCCGCTTCAACTGCTCGCACACGTGCACGGTCTGGAACTGGTCCCCCTTCCCTACGCGTCCGACTGCTGTGGATTCGGCGGTACCTTTGCCGTCAAGATGGGGGCATTGTCGGCAGCTATGGTGCGCGACAAAGTGAAGAACATAACGGCGACGGAGGCCGAGGTGCTGGTGGGGACGGACATGGGCTGCCTGATGAACATCGGCGGTCGGCTGGCTCGCGAGGGTCAGCGTGTGCGCGTGATGCACCTCGCGGAAGTGTTGTATGAAGGGCTACGAAACGCAAGGAGGGAAAGCGTCGGATGAGCCAAACCGGGATTCAAGCACGGGCCAACACCGCCCTGCACAATCCGTTGCTGCAAAAGGCGGTGCAGTTTACGACGGATAGGCTGCGCACCCGCAAAGCGAATGTGACAGAGGCGTTCGGCCACTGGCAGGAATGGCGGGACAGGGGCCGCGACATCCGCGCCCACACCATCGCCCATCTGGACTATTATCTGAAACAGTTTGCCGACAATGTCCGCAAAGCCGGGGGCCACGTTCACTTCGCGGCCGACGCCACGGAGGCAGCCCAGGCCATCGTGAGCATCGCCGAGGCGAAACAGGCCAAGCTGGTTGTTAAGTCGAAATCGATGGTGTCGGAAGAAATCCACCTCAACCGGCACCTGGAGGAAGCCGGGGTGCGCGTGGTGGAAACGGACCTGGGTGAGTACATCATCCAGCTATCTGGAGAGACCCCGTCGCACATCATCATTCCCTCGATTCACAAGACGCGGGAACAAATCCGCGACCTGTTTACCGAAGCCGGCGGAAAAAACCTGACCACCGACACGAAAGCGCTGACCGGATTTGCCCGTCAGACCTTACGGAAAATGTTTCAAACGGCCGACATCGGCATCACTGGCTGCAACTTCGGGATTGCCGAATCGGGCACCGTGGTGCTGTTTACCAACGAGGGCAACGCGGACATGGTGGCCAATCTGCCGCGCACGCACGTGGTCATCATGGGCATGGAACGGATTCTCCCGACCTTTGCCGATCTGGAAGTTTTCTCCCATTTGCTGCCAAAGAGCGCGACCGGCCAAAACGTGATTACCTACATGTCCTGTTTTACCGGTCCCGCACGCGCCGATGAGCAGGACGGAGCCCGCGATCTGCACGTGGTCATTCTCGACAACGGGCGATCCCGCCAATTGGGCGATCCCGATTTCCAACCGATTCTTCACTGCATCCGCTGCGGCGCCTGCTTAAACGTGTGCCCCGTCTACCGGCAAATCGGTGGCCATGCGTACGGATCGGTCTATCCAGGCCCGGTCGGGGCGGTGCTCACCCCCCTGCTCAATCCCGGCCCGGAATACGCCGACCTTCCGTACGCGTCAAGTCTCTGCGGCGCCTGCTATGAGGCCTGTCCGGTGCAAATTCCGCTGCACGACATGCTGGTCAAACTGCGACAGCGAAACGTGCGTGAGGGGTACAACAAGGCCGGCGAACGCGGGGCGTTTCGCGCGTTCCGTTTTGTGTTCGCCAACTCGCGTCGTTACCGCGCGGTGATTCGTGGCGGCCGCTTGGGACAGGTGCTGCTGGCGCGTGGCGGCGGCATCGACGCCCGCATTGGACCGCTGCGCGGCTGGACAGAGGCACGCCGCGCCCCCGCATTGGCCAAACGGTCGTTTCGTGAACACTGGCCAAAACTACAACAAGAACTGGCTCAGGGCCGACTCGCAGACACACCGACTACGGGGACCCCAGACGCTCGCGAGACGGCCGCCAGTAAGGAGGGCCAACCCTAAGATGGAAGAGCAAGCGTTTCTGAACCGCATCCGAGAGCGACTGGGCCGCGCGCACGATGCACCGGTAGCGCCGTATACTCCCGGGTCGCCCGACTTTTGGCAAGCGCAGGAGCTGCCGTTGGACCAACGGGTTGCCCGCTTTGTCGAGCAATTCGCCCAGCAAGCCGGGCAGGCGATGGTCTGTGAGACTTTGGCGGACCTGCACGAGACGTTGGCCGGGTTGCTGGCCGAATTGGCGCCCCGGCAAATCGGCGCCTGGGGCGGGGACACGTTGCAGCAGTTTCAGCTGGAGGAGGTCCTGTCCTCCTACCCGGTCGTTCGCTGGGGAGAGGCGCCGGCTGAGGCATTCGCCGACACAGAGGTGGGCATCACCGGCTGTGCAGCGGCCATCGCCGATACCGGTACCCTGGTAATGGCGGCCGACCCATGGCGCGGTCGATCCGTCCACCTCATGCCCACGGTGCACATTGCGTTGGTTCACGCGAACCAGGTAGTCACTCGGCTCGGCGAGGCCTTGCCGAAGTCTGGAGACAGGGTACCTTCGGCGCTGCACTTTGTCAGTGGACCGAGCCGCTCTTCGGACATCGAAAACGACCTGAGCATCGGGGTGCACGGTCCGGCGGCCGTCTACGCCCTGATTCTTAAAGCACCTCAATCTCCGCGTAGCGGACATCCGGCAGCGAGATGACTTTTCGGTAGGCCGCGGGGATCTCGTCGTAACCGAGAGCGGCCGCGCAGGTGAGAAACACCTCGTGGCCGTTCTCTAGTCCCCGGACACGCAGGTTTTCGACGTGCATGCCTAAATCCTCAATCGCCCGCACCACCGGCTCAATCTCTGCTTCCTGCCCGACCACCACCGTGACGTGCACCTCGTCCTCACGCAGGGCTCGCGGCCCCACCCGCTTCACGATGATCGGAATCACCTCGACGCTGATGATGATGAGCGCGAGGCCAATCAGCGACTCTGTGTAGTAACCGGCTCCGATGGCGATGCCGAGCCCTGAGGCGGCCCAGACGATGGCGGCGGTGGTCAACCCGGAGATGACTTCATTGCTGCGGCGGAGGATGACCCCAGCGCCGAGGAAACCGATGCCACTGACAATCTGTGCCGCCAGGCGCATCGGATCCGCACGAACCAATTGAGAGCCTCCCCAGTCATTCAGGGCCGACTCGATGGAGACGATGGTCAGAAGACAACTGGCGACGGAAATGACGAGGCAAGTTTTCAGGCCCAATGGCTTGTGCTTGATTTCCCGCTCCAGCCCAAGGACGATGCCGCACAGGGCGGATAAGCCTAGCTTGATGAGGATGACGCCCACGGGTCGCCCCCCTTTTGCCACTGTCTGCGCACCCGTTCGGCCACATCCGGGTGGTTGGAAATCAGTACGTCGACGCCGGCGCGAAACAGTTCCGCGATGCGGGCGGGATCGTCCACCGTCCAGGCCGCCACCTGGACACCCTCCGCATGGCAAGCCTGAATCAAATCCGCCGTAATCCAGCGGTGGCGCAGATTGATCGACTCAGCCGCAAGTTCCAGGGCCTCGCGCCAGGGCTCGGTCACCCGTCGGTCGTACAGAAGCCCGATGCGCGCATCGGGAAACACGCGTTTGAGATGGGCCAAGCAGCCGTGGCGGAACGAGGAAAAATGGACCTGTCTGCGCGACACGCCGCATTGGTCCACCAGCGCCCAGACCTGGGGCACGACGGTCCCCACGAGGTGGTGGCCATCTCCGGTGTAGACCTTCAATTCGATGTTGACCACAGCATCTGGACGCGCCGTCCAGATGGTTTGCAAAGCCTGTTCCAGAGTAGGTATGGGCTGAAACGCCAGGCCGTACTCCTCGGCCTGGCGGGTATCGTCCGATTCGATTTCTCGTGCGGATGGACGAGCGGATGAAAACCGAATCGCTGCGTTGCAGCGCGCCAACGCTTCAGCGGTCAGTTGAGACACGCGGCCGCGGGCATCCGTGGTGCGATCGACTGTGGCATCGTGAATCACCACCGGCACCCCATCTGCCGACAACTGGACGTCTAACTCGATGCCCTCGATGGGCAGATCCAGTGCCCGCTGGTACGCTAGGCACGTGTTCTCTGGGTAGCGCCCGCTCCATCCGCGGTGCGCCTGGATCTGCGGCTGTGTCATGAACAAGTTGTCACTCCCGTTACAGTTTGCTGGCGGGTCCCGGTCACTTCGCGACAGCGGAAGATACGCCGCGAAGCTGACCGCAGATCCCGCCTCTTCATGGTTGTCTGGAATTCTCGTGGTGTTCTAAGCCCACCAAACCTTGTCTAGGCGCTCCCGAATGAGCTGCTGCTGCAGGAATGAGACGGCCTTCTGAAAACCTTCTTCAATCGACATCAGGCTGTCCTCGTGCTCAATGCTCACCGCGCCGTCGTAGCCGACCAACTGCAAGGCACTGAGGATGCGCCGCCAGGTTTCCTCCCCATGGCCATAGCCGACCGTGCGGAAAATCCAGGAGCGGTGCAGCTCGTCTGTGTACGGTTTCGTGTCAAGCACTCCGTTGGTCGCCGTGTTTTCCCGGTCAAACGCCGTGTCTTTCGCATGCACGTGGAAAAGTGCCCCCGCGGCACCCAATTCCTTGATGCACAGAACCGGATCCATCCCTTGCCAGAACAAGTGGCTGGGGTCGAAGTTGACGCCAATGGATTCCCCGCACGCCTCGCGCAGCCGTAACAAGGTTTCCGAATTGTAGACAACAAAGCTGGGGTGGGGCTCAATGGCCACCCGTACACCGTGCTCCGTGACAAACTTGGCCTGCTCACGCCAGTACGGAATCACCTTCTCCTGCCACTGCCAGTTAAGGACGGTGAGGTTATCGGTCGGCCACGGGCAGGTCACCCAGACCGGATACTTGGAGTTCTCCGATTCACCGGGGCAGCCGGAGAACGTAACGACGTTTTTCACCCCAAGCCGCTCGGCCAACAAGACCGTGTTGACAAAATCCTCGTGCGCCTGGCGGGCGACCTCAGCCGTCGGGTGAAGTGGGTTCCCGTGGCAGCTGAGGGCACTGATCTCGAGGCCGCGCCGCTCAATCGCCTCCTGAAACGCCCGCAGCTTCATTTCGTCGGCAAGAAGTTCGGCCGGATTGCAATGGGCGTTGCCCGGAAACCCGCCGGTGCCGATTTCCACGGTCTGCAAACCGGCGTCCGCGATGATGTCAAGCGCTTCCTCAAGCGGTTTCTGGCCAAATAGAACTGCAAATACTCCGAGTTTCATCGCAACCTCTCCTCAGAATCCAAGATGGCGTGAGCAAATACGTACTTCTCCGTTCAATTTTAAAAGAATCCGGCGTGTCGGGACAAGGGAAACGATAGAAATGACTCCAGGTGAACCCCGGCCCCCCGTTCTAGACACCCGGTAACCGTGCGTCATTCGCGCAGGCGCACCGGGCGGCCTGTTTGCGCCGACTCATACGCGGCCAGGGCCACCTCGAGCGCTCGCAGACCGTCCTCGCCGGAAATCGAGGGCGCACATCCATTGGCGACGCAGTCCACGAAGTCGGCGATAAGCGCCGCGTCCATGGAGTCCCCGAAGAAGGCGTGCTGGTAGCCTCCGTGTCCATTGCGATAGACTTGCAGGTGCTGCGCAAACGCGTCGACCGTGGTGACGCCCCGCGTCCCGATGACCTCAAGCGTCACGTCGCCCCAGGTCGGGTACGTTTTCGGGCGTGACCAACTGGGATCGTGCGAGGCGATGACCCCATTGTCAAACTCCAAGAGCAGGATGCCACAGTCGTCGGTGGCCAAATCGGAAAAACGAGTGCCGACCTCGGCGTATACTTCACGCACTTCACTCTGCAGCAGCCATCGCATGATGTCGATGACGTGCACGGTGTGGTCCATCACCGCGCCACCCCCGGACAGCTCCGGATTGACAAACCAGCCACCCGGATTCTGCCCGTGGTTCGTACCGCGGATGGCCACAATGCGACCCAGACGACCGGCATCGACCGTATCCTTGAGTTGACGTATGGGCGTATTGAAACGAACGGGGAACGCGATTTGCAGCGTGACCTCATGCCGCCGGCAGGCGTCAATCATTCGATGGGCGTCTTCCAGCGTGATGGCAATCGGCTTCTCGCAGAGCACATGCTTCCCGGCCTCAGCTGCCGCCACGACCATCTCAGCGTGCAAGGCGTTTTCCGAACAGACGACGACCGCATCGATGTCTTCCCGCTGCAACAGTTTCTGATAGTCGGTGTAGAGTTCCCCGCCGTACCGGGCCTGCGCCTCACGGCCCCGCTCGTGATTCGCATCCGCCAAAGCCTGGATGGAAACGTTCGGCATGCGCTTGAGGACATCGGCATAGGTGTAGGCATGCATATGGGCAAAACTGAGCATCCCGATGCGAATCGGACGTTGAGTCATGACAGCCCCTCCTTATAATTGATCCGTTCCGAAAGCGTCGGCAGGGTGCAACACCACCGGTTCTCCGGTCTCCACACTGGTCAACGCGGCAAGACTGATTTCCAGCGCCTTCAATCCGTCCTCGGCGGTCACCAGCGGCTGCTCTCCATCGCGAATGCAAGCGAGAAAGTGCTCCAGTTCCAACTGATACGGATTTTTCACCAGCGGGCTTGCTGGCACTTCGACACCCGCGCGTACAAAGTCAGATTCCTGGAACTGGCTGTGCAGGGCGGCCGCCTGGTCACTACGAAAATCAATCATGCCTTCCGAACCGGCAATCTCTAACTCGGTCCGAAACCCGTTTGGGTACGCCCAGGTTCCCTCTACGTGCGCAATCACCCCGTTTTGAAAGCGCAGGCTGACAAACGCATGATCCAACTGCAGCAAATCCCGGCCCAGCAGACTCTTGGCATACACACGCTCGACTTCACCAAAACACCAGCGAAGAAAATCAAAATCGTGAATCATAGAATCTACGATGACCGTCCCACAGCGAGCCACATTCGCGTACCAGTCCTGCCAAGCCTTGGGGAAGGCGCCGCCGCGCATCGCCCGGACAGTGCCGACGCGACCGATGGCACCGCTCTGAAGCAGTTCATAAGCCCGCCGATACTCGGGAAAAAACCGCACCACATGCGCAATATACAACTGCACGCCAGCCGCCCGACAGGTCTCAATCATCGCCCTCGCATCGGCCAGGGTGCGGGCAATCGGCTTTTCGCAGATGACGTGACACCCCGCCCGCGCCGCAGTCTCCACCACCTGCCGGTGCAGGTACGTCGGTACACAGACGTCCACCACGTCGGGCCGTTTCTCCCGTATCAACGCGTCGAGGCTCGTGTAATGGACCGTACGTTTCCTGAACGCCAAAGACTGTGCCGCATCCTGATGGATGTCGACAATCCCCACCAGCTGGACATCCGGCATGTTCTTGTACACTTCGGCGTGCACCGAACCCATGGTACCGGCGCCAACCACTGCGACTTTGATTGGGTTCATCGTGTAATCCTCCTTATCCATGCTCCCCAGCGGCAAGGCGTAAATCGTGCACCCGCTCGGCATGATGACACGCCACTTGCCGGTCCCCAATTAGACGGAGGGACGGCCGCTCTTGTCGACACAGTTCCGATGCGAACGGACAGCGCGGATGATAAAGACACCCGCTCACGGTCAAACGGCCACTTTCCACGCCTCGTTTCCCACCGACGCGCAGTGGTGTCACCCCCTCTTTCGTAAAGGCCGGGATGGCATCCAGCAACGCCTGCGTATACGGGTGCAACGGTCGGGCGAAGAGCGCCTCCGATTCGCCGTATTCAATGATTTTGCCTTTGTACATGACGGCCGTCCGCTCACACATCAAACGAATCACCGCTAAGTTGTGCGAAATGAACACGTAGGTGAGCTGCATGCTCTCCTTCAAGGCCTGTAACAAGTTCAGGATTTGTGCCTGAATGGAGACATCGAGGCTCGAGACCGCCTCGTCAAGAACAATCAGCTCCGGCATCAACGCCAATGCCCTGGCGATGGCCACACGCTGCTGCTGGCCCCCGCTCAGTTCACTTGGCAACGAGTTACATAGCGCGTGCGGCAAACCCACTTTTTCCATCAACGCAAGGGTCGTCTCTCGGCGTGACACCTTGTCTCCGACGCCATGAATCGCCAAGGGCTCGGCAATGTTCTCGGCCACCGTGAGGTTGGGCATCAACGCAGCCAACGGGTCCTGGGCGACAAATTGGACGTGCCGTCGATACGGCTTCAATCGACGCTCCGATAGGTTCGTCACGTCCACCCCGTTCAGCCACACCCTCCCCGAGGTCGGTGGGAGCAGCATCAGCAGAATGCGGACCAAGGTCGACTTTCCACTTCCACTCTCGCCCACAACCCCTAGACTTCGTCCTTTGTCCACCGTGAGCGAAACATCGTCACACGCTGTCACAGTGCCACGGTGCGTAGCAAACGTCTTACTCACGTGTTCCAAGCGCACCAACGGATGGGGTGCCGTACTGGCCATCCGCATCACCTCCCATCCCTGTCTGGGGGAACCAACACAACACCTCGTGCCTGTCGGCCAGTTTGACCAGCGGCGGACGATCCGCACACTTCGGGCGGCACTGGGAACAGCGGCTGGCAAACAGACACCCGACCGGCAAGGCCCCCACGGTATTCACCGGATTCCCTGCAATATACGGCAGACGTTCTCGCGGCCCGTCGATGCGCGGAATCGACCGCAAGAGACCGTGCAAATACGGATGAGCGCAGGCAGAAATCAACTGCCAAGACGGCAGGTGTTCAACCATCATCCCCCCGTACATCACGTACACTTCATCCGCCATTTGCGCTGCTACCGCAAGGTCGTGCGTGACAAGAATCAGCGCCATGCCCTGCTCCGCCTGCAGTTCCTTCAACAACATCAAGATCTCTGCCTGCACGGTCACATCAAGGGCTGTGGTCGGCTCATCCGCAATCAGTAATTTCGGACCGGCAATCAGTGCCATGGCAATCATCACCCGCTGTAGCATGCCGCCGCTAAACTCAAACGGGTAGCTTGTGAAGCGCGCTTGTGCATCCGCGATACCCACTCGCTCCAGGAGTTCCAGAGCCCGCTGCCTGGCTTGTCTCGGGGTTGCCAAGTGATGGTAGAGAAGCGGTTCCATAACTTGCTGGCCAATGGTTTTCGTTGGGTTCAGGTAGGACATCGGGTTCTGAAACACCATCGACACCTGATGCCCACGCAGACGCCGAACCTGCCGCGGCGGCAAGGAGAGCAGGTCCGCACCGTCAAACCAAATCCGGCCGGATACGTGGGCAGTGCGTGGCAAAAGCCGCATTAGGGCCGTCATGGCCGTGCTCTTTCCGCTTCCACTCTCCCCTACAATCGCGATAGCCTTGCCGGGGGACACCTCTAGGTTGAGGCCGTTGACCGCATGCACTACCCCTTGGTCGGAGCCAAACCGCACATGCAAGTCCTGTATCTGAAGTAATGGAGACACACCGAATGTGGACACACCCGCCTCTCCTTTCGATACCGTTGCTGCTCGCCTTTCGACCACCGCCGTTCCTCTGTTTCCAACTACCGCCGCTGCTTGGTGTCAAACGCATCACGCAGTCCATCCCCGACAAACGTAAACGCAAGCAAAGCCACCGCAAACACCAAGGCCGGCGCCAACAGTAAATACGGGTACGAGAACAGTGACGACTGCCCCTCAATGATCATTTGGCCCAGGTCTGGCGTGGGTGGCTCGATGCCGAGTCCGACCACAGACAGTCCGGCCTCGGTCATCATGTTGGCCGGAATTCCAAACGTGACAGCCACTAGAATGGGGCCAAGCGCGTTTGGAATGACATAGCGGCGGATTGCCCTCCACCAACCCGCGCCAAGACTGCGCGCACTCTCGATGTATCCGGACTGTCGAATGGCCAATACCTGACTTCGCACCACACGTGCCATGCCAACCCAACTGGTGGCCGATACTGCAATCAGCACAGCCCAGATGTTGTGCCCGAGCAAGACGACGAGAATGATACTGAACAAGAAACTTGGAAACGCGTAAACGATGTCAACCACGCGCATGAGCACGTTGTCCACTGTGCCACCAAGGTATCCGGCCGCTGCCCCCAATAACAGCCCCAGCGTCAACTCGACAACCTCCGCGCCAAAGCCAACAATACAGGCGCTGCGCAGCCCCCACAGCACGCGGCTTAAAACATCCCTGCCCAACGAGTCGGTGCCCAGCCAATGTCGGACACTAGGCGATTGATACGTAGCCGCAAAATCCGATTTGAAATACGTGTACGGAGAAATGAAAGGCGCCAGAACCGCCAGCAGCACCAGCAGCACGACCACCACCAAGCCGACCAACGCCAATTTGTTGCGACAAAAACGGTGCCAGCGCATGTGCAGGACGGATCTCCGGCGGATGGCGTACGGCCAGCCGTCCGACCGTTCCATCTCTAAGGCCATACGGTCCTCACCTCCTGAGAAACGCATTCACGAAGAAGGTTGGAACCCGCTCCGTCATTGGGCATAGCCCGAGCGACGTATACGTGGGTCCAGAACCCCATAGACCAAATCCACAATTAGGTTCATGACCATAATGACCAGCGAGTACAACAAAGTGGAATCCATAATGAGCGGATAGTCTCGTGTCGAAGCCGCATCCGTAAAGATATGAGCGAGCCCTGGCAAACCGAACAGCTGCTCGATGAAGACGGTGCCCATCATCAACGCGGCCAGGTGCGGTCCGACCACGGTGACAAACGGCAGCAACGAATTTCGCATGGCATGTCCGAAGGCGGCTTGCCAGAGGCCGCCCCCTTTGGCAAACACAGTGACGATGTATTCGGAATGAAGGCTCTCAATCAGGCTGTTGCGCATGTAGCGGGACATCGATCCCATCATCGGTATCGCCAACGAGAGCACGGGGAGGACAAAGTACTGCGGGCCTTGGTAGCCAAGGACGGGCAGGAGATGAAACCACACCCCAAAGACTAACATTAAAAACACTGCAACCACGTAGGACGGCACCGCCGTGCCAATTATGGCCACAAACATCGTCGTGCTGTCGGCCCAAGAATTCTCGCGAATGGCCGCCATTGTCCCAAAAGTAATGGAGAAAACCACCGCCACCGCAATCGATACCACCGCCAGCCCAAGAGACAGGGGGAAGGTTTGGCGAATCAGCGTGACCGTATCCGTGTTCGGAAATTCGAACGAATACCCCATGTGAAACGTGATGAAATGCCAGACGTAAAACCAATACTGCACATACCACGGGTCGTTGAGGTGGTACTCTTTCGCTAATTCCTGGGCAACTACGTTGTCCAGACCCATACTCGTGGCGGCCGCCGCGATGTTGCCCACGTACTGATTCAGCTGAAGGAAACTCCCAGGCGCCGCTTTCATCAAAAAGAACGTGACCAGACTGACCACCACAAAGGCAATCACAATGTATAAAACCCGCCGTGCCAAGAACTTCAACACACGTTATCCACCTCGCATCGTCCAGAGAGGGTCGTCCCCTCTCTGGACCGCAAACTGAACCTTACTTGGCTCCGCCTACCGCATGGATGTCGTTAAACCAATAGGGTGGATTGGTCAGAATAAAGTTGTTGGGCGTGTAACCGGTGAAGCTAGACCGTAGAAGCACCGGATTTTTCGGCGTGTACACCGGAATGTCATAGGCCCTCTGTTCCCGGGTGATATAAAACTTTTTCAATAGATTCTCGTCCTGGGTCTGATACGCCTTGACGCCCGTTTTCACGTAGTCGATATAGTCCTTCGGCAGATACTTTTCGTATAGGGCGACCTCTTCAGACTCTTTCTTGGTCGGATCGAGACTCGTGTTACTGTCAATCTGGTACCACTGTTGATAGATGTTCGGGGGCAGGAATTGGCTGTGCAGTCCGTTGTTGCTGAATAACCAGTCCCCCAAATCCTGCGGCAGCTTGAGCTCTGGATAGGAACCTTGCTGCGAGTTATTGACCCAGCCCACCTCATTGGCGGGAAGCTGTTTTTTCATGTCGGTCAAGTATTGGCCCCACTCCTCGCCCTTGAAGACCACCTTGACACCGAGCGTTTGCTGCCACATCTGTTGAATCGCTTCCGCCACATGATCCGTGGTCGATCCGACCAACAGGACGACGGTCGGGAAGCCTTTGCCACCTGGGTATCCCGCCTTGGCCAGCAGCTGTTTGGCCTTTTCCGGGTTGTACGAAATGCCCGTGTCCTTCACCCACGGCTCTTGCCACTGCATGAGGAACGGATCGTACGCGGGAATGGCGGTTCCGTTGAGCACACTTTTACAAATCGCCTCTTTGTCAATCGCCATTTCAAACGCCTTACGCACGTCCTCGTTCTGCAGGGCCTTGTTCTTGGAAGGCATCACTTCCAATGTGTATTGCGCCTGAGTGTTCCAGTAGTGCAGTTGGTTCTTCAACGTTGGGTCAGCGTTGACAGCCGCCACGTCTTGGGGACTTAACAATGCACAGTCCAAAGTCCCGTTTTTAAACGCCAACAACTGATTGATGTTGGGCGAAAACTGCACGGTGATCTTTTTCAGACTCACCTTGCCCCAATAATACGGGTTGGGGACAAGGGTGGCCGAGGTCTTGTTTTTAAACGAGGCGAGCTTGTACGGGCCGTTGCCCACCACCTTGCTGGGATCCGACCAATCGTCGGGCTTCATGTTCTCGACAACCCTTTTGTCTACAGGAACTATCCAGGCGGACGTATTCAGCGTCATGTCCCGAAGGAGGTGTTCATCCGTATGACTTAATGTCATCTGCAGGGTGTGTGCGTCCAGTGCCTTGACACCCAATGCGCTCATCGGCTTCTGTCCCGTACGGCACTGGACGATGTTGGCAATCGGGACGTCGGTTATTGGCACCGGACCATGTTTCGTCTCCTGCGACGTCTTGAGACTGACGGCGCGCCGAATCGAATAGACAAAGTCGTCCGCAGTCACGGGATCGCCATTAGAAAATTTCGCATCTTTCCGGAGATGAAAGGTCCAAACCGTGTAATCGCTGTTGTGGTCAATCTTGTCTGCCACACCCAATTCGTAGCCTCCGTTGGGTCCGCCATGCACGAGGCCCTCAAAGATGCCGGCTGAGTCCAGGAACATTTGAAATGTCCAGAGTCCCGGATCAAAGCCGCTGCTGCCATCATTCCAGTACAAGGAGAACGTGTCCAACACCGGCTTTTGTGATGACTGCGTCGGTGTGTGAGTCTGGTTCTGTACCGTACCACTCCCGCCGCACCCGACGACCAATCCGGCCGCCGTGAGAACAGCAAGTGCTTGAACGCTCAGCCGACAACCTTTCTTCATGTTAGACCCCCCTTGATTCTTGCACGCTGCTGGTCTGTATCCAGCGCCGCAGTGCGTTTAAACTGGCGATGACCCCCGCTTCTTCATCTCTGCCTCCCTCATACTCGATCGACACAGAACCCGCATATCCGGACTGCTGAAGCCGGCTGACGATATCGGACAAAGGGATCAACCCCTCTCCGCAAACCACCGACTGGTAACGGGTGCCATCGATGGCCGGATATCCTTCATCCCCGACCACAGGGCGAAAGTCTTTGGCGTGCACATGGACCACCCGTGGCAACAAGGTGTCTAACGCGGCCAGGGAGGACTGACCCACGAGGATAAAGTTCCCGGTGTCAAACGCGGCTCCCAACGACCGACTGCCGACCGCGTCGAGAATCTGCTCGACCTGTTCTCCGCGCCCAACCAACCGGCCGTGGTTTTCGAGCGCCAGTGTCAGTCCGCGCTCCTTTGCCGCTTCCGCAGCCGCCCGCAGGCCGTCTACGATGTACTGAAAGCCTGCAGTAAAGTCGATGTCGGGTTTTGCATCCCCAGCGAACACGCGGATGACCCGCGTGTCCAATTCCTGTGCCACCGGCAAACCAGCGAGCACCGCCCCCAGCGCCTGCTCACGGTGTTTCGCGTCTTCATGCACAAAATCGTTAGTCACCGCATACGCCCCAACCTGGATGGAGTGCTCCGCCAGGAACTGTTTCACAGCCGGCAATTCCTGCTTAATGTCCCGCCAGAATACGTCCAAGAGCTCGACACAATCGATGCCGTGATTCGCACAAAAACGCAGGAAATCCAGGACGCTCCAACCGTGGTCATAAAACTTGCGATGCATACTCCACATGCTCACACACAGTTTCACATTGCCGCCCCCGTTTCACTTCGCGTATTTTAAATGTGTCTTTCCAAACAACCTCTTTTACTCAGACACGCGAACTTCTCGCCCAGCACGGCTCGACTCGGCAATGGCCAACAGCATGCCGACCACCTTTTGCCCCTGGTCCGCCGTACACAATGGCTGCCTGCGGTGTTGCACGCAATCGATAAAGTGATAGAGTTCGTCTCGATAGAAATCGTTCGCTTCCACAGACAACATGGACGATGTCAAGACCTGATTCTGCTCCGCGTAAAACACGGGCGGATCGAGCGAAATACCGCCCTTATCCCCAAACACGTCTACCTTCAAGGCATCGTCCTGTGGACCATTGACCGCCCAGCTGACCTCCAATTGCAGCACCAATCCTCCGGAAAAGCGCAGGTAAGCTGTAGCAAAATCCTCGACGTCAAACACTTCATTATCCCGATTGGCCGTGTCCGCAGACTGCCAACATGAGGCCATCAGCGTCTGGTAGCGTCCGATTCCCTGCACCAACTGGCCGGACGCGCTGACCAGCTCGGGCATTCCGACTAGCCACCAGGCTAAATCCAGGGCATGTACGCCGATGTCCATCAGACACCCACCGCCAGATTTCGACTGGTCAGTGAACCACCCGGCCGGTGTACCGCGCTGGCGGAGGATATGCGCCCGGACGTAGTACAACCGCCCCAAGTCGCCCGCGTCGATAAACCGCTTGATGGCCTGCACGTCGCTGCGAAACCGGTGTGTCATCCCGACCATGCAGATGCGATTCCCGGTACGCGCTGCCTCCACCACTCGCTTGGCCTCGTTCACATCTGTGCAAAGCGGCTTTTCCACCAAGACGTCGACTCCGTGCGTAAGCGCGGTTTGTGCCAGATTGGCGTGAGTTCGATTGGGTGTACAAATACTGACAGCGTCCAGCCGTTCCTTGGCAAACATCGCCTTGACGTCCGTATAGACCGCCTTGGCACCAAATTCCTCGGCCAACGCTTGTGCCCGCGCGCCGTCCACATCGGCCACCGCAGCCAGCTCCACATCCGGATGGCTTTTGTAGTGCGGCAGGTGCGCCACCTTGGCAATCGTGCCTGCCCCAATCACGCCCACTCGCAGCTTACTCACCACAACCTCCCCTTTCCGTGTTGCTCGGAGAAACCTGTTTCGGGTTGCAAAATTAGGGCCGCAGCCCCAATGACCCCCGACAAAGCCCCGAATCGGGCCGCTTCAATGCGCACCGACTCGACCAAGGACGCCATGCCCAAGCGCGATACCCGTTCTGCCAGCTGGGAAACGAGGTACGGGTTGGCCGCCGCAACCCCACCGCCGACCACCACGACGGTCGGATTAAACACATGAATCAGGTTGATAACGCCGAGCGCCAGTGCCGTCAGCGCCTCCTCCCAGGTCTCGCGGGCTAACGGATCGCCCGCTTGAGCCCACTCCAAGATCAAAGCCGTCGTTATCCCTTCTGGACCATGGTGGCGGACGTACGCTTGCACCACTGCGGATGCATCCATGGGCCGGGTGGTGAGTCGCTCCCGCAGACGATCCACCAGACCACGTCCGGAGGCGTAGACCTCCATACATCCGGTCGATCCGCACGTACATCGCGGGCCATGGAAATTAACGCAAACGTGCCCCAGCTCCCCGGCGCCTCCCCAGGTACCGTGCAGAAGGTGGCCATGCGTGAGCACCCCACCGCCAATCCCGGTGCCAAGCGTCAGTCCCACGGCGTTCATGTGGCCCTTGGCAGCACCGGCCCAGACTTCGGCGAGCAGTGCCACGTTTCCGTCATTGTCAATCCGCACCGGCATCGCCAGCTCTGCGCGTAGCCGCTGTGCCAACGGGACTCCGCCCCATCCGCGCAGATTTGGAGTTGCGGAACGGACAGCCCCCGTGTGGACATCTACCTGGCCAGCCGTCCCCACGCCTAGGCCACGGATGCGCACGTCGGGTGATGAGACGGATTCGCTCAGTTGCCGAATCAGTTCGACGACGGACCGAAATACCGCTTCCGGGTCTCCTGCGGGCGTCGATGTCGTGTGGTGTGCCAGCACCTGTCCCGTGGCATCGACCAGTCCGGCTGCAATTTTCGTGGCGCCAATATCTACCCCCAGTGCACACTCACGCACGTTGCTCACCCTCTGCCGCTTGGGCTTGCAGGTACTGGCGCAGGGAAGTGACGAACGACTGGGTAATCTCCTGGGGCCGCGTGATGGCAGAGCCCACCACCACCGCCCAAGCCCCCAGACGCAGGCATTCGGCCGCTTGCCGGGGGGTACGGATATGCCCCTCCGCAATAACCGGCACGGGCAAGGACTGGCTCAAGGAAGCAACCAACGAAAAGTCCGGCCCATCCTGCCAGGCGGAATCCGAGGTGTACCCAGACAGCGTGGTCGCGACGATATCGGCACCGGCCTCTGCGGCCAGCACCCCCTCTTGGTAAGTGGCCACATCCGCCACAACCAAAGCCCTCGGAAACCTCTGCTTGACTGTCGCGACAAAGTCGGTACCCAATCCGCCTCCGGGCCGCACCCGCTGGGTGGCATCGACCGCAACCATGTCGGCGCCGGCCTGCAACACCTCCTCGACATCCTCCAGCGTGGGTGTGATGTAAACCTCACTGCCTGGAATCCAGCGTTTGCATAGGCCAATCACGGGCAGGTGCGTGGTACGCTTGATCTCACGGATGTCCGATCCGCCATTAGCGCGTATCCCCACGGCCCCGCCACGTTCGGCCGCCACAGCCATGCGCGCCATGATATCCGCCCCATACAGGGGTTCATTCTCCAGCGCCTGACACGAAACAATCAGTCCTCCGCGGATTTTTTGCAGTATCGATTCTTCTGTCATCTCTTCCCACCCAGTCGCGGTTTCCCTCATCTCGACTGACTTCATACTTAGCTATTCTCTTTCAAAGAGAAATTTCCTCCTAAAAATCTTTATTTGACGGATTGATTTTTCATTACAAATAGAGATACCATCGTGCCAAGTGAGGTGATGTGTATGGATGGCCCTGAAGTCTCGTTCGCCGTCTTTTCGGACCTGCACTTCATGGCATGGAAAGAGACGTTGTCTCCCGTAGAATGGGTGCCTCAGGTTAACGGCTGTCTGGAAGACGCGCACCAGCAACAGCCCGATTTTGTCGTGCTCAACGGAGATTTAACTAATGGCAAACAGAGAGACTATGACTTGGCGTTTGCTGCCATCCGTAACACGTTCTCCTGTCCCGTCTACTGTACGATGGGAAACCACGAATACTACGGCTACTATGAACCGGAGGATTATGCCCCCCAGTCGTACAGTCTGAAGGCCGCGCAGCAGCGATTCTTGCGCTACTCGGGAATGCCCAACATCTATTACAGTGTGGAGCAAAGCGGCTGCGTCTTCCTGTTTCTGTCCTGTGAAGCTTATACCCCCGACCTCAAAGACGCCGGATGGCTGTCGGAAGCGCAATTGGCCTGGCTGCAAGAGCGCCTGGCTGACCCACCGAGTGGACCGGTTTTCATCTTTTTGCATCAACCACTGAATCAGACGGTTGCAGAGTCGCACGATACCCTCATTCAATCGGACGCGCTGCAGGCCATCCTCCGTACCCATCCGCAAACCCTGGTGTTTACCGGCCACACCCACTGCCGAATGGACCGCGCGGACCAGTTCGTGCAGCAAGACGGTGTCTGGTATGTCGGTGGCGGTTGCCCACACGGTGAACACCCACAGTATCGCTTTGTCGAAGTCTACCGCGACCGTGTGGTCTTGCGTCTGCGCGACTGCACCCGAAAAGCGTGGATCCGTACGTATGAGTACACCCTCTCCTTACCCAATCTCACCTGCCAATCCGCACACGTCGGAGGTGAACGGACATGAATCGAAACCGCTGGTCCAAACTAGGCGGCTGCGTTGCAGCCGTCGGCACGCTCGCCCTGCTCGGAGCTCCCGCCACCGTCCATGCAGACACCCAGCAGGACGTCGACTTGGCGTTGCATCGCCCGTATCAGGTGTCCACCTCAGTCGTCGACGACGTCTACCACGCCTCGGAGACCGCCAACTTTCCCGATGACGGATCGAAATTAACCGACGGAATCATTGGGCCGAACGCTTGGAGTGCACATGGTCCATGGGTCGGTTACCTGCGTCAGGACCGGCACAACGTCACTATCGACCTGGGTCAAACCCAGACCCTTCACTCTTTGGACGCATGGTTTTTGCAAGACATGGCGTCAGGCATCTACTTTCCCCGCCAGGTGGAGTTTTCCGTCTCCCTGGACGGAAAGCACTGGGCTCGCGTAGGCACTGCTACGCCATCGATTCCCATCAGCCAAAAAGGCATCTATACCGCCCCATTTACGGTTGCTCACCTGAACGTCCTGGCCCGTTACGTGCGCTACACATTCTATGACGATGTATTCGTCTTTTTAAGTGAAGTGGAAGCGTTTGGCCTACCGGGGATTCAACCCGGGGCCAAGCGACCGCACCCTACTCCGTCCAGACCAACGCACGACCTTGGCTATCCAAAAGCGGGGTCCAAACAGGTTTTCGGACGGCGGGCCGAGGTGCTCATCCCCAGTGGGTACTATCCGAGTGACCCTGAACTGGGGGTCTGGCATGCCGATGAAATGCTGCCCTATGTTGCCTACCTGGACAAACAACAGCGCATTCAAGGCCGTATGTTCGACAGTTTCCTGTTTACCCCCTTCGACAAGGGGCCGAGTGGAGGAAGTTATGGGACCGGCACCGCGACCCAGGCGGATTGGAAGTTCTTTGCGGACCAACTCTTTCAGTCCAACTTGCAACTGGGCGGACTGGACGCGGCTGTCGCAAAAACCAATGCCGCCCTGCATCAGAAAAACTGGAAGGCGAAAGTGGTTATCGGCATCCCCTTCCCGGGACTTATCAGCAACTGGGGAAGCGGCTTGGATTTCAACCCGAATGATGTCGGCCAAGCCCAGTCGCTGGTCAACCGCGAGGCGGCTGTGCGTTGGTACATCTCCTATGTCAAGCAGAAGTTCTCTACAGCCGGATACAAACACTTACAGCTAGCCGGATTTTATTGGCAAAATGAGAGCGTATATCTGCAATTGACCCCGAATGACGAACAACTCATCCACGACACTGGACGCTATGTCCATGCACTAGGTCCTTATACGTTTGACTGGATTCCGTACAACGAAGCCACCGGGTTTCGAGACTGGCGCTGGATGCAGTTTAACACCGCGTTGATGCAGCCCAACTACGCCTTCACCACGGGTGCGACCGTGCAACGCCTGCAGTCCACTGCCCAGCTGGCAAAACACTACGGGCTCGGGATTGAGATGGAGATGCACTGGTACATCACGCGCACTGATAACCTCGGCGACTGGGCTCGGCAAAACTACCAAGACTACTTGAGCGCCGCGTACCAATACCATTACCAAAACAGTTTCTTAGCCTGGTACCAAAACACAACCACAATCCTGGACTGCGAAACCAGTTCAGTCCCGGCCATCCGCCAGGTCTATGACGAGACGCATGCGTTCATTGCGGGTACTTACCGACCTCAGACTAGCGCAGAAAACCACGGTTAAACCAAGCCTTGACAGCCCGCCCTTGGTTCATGTCGACCACGAGGCGGGCGGAACTGTGACGAGCACATCTGAGATGTGAGACGGGCAACTTGTGATTAGTAGAGCTTGTCCAAAACGGCCTTTGCGGTGGTATTCAAAGCGCGAAAGGCAAGCTCGCGGTTGCGCATCGCCACCACCGTCGACAGGATGTCGAGCACGTGAATCTGCGCCAGCTTCGATGAAAACGCACCGCCTTGGAGCGGAGTCTCTTTGGCGGCCCCGAGTAGAATCGCATCCGCGTACTGAGTGACCGGTGATCGGGCGTGATGGGTAATGCAGATGACATAAGCCCCGTTCTGTTTGGCGATTTTTACCGCATCCACCAGGTCTTTCGTGCTGCCCGATGTGGTAATGCCCACCACAACGTCGTCTGGGGTGGTTAATGACGCATTCATGGCGATGACGTGCGCGTCCGACGCGCAATCTGCGTGAAACCCCAAGCGCATAAAACGGTATTTGGCATCGGCGGCGGTTATCCCGGACGATCCGACCCCAAAAAACGTCACGCGGCGGCAGCGAATCAAGGCGTCCGTTGCTTTTTCTAATTCCACTTCCTGCAGCAGACTGTGCGTATCCTGAAGGGTCTGTGTATTGTGTGCCGTAATCTTCTCCGCCATCGTTCGCACGTCGTCCGTGTCCTCAATGCGCCCATGCACGTGCTGGGTGGGAGAGACCAGGTCCTGGGCGACCGCCAGTTTAAACTCCTGAAATCCTCGAAAGCCGAGTTTGCGGCAAAAACGGATGATTGTTGTCTCACCCACCCCGGCCTTTTCCGCCAAATCTGTAATTGAGGAATAGACGGTGGTCTCCGCGTCCTCCATCACAGCATCGGCCACTTTTTGCTCCGCCTTGGAAAGGGATGGATAAACACTGGCAATCATCGTTAAGGAACGACCTGAACCCGTTTTACTCATAGATCCATCTCCAACGTGAATTTTATCTCCATCATTCTATCACACGCAGGAGATTTCCGCCGGAATCAGTTCTTATAGCCGCGAAATGGACCGCAGTTGCCCGGCGATGTCACTCGCAATTTGAACCGGGGCGTACCGGTACGGTAGACACTCTGCCGTCAGATAGTCGTCATAGCCGATCTCGCGCAGCGCCTGCATGACCTGGGGCCAATCGACATCTCCGGCCAAGAGCGGCACAAATCCGTGGATGTTGCCAATCGACCGGCTATAGTCCTTGACATGCACCTTTACAATTCGCTGACCCAGAATGCGGATCCACTGCTCGGGAAAACCAAACGCTAATACGTTGCCGACGTCAAAGTAGACGCCAACCCAAGGAGATCCAATCGTATCGACGTACGTCTTCAATTCCAACGGGGAGAGTAAAAATCGATTCCAAACGTTTTCCACGCCGATCCGAATTCCCATGCGCCCTGCCACTTCCGCCAATTCGACCAACTCATGCAAGCTTCGTTCATAACACGCTTCATAGGAGACTTCGGGGGTGACCAGACCCGGAACGACCAAAATAGCATCCATTTCCAGCCACGAGGCGATTTCGAGCTGCTTTTGCACGATGCTTCGAGCTTGCCTACGTACGTCGGGTTTTGGAGCGGACAGCGGAAACTCCCACAGTAGACTGGTTGCCAGACTCTTCATCTCCAGACCTGCGGCGCGTGCCTGCTTGGCGATTGCCCGTACGTCGTCCGGAGTGCTGTCGAGGGTGAGACCGATTCCGCCCGGACCCTGCAGATTCAACTCCACTCCGTCGACTCCAGCCCGCTGACAGGCCGTAAAGATGGACTTCAGCTCCACGTCATTCCCAAAACACCACTGGTTCAACGCAAGCTTCATGCGGCACCCCTCCACTGCTTGGTACGATGCATTTTCATGTTTTCGCGTCGACCGGCCCTAGCCCTGCACAGCGATTACAACCTGGTATGTCACAACCTGACGTGACATAAACCAGCCTATTCCAACCGGCCAATTCATCCATTAAACCCAGCGTGAGCGCTGTCTTGCAGACGATACCGCGTGATGCGCAGGCGAAACAGAATGACCATCCCTATCATCCCGAGAAGACTCACGACAAACGCAAACCGATACACAGACGCATCGCCAAACGCCTGCAGCACCCAGCCGCCGATGAGGCTTCCGAAAATCGCGGCTAACCCCGTGTTGACGGCACTGTACAGTGTCTGGGCGGTGACCCCGTTGGACTGACCGCCGCTCTGTGCAGCGAGGGCTACGCCGGCGGCAAACGTCAGGCCAAAGGACAGTCCGTGAAACAGCTGCGCGCAAACGATGACCCAGGTCGGCGGAGCGAACGCTAGCACCAGCCAGCGCAGGGTGAACACGCCGCTACCGAAGAAAAACACAGCTTTCGCGCCAAATCGTTGAATGAGCCGTCCGCTGAGGAAGAAACAGGGGAGTTCAGTGAGCGCACCGCAGCCTAGAATGACGCCCAGCCAGCCCATGGGGCGGTGGAGATCGTGATAATACAGCGAGAAGAAGTTGTTATTGACCACCTGCCCAACCGATACGAGAAACGCCGCGACCAACAGGGCGACAAAAGACCGGTTTCGCAGCAACCCCCGAATGCCCCCCAAGAGGGTCCCCTTCGAGCGGGTGACCAGGCGGGGGTGAGGATAGGCGGAGAGGGCAGAGATGGCGAGTATGGCGGTGATTGTTGCCGCGAGCGGCAGCCAGGCCACCGTATGGGTCCGGTAGACCTGGCCGGCACCGGCGACGATCAACGCGTACCCGAGCGATCCGAACAGCCTGACCTTCCCGTAATCCTTCATTCCGCCCCGGACCAAGGTCATGCTGTCGAGTACGGGTGTGCCCGCAGTCTGAAACGCCGCGAGCACAGCCGTCCCAAGTAAGAACCAAGCGTAAGTATGCAGGTAAGGAAACGTCCACAGTACCAGCGGCGGAACCACCAGTGCGACGAAGACAGTCCGTTTTTCAATGTGAAAGAGGTCGTTCCACATCCCCCACACGGGCTGCATCAACAGGCCCATAAGCGGAATAACGGCCAACACGCTTCCCACCTGCTGGGCGCTGAGCCCATGCATACCCAAGTATAAATTGAAGTACGGTCCAAACACCGCGACCGTACCATAGAAGAAAAAATAGCAGCATGACATGCGTGCGTATTCGCTGCGTTTCATGATTACCTCCACCACCGCAACGCCCACGTTTTCAGACGTTGCCCGAAAAGGGGCCTGGTCTTCAGTGAGGCCTGGTCTTCAGTGGGGCCTGGTCCCCCGTCGGGCCTGGTCGCCAGGACAACAGTCCAGTGTACTGTTGTCCCGTATGGGCCCGCGATAACCCGGAGACCGTTTTGACCAGGCAATGGCCCCGGGGGGCTCCGGGAGTTCTAGCCCCATTTCTGGACTACCTCTAGGCTAAAAACCGGTACTGGGCCTCGACCAGATGATAGTAATGGCCGCGCCGGGCCATCAACTCGGTATGCGTGCCGTGCTCGACAATCTGACCGTGATCAAACACCAGGATCTGATCCGCCTCGCGGATGGTGGACAGGCGGTGCGCGACCACAAACGCGGTCCGGCCGGCCAAAAGTACCTCCAGTGCCTTCTGAATGAGGTGCTCCGTATAGGTGTCGATGCTCGCCGTCGCCTCATCCAGAATGAGGATTTTCGGGTCGGCCAGGATGGCCCGGGCGAACGAGATCAACTGCCGCTGCCCCATCGACAGGCGGCTCCCCCGCTCTCGCACCTCGGTGTTATACCCGTTTTCCATCTGACGGATGAATTCATCCGCGTATACGGCACAGGCCGCGGCAATGACGTCTTCGTCGCTGGCAGCCGGGTTGCCGTAGCGGATGTTATCCATGATGGTCCCGGAAAAAATGAACGTATCCTGCAGGACAATGCCAATCTGTTGGCGCAGACTGTCGGTCTGGACCGTGCGAATGTCGCGGCCGTCGATGCGGATTGCGCCACCGGTCGGATCGTAAAACCGAGACAACAGGTTGATGACCGTGCTCTTCCCGGCCCCGGTGTGTCCGACCAAGGCCACCGTCTGGCCCGGCTCCACATGGAAGCTGACGCCGTCCAGCGCCTTGCGGCCAGGCTCGTACTCGAACTCCACATCGACGAATTCCACCCGCCCTTCAATCGCCGGCAGCTTTGGCGCGTTCAGTGCGTCTTGAACCACCGGCTTCGTGTCAAGATACTGGAAGATCCGTTCGGAGGACGCAGACGCGACCAACAGTTGATTGTAGACCTGGCCGAGTTGCGCAATCGGCGTCCAGAAATTTCCTAGGTAATTCGCAAACGCCACCAGGAGACCGACAGTGACCTCTCCGGCCGTCAACAGGTGGACGCCATACCCGAACAAGAGCGCGCTGCCCACCGCCCCCGTCAGGTCGACGAGCGGACCAAACACGATGCTCCGCCGCTGCGCGCGCAGGAACATGCGCATGTAGTCCTGGTTCATGTCCTCGAAAAACGCCTGGTTCTCCGCCTGCCGGGCGTATGCCTCGGTCACCCGCATGCCCTGGATGCTTTCGGCCAAGTGCGCGTTCATCTTTGACGTGCGCAGCCGCACCTGCTGCCAGGCGCGCCGGATCTTTACCGTCAGTCGCATCGAGAGCAGGAACATAAACGGGACCACCACCATCGTCACCAAGGCCAGGCGGGCGTTGAGACTGACCATGATGACGATGATCCCGATGAGCGTAAACATGTTCGTGATGGAGTTGATGACCCCGTTCGTGAACAGGTCCTGAAGCGAGTTGACGTCGTTCATGATGCGGACCAGGACGGACCCGGCCGGGCGGTTGTCAAAAAACGTCAGGGACAGCTTCTGCACGTGGCTGAACAGCTGTCGGCGCAGGTCACGAATGACGTTTTGGCCGAGCAGGTTGGTATAGTAAATACGTTTGTGGCTGGCATAGAAATTGAGCGCGTACAGGGCCACAAGCACGGCGCAATACGCTATCAGACGCCCGGTGCTGCCGGTGGCGATAGCCGCATCAATCACGCGGCCGACCACATACGGCGCCGCCAAGGTTACAACCGCCGTGGCGCAGGTGGCGGTAAAGGCCAGCGTAATCACCTTCGGATACGCCGACATGTACCCGAGCAGGCGGCGAATCTGCCCCCAATCAAATCTCTCAATTCGTTCGTCCTCGCGATAGACGAACGGCGCACGTAAATCTGCCTGCAGGTCTGGTTTAGGCATGATGCCCCTCCTTCCGCAGCGGGAATCCGCCGGCCACCGCGGCCAGATTGCTGTCGGAATCACGGAACTGCATGTCAAAGATGCGCCGGTACAGTCCCTTCCCCGCCAACAGTTGATCGTGCGTGCCGCGCTCGACAATCCGACCGTGATCGATGACCAAAATCAGGTCCGCCCGTTTCAACGTCGAGATCCGGTGAGCGATGATGAACGTAGTCCGACCGCGCATGACCTCCTGCAGGGCCTGCTGAATCTGGTATTCCGTTTCCATGTCCACGGCACTGGTCGCGTCATCCAGAATCAATATGGATGGGTCTTGAAGGATGGCCCTGGCCAGAGCAATACGCTGCTTCTGGCCCCCGGAAAGCCCCATCCCACGCTCGCCGACAATCGTCGCGTAGCCGTCCGGGAGCTGCTCGATAAACTCGGCCGCATCCGCCAGCCGTGCGGCCCGTCGGACCTCCTCCAGGCTCGCGTCCGGGCGTCCGTAGGCGATGTTGGAGAAAATCGTGGTTGAAAACAGAAACGGTTCTTGGAAGACCACGGCTACGTTTTTCCGCAGCGAATGCAGATCCCACTCGCGAACATCCTTGCCGTCAATCAGCACCCGCCCGGAACTGACATCGTAAAACCGAGGCAGCAGGCTGACCAAGGTCGACTTGCCCGCTCCGGTCAACCCGAGCAAGGCTACTGTCTGTCCAGGGGCCACCTCAAGGTCAATGTCCTCTAGGACCCGGTTCTCTCCGTAATGGACCTCCACGTGCTCGAATCGAACGTGTCCGCAAAGTGGCTGCGGCCGTGCTCCGGCGGGTGTGGTGATGGTGACCTGTGCCTCGAGAATCTCGAGTAGGCGTCCGCCGGCAGCCCGGGCCTGCGTCCAGTTGTTGAGATAAAACCCGAGGTCGGCCAAGGGCCATAAAATGTACCAAAGGACGCTGAGGAAGGCCACCAAGTCACCCAGTTCCATTTGTTTGTGCATGACCAGCCAGCCGCCTACAAGCAAGATCAACACCATACCCAGGTTCCCCGTGCTGCTGATGACGGGGAAAAACCATTTCCAGATGTTACTGGCCCCCATGTTGGAGTTGAAGTACTCGTCGTTGCGCTCCGTAAACTTATCAATTTCGAAGTCTTCTTTAGCAAACGACTTCACCGTACGAATGCCCATGATGGTCTCCTGGACACCGGAGTTCAGGGTACCCAGGCTCTGCCGAATGCGACGAAACGCCTTATGCAGACGGCGGTCAAAAAACACCCCGGCACAAGCCAAAATCGGCATCAAACAGAGCATGACCAGGGCCAGCCAACCGTTCATCCACCACATCATGACCAGGCCGAAACCAACGATGAGACCGAGATTGACCAAGTTGTTGATGCCAAAAGCGAGAAACATCCGAAACGCGTCCAAATCGGCCGTCAATCGGGACATCAGGTCCCCGGTGTGAATCTCGTCGTACCAGCCAAACGGCTGCCGATTCAGTTTGTGATAGAGCGCGTTGCGCAGATCGTAGGCGGTACGGCTGCCGAAAACCTGTCCGGTATACTGTTGCCCAAAGTTGAACACGCCTTTGACCAGCGCGGCCACAAGGATTGCGGCGATGAGCCAAGGCAGCTGTCCGTACGCGTGGCCGATGATGACCCGGTTGACAATTAGCTTTAATAAGTAGGGATAGACGAGTCCCAGGACAGTGGTCACCACCAGCAGCACCATGCTCAGGTACAGCCAACGCAGATAGGGACGGTAGAAGCCGGATAACCGTCGAAACTCTCCCGCCAAGCAAAACCCTCCCCGTGTGTCGTGAAGTGACAACGTAGTTGAGTTAATCACAAACAGGGAGGGTTGAGAATGACGTATCTGGTTATGAAGTTTTCAGATCTGGCTGTCTTATCGAGAAAGGGAGGATACCGGGTTGCCTCGTCGGCTATTGCATCTGCTGCCGATACTGCTTCGGCGACACGCCGTAGCGGTCGCGGAACACGCGGTAGAAGTACGAGTAGCTGCGAAATCCGGCTGACTCCGCGGCCTGCTCCAAGGTCATCGCACTAAAGCGGATACGGTCAGAAGCCAGCTTCAAGCGAACATCGACGATGTACTGGACAATCGTACAGCCAAACGTTTCCTTAAATAAGTGGACGGCACGCGAGACACTCAAGCCCACTTCATCCGCCACGTCCTGCAGAGTCAATTCATCTCCGATGTTCTGCTCGATAAATCGCTTCATCCGGTGCGCCGCCAGGGATTCCGGACTGACCGTGCGCGCCTGCCACTCGTCCAGGCTCCGGTCAATGAGCAGGCACAACACCCGCACGAGGTAGTCACCGATGCGGTCATCCGTGCGACCAATCCGTCGTTTCTCCCACGCCACCTGGCGCCACAAAGACAGCATCGAGTCGTCGAGCGGAATTGTTGCCATACGCGGCCGCCGCCGTTCCTGCCACCAGGCGTCCAGCCACGGCCCGTCGCAAAAGATGTAGTAATCGGCGCTGCGTATCGGCGCGCGCGCGGACGAATGACCAATGTGCAGCTCATATGGCTGTCTCGGCGCCACCAGCAAGAGGTCCCCAACCCCAATGGACGCCCTGCGGCCATCAATCACGGTCTCTGCTTGCCCTTCCACTTGCAGGCGCAAGAGATAAGTCGTAAACCCTTCCTGCTTGACGGAATGGTACGGGCGATCATGATACCCGTATCCGGCCACCCGCACATACGCCCCGATTGAATGTTCATTCACGAGCCGCTGTCACCTCGTCGCCAGTTTACACCGCTTCGCGTTCGGAAGCTAGGTGCAAATTCCGTGTTTTCGTGCGGTTTTTGCAGATACCTGGGCCAGGAGCAGAGGATTTGTAGTACCATGGGAGCAAGATGGTTCGGAAAACGACAAGGAGGCCATCGGATGACGCTGTGGAGAGACATGGGCCTGGATGGTAAACGATGCATCCTGGTTCACCACGATGACTTGGGTGTGCTGGCCGCGCAAAATCAGGCCTACCTGGAACTGGGCTGGCCCACCGGTAGCATCATGACACCGGGCGCGTGGGCGGCGCAGGTCAAGTCGGGGGATTTGGGAGTCCACCTGACCTTGACCAGCGAGTGGGCCTACCCGCGAATGCGGCCGTTAACCGGAGGCCAGAGCCTCTGCGATGAAAGCGGTTATTTTTGGTCTACACTCGAAGCGGCGTGGCAACACATCCGTGTCGAAGAGGCGGAGATGGAACTGCGAGCGCAGGTAGAGGCCTGTCGACGCCTTGGTATCGAGCCAACCCACCTGGACACGCACATGGGGGCGGTGATGCGGCCGGACATTGCCACTGTGTACCACCAACTGGGCATAGAGCTCGGTATCCCCATTTTCCTGCCCGAGAACCTGGAGGACCTTGTCCTGCCGGAGGACCTGCGGGTAGCCCTTACGCGCTTGGCGGAGACCTCTCCGTTGCCCAAAGTACGGCTTGTCGACAGCTATCCGGTATCCCCGAAACCCCGCATCGCCTGGTATGTGGATACCCTCAGCCACCTCGGCCCAGGCGTCTATCACTTGATTCATCACGCGGCGGTGCCGACGGACGAAGCGCGGCTGTTGCCCGATTGGGAGAAGCGCGCAGCCGACTGGGAGGCGCTTCGCCACCCGGACGTGCGACGCGTCCTGGGCGAGTTTGTGCACCTCACCTACCGCGACGTAAAGGCGGGCATGCGTCAGTATGGCGGAACGTAACGAGCCCTCCCGAGAATACATCTCGAGCATCGCAGATTTCAAATGTCAGGCCACGACTGGCAGCGGATTGACCCAATCTATGGCTTGCACCGGTTGGTTCAGCCGGTTAACGGCGTCTCTCACGCCAAGTCTTGACCCACGCTTGATAGAACCTTTGCCATTCGTCGGATACCCCATCTGGCAGGTGCAGGTCGGGAAGGTCCTGTGTGCCTTTGGCCACGGTTTTGGCAGCCGTTTTACGGCTTCGCGTTGTGTGGGTCTTATCCGGACGGTTTGTCCGCTTGCGCGACGTCGTGTCCATACTATCACTTCCAATGTGCTTGAATGCGGGTGCAGGTGATGTGTACGAATGGAATGGTTTCAACTTCATTATTTCCGAACGGTCTGCCGAACGCAAAGCCTGACCAAAGCAGCAGCGGAACTGTCCATCACCCAACCGGCGCTGAACCGTGCCATCGCCAAGCTGGAAGACGAACTGGGCGTCCCCTTATTTGAACGCACCAGCCGTGGCTGATACCCCCCTGTTCAGCTCGCAAACCTCACACTGGCTTCGCGGCTTCCATCACCGACCGGGTACCATCCACCTCAATCGGTTCCAAATCCGTCAACAGGAACACGTAGGCCAAGATGCCGAACACCAGGATCATTCCTGCTACGACAAAGGCCATCGCGAACGATCCGGTCGCGCTGACGATGAAGCCCGTAACGATGGGCGCCACGATGCCCATCGCGTTGTTGCCAAACGTCAGCAGACCAATTAGGCTGCCGGTCGCCCCTTTGGGGGCAATGAAAGTGGGGATGCTGTAAGCGATGGACGACGTGATGACCAGGCCGCCGAGTGCGATGGAAATCCAAGCCACCGCTACAACCGGGTTGGTTGTGAAGGCGGCACCCAATACGGATAAACCCAGCACCAACCCAATCACTAACATGGTTTTCCGCACCCGAGTGGGGTTTTTCCCCTTGCGGACGAAGTAATCCACTAGCCATCCACCAATCAAAAGCTCAGACAGGAAGCCGACCAGCCAAGGAACGGCCGAATACCACCCTGACTTCAGTACGGTCATGTGCATTTCCGTTTCCAAATACCCGGGCAGCCACGTGAGGAACAAAAACCACGAATACCCGTACGCCGCAAACCCGATGAATACGCCCCACACCTTGCGCTGCCGAAGCAGCAGGCGCAGGTTCTGACCGATTCGTCCGTCGCCCTCACCGACCGCTTGCGCCCCGCCCTCGACCAGATACTGCTGTTCCTCCTGCGTCAGCTTCTTGTCCTCGTTGGGATTCCGGTAGCGAATCCAGAACAACATCGCATACAGCAGGCTCAGGATACCGGTCAGATAGAAGCCGGCCCGCCAGCCCCAAGCCGTAACGGCCACAGCGATAAGGGGTGCCCCGATGGCATTTGACAACTTGGACTCGGAGTCAAACAACGAAGTGGCCAGACCGCGTTCCTGGCGGGGAAACCAATACCCCGTAGCCTTCGCCGATGCGGGAAAGTACGGCGCTTCCGCGAACCCCAACAGCACGCGAGACAGGATGACCAGGCCCAACCCGCTGACACACGCGGTCATGAACGTGGCCAAAGACCAAATCAGCGTCCCGACACGCACCACCCACTTGACGCCAATTTTGTCGAGCAGCGCCCCGGCCGGTATCTGCATCAACGCATAGGACCAACCAAATGAGGACAAGACCAGACCCATTTCCCCAGCGCTGAGATGAAACTCACTGGCAAGCGGTTTCGTCGCAATGGACATGTTGGTCCGGTCAAAGTAGTTTATGATCACCCCCAAAGCCAGCAGCAACCCAATCATCCAGCGCCTTTTGCCCAAAGAAACCACCCCACGATTCTATCTTTCACAATGAATTTGATAATTTTACAGAGATATTCGCAGTCTGTAAAGACCACAGAGGATCGAAAAAGGTGCGAACGGCCGTTGCTCCTAGGGCCTGTGCGACCGGCACGGCCCACTTCATGCACTCATCCCCTTTCACTCCTCGATTCGTCCTTTTCCGACCAGCGCAAGAGCGCCTTTCCCGGCCGCCCCGACATGGCGTACGCGTAGGCATCCCGAAACTCTACAAACGGAACCTCCGTGCCAATCAGCCGCACCAACATGTTCTGGAGGTGCAAATCCCGCAGCAAGTCGACAGACTCCTCTAAATCTTCGGCTACATAAATGATGGATCCGAACATGGCTACCTCTTTGCGGACGAACTGCTGCACTGGCAACACCGCCTCTTGCGCTAAACCAATCAGCACCACCACACCACCCGGTTCGACAAGACGCAGCGATTGCTGGACGGCCGCAGGATGACCCGCCGCCTCGATGACCACGGAAAAGGAATTGTCCGGATACGCTTCTGGAACGTTTGCGTCCACCCCAGGCACGAGAGATTCTATCCACTCCAGCCGATCCGCCCGCACGTCCGCCACGGCAACATGTTCGGTCCGCTGCCGCGCCAGTAAGGTGCACAGGGTCCCTTCGCTACCACAGCCGATGACCAGCACCCGGCTAGTCGCCCGCACGCCAGCGCGTTTGAGCGCTCGGGTAGCTACCGCCAGCGGCTCCGTCCAGACGGCCGCCATATCCGGTACCTCGGGCGGCACCGGCAAAACGTACTTGAACGGGAGGATAATCTCTTCCGCAAACACCCCAGGCTGGTTGATGCCCAAGGACCCTTTGTGCAGGCACAGGTTGGTCCGCCCTCGGCGGCACGGGCCGCACTCGCCGCAATACGTGTTCGGATTGACCACCACGCGCACGCCTGGTGAAAGGCTGACACCATCGCCCACTTCCACCACTTGTCCCAATAACTCATGGCCGGCCCGTACGGGATACTTGGCGTGCGCCAGCTGGCCTTTATACACCTTCACATCCGATCCACAGATGCCCCCGTATAAAGCACGAACTCGGACCTCGCCGGGTTTCAGTGAAGGCAAGGGTTCAGACTGGGTGTGAAGAACCAATTGCCCCGGTTCCGCAAGCAACAGTTCAAGCATATTGAATCCCCCTTAATCCGCCACCAGTTCCTGCCGCAGGCGGAACATCTCGGCTAACTCGTCGTTCGAGAGCTCCGTCAACCACTGCTCCCCCGCCCCCACGATGTGCTCGGAGAGCGCGCTCTTCTCCTGCAGCATTTGGTCAATCCGTTCCTCCAACGTGCCTAATGAGACAAACTTATGCACCTGCACGTGCTGGTGCTGTCCGATACGATAGGCGCGGTCAGTCGCCTGTTCCTCCACCGCCGGGTTCCACCAGCGATCGAAATGAAACACGTGGTTGGCCGCCGTCAGGTTCAGTCCGACGCCCCCAGCCCGGAGGGACAAAACAAACACCCCGGACGATCCGTTCGGGTCTTGAAACTCAGCAATCATCTTTTCTCGATCCACCTGCGCCACAGACCCGTGCAGGAACAAAACCGGCTCGGCAAGACGCCGACTCAACGCATCCTGCAGCAGGGTCCCCACCTCGAGGAACTGCGTGAAGACGAGACACCGGTCCCCCTCCGCGCGCACCTCCTCGACCATCTCCAGGAGTCGATCCAACTTGTTCGAGCGACCTTTGTAACGGCGGATCGACTGTTTCAAATATACGGCCGGGTGGTCACAAATCAGCTTGAGCCGAGTCAACGCGGCTAAAATCAGGCCGCGCCGGCGCATCTCTGGCGCTCCGTCCACCTCGCGCAGCAGTTCGTCCAATACCCCCTGGTAGAGGGCGGCCTGTTCCGCCGTCAAGTGGACGTATTCGCGCGTCTCCGTCTTGTCCGGTAGGTCCAATTCAATCGCCGGATCCGTCTTCATCCGGCGCAGTAGAAACGGCTGGACCAGGCGCTGCAGCTGCCCTGTCCGGACCGCGTCCTGGTGGCGCTCAATTGGAGTGACAAACCGTTCTGTGAAAGACTTCAGACTACCCAGATACCCTGGGTTCAAAAAAGCAAAAATCGACCACAGCTCGGTGAGTCGGTTCTCAATCGGAGTGCCGGTCAGGGCGATACGGTGCCGGGCTGACAACCTGCGCACCGCCTGCGCCTGCTTGGTCGCTGGGTTCTTGATGTTCTGCGCCTCGTCCAAGCAGACTGCACGCCATTCCATTTGTTCCAAATCCGAGGCGTCCAGCTGCACTAAGGTGTAGGTTGTCAGCACCACGTCGGCCGTACGGATCGCGTCGATTAAGGCCTGACCATGTTGACGGGCGCTGCCGTAATGGACGTGCACAGACAAACCCGGCGCAAACTGACGCAACTCCCGCTGCCAGTTACCGAGCACCGAGGTCGGACAGACAATCAGCGCCGGGCCCTCCGCGTTGTCGGTAGCCATGAGGTAAGCAATCAGCTGCACCGTTTTTCCGAGTCCCATGTCGTCCGCCAGGCATGCGCCAAGGCCCCATTCCCGCATCCGGCGCAGCCACCGGTAGCCCTGTACCTGATATGGACGCAGCTGACCAACAAAGCCGTCCGGCACCGGATACGCCGGGAGTTCCTCGCGCTGGGTGAGCCCGCGCAGGGCTTGCCGCAGTGCAGGCGGCAGCACAAAGTGAACCGCGTCGAGCGGTTCTGACTCCGCTTCCGACTGGGATACCTCCGAAAGTGGCGCTGCATCGACACCTCCTTGCCGGTTCTCATCCACGTCCCCGTTCCCGTCCAGAAGCGTCTGCTGCAGCACGTCCATCATCGTCAAGCCGCGCCGCTCTATGGTTTCCAACCGCCGGCGCAGCCTCTTTAGCCTCTCCGTATCCAACACCAGCCACTGGCCGTTAAGGTGGACAAGTCGCTGCCCCGTCTCGACGAACCGCCAGAACTCCTGCTCGTCCAATTCGGTGTCACCGATGGCCAATTTCCAGTCGAACGACACAGTGTCCGTCAGATTGAACCACGTCCGTCCCCCGCGCTGGGGCTGAACCTGAGCGCGCACCTGCACACGCGCCGTCGTTGCCGCCTCCCACCAACTGGGCACCATCACCGTACACCCCGCCTCGGTGAGGCGCGGCGTCGTCTCCGCCAAAAAACGCCAAGCCTGGCCCTCATCCAGGGTCGCTACGCCGTCTTTCCACGCCAGTTCCCCAAGCCACGATTCCGCCTCCAACCAGCGCCAAACCCGCTGCTCCGCTAGCTCGAGGTCTGCCTCCCATTCCGGAGGGAACGACGCGTCTTCACGCGTTTGGCTCAGTGTCCACATCCGGCCGGGGTCGGACACCGCCGAAAACACCATCCGCAACTGCCAAGGCTCCGTGTCTACGGGCGGATCGAGCAATTGCAAAGCAGGCTGCAGCGGCGAGACAAACTCTCCCCAACCGACTGCCGCCCGCCACTCCTCCGGGACGAGCCACGGCGGCAGTTCGCGCGCGCTTAGCAACGGGCGCGTCGCCACCACCTCGGCCAACGCTTCGCGCAAGGCTGAGTTTGCCGAAACCTCCTCCCAAATGACCGCGTCTGCCCACGCCTGTAAGGTGTCGCGAAGCGGCTCTGGCGGGGTGTTATCCGTCGGCCACTCGACTTGCCACGAAAGGCGCGGCGCCATCACGCGCAGGGACGAATTGCCCGGCCGAAATGCCTGTGCCTCACCCGTTTGCAGCGGCTTGCCCAGCGTCGGGCGGAACCGCCCTGCGTCCAGAGCCTCTGCGAGAATGGGCGCCCATCGAAACGCCTGAAGGCAGACGTCCGTCCACTGCCAATCGGTGTGCCGATGGTAGTGAGGAGTGCGGAAGTACCGGAGGGCTTGCGCGGGGGTGAGACGAAATCCTACCTGGCCTTCCCAGGTGAGGGTCTCCACGGCTGTGCCATATTCGGATTCGGGATCCCAAGCGAACACGCGCATGGCCAATTCGGAGACGTCCCTCTGCCATTCGCGACCTTTCGGTCCCAACCAAAAGGCGCCATCGGGAAGACGCCTCATATCCATGTGAATGGTCGTCATTGCGGCATCACCTTGGCCTTGTTCATCTCTTCGAGGAGTGCGCGCAGGCGGCGGTGGCGATGCGTGAAGCGGCGTAGATACGCCTCCCATTCCTCTGTCTGCTTTAGCTTGCGGTAACACTTGCGCAGCTGCTTGAGGCGACGACAGGCCTGACGGTAGTGGTCACGACCGCGTAACTCGACCAATCGGTGCACCTCCTGATGGAGAATCGGAATCAGCACCTCGGGCGCCTGTTGCTCGACGAGTCGCCGCTCCTCCTTGCTGACTCCGTCCAGGCCACCACTGCCCATCACGTAATCCGCCCAATCGACAAACTCCTCGCGCTGCAGGAGGAAGGTACGATACTCCCCCGTCGTGACGGGCAGGTGTCGGCGCAGGAAGGCGCGGCATAGAGGCTCTGCCTCGGGCACCTCATGCGCCAACCGCAGCCAAGGAGCAGCCAACGCTTGCGCCCACACGTTGCCCGGCTCAAGGCGTTCGCTGACCGTCGCGAGCAGGGCCTGATACAAGTCCCAACGCCGACTGTGGCTTAAGGCGGATAGGCACTGGTTGGTCGCTTCAAAGTCGTCCCCGTACAAAGAAACCAGTGTTTCCGCACGCACGTCCGACTCCTCGGTGAGGAGGTCAAGAACCGTCCGAAGCCGCCGCAGGTGCAGCAGCGGTTCGTTCTCAGCCGATGGTCTCTGTTCACACTGGGCGATCCGCCCGTCCAAGTACGCTCGCTCGGCCCGCAGCAAGTCGGGATACGCGTAGAGCCAACCCAACCACATCCAGGTTACCGCCGACGCCGATGCGGAGGTGAGCATCTGCGGATTGTCCAGAATGCGATGATGGAGCCAGCGTACCCAATCGGCCGCCTCACGCTCGGACGCCACCTGAGTAACCGCAGATTCCGCAAGGTACCCCAGGCCCTGCGCCAACTCGCGAATCTCGGAGGCAGCGGATTTCACCCAATACGACGGGGCAATCGGGGCACCGTCCGCTTTCCCCAGTTCCAGGCGATACACCATCGTCGCCGCGCGCACCACCACCTCGCCGAGCTGGCGGCGACCGTCCGGCCACGCCTCTAGGTCCCGCAGCAGCCGCTCCCGTACTCGATGCAGCTCGAAGTCGTGATACATTGCCCAAGGTGGAAGGCGCTCAATCTGGCTTTCGACAAACAAGACCCAGTCGGTCGGCGCCGCTTCGGGACGAAAATCCCCGGCCGCAACCGGTGCGGCCTTGACGGCGGCAAGGTCGGCGGCAACGCGCTGTAACCCCAGCCCCAGTGGCCCATCGACCAGGCCTTCCAAGGAGGCAAACCGAACCCCGGCTTCCTCCAAAACGGCGAGGCCCACCGCCGCCAGGTGCTTGCACAAATCCCCGTACGGGCAGGTGCAGAAACTGCGCGCAGGGAACGACTCGAGGTCCAACTGCACGCTGTACGACTCGCTGCCCTCTACCGTGGCAGTCACCACTGGCCCTTGCACCGCCAACGCGGTCACCCGCTCATCAGCCAAATAGGCTATGCCGCGCTCCAAGATGTGGGGTTGAATATGCTCTCTCAGTCCCTGTGCCAGCTGGAGCCAGGTCTCGATGGGCGGCATCCTCATCCTCCTTTCACCAGCGTCGAATCTCCGTACTCTATCAGTGCTCTGTGGACAGGGTAGCCGATTCCCCCTCACGACGCAACGCCTGCTCCGCTTTCGCCGGGGTGGCATTCGCATCCGGAACCCAAAGTGGAGTAGACTGAAAGAAGGAACCGGTCCGCAGAAATGGCTCGAGACAACGAGAAATCCGAGGCGATACATATGAAACTGAGTGTGCTTGATCAATCCCCGATTGGTCCGGACAAGACACCGCAAGACGCCCTGCGTGAGACGGTGCAGTTGGCGCAGGCGGTGGAGCGGTTGGGCTATTTTCGATTTTGGGTGTCCGAACACCACAACACCGCGCGGCTGGCCGGGACGACTCCAGAGGTGCTGCTCGCACACCTGGGTGCCCGGACCCAGCGCATTCGCTTAGGATCCGGCGGAGTTCTGCTTCCCTACTACAGTCCCCTCAAAGTGGCGGAAAACTTCCGCATGCTGGAGGCCCTGTACCCGGGGCGCATCGACCTCGGGCTGGGCCGTGCGCCTGGTGGCGACATGCGCACTATGCGAGCGATGCTGAACGGCAGCCACAAGTCACTCGACGACTACCCGGAACAGGTCAAGACTCTGCTGCACTTCCTGCACGACGATCTTCCCGAGAATCACCGGCATTACGGCGTCCACGCTATGCCCACCGGACCCAGCGCGCCGGAGGTGTGGCTGCTTGGATCCAGCGACGCCAGTGCCTACTATGCGGCCACCTTGGGTACGCGTTTTTCGTTTGCCCAGTTTATCAACGGCTACGGGGGGCCTGAGGTGGTGCGGATGTATAAGGAGTCGTTTCGGCCCTCTCCGTATCTTAAGCACCCGGAAGCCAACGCGGCCATCTTTGCCTTGTGTGCGGAGACGGAGGAAAAGGCGGAGGAACTAGCCGCTATCATGGACCTGCGGCTGTTGTGGCTGGAACAGGGCCGCGGGGGCGAAATCCCCAGCGCAGAGGAGGCCCGTGCGTATACGTTCACACCGTGGGAGGAGCGGCGGGTCCAGGCTAACCGCGCCCGCATGGTATTCGGTACACCAGATAAGGTGCGAGACCAACTCACCGATTTGGCCCGCACATACGGCATCGACGAGTGGATTCTCGTGACCATCACCGATACGTTCGCGTCGCGTCTGCGCTCGTACGAACTGATTGCCGAGGCGTTTGGTCTAACGGCGTGAAATAGCGGAGCACATATGGGTCGGGCGGGCTTGATTCTCCGGGCGAGACGCCGGGACCCGTCGGCCCGTTTTGCGGGCCCGCGGTTCAACGGCAGCAAGGTATGGCGTCCAAAGAAACGACGCCGCTCTCGTGGACCCGCCGAAAAAACGGAGAGGCATTCCTCCTCCCCGTTTCCTGGCTCTGCTTGATGTCACCATTTCAACATTGGAGGTTGCCTGCCCCGCTACTGCCGGCACGCCGCCTCCCACAACCCGTTTAGGTACGCGGCCCCGAGAGCCCGGTCATACAGCCCGTAGCCGGGACGGCCCCGTTCACCCCAAATCATGCGACCGTGATCCGGCCGAATCGGCCCCTCGTAGTGAAAGTCCGCCAACGCCTTCATGACCGCGTACATATCGACCGATCCGTCCGCACTCCGGTGACTGCTCTCGTAAAAGCGCTGCGGCCCGGTGACGCGGACGTTGCGGGCGTGGACAAAGTGCACCCGGCCTTGGGCCAAAAACTCGCGCAGCAAAGCGGGCACATCATTGTCCGGGTTCGCGCCGAGAGAACCGGTACACAGGCACAGCCCGTTGCTCGGCGAATCGGACAACGCCAGCAGACGGCGCAAGCTCGGCCCGTCCCGGAGAATGCGCGGAAGACCGAACACTGACCACGGCGGATCGTCCGGGTGGACGGCTAACTTGACGCCCGCCTCCGCAGCGGCCGGAGCGACGGCCTGAATGAAATAAGCGAGATGGCTCCACAGCGCCTCCTCGTCCACGTCCTGATACGCCCGCATCAGACCCGCCAGTTCATCGTCGCGGTAGCTGGCGTCCCACCCGGGAAGTTTGAGCTCTCCGTTCACCGGGTTCATCCGCGCAATTTCGTCCTCGTCATAAGCCAAAGTGAGCGATCCGTCCGGCAGCCGATAGTCCAGCCGCGACCGTGTCCAGTCGAACACGGGCATGAAGTTGTAGCACACCGTGTCGATGCCGGCCTGGCCGAGGCGGCGTACCGTCTCGATGAAGTTCTCGATGTAGCGGTCACGGCTCGGCCTGCCCAGCTTGATGTCCTCATGCACTGGCACACTCTCAATCACCGTCAGGTCGAGACCGTGGTCCGTAATCTGGCGCTTGAGCGCCGCGATGTGCTCCGTGGGCCAGACCTCACCGACCGGGACCGTATAGAGCGCGCTGACAACGCCCACCATCCCGGGTATCTGGCGAATCTGCCAGAGCTGGACCGGATCATCCGCGCCATACCAGCGAAACGACATCTTCATCCGCGCCGCGCCTCCCGGACTTGCCCCGCGACCGTTTCGGCCTTCTCGCGGATGACGGAATAGTCCCCTTGGGCAATCGCGTCTTTGGGCGTCAGCGCACTGCCGACACCCACCGCCAAAGCGCCGGCCGCCAAGTAGGTGCCAACCTGCTCCGGCTGGATGCCACCGGTGGGCATGAACAGGGTGCCGCGAAACGGGCCGAGCAGGTCCTTGAGGTACCCAGGTCCGACCGCCCCGGCCGGAAACAGCTTCAAAACCTCAGCCCCTGCGCGCAGGGCCGCCGCGGCTTCCGACGCGGTAAAGATGCCCGGGATATAGAGACACTTATACTTCTTTGCGGCCTGGACCAGGTCCGCATCGAAGTGCGGGCTGACCAGAAAATCGGCACCCGCATCCAACGCTTCACGCATCTGTTCCTCATACATGACCGTACCCGCGCCAATCACCAGCTTGTCCCCAACGTAATTGCGCACACCGGCAATCACCTCGGCCGCGGCAGGCGAGTCCATCGTCAGTTCCACCGCCTGCACGCCGCCTTCCAAGAGCGCCTCGACCACACGCTGCACGGCATCTACGGGCAGCCGTCGCAGCACGGCGACCACGCCCGCCTCACCGATGCGTTCCAGCAACCGCCCTGTTACCTCCGCCGTCATCGCCATACCCCTTCCGTCCCTTCGAGTTCCGCCATCGCCTCCGCCATAGATGGGTAACCGGTGTTATCGCCCACGCGCGTCACCGCGTACGCGCCCACCACCGCGCCCAAGCGAGCCGCCTTCTCGGTGGACCACTCGGCGAGCATACCGGCGATAAAGCCAGCGTTGAAGCCGTCGCCGGCCCCCACCGTATCCACCACCTGGGGCACCGGACAAGCCGGAACCCGCGTGATACGCCCATCCTCGCTGACGACCGCGCCCTCGGCGCCGCATTTCACCACGACGCCCCGACCGTGAAAGCCGAGGCTGCGTGCCTGCCGCTCCACCGCATCAGCTTGTGACGTGTCAAACAGGGCAGCCGCTTCCTCGTCGCCCAGCAAGAACCAGTCGATGCGCGGCAACAAGTGCTCAACGAGGGCCCTCCAATCCGGTTTCGCGGCCAGTTTGTAGCGAATGTTGACGTCAAAAGACACGGTGCTGCCGCCTGCCTTGGCCGCCGTCAAAAGCTCATCCGCTGCGGCCCTCGCGCCAGCGCCCAGCATCCACGTGATGCCGGTGGCATGCACCCACGTATACCCCCCGGCGCGCAGTTCTTGCGCGGGAGCCTGTACGTTCCACAACCCTTGCGCCATTGGCGAGGTAGATCGGTAGTAATACACCGAGGTGCCCTGCCTCAGGCCGCTCCAGTGTTTGAACAACAACGCGGTCGGGGCGGCCTGCTCCTCGACAAAGTGGACATCAATGCCCTCGCTCCGGGCCTGACGCAGCACAAGCTGGCCCAGCGGGTCTTGTCCGATGGCCGCCGCAAAAGCCACGTCCACTCCCAACCGTGCTAAACCGACGGCCGTATTCAGTTCCGCGCCCGCCGCGTACGGCGTAAGCGGCGAACCCTCCACATAGGGACCGGCGTGTTCCGGCACCATGGCCACCAGAGGCTCCCCAAATGTCAATACCCTGCTCGCCATGACCGTGCTGTCAAACCTCCTTACGCCTCAGCCGCGACAACTTGCCGGATGGCATCTTGCGGCCCCGCCCCGCGAATATTCCGCACCTGGTCACAAATCCCGACCACAAGTCGTGGGTAGACGGTCAAGTCCGCCCCCCACAGACGGGTATCCGCCAGCAAACGCTCGACCACAGCCTCCAGTCCCAACTCCGCCTCCTGGCCCCAAACGTCAAGGAGTGACTGCACCTGGGCCCCGTCATCGCGAATCGGCCACCCTTTTGCCCGCGCCGCTGGGTAGTACAACAACAGCCCCGCCAGAGCCAGCACCAGGCGTTGGGGCAACTCACCCTGCCGTTCGATGTACGCACTCAGCGTCGGCACCAGGCGGACTCGGGTCTTGGCCAGCGTGTTCAACGTAATGCTGTGCAGTTCGTGTTCCAAAAACGGATTGCGAAACCGCTCCAACACCTGCCTGGCAAACGCCTGCAGGGTCGCCTCAGGAAGTGACGGCGCCGCGATGGCGGGAATGATTTCGCGAAACGCCAGCTTCTCCACGAACGCCGCAAAGTCTGCATCAGCCATGACGTCTCCGACCGTTCGTTTGCCGGCCAACAGAGCCAGCGCCGACATCGCGGTGTGCAACCCGTTCAAGATGCGCACCTTTTGCAGCCGGAACGGGGTGACATCGTCGGTCATGTGGACGTTGAAGCCACATTCCGCCAACGGCCAGCGCTGTGCCAGCTGAGGGTCGCCGCTGATGGCCCAAAGGTGGTACGGCTCGCCCACGGTCAACAGCTCGTCCGTGTACCCAACGCGCGCAAACAACGCCTCTGCCTCGGCAGCCGCCGGATACCCGGGCAGAATGCGGTCGACCAGCGTGTGGCAAAACCGGTTGGCCGTGTTGACCCACTCGGAAAACCCAGCGGGCAACCGCCAGGCGGCTGCGTGACGAAGCACCAGCTCCCGCAGCAAGTCGCCGTTGTCATCCACCAGCTCACACGGGATGAGGGTAAGGCCAGCCGCAGGGTCACCGGCAAAGTGTTGGTAGCGGTGATAGAGATACGCGGTCACCTTGGCCGGGAACGATTCCGGCGTCTCATTGGGCCGGTACGCCTCCTCCGTATAAACCAAACCGCGTTCTGTCGTGTTCGAAATCAGGATATCAATTTCCGGCGTTTCGGCCAAGCGCAAAATTTGCGTCCAGTCGGCGTACGGGTCTAAGCCGCGGCTGACGGACGCCACCACCCGTGCCTCGTCCACCACAGCGCCGTCCGCCAAGCCGCGGAGCCAAACCGTATACAGTCCGTCCTGAGCGTTCAGACGGGCCACGTTCGCCGCGCCAGTACGGCGGGGGGCCACGACAACAATGCGCCCGCCAAAATGGCCACGCTCGTTCAATTCATCAATCAGCCAATCGGCAAACCCGCGCAAAAAATTGCCTTCGCCAAATTGGATGATCCGCTCTGGCCAGGAAACCACCCGCTCGTATCGATCTGGTTGGTGTGCCCGCAGCCATGGCATAGATAGCCGCTCCACTCCCGGGCTCCTCCTTTCAAGCGTTGTGAACCCAGGTGTGGGCCGGATCGTCATGCGGGATCATCACCCGGTCGATATCTCCCGCCATCACCCAGAGGTAATAGAGTTCATAGCCGGCCGCCGCACAAACCGGGTGATACCCGCGCGGGATGAGAAACACATCGCCGTGCTCCACGCGATACACCTCATCCAAGGACCGATCCGCCGTGTAAATCGCCTGCAGGCCGAAGCCCTGCTGGGGTTTGAGGCGATAGTAGTACACCTCTTCCATGCACGCCTCGACCCCGGGCTGGTAGTCGTCGTGCTTATGCGGCGGGTAGCTCGACCAGTTCCCGGGCAGGTTGAACGTTTCCCCGACGATGATGCGCTGAACCTTGCCCTCGGCCTCCTTGACCACGACGTCGTGGACGTAACGGCTGTAATTGTCCTTGCCGACCAGGCGCGGCTTCACGTCATCGGGGGTGACGAGGAACGGCCGGTGTTCCTCGGTCGCCGGGGCCTGGCAGACCGCCACCTCAAGCGGTGTGTTCCCGGTATTGGTCACCGTGAAGGCCGTCCGCACCGGCACGTATACTGCTGTCGCCCGCTCTGCAAATACGTCCGTGCGGGAGAGACCCTGGTACGTCTCGCCGCTGGAGGTAATGTCGCACTGTCCGGACAACAGCAACAGGACCGTTTCCACGTCCCCAAACTGCCCCTGGTGCGTGGCACCTGGCTCGAGCTTCAGTACGCCAAAGCGCAGAAAACGCAGGCTGCCCTCATTCTGTTCCCCGACCATTTCCCGATATCCGCTAAACTCTTGTCCTTTCACCAACAACATCGGTTCATCCCTCCACACACATGCGTTAATGTGCGTCCGGAAAGGGGTTAGGTGAGACCCATGCAGTGCGAGGAAGCAAGCCCAATATGCGAGCTGGGCCTGGTCCCTAGTGGGGCCTGGTCCCCAGGACTACAGTCCACTAAACTGTTGTCCCGTTCAGGCCGGCGATAGCCCTGAGACCATTTGGGCCGGGCGATAACCCTGGAAGTTCTGACCCCTTTCCGGACAGCCTTACAGCGTGACCCCGTCTTTGAAGATGGCAATCTCCCGATACCCAAACCGTTCGTTTTGGGTCTGAGTCAGGCCGGACGCCACATCGAGAATCTGTCGATAGAGCGCCGCCGCCAACTCGACCATCGCTGCGCCGCCGACCAAGCGCCCGGCGTCAAAGTCAATCCAGCTGCGCTTGTGCTCGTACAATTGGGTGTTCGTGGAGATTTTCAGCGTGGGCACCGGGCCGCCGAACGGGGTGCCGCGGCCCGTGGTGAATAAGACCAGGTGCGCCCCCGCCAGAGCCAGCGCGGTGACCGAGACCAGGTCGTTCCCCGGCGCCTGCACCAGTTGTAGACCCGGACCCGTAGCAGGCGCGCCGTACGCGCGCACCCCTGTGATGGGACTTTGGCCGCCCTTCTGGACGCAGCCCAGCGACTTTTCTTCCAGGGTGGTGATGCCTCCGTCCTTGTTGCCCGGGGAAGGATTTTCGTAAATCACTTGCCCGTGACGGATGTAATAGTCCTTAAAGTCATTGATGAGCTGTACGATGTCGGCAAATATCCCCTCATCCTGAGCGCGGTTCATAAGTATTGTCTCGGCGCCAAACATCTCCGGGACCTCCGTCAAGAGCGCCGTTGCCCCGCGCGCCGTAAACAGGTCCGCAACCCGGCCGACCAAGGGATTGGCCGTAATCCCGGAAAACCCGTCCGATCCGCCGCACTTCAGGCCAATGCGCAATTTCTGCACGGGCACTAAGCTGCGTTGAAACCGGCTGGCGTATTCCGCCAACTCGCGCAGGTGCGCCAGTCCGGTGGTAAACTCGTCGTCCACGCTCTGCAGGGCCATGAAACGAATCTTTTCGGGCGGCACATCTCCGAGCATCGTCTTCAAGGATTCGAATTGGTTGTTCTCACACCCCAGCCCGACGACCAGCACACCGGCCGCGTTGGGGTGACGGATTAAGCCGGCCATCGCCTTTTGCGTGTAGCCGAGATCGTCTCCCAATTGGGAACACCCGTACGGGTGTGGGAACGCGTATACGCCATCAATCCCGTGTCCCGCAAGTTCGGCATGAGCTACGTGGACCAGGCGCTCGACCATTTTGTTGACGCAACCCACAGTGGGCAGAACCCAAAGCTCGTTGCGGATGCCCACATCCCCGTTCTCACGCACAAAGCCCTCGAATCGGTCGGGCAGCGCCTCCAGCGTTTCCTCTACGTCCGGCGTGGCAAAGCTAGGCTGATACGTATAGGTCAACTTCTCGCCCAGCTTGGTCCGCAGGTTGTGCGTGTGAACCCATGCACCGCGGGTAATTGGCTGTGTTGCCTGACCAATCGGATAACCGTATTTCCGGATATCCTCACCGACAGACACGTCTGTGAGGGCAATCTTGTGCCCGCGCGGAATGTCCTCCAGCGCGACCAGAGGCCCCTCGGCCAGGTCCAGCACCTCGCCCTTCGCAACCGCTTCCAAGACGACCGCGACGTTATCCGCCGCGTGGATGCGCAAGGCTCGCCGCGCTGCCGTTTCCAAAACCGGCATGCACTCGCCTCCCTCACTTCTTCCTCTCCCTGGACTGTGCGGGATGCCCATCCAACCGTTCACAATCCCGAGCCTATGAGATGTTTTGTGAGACTACGTTGGATTATACCACACAAAACATCATAATACACTACAAATTTTTGACCAGAATCCACGGCCGTTTGTAGCGGACATCCTGCCAATCCACCGCGATTTCTGGATACGCCTGCAAAGGGGTCAACAGCTCCAAACCGTCATCCGTCAATAAAAACGTGTCTTCCGCTTTTGCCCCGGCCAAAGACGGATTCCAGGCCACCGCGTTGCCAACGGACAGCAGCTGCGACTGCGCCAAATCCGCGCGCAGCTCCCGTGACTGGAAGCCAATCAGTCCGCCCTGGTGATGCTCTGTCCAGGCGTCGGCAAAGCCGGTCTCTGCATACGCGTCCTGCGCGACGCGCAAGACCTCAGACAAGGACACCCCTGGACGTGTGGCGTGCAGCATCCGCGCCTCCACCTGCAGGACCGCCTCGTATCGTCGCGCGAGCGCTTCCGGAAGTCGGTCAAAGGCCACCGTACGCGTGGCCGCCGCCACCAGACCTTGGCTCCGCGCACATAAGGAGACAATGGTGTAACCGCCCAAAGGGTCAGACGTGGGCAGTGGATGGCGATAGAGGCCCGCACGCCGCTCCCCCGCAACCAGGAGAACGAGCGGATCGAGCCCTTGTGATACACAGAGGGAAGCCACTTTTCCCGCCAAATCTGCCTCCGTGTCACTGGCCTCGGCCGTTCGGCACGCTTCCTCCACCGCCCAGGCGGTAACTCGCCCCAGCCGCCGGTACGCCGCCACGTGCTCGTCATCCAGATGGATGCGCAGCTGCAGCATCGCCTCGCGCAGGTCGGCATCGGTCATGACTTGTCCTTCGCCGCGCCAAGTCTCCAGGATGGTGTTGCGGGCCGCCGCATCGTACCAAGGAACGGTATGAATCGTATCGGCCTGCAGTCCTTCCTCGGCGACCAACCGCGTCTGCTCAATGTTTGTGACAACGCTTTCCGTACGCTTGTGGGTGATGAATACCGCCGCCAGTCCTTGCTCGGACGCCACGTTGACGTGATACCGACCGCCGAACAGCCAGGCCAAGTTCACCGACTGTTCGAGAATCAGCCCGTCCAACCCGTGTTCTTCCAACAGCGACCGTACGCGCAGGACGCGCTCTTGGATGGTCATGACTTTGTCCCCTCCCAGGTTCCGGATGACTCCGCGAAGATCAATTCGGCCCCCTGCTCCTGAAGGGCGGCCACGACTTCCGCCGAGATCGCGCGATGGGTGACAATGGCGTCAATCTCGTCTACACGCGCATAGGAGACGAGGGCCGCCCGCCCGAATTTGCTGGCGTCGGCGACGCAGTACACCCGCTCTCCCGCCTGCATCATCGCTCGCTTCACCTCGCGCTCAGCACTGGACGCCGTGGTCAGTCCCTGGCGCGTGGAAATCCCGCCGGCCCCGAGAAACACTACGTCCACATGGTAGCGGCCAATCATCTCGACACACTCGGGCCCCGCCACGCAGGATGTCCCCCGCTGGTGCGCGCCACCGAGGACGACGAGCTGGACGTGGGCGGAGTTGGCCAACTCCGCCGCGATCACGACATCGTTAGTCACCACCGTCACGGAACGGAGTGCCAGGCGGCGGGCGATTTCCAGCGTGGTGGTGCCACTGTCGAGCATCACCGTGCTGCCGTCTGTCACCAGCGTCGCGGCAAAATCGGCCAAGACCGCTTTCTCCTCGACGTTTTGCCGCATCCGCTGCACGGCAGGCGGCACGACGTGAACCGGTTCGGCCAGCAGGGCCCCTCCGTGCGTACGCCTGGCGAGGCCCTCCGACTCGAGCTTTTTCAAGTCACGCCGAACGGTCTCCTCGGACACCCCGAACCGCTCTTTCAGGTCAGCAATGCGTACCGACCCTTCTCTGAGTAGAATTTCTTTCAATTTCTGCTGGCGCATCTCACCGAGCACCATCAATCTTCCTTCCCAAAAGGTCACACTGTCTGAGATTCTCCTACCCAGAAAACCTCATAACCTAGCAAAAGTCAACACCCTATGTCAGGACAATCCGCCCGAATTTCCGTTTTGTCGTCAGAACCCCTTCGCTCAAGGGCCCTGTCCTGTCCTGAACCCCCATCCTTGGCGAGGGCCTGCTCCTGGTAGGCTTCCAACAGCGGCCAAACTTCGGTCATAACGTTCGCCAGTGCCTGGTAGGCGGCCACTCCGGCTGCGTAGACCTGCTGCTCATGGGGTTCCGGTGTGTACACGGCCACCACTGGATTGGCGTCGCGCAAAGACTGGTTTGGTGTCCAGCCCAGGCTGCGGGCGGCCAACAGAAACGCGCCATAGGCAGCCGCGTGCAAAACCTTGGGCCTCTTTACCGGCAAACCGTATACACTAGCCTTGATGCGGTTGAGGGCTGCGTTTTCCGCCATGCCGCCGACCACTCGTACCGCTACAAGACCGGACACAGCACGTTGTAGGCGCCTGAGCACCTCATCAAGCTCGTAGGCTGTCGCTTCCACGGCCGCCCGCAGAAGGTGCTCCGGTCGGTGCCCGAGGGTTAACCCGCTCACCACCCCGGTCGCCTCGGCCGCTTGGGTGCGCCCTTTCCCCCCCATGAACAAGGGCAGCATCAGCACCCCCGCTGAGCCTGGGCCAGCCACATCCAGAAGGCGTTGGACTGCTTGCGTGTCAGTGAGGGATACTCCCACCAACGCACTTACCCACTCCAGGATGGCTCCCGATGCGGAGATCCCTTGTTCCAAAATCCACGCCCCATCCAGAACGTGCGGGGTGCAGCTTAACCCCTCCGCCATCACCGGGCGGATCGCCAAACAGGACATGTTGCTGGTGGTGCCGGAAGACTCCATCACCTCGTGCGGCAAAATGCCGGACCCCAGCACCTCACACGGCCTGTCCCCACCGCCAAGCAGGATGGGGATGCCGGATGCCAGCCCCAATTCCCAGGCCGCAGCGTCTGTCAGGCGACCCACGATGGTTTTCGGGGCGTACACGGGCGGCAGTTGATCTTCCCGCACCCCGCAAGCTTCGAGCAGCTCGCTCTGCCACCGCTTCTCTTGGACGTTGAACAGCATCGTCCGCGCGGCCAGGGTGTAATCGGTGGCGAGTTCGTGGGACAACCAGTAGAGCACATAGTCTTTCGGTTGCAAAAATGCGTATATGCGCCCAAACACATCGGGACAGTGACGCCGCAACCACAGAATCTTCCCGGCCGAATACGCGCTGCCGCCGGCCAGTCCGGTCCACACCTGAACACAATCGCCAAATGCGGCTCTCAGCCCTTCCGCCTCTGCAATGCCGCGTTTATCCAACCACAAAAGCGGCGGTGTGATGGGGCGCAGGTCCCGCCCCATCGGCACCACCGTTTCACGCTGAGACGTGAGGGCAATCATCTGCACCTTGACGCCGAGGGATTCTATGTCCAACTGAGCGACCGCCCGCCGCACTGCCTGAATCCACGCGTCCGCGTCCTGGCACACTTCTCCGCGAGGCACAGCCTGGCGTTCATACGCGACTGACACCCCGCGCAGCCACTGTAAACGAGCATCAAACAGCGCCGCCTTACAGGCGGACGTACCTACATCGATGGTCAAAACCGCTTCCTGCGCTTGCAACCGTGGCCACCCCTGAATCTATAAGAAAAGACACGAGCCTTATTCCGGGCTTGCTTACCACCTTCATTATCCACTTCACCGCCGTATCCCACAACGGGCACGGGTGCCCCCCAGCGGTTTTACCTATCGGACGTCTCTGGCTTTGAAGGTCTGCCGCAAAAAGGCGGCCGCCTGTTTCATCTCACGCTCCATGTCCGTCCAGACGCATTCGACCGAGATCGGCCCATTGTACTCAATCGTTTGCAGAGTGGCCGCAAAATCGATGTACGGATAGGCGTCACTTCCCGGATAGCGCCGATCCGTGTCCGCCACGTGCACGTACCCAACGTCAGGAGCGACCGTCAAAAGGTCAGAAAGCGGTTCCTGCTCCTTCATGATGTGGTACAGGTCAACCAGGAGCCGCAGTCGCGGGTGGTTGAGCTTCTGGACCAGCGCTTGCGCCTCAAGGAGACTGTTGAGAAAGTTGGTCTCCCCACGATTGAGAAACTCCAGGTTGACCGTGATGCCGTACTCCTCTCCCAATTCGGCTGCACGGCGCAGAACATTGCATAGCTGGTCTTCTGCCAGTTGGCGGTCGAATCCATCCGGCACCGCGCGCGATCCGCCCGACCCAAACGACACATGTTCTGCACCCAGTTCAGCCATGCGCCGAAAGGCCTGTTCTAGGTAAGCGTTTACCCAATCTTCATCGACCTCAGGACCAACGACCTTGATACCACCCGGCAGCAGAACATTGAACCCGCGTATCGGGACGCCAGCCGCTTGTACACGCTCTTTGACCGACCGCCATTCCTCTTCTGTTGGACACGAGACCACCGATGCCGCCGGCAACTCGGCAAAATCGAATCCCCCGTCCCGAACGTAGGGTAGCTGTTCGAGAGACACACAACAACCGAACTCCATCCTGGTCACCTCCCAGAAAATCGGAGCGAAAAGAACAACAAATCTATAATTATCATAAATCCAAACGAAAGGCGCGAAAGATTTGCTTCATGATTGGATTTCCTCATCTGAGCGTGGCAATCGTACTGTTCTACGCCACGAGCAAAGTCCGGCTTGCGTACATATCGGATGCCGTGTGCTCCACGGGCCCATCCTGGGGCGAGATGAACGGGCCTTCCAGGTGTGTGCCTGCATCTGGCTGGCGGTCAGAACGGTACCTGATACCTCTTTGAATGTGCGCCCGCGTACATCACACACAATTCCCACCGATTCCGCATGATGTAGGTTACAGAGCGATACATTGAGGTGCTCCTCATCCCCCGACGCGGAAACGCTGACTTGATCAATCTGTTGCCCTTCCATCGCGTAGGCTGGAGACGCGATATCCGTCTGAACCAGGTTCGCGCCCTGATGAACCTTGTACATATCAAACACATGATAGGTCGGCGTCAGAATCATCACGAATGGTATTTTGCTGGTACAGGAATGCCGGATTTGTGCCAGGCTCCACATCGTACCAAGTACCCCACTCGTCGACAATGAGGGCAACGCGTTTATCCGGATCGTATTTCGTCATGATGGCGTCGTGACGCTGAATCAGCTCTTCCATGTGCAGAGCATTCTTGAGGGTTTGGAACCACATCTTCTCATCAAAGTCGGTCGCAACCGCCACATTGCCTTTGGGCAAGGGGCGCACATCTGCCTGGGAGCGCCGCTCGCCCGGGTCGAAGGGGATGTGGCTTTTCGCACGCTGTTGCGCCGGATGCCCAATCTTCGACTGGATGTTCCGCGGGAGACCATCGCTTGGAATCGCGGTTTTTCGTTGCGCGGACTTGCTTCGCTACCGGTAAGGTTTTGAGAGAGTATCCGGCACGACCACTGGACGTTACTGGACGTGATTGCCGGCAACGGAATGATGGTTTAGACCATAGTGCCGCAATCGAGTCTGCACGCTACAAGTTCTCCCAGAAAAAAGGCACCCAACATCAGCGATTTGAGTGCCTATCTTTGCGTTTCGAAGTAAAGGAACCAAGTTAGTCCGCCGGCTTCAAGTGCATCAATACAATCGCGGGCCCTGGCCATTCGTACGGAGCCGGATTTGCGTAGGGGTTGTTGGCATTCGGCCATCCCTTGAATTGTTTATCATTGTATTCCGACCAATGCACGCCATAAAACAACGGAATCGCAGGCAGTTTATCGACCATGAGCAGTCCTGTAACGAAGTAATTTGAGGTTTGCGGCATGAAAAAACCTCCTGGTATCGTGGTAGTTGCCCAAACCAACCATCGACCAGGAGGGTGAAGCAACAATGGCTAAGAATGTGAACGCCAAGATTCAGCGCATCACGGAGGGGACTCTCATCGTCGGTATCGATATCGCCAAACACACGCACGTCGCACGTTGCGTGGATTGGCGAGGCATCGAACTGGGCAAGCCCCTCGCCTTCGAGAATACCATCTCTGGATTCGAAGGTCTAGAGCAGTGGCTAGCGGCACTCAAACATTCTCTTGCCAAAGGCGATGTCATGGTCGGTATGGAACCAACAGGGC
>NZ_AUMH01000019.1 GCF_000430585.1 Alicyclobacillus herbarius DSM 13609
TGCCGTTCATAGAAACGTTGTACCCGATAGAGGGCTTTTCTGTCCGTCAGAATATTGATGAGAAGGGCCTTAATCCGCACCCCGACGGAAACACGGCAGTCTTCGGGTTTGACTGGAACAATCGCATCAATACGCTCCACCCATTTCAATCGCCGTATGAGTTCAGCGAATACGGGAGCTGCTTCAACCTTGTACTGCGATATGGGTTCAATCAACTGGAAATCCTCCGTGCCATGTTGCGATGGATGAAAGATTTCGCTGTGAACCCCCGTAAACCCTTTGGAAAATTACTGAACCACCCTATATCAGGCGCGGAATCTGTGTCAGAGCCTCTCAGCTTTGATCGAAAAAGGGCTGTTCCTGTCCGCCAAATGATGGCTTCTGGTACAGCCCCCTGTGTCTTTATTGTTGCTGGTCCTAAAATCTCACTCTGGAATGTAGGGCAAGTCTAGATTCTTAGGCGCGTTGATGACGTGCGTCTCTACGTACGACAGGATGCCCTCGGCACCATACTCGCGGCCAATGCCGGACTGCTTGACGCCTCCAAACGGAAAGCGGACATCCAGCCCCTGCACCGCCGCCGTATTGATCATCGTTGTTCCTGCCTCAATGCGGCGTGCCACCCGTACAGCTTCTTCGGGATCTCCCCACACTGAACTCGTCAGCCCATAGATGCTGTCGTTCGCCAGGGCAATCGCTTGCTCCACATCGTCGTAAGGTAGAATGGGAACCGTCGGACCAAACTGTTCTTCGACGACAATCTTATCGTGATAGTCACACCCGAGAACCAAAGTTGGCTGCATAAAGTACCCACGCTGAAACTGCTCCTCATTCAGCACCGTACCTAGCGGAATCACTTTTGCACCGCGGCTTTTCGCGTCATCCACGAGGCTCTGGACATATTTGAGTTGGCCCAGGTTGTTGACCGGCCCGACCGTCACGCGCGGATCGAACGGATCGCCCACACGAATCCAACGGTTAGCCGCCTCGACGTATTTGTCAACGAAGGCGTCGAAGATTGAACGGTGGACGTACACCCGCTTAGCAATCATGCAGATTTGGCCACTGGTAAGAAAATTGCTGATGACCAGTCGCCGCATCGCCCGGGCGTCGTTGACGTCAAAACTGGGCAGTACAATCGCCGCGTCGTTGCCGCCGAGCTCCAAGGTCATGTGCTTGATGGTATCGGCTGCCGCCTTCATAATCGACTTGGCCGTCTTAGTCCCACCCGTAAAGGCAATCTTTGATACGTCCGGGTTGGATGTCAACTCGACGCCCACCTCAGCTTCGCCATGCACCATGTTCAGCACACCCGGTGGAAATTCGGCGGCAATCAATTCCATAACTTTAGATACCGTAAGCGGTGCGAACGGACTCGGTTTGAGGACGATGGTATTGCCCGCCAAAAGCGCCGGTGTGACCTTAATAGTCGAAAGGGATATCGGGTAGTTCCAGGGCGTAATGGCAGATACCACGCCAATCGGATCACTCGTCACGATGGTCTTCCCACCATCGTGTTCCGTCACTTTGTCTTGAAGCAGTTCTTTCGCAGTATTACAGGCGTATTCCATCCACATCAACGATACGGCAAACTCACCCTCGGAATCGTATAACGCCTTACCGTGCTCGCGGGAAAGTAGCCGTGACATTTCCGGTATGCTTGCTTTAATGCGCTCAATAGCCCGACGCATTCGTCGGATACGCTCATCGATATCGGAATGTCTCCATTTCATGAACGCATTGCGCGCCGCTTGTATAGCCTCAATCGTCTGTTCACGCGTGTTCAAAGGTCCGTATCCGACGATTTCCTCTGTATTGGCTGGATTTTCACGTGGGTATGTTTTGTCAGTAGAAACCAGTTCTCCATTGATGATCGCATTTACAGTAATCGGTTTCTCGCTCAAGTGATAACCTTCCTTTCTCATTCCATGAAGATATGCCTAGACGGAGCTACGGATTGCGTTGCAAATGAATTATATATCTCGACCTTGCTGACACAAAATCGTAAGTCACTTACGATTAGAATGGTGGTTACTACGGACCACTCTCATGGACATGCTTCAAAACCAATTCCGCTTTCTCATGCAATCCAAGATCATTTCGCCCATGTACATCCAAATCGATTCCTTTAGCGGTGATGGCTTCTTCCAAGAATATTTACAAAACCACTCTAGTGCAGACCTGAAACGACTCACGCACATCATTTCCTCCTCGGAGGGAAATATACAATCGATTCCATACCAACAATCCGCTTCCTGTCAGTTTCAATCCTGGGAGGGGTGACCACCGTGCCGGTCGACACGTATGCGACCGCTCATCCGTCCAGCACCGGACCTCTGCGCCGAAGGTCCTACCCGCGTCGCCTGGCGTGGCTCTTACTGCCCGTCTGCCTCGGCTTTGCGGGCATGTCGGCTGCGCTGGTGGCGCTGCGCCAGGCGCCGCTGCCCAAGGGGACATTTGCCCGCCCCAACACCCTCGTGGCGGCGAATGGACAAGTGCTGGCCGACTGGTCCCCGTCTGGCCCCGCGCCACGGGAAGTACCCCTCACCGACATCCCCCGCTCCCTGCGGGAGGCCACCCTGGCGGTCGAAGACGCCAACTTCTACCACCACCACGCCCTCAGCCTGAGCGGCCTGGCCCGCGCACTGTGGGTCGATGTCCGGCATGGACACGTGGTCCAGGGCGGATCGACCATTACGCAGCAGCTCGCAAAAAACCTGTTTCTCAGCCAGGACCGCACACTCGGGCGCAAACTGCGCGAGATGCTGTACGCGATACAACTGGAGCTGCACGCGAGCAAGTCCGACATCCTCGAGAAATACCTAAACGTCATCTACTACGGCCACGGGGCGTACGGAGCGGAAGCGGCGTCCGAGTTGTACTTCGGCAAACCGGTGCAGCAGTTGTCGCTGGCTGAGGCGGCGCTGTTGGCCGGCCTGCCCAAAGGCCCGGAGCTGTACTCCCCGTACCGCAGCTTTGCCGCAGCGAAAGCCCGCCAGCACCAGGTGTTGGACCGGATGGTGGCGGCCGGCTACCTCACCCCCGCGCAGGCGGCGGAAGCCTACCGGCAGCCATTGGCGATTCAAAAACAGCCGCAGCAGACCCGTCCAGCCCCGTACGCGACGCAAGTGGCGCTGGATGAGGCGAGGCGGCGCTTCCACCTGACGGACACAGCCTTGGAGCAGGGCGGTGTGCGCATCACGACGACGGTCGATCCGCTCCTGCAAAAGGCGGCGGAGCGGGCGGTGGCGACCACCCTGCCGCCGCACAGCGGTCTGCAGGCGGCGCTGGTAGCGCTCGACCCGAAAACGGGCGCGATTCTCGCCTTGGTCGGGGGCCGCGATTATCGGCAAAGCCCGTACAACCGGGCGTTCGCCGAAAGACAGCCGGGATCGACCTTTAAGGCGGTGCTGTACGCGGCAGCCCTGGAGCGGGGCTGGTCACCCGCGCGGGAAGTCAACAGCGAGGAGACCACGTTCCTTTATTCGGATACGGATAACGAAGAAGCAGGCGCGGACAAGCGCTACACGGTGCACGACTTTGGCAACCTGTACGCGCACCGACCGCTCACCCTGCGCGAGGCGCTTGCCAGGTCGGACAACGTGTACGCGGTCACGACCAACCTGGAACTCGGGCCGCAGGCGGTTATCCGGACGGCGCGGCAAATGGGCATCCAGTCGCCGCTTATGCCCTACCCATCCCTGGCCCTCGGCGTTTTCCCGACCAGCCCGCTGGAGATGGCGACCGCCTACGCGACCCTGGCCAATGGGGGGCTGCGCGTGCACGCGCACGCGGTTGCGCGGGTGTCCACGGCTGCGCAGGACACGACTAGGGCCATGGGTGCAGTGAACACAGACACGGCCGCGGGTGCCGGCGCAACCCTACGTGACCCTGTCGGTGAGGCACCCGAAGCGGGCCGGGAACGGGTGCTGTCAGCCGGTACCAGCTTTATCCTCACCGATTTACTGACCAGCGTACTCAAACCAGGCGGCACCGCGTACCCGGTTACGCGCTACCTGCACGGGCCGGCCGCAGCCAAAACCGGAACCACCGACACAGACGCCTGGATGGTGGGCTACACCCCGCACGTGGTCTGTGCGGTGTGGGTGGGCTATGACAATAACCGGCCACTCACCCGCAGCGAATCGCACCTGGCCGCACCGATTTGGGCAAAGTTCATGGGCGTGGCCCAGCAGCGCCTGCCGGGGCCGTGGTACACGCCCCCGGCCGGACTTGTGCGAGCAACGATTGATGTGTCCTCCGGGCTATTGGCTACCCCCCAGTGCCGGGCGACAGAGACCGACTACTTTCTACCGGGTACGGAACCGACGGCGTTCTGTCCGCTGCACCCTGCGGCTTTACCGCCCATCCCGACGCCAACGCGACCATGGTGGCATCGACTGTGGGGATGACGTCCTGCCGCCGTCAGGTTGTCTCGGGTACCTGATCCCTTTCCAGACACGTATTACAAAGCTACGCCCCGGCAGCTGCGCCTCCGATAGCTGAGAAATTCCGTATCCCGATGCAACCAGAATGCGTATCTATGCTAAAATTATGGGCAGTCTAGCGAGGGAGCGTGTCACATGGAACAACGCCTATCGAGTCGCGTCCGCCAAATCACTCCGTCTGCCACCATCAGCATTGATACGAAGACCAAGGCCCTTATCCGCGAGGGGAAACCGGTCGTCAATATGAGCGTCGGCGAGCCGGACTTTGATACCCCGGTTGCGGCCGCGTTCGCGGGCATCCGCGCCATCACCAGCGGCCAGACCCGGTACACCCCGGCCGCCGGGCTGCTGGAGCTGCGCAAAGCCATCGCGCACAAGCTGATGGTCGAGAACGGGTTGTCCTATGCGCCAGAACAAATCATCGTCTCGTCGGGAGCCAAGCACTCCCTGTTCAACATCTTCCTGGCCATTTGCGAGCCGGGAGATGAAGTGATTCTGCCAGCCCCCTACTGGGTCTCCTACCCGGAACAGATTCGGCTTTCCGGGGCGGAACCGGTGATTGTTCCCTGCGGTGAGGAGAACGGCTACAAAATCACTGCGGATCAACTGCGGGCTGCCATCACGTCAAAGACCAAGGCGTTCTTGCTCAACTCGCCGAACAATCCGACCGGTGCGGTCTACAGTGAATCCGAACTCAGGGCCATCGGCGAAGTCCTGGTAGAACACGACATCTTCCTGGTCACCGACGAAATCTACGAGCGCCTAGTCTATGGGGTTCGTCACGTCAGCCTGCCGGCGCTGTTCCCTGAGTTGACGGATAGGACCCTGGTGGTCAACGGGTTCTCAAAGGCGTTTGCGATGACCGGCTGGCGGCTGGGTTACGTCGCGGCGCCTGCCGATGTGGCGAAGGCGCTGGCCAGCCTGCAAAGCCACGCCACCGGCAACCCGGCGTCCGTCTCCCAAGTGGCCGGCATCGCGGCCCTCTCTGCGTTCGATCCGAACATGGTCGAAGAGTTTCACCGCCGCCGGGATAAGCTGGTCGCGGGGCTGCGCGAACTGCCAGGCATCACGTGCCAGGTGCCGGAAGGGGCGTTCTACGCCTTCCCGAATATCGCGCAGCTGTACGGAAAGTCGTACAAGGGTCAGGTCATCGAGAATGCCAACACCTTCTGCGAGTTGCTCCTGGAGCATGAATTGGTATCCGCGGTGCCAGGCGGTGCCTTCGGCGCACCGGAAAACATCCGCCTCTCCTACGCCGTCGCGTACGAGCAAGTGGAGACGGCACTGGAGCGCATCGGCCGCTTCGTCCGCGAGCTGGTCTGAGTCTGACCGCTGCGCGCAGCCAATCCGTACGGAGCTTGCTCCGTAGTATCCGACTCAAACAGCCCGGTCTCCGGCTGCACAGCCTGGAGACGGGGCTGTTTTATACGTACCGGCCTGGCGCACTTGTGTGCCGCCCTTGTCCCCCATGCCCGCCCTTGCCTCACCCATCCCATTTTCTGCCCCCGGCGCGTCCCTCACCATTCGTCGTCCACATCCATACACTGCAAACAGGAGTCAGCCTGTGTGCGGATGAGATGGGAGGGTTCGACATGCGCACGAACGGTTCCCGGCAAATACGCTCCCGCCGCGCAAGGCGTGCGCAGCGCTTGCGCGACCTGGGCAGCCCGTGCAGGCGAGCGCAGAGCGCGCGCAAGCGGGCGCGTGCAGGCAGAATGGAAAACCTAGGAGAGGACGTCGCCCTGGCGATGGCACAAGCACGGAGAGGTTCCAGTGGTTCCAGTAAAAATGCCAAAACACGCAAGGCGTCCGGGAGGACCAAGACAAAGAGCGGCGTGCCCGCCGTACGTCCAGGACGGCCAGGCGCCACCACGACACCCAACAAGGACCTATCGAAGCTATTGTCGCCAAAGAACCTTCAGGAGTCCCTGAAAACCGTCGGCACCTTGCGCAACTTCGTCAAGAACGGCTTGAATTACTTGCAGCAGGCGGATCGGCTGTTGGATACGCTGTACGTGACCTCCAACTCGCTAAGAGAGAGCGGTGTACTCGAAAAAATCATCAAGAACCGAGGGCGCAACCTCACGACCGAAGACTTTACCAACATCCTGATGGCATTGATGAATTCCCCGCTGGGTGGACAGGTACTGAAAGGATCAGGGGGCGGTGGAGATAGTAATGTCAACGCCGCAGGCACGGCGGAGGCCAAAACTCCGCCGCAAGGCCCGCCCCCAGGTGGACAGCAGGCAGGAGCACCCGGACCGGGAGGCGCTCCTTATCCCGGGGCTCCCCCCTACCCCGAAGCGGGCCATCCCGGCGTCCCACCGTACTGATGTGACGCCGTACCGCATAAAAGAGCCGGCCATGGCGGCCGGCCTTTCTGCATCCTCTCACGTCCTATTCCGTTTGCCTGGGTCTGCGGGGCCAACAACCAGGTGGGGAAGGCCAAAGCCGCGACAGACCCCAAGGGGTCTTGCGACCGCCTGCTTGACTCCCCCCTTACTTGACGTTTTTCGGGACGAACTTCTTAATCTCTTTCAAGGTCTTGTCGTCCACATTCTGACCGTACTTTTGCATCAATTCATCCACGTTGGCTGTTGGGCCGTTTTTGGTTGCATCTTTATAGGCATTGACAAACTGCTTGATACGCTGTTCAGGCACCGGTAGCCCGAGCTTATTGGCAAAGTTTTTCGCCAACGCCTCGACATGGTTGGGGTCTTGCCACTCTTCGGGTTTGACCTTTTTCACATCTTCGAGGATCTCGAAAATGGCCTTACGCTTCCCAGACAGGTTTTGCTTTAGGCTATCCAACGCGGTTGGGCCGCCGGCTGCGGCCGCCGCAGAGGTCGGCTGGGACTCCGGTACGGGCCGTGGTGCCTTCGCGCGCTCCTTGCGGCGCGACTTTTTTCCACCTTTCTTCTGCACGTCTCACCCTCCTCTGTCGCTGCCGAGCGCTCGTGCGAGCCTCACCAACACTCTATGGATGTGACATGGAAAGTGCGCCGGCCGCAGTCAAAAACGGGCGCTTCGCCCATGCCCGCCCATACCGGCGATTCCTTCTACATCCAGCCACCTCATCTTGCCGAAGTCATATGTAAAGACTATTGTATATACAGATAGGCGTGCGAGTGTTCAATGCAAAGGAGACGATCTGCGTGTCCCGTCTTACGCGGCTAGCCGCTGTGAACTCGTTGATTGACCTGGCGCTCGCCGAGGACGCCCGCCGCGGCGATTTGACCAGCGAAGCCATTGTCCCTGAGGATTTGCAGACCACCGCCACCATCCGCGTCAAAGGCCCAGCCCGAGTGGCCGGCCTGCCGCTGGTCGAGGCGGTTTTTCACCGGTTCGATCCGGACGTTCAAGTCACGTTTTTGGTCGAGGAGGGTGCAGACCTTGAGGGGACGACGAAGGTCTGTCGGCTGAACGGTTGTGCCCGCTCCATCCTAACCGCCGAACGGACCGCTCTCAACTTTCTCGCCCGGCTGACCGGAATTGCCACCATGACTCGAGACGCGGTTCGGGAGCTGGCGGGCACCCAGACCCAACTCCTGGATACACGCAAGACCACCCCCGGTTGGCGCGACTTGGAAAAGTACGCGGTCAAGGTTGGCGGCGGCGTCAACCACCGCTACGGCCTGGACGACATGGTGCTCATCAAGGACAACCACATCGCCCTTGCCGGCAGCGTGACAGAGGCGATTGCGAAGGCCCGCGCGTACGTGGGACTGGCGCCGAAGATTGAGGTGGAAGTGGACACCCTTGACCAACTGCGCGAGGCGCTGACGGCTGGAGCGGACATCATCCTGCTCGACAACATGGATGACGCGACCCTGGCGGAAGCGGTCCGCATGACGGAAGGCCGCGTGCCGCTCGAAGCGTCAGGTAATGTCACCATTGCCCGCCTGCGCAAGATTGCCGCAACCGGTGTGAATTACGTCTCCATGGGGGCGCTCACCCATCAGGCGGTCAGCGCGGACGTCGGATTGGACGTGGAACTATGAAGCCGGAAGTGTGCGATTTTATCGTCGTCGGCAGCGGCCTGTCCGGCACGACGGCGAGCTGTCTGTTGGCGAAGTTTGCCGACGTCCTTCAGGTCTCAAAGACGCCGCCTACCGGCAGCAACTCCTGGGCCGCCCAGGGCGGGGTTGCGGCGGCGCTCAAAGACAGCGACTCCCCCCAATTGCACGCCGCAGACACCCTGGCCGCGGGGGCGGGGTTGTGCGACGTTCAGCACGTACAGCGGCTGACCCAGCGCGCCCCGCAGCTAATGGCTTGGCTGACGGCCATCGGCGCCGGGTTTGACTCGGACGAGCAAGGCCGTGTCCGGCTTGGGCTGGAAGGGGCGCACTCGCAGCCGCGCATCTGGCACGCCGGCGGAGACGCCACCGGCCGCCACATTCTCCAAGCGGTGGACGCCGCTGCGGCTGCGCAGCCGCGCCTCGCGCGCTGGACGGACATGGAGGTGACAGGGCTGCTCCTGGCCGGGCAGCGCGTGGTCGGCATCTTCGGCAAGCGAGGAAACCAGCCTAGTGCCGTATACGCTCGCCGCGCAGTCATCCTGGCCACCGGCGGGATTGGCCAGCTCTACCCGTATACCAGCAACCCAACCGGGGCCACGGGCAGCGGCATCGCCCTCGCCTACCTGGCCGGGGCGCGGGTGCAAAACATGGAGTTTGTGCAGTTCCACCCCACCGTGCTCGCGGCCCCCGGCAACCCGCGCTTCCTCATCTCGGAAGCGGTCCGCGGCGCCGGGGCGAAGCTGTTCGACGAACAGGGGCGGCACTTGATGGCCGACTTTCCGCGGCAAGACCTGGAGCCCCGCGACCTGGTGGCGCGGCAAATTCACCGGCACCTGCTTGCCGGCGGTCGGGTCTACCTGGATGCGCGCGGCATCCCCGACTTTGCCGAGCGCTTCCCGACCATTTCCGCACGCCTGGCGACCTTGGGCATTCATCCAGAGCAAGACCTGATTCCGGTGGCGCCCGCGGCCCACTTTTTTATGGGCGGTGTGGCCGCCGATCTGTCTGGCCGGACGTCGCTGGATGGGTTGTTTGTCCTCGGTGAGGCCGCCTGTACAGGCGTGCACGGTGCCAATCGCCTGGCCAGCAATTCGCTGCTCGAATGCCTGCTCATGGGGCACGAGGTGGCGGCGTTCTGGCAGGCCGAAGGAAACCGAGCTAACCCGCGCACCCATAAAACCCATACCGACGCCAGCAACGTCCCGGACGCAGACAGGGTGGTCGAGATACAGCCAGACGACGAATCCACACTCCAATCGATTCACGAAACCCTCTGGCAGGCTGGCGGCATTGTCCGTGACCCGGACCGGATGCGGGCTGGCCTGGATGAGTTGGCATCGTTGGCGACAAAGGATAAGCCGTCGCCCGGCGCCATCGTTGCCAGCCTCATCCTGCAGGCAGCCCTGATGCGCGAGGAGAGCCGCGGCGCTCACTTTCGCACCGATGTGCCGCAGCCAGTCCCCGCCTGGGACGACCAGATTATCGTCTGGCTGCGTCAAGACGGAGTCGATGTCGGGAGCGTCGTTTCCTTGGCCGCAGTAGGCCGCCCCGACCAATTCGCCGTACACACCGGATAAAGAGCGTTGTTCGTCTCCGGCACGCCTCTGCACGCCCGCAAGCGTTTCGCATTCGCGCGGCTTATTCAGGGTCAGTACATCCGCCGCACAACCGTGAGGTGATCCCGCCAGTAGCTGCCGGGCTTCATGCTCACATACCCAACCTTGCCGAGGCCCCCGCCTTCCTGAATCATTTGGTCGTTGCCTGCGTAAATCCCCACGTGGCCGCCGTGATTGAAGACGAGGATGTCGCCCGGCTGCATCTGGTTGGTCGGGATCGTCACCCCTACCGACTGGTACTGCTTGCGGCTGGCGGTGGTGAACTGATACCCCAACGCGTGGTGGAACACGTACTCGACAAAGTTGCTGCAGTCAAAACCAGTCTGTCCCTCGTCCTCGTTATGTCCCCAGATGTATGGTGTCCCGAGTTTGCTTTTCGCCACCGAGAGCACCGCGCGCGTCTTATCCGCCACCGACGCGCTTGTTCCCACCACGGGTCGAAGGTTTGGGTCCAACGTCACGCCCGGCGGTGGAATCGGGACGCGCGCAGTCGTACCGCGGCCCTTGATGTCCGATGGCGCGGGCCCAACACCGGTCGGTCCCGCCCCTATATGTCCGGCTGGGCCGATCGTGCCGGCGTTTGCTTGCGTTGTGGCCTTGCTCGGAGCCGCTGGCGAGGCGACATTCACCGGAACATCAATGGTGGTCGATCCGGCCGTCACTGGTCCCACGGTATCCGTCACGACATGCGTATACTGCGGGTTTGTGGTGATATAGACGTTTTGATTTTGCCAACGAATCTCGTACCACCACGGGTTGACCTTGCGCACTAACGGAGCTTTCTCGCCGGCCTGCAGCCGTCCTAAGACCGCGCTGTTGATGCTCGGCTCTTTGTGATAGCTGACCCAGCCATGATTCGTCGCCACGTACTGTACCGGCGCGCCTGGCGTGGCCAACGCCCCGGTTGGGGTACGCCGTGGCCCACCGAGTTCGTAGATGAGGACAATCCGGTGCACCGCCTTATCCGGGAAATTGGCGGTGACGTAGTTGATGATGCCCGGTTTATCGGCGAGATCGACAGTATCTTCCATGCCTCCCGTCCCGGCCGGACGCGGCGCGGGCGCTACGGTCCCGCCTCGCTGTACCTGCAGTCGAACCGTGTGCGTATGCGGATTGTAATCTTTGCCGATGACGCGAGCAACGCTGCCTGCGGTGGCACGCGTAGTCGGCGGTAACGCTCCGCCGAGCGAATTCCCTGTTACGTTCCCAGCCAAGCCACTGGCCGAGGTGCGGTTTTCGGAACCTGGGCCGCCACAGCCGCTGACCACGAGAACGGCCAGGACCGCCCACGCAGCCATACGCCGCACAGGCCCTTGCGCGGAATGCGCCATGAGCTTCACCCCCCTAAAATCTGCCTATAGGTTCAGGGTTCGCCAGGGCGCCCCAATCCATGCGGCATGCAGGAGCCGGCTCACGCACGTCGAACAGTAACACGTCGAACAGCAAGTTGATCGAGCTGTCTGAGAAGTGTCACCGAAGAGGAGGAAATCGATGTATGCGCATTCAGGCGAAACAAAAGTTAGTCATGATTGGCGATTCGATTACTGACTGCGGGCGTCAGCGCCCGGTCGGCGAGGGTTCATCCCTCGCTTTGGGCAACGGCTACGTCGCATTGGTAGATGGTTGGCTGCGGGCGTTGTACCCGGACTATGGGATTCGTGTGGTCAACATGGGTATCGGTGGGGACACGGTGCGCCACCTCGCCGCGCGCTGGCAGACGGACGTGATTAATCAAAAGCCGGACTGGCTGTCGGTGATGATTGGCATCAACGATGTCTGGCGCCAGTTTGACCACCCGCTGCAGCCGGAGTGGCACGTGCTCCCGGAGGAGTATGAGCAGACCCTGCGCAGCCTGCTCGAGCAGGTGCGGGGTAGTCTGTCCGGGCTGGTGCTGATGACCCCGTTCTATCTGGAGCCCAACCGGGATGACCCGATGCGGCGGCGGATGGATGAATACGGCCGCATCGTCCGCCGGGTGGCCGACGACTTTGCCGCCGTGTTTGTCGACACGCAGGCCGCGTTCGACCAGCTGTGGGCGCACACCTATCCGGCTTCCATCGCCCTCGACCGGGTGCATCCAGACCTGGCCGGCCACACCCTCTTGGCCCGCGCCTTCCTACAGGCCATCGGCTTCGACTTTCAGCGTCGGTAAGGCCTAGTCCCCTTGGTGCAATCCGCCCGTATACACGCTTGGTTCCCCCGCCGCGCCTTCCCTACGGAGACCGACGCGGCGGGTTCTCTTGCCCTCATCGTTTCCATGCATAGTTATACAATCCTTTGTTGACTTCAATTCCCTGTCTCCCCTCTCTTGCCGATTGGACAATAAGGTTGTATAGTCGACTACGTTAATTCTTTAGCATACGAAAGAGGGCGCGGCCGCGAGGCCGTTTTTTAGGGGGTCTCATCAATGCGTGACGGTAAGCTGGGGGTTTGGATGCTGACGGCCCTGGTCGTCGGCAACATGGTCGGCTCCGGCATCTTTATGCTGCCCAGACAGCTGGCGGAGGTGGCCAGCCCGGCCGGCAGCATCCTCGCCTGGGCGTTGACCGGTGCCGGGGTGCTGATGATTGCGCTCGTCTTCGGCAATTTGGCCATGCGTAGGCCGGATTTAAACGGTGGGCCGCAGATGTATGCCAAAGCCCTGTTTCGGGACGGATCGACCGCGTCCGTCTTGTCCGGGTACTTGGTGTCCTGGGGGTACTGGGTGGCCAACTGGGCAGGCAACGTGGCCATCATCACCACGTTCGCCGGCTATCTGTCCACCTTCTTTCCGGTTCTCAACAGCCAGACGCCGCTGTTCTCGGTCGGGCCGCTGACCGTCGGCGTCGGCAATCTGACCACGTTTCTTGTCTGCACCGCGCTGCTCTGGCTCGTGCACGGGCTCATCCTGCGCGGGGTGGAAGGCGCGGGTCAGGTCAACCTAGTGGCGACCACGGCCAAAGTGTTCGGCTTCGTGTTTTTCATCGCGGTCAGTTTGTTCGTGTTTGAGAAATCCAACATCCTTCCGTTTGCAACGGTCAAGCACGACGGGGGGCAAAGTGTGGGTCTGTTCGGACAAGCGGGGAATGCGCTGGTCTCCACGTTGTGGGCGTTTGTTGGCGTGGAATCGGCGGTCGTGTTCTCGGCGCGGACGCGCAAACAACGGGATATCAAGCGGGCTACGGTATTCGGGCTGGTGCTGACGGTAATTATCTACATGGGCATCTCCATCCTGACTATGGGCGTGTTGCCGCAGGCGCAATTAGTGCACACGGATAAGCCGCTGGTCGACGCGTTGTCTGTGGCCATCGGACCGGCCGGCAGCGACATCATGGCTCTGCTCGGCCTCGTGTGCCTGGCCGGATCGACCGTGGGATGGATTCTCTTGAGTGCCGAGGTGGCGTATCAGGCGAGCCGCCAGGGCCTGTTCCCCGGCGTGTTTGGGCGCGAGAACAAGCGCCAGGCGCCATCGGTTTCCCTGACGATTACCAACATCATGGCGCAGGTGTTCATCTTCTCGACAATCTCGCACTCCATCGCCAAGGCGTTCGATTTCGTGACGTTTGTCGCCACCCTGTCCTATCTGCTGCCGTACATCATCGCGACCATCTACCAGTTGAAGCTGACCGTATCCGGCCAGACGTACGCCGGCCAAGGCAGACAGCGTCTCGAAGACTTTGTTGTGGCGGCATTAGGGGTCATCTACTCGGGCTGGGTGATTAAAGCGGGGACGTCCGACCTGCGCACATTCCTGTTCGGTGTCGGCCTCATCGCGTGCGGAATCTTGTTCTTTCCGTTTGTCGTCTCCTCGCGGCGCCGACGCGATACGTCGGCGGCCGACTCCGGCGAGAAGGGAATCGTGGCCTGACCAGAAAGCGCGACGCTTCGCATCGACTTCAGAGCAAAACCCAAGGGCACTTTCCGGCCCCTTCCTTGTCCAGTCCCGATTGGGGGCTGGACTTTTTCACATACTGTGGTATGATGCCTTTCGTCAACAAATGACACAATGTCATTTTATCAGTGGACAACCGCCTAAAGGAGATGGCTGGAGTGCCGCTTTACGTGCAACACCTGACACTGGGCCCAGCCGCCAAGCCGCTGTGTACGGACCTATCCCTGACCCTGGCGCCCGGGGAAACCATGTCCATCCTCGGAGCCTCCCACTCCGGCAAGTCTTCGCTGCTCCTGTGTTTGGCAGGCCAGCTGCAACCGCAATCGGGACGAGTTGGCGTCGGCCCGGATGCAGAACGCTTGCACTCGCCGCGGTGGGGAGAGATAGGGCTGGGGCCCATCCCGGTCTTGGCGCCGCTGTTCGAGACCCTCACCGTGCGCGAACACCTGTCATTGCAGGCAAAGCTATACCGAGTCCGCGGCCACCGGCAACGGGTCCAGGAACAACTGCATCGCTACCAGCTGGAGACGGTGGCCAGACGGCGGTTGAAAGACCTGGACGCATTCACCGCCGTACGGGCTGCCATCGCTATCACCACCGTCCATCGGCCGCAGTTCATCCTGCTCGATGAGCCGGATAAGGACCTGTCGGAAGCCGAGTGGCAGGAGACCACCCGCCTCTTGCAGGCGCTGGCCGACGAAGGGAGCGGGGTCGTGTTCACTACCGTCAACGCGAGCCATGCCGCCTGGGCCGACGTAAAGGTCAATCTAGGAGACGAAGGAGAGGTCAGGCGTGAACCTGTGGACCGTCATTCGCATTGAAGCCCGCCGCATCTGGCGCAACCGCCTGATGCGGATTGGACTGTTGGCCATGTGCCTCCTGCCTCTGCTCTATAGTGCCCTCTACCTGTGGGCCTTCTGGGATCCGTACGGCCACCTCGATAAGCTCCCGGTGGCTGTGGTGAACAGAGACCAGGGCGGCCGCCTCGACGGCCATTCGGTCAATTACGGGCATGATCTCGTTCACTCCTTGGTCAAAGACCAGTCCCTCGAATGGCATTCGGTCAGCGCTACGGCCGCACGGCAGGGTCTGGACGACGGACGCTATTACATGGAGGTGTACATCCCGGACTCGTTCACATCCGATGTGCTCAGCGTCAATTCGGACCACCCGCACAAAGCCCGGCTCATCTTCATCCCGAACCAGGGGCAAAACTACCTGGCTGGCCAGATTGTCTCGCGGGTCGAGAAGGACCTGGCGGCCAGCCTCAACCAAAAGTTCAGCAAGCAGTTCATCTCCCGCCTGCTCGATGTTGTCGGTCAGGAAGCGGGTGGCATTAGCAAAGCCGCAGCCGGGGCGAAAAAGCTTGCAGACGGTGGCAAGCCCCTGGTCAGCGGCAGCAAGGACTTGGCCAGCGGGGTGCAAAGCGCGGATGACGGGGCACATCAGTTGGCCGCCGCGTTGGCCCAACTGGACAGCGGCAGCCAGTCGCTCGCGAGCGGGGCCACTCAAGTGGCCACTGGCACCGACAAAGTGAACGCCGGCATCGGCCAGGCGGTGAATGGCGTGGGCCAAATTCGGCAGCAGATTCGCCCCGCAGCCGGACCGTCGAGCCAATTGGCCCAGGGGATGAATCAGGCAGCCAGGGCGGCCGGCCAGATGTCCTCAGCCAGCCAGAGCCTGCAACACGGATTAACCAAGGCAGCTGACGGCAGCGCCCAACTGGAAACCGGCCTCGCCCAGTCGAAAGACGCTTCGGCCCAGGTACAACAGGGGATTGAGGCAGCGATGTCCGCACTCAACCAAGCCCCTGCCTCCGATCCGCACGTTCTCGCCGCGCTCTCCGCGTTGCGCCAATCCCTGGCGGGATCGCAAAAGGTAACTGCGGGCCTGGGGCAGCTGCAGTCGGGCGCCGCCAACCTCACCTCGGGACTGAACCAGGAGGCGGCCGGCCAACAGAAATTAACCCAGGGTTTGGACCAGCTGTCTGGCCAATTGTCGCAGGCGTCGTACGCTACAGGACAGTTCAGCCGCAAGGTCGGCCAGCTCGACAGTGCACTAGCCCAGCTACAGTCAGGACTCAGCACGGCCCACACCTCGTTGGCGCAAATCGCGAACGCAGCCAGCCAGCTGCAGTCGGGCGCCAAGCAGCTGCAAAGCGGCCTTGGCCGTGCACACAGCGGCGCCGCTTCGCTGGCCAGTGGACTAGATGACGCCAAGGGTGGCAGCCAGTCGCTCGCCAGCGGGATGCAGAAGCTCCATCAGGCTCAGGTATCCTACGCTGACAAACTGGCGGATGCCGTGCCGGGCAAGGTTACGCAGCCGGCGGTCAAGGCGGATGTGATGAGCAGCACCATCCAGGCCGTGACTCATCCCATCCACCCGGTAACGAAATACGGGCCCGGCCTCGCTCCGTACTTTTTGCCGCTCAGTCTCTGGGTAGGCGCGTTGCTCTTGTACTTCCTGGTGCCGCTCCGAGAGGCGCGCTGGCGCCTATCGCCCGTCTCACCCCTGACGGTGACCCTCGGGAAGTTGGTCGTCCTCTGGGGCATCGGCGTGATTCAGGCGGTGGTAGCAGCCAGCGTGGTACTCTATGGGCTCGGGTTGACTGTGACCACGGTGCCTGGTTTTTACCTGTACTGTATGGGCATCTCCATCACAGACATCACCGTCATCGGGATGCTGTTGTCCGTGCTCAAATCCGGCCCCGGTCGAGTGGCCGGGATTGTATTGCTGATTTTGCAACTGACCTCAGCCGGAGGGACATTCCCCATCCAGCTGGTGCCGTCGTTCTTCCAGGCGGTGCACCCGTACCTGCCGATGACGTACGCCGTCGCCGGACTGCGCAACCTGATTGCCTTCCCGGCACATCAGACCGCATGGTACACCATCGGCGTACACGGCCTGTTCTTTATCGGATCACTCGCTTTGATGGTCTTGATGCACGCCCGACGCATCCGCCCAGAGCAACTGCAGGCACCGGATACGTTGGTATCGTAGGTGTGAAGAAGAATAAACGAATCCAACAATTCATCGTGCCAAATAGGCCACCTTTATCTGACTAGAGGTGGCCAATGTCTTTCAATCCATCTGTTCACGTACAATCACCCCAACGATTCCGACGGTGCGAAACGGCGCTCCGCTTGCCGATACAGCTTCTGGTAACGCAGGTACATCGCTACCCGCCAGGACAAAGGCGAGCATGATGAGGCTGCTGGTAAGTTGGGTTATGGACATCCGCTCGTTACCTCCCGTTTAAGGTTGTCCGAATACGCATTCTAAGGCGGGGTCGGCGGTCCCATGCATCGACGGATGGGCCGCCAATCGCCACGAAATCCCCACGATGTTCAATGTGTCAGCGAGACGGTCTTGGCAGGCTTCGAAGCCGACGTATCCGTGTCAGGCGAATCATGATTTGTTCGCCAGATCTGCCGCGCCTGCCACAGCTTGCGGCATATATCGTAGGACATTAGCAAGGCCCCCAAGGTAAAGAATATGTCGCCTGGGAAGCGGAGCCACTGCCACAATGTTGTCGTGTTATAGAACTCGATGCTGCGCGCAAACACGTAGTCGTGGGTATAAACGGCCGCCAATTGCTTAAACCCGATGGGCCAGAAGTTCAAGATGCACCACAGCGCCATACCGATGTTGTAGAACCAGAATGCCCAGAGGGCTGGCTTGTCGGACCATCCTGCGTCGCCGACAAAGTAACGCAGCGCGAAATAGATGAGTCCCAACCCCAAGAGGCCAAAGGCACCGAACATCGCAGTGTGGGCGTGCGCCAAGGTCAAGAACGTACCATGCTCGTAGTAATTGATGAGCGGGGCGTTGATGAGTCCACCCAATACCCCAGCCCCAAAGAAGTTCCATACGCCGGCACCCATGATGTACGTGAGCGCTGTCCGATGCTGAAAGTCGCGCGTCGCCTTGATGCGTCGATGATTGTCGATAGCCTCGACAATCATTAACAGGAGCGGCATGACTTCAATAAAGGAGAACATGCTGCCCAGGCTCAACCAAATCCAGGGTTCCCCGACCCAGTACATGTGATGGCCAGTACCTACAATCCCGCCGAGGAAGACCAGAATCAGTTCAAACCAGGTGGATCGCTCCGCGGTTTTGCGGGAAACCAATCCCAAGGCGACCAACAGGTATGCCCCTGCGATAACCGTGAAGAACTCAAACGTCCCTTCCACCCACAGATGCACCACCCACCAGCGCCAGAAGTCGGTGAGGGTAAAGGAGTTCATAATCCACGTTACCGGGAACATACCGAACACGTACATGCCAGCGATGGAGATTCCCGAATAGAGAAGCAGATGCTCCAAACTTCCGAACCCACCCTGGCGCTTCAACGCTGGCCAAAGCGCCCGGCCGAGGATGAACACCCACAACATCAGGCCCGCAAACAGCGCAAGTTGATCAAACCGACCTAACTGCAGGTAGGTCAAGCCCTGGTTGCCAAACCAAAACCAGCTGTTCCCGGGCAGCCAGCCCTTAATTCCAGCGTACAGCCCGAACAAGGTGGAGAGGCCCACCACCCAAACTGCGACAAACAGGATATCAACCAGCAGCCCTTGCCGTTTTGACTCCTTACCGCTGATGAACGGAGCCAAGAACACGCCTGCCCCAATCCATGCAGTCGCAATCCAGAAGATAGAGGTTTGAATGTGGATCGCTTTTAATACGTTGAACGGGAGAACGTTCAGTAGATTGATCCCGAAGAAACTGGCCCGGTCCGAATAGTAATGGGCCATGATGCCGCCGGCGCCAATCTGGATGAGAAACAGGATGGCCACCGTGACGAAGAATTTGCCCGTCTTGCGCTGACTTTCCGTCAGCTTCGGAAAGCCGCGAATCGCCATCTCCCCAAATTCGTCGAGCGGATCGGCAATCTTGGCGAAGTAGAACCACACCGTCGCACCGATGCCCGCCAGTAGGAAGCCAATCGAGGCCCAAGTCCAGGTGAAGGTGGCCGTGGTCGGAGTGTTGCCTACGGATGGATCATACGGCCAATTGTTTGTATAGGAGTAATCCAATCCCGGCCGATGCGCAACGGCGGTCCAAGCCGTATACCACAAAAAGTCCGACACATTAGCGGCCTGTATCGAATTGAGGGCGCCCGGTGCGCTGTAGCCGATGGCTGGCGTGGTCTTCAGCAACCCGGTCTGGGTCTGGTGCAGAACCTGCTGTATGACCGCCGCCTCTGTATCGGACACGGTCAACACACCGTTTTTCAAGTTTGGATGCTGCAGCTCGTTCTGCACCTTGGCCCGAATTTCAGCCTGCTGGCCTGCATTCAGTTGTGACCAGGTTTTCCCGTACTTTATCTCGGCGTACCGGTTCATCATCCCAGTCGCCGTCTGATGCAACAAAAGCGCGGTGTAGTCTTCCCCATAGTACGATCCGTTCCCATACACGGATCCGTAATCCATCAGGTCGGCTTCCTGAAACCCGGCCTTACCGGCGACAATCTGGTCCTCCGTCATCAGCACCCGGCCCGATGCGGAAACGACTTTCTCCGGGATGGGCGGCGCGCCTTGATAGGTCTTGACCGTCCCCCAAACGAAGATGGCGACACACATCACCAGTACGACCAGAAACACCCGTTTGAGCCACTTGGTCAACGGGTCCATAGAACCCCCTCCTCTGCCACGTGGTCCATGATGCTGTTGGTATCCATCACCGACCTCATCGTGCCAGAGAATCGAGAAGGCCTTGTGTGCGCTGCGTCACGTAAACTCCAATATAGACCATTCGTATCAGGCGAGGGGTTCGTTCCGCCTAGGCGTTTCTGACGTTCTTCGTTTAACCCCTGACACGTTGATGAAGGTCATCAATCCACCCATCTCCGCCATTTGGGTCACTGAACCATCTCCAGCAGCACTCGGATTTTCCGCATAGTCAAGGATGTGGCAATGCACAATGGCGACTTTGTCCCCAACCTTAACACGAATGAGCGGTCCAGGGACTTGTCTGTTATACCCCCAGGCTTGAATGACTTCACCCGAGTAGAGCTGCCACGGAAATTCGAAAGCCGTCAAGTCGAACTCCTTCGTACCATCCGGAAGAATCTTTGGAACCATGGCTTTTTCATGTAACATGTCATTGGCAATTTGTTCTTGGTTTCGCAGCTTCTTGTTTGGAGATACGATACTGCGGAGTCGCTCTAGCGTGTGTTGAGATAATGTCCCCGTCCGCTTCACGCATCACGCTTTCCCCCGCCTTGGCGGTTCCACCTGTTTGGGCGACGGCAGTTACGGTTTCCGTGCCCCAGCCAATCCCGAATCCAAGGACAAGTGCAGTCATAATCAAACGCTGCGCCGCTTCTCGTCGAACGCTTGAGAAAACCTCCTTGACGACGTAAAGAATTGCGCCGCCGGCCATAGCCAGAACAAATACGGAGAGTGCAGTTGAGGTCCATAGGCTACCCACTAGCGTACCTACGAACGTTGGACCTCCTCCAACCAATCCGAGAAGCAGAATCGTCCTCCATGGGACCCGGTGGCCTTCACGAACGACAGGACCGACGATACCAAAGCCTTCGGTCGCGTTGTGGAGCGCAAACCCGATGACGAGTCCGATAGCCAATCCCGTTTTCCCAATCGCAAAGGACTGCCCAATGGCCAATCCCTCACTCAGGTTATGAAGGCCAATTCCAACCGCAATCATCCAGGATAAGCGCTTCGCCCCCAGTTCCGCGGCCTGCGCAATCCATTTCTGTTGAATCGTCACCAGGCTGATGAGACCGACAAAAAAGCCGCCAATAAAAAGGATGGTTAACAAGATTGCAGTATCTGCCGATCCGTTCCCCGCTGCCACAGCTTGAATGCTTGCGGAGGTCTGTCCAGCCGCGTCTCCTAAAATTTCGATGAGAAGGTAGATAAGGATTCCAGCGGCGAGCATGCTTAAAGCTGAACGTATCGTGGAAGAGAGCCCACGTATCCGACCGAAAGGTAGCCCAATGTAGATGGTTCCGCCCGCAATCAGGCCGAGTATAAGTAGTTCCCAGTGATTCAACATGGTCACCTCGAAAGCTGACTATTTAAGTCAACATTTATCAAGAATCGGTAGTTAGATAAACCAAACTCACGAAATAAGTCTATATTAACTCCGCGAAATCCGCAACAAGAGACAAGAAAGCATTGCTAGATCAAAAGCCGACTTTGGAAACCTACTTGAAGAGTGGAAGCCGGTTCCTTTCCGGAATAATGAGCTGGATATCCATGGTTGATAATTCCCCATTGAGTACGTTTAGACCGGTCATCTAGAACATGTTTTTCGTTCAGAGATGATTCGCTTGGATACCCATGGTTATAGCAAAACTGGATCTGCCCGGACTTGGGGCATGACCTTACAATTTAAACTGTAAGAAGATTAATTTCCTCCCATCGATCAGCGCGGATGGCTGCAGGTACAGTGAGGTGTCCAATAAAGATGAGGCGTATTGCGGTTTTGACGAGTGGAGGCGACGCACCGGGCATGAATGCTGCCATTCGAGCAGTTGTTCGAACCGGGATATACAGCAACATGGAAGTGTTCGGTATCCAACATGGATACACAGGATTAATCCGTGGCGACATCGTTCCGATGTCCTTGGGTTCCGTCGCGGACATCATTCAACGAGGGGGCACCATCCTATATACGGCTCGTTGCGAAGAATTCAAGACTGTCGAAGGTCAGAAGAAAGCTTGTGCGATGCTTCAAAAACATGGTATCGACGGGCTTGTCGTCATTGGTGGGGACGGTTCCTTCCACGGTGCTCAGGCATTAGCCAACTTGGGTGTGGCCACGATTGGGGTTCCAGGCACAATCGACAATGACCTTCCATTTTGTGATGAAACAATAGGGTTTGATTCTGCGGTGAATACAGCGATTGAAGCGATTGACAAAATCCGTGACACCGCTACATCACATGATCGAACGTATGTGGTGGAGGTCATGGGGCGTAGTGCTGGAGACATCGCGACCTATGTTGGATTAGCCGGGGGCGCTGAAACGATTTTGATTCCGGAGCGATTACAAAGTTTGCAGGAGGTGATTCGAAAGCTCAATCGGGGATTAGCACGCGGAAAAAAACATTCCATTATTGTCGTGGCCGAAGGTGCGATGCACGGCGCGGAAGTCGGTGAATACTTGACCAAGCACACAGGGCTTGAAGTTCGTGTGACCGTGCTCGGACGTATTCAACGCGGCGGATCGCCTACAGCACGAGACAGGATTCTGGCTAGTCAGCTCGGTGCCTATGCAGTAGATCTGCTAAAGCAAGGCGTATCCGGAAAAATGGTATCGACCCTGCAAGGAAAATTACATGCCGTCTCTTTCGACGATGTTTTCCGTGAGAAGCATCGGGTAAATACGCGTTTGTATGAGTTAGCGGAAACACTAGCAATTTAAGCTAGGGAGTGAAACAGATGATGAACATTCAGATTCATGGCCAGCATTTAGGGGTTACACAGGCACTGCAGGACTATATTGCATAAAAAATCCGTCTAAGAAACCTAACTTTAATGTCCGGCAACCGTTCTCAGTCGGGTGTGCAAAAGCGCCCCGCTACCGCTTAGGCTCGGCGGGGCATCTTCAAAATAATGCCTCCACTTCGCGGATGCGTTTGGACAGCTCGGCGGCAGAGCGGTGGAGCAGAGTCAACTCATCGTCTGTCAACGGCAGGTCGATAATCCGCACCACACCCGTGCGGTCGACGACGCATGGTACCCCCATGTATAGGTTGGAAATGCCATGATAGTCCATAAGTCGTGTAGACACGTTGAGAACAGCGTGCTCGTCACTCAGGATGGCCGCACAGATGCGGTCGAGCGCCAACGCGATGGCGTAGCTGGTGCTGCCTTTGGCGCGAATAATTTCGTATGCGGCGTCGCGTGTCTCTGTGTAGATTCGCTGCTTTTGGTCCTCAGGCAGTTGTACCGGTACGCCGGCCACGTTCGTCTTGCTCCAAGCCGCCACCTCGGTGTCCCCATGCTCACCGAGGATATGTGCGTGCACGCTGCGCGCATCAACCCCCAACTCCTGGCCTAAACGAAAGCGAAAGCGCGCGCTATCCAATACGGTCCCGGAGCCAATGACCCGTTCCGCAGGCCAGCCGGAAACCCGCCAGGCCACGTAGGACAGGACGTCGACCGGATTGGTGGCCATCAGTAGGATGCCGTGGTCGTTGTATGCGATGACTTGTTCAACCACACTCCGAACGATGGTGACGTTGCGGCTCAGCAATTCCTGTCTGGTCTCGCCCGGCCGTTGCGCAACACCGGCCGTCACAATGACGATGTCGGCGTCGGCGCAGTCACTGTAATCCCCCGCCCAGACCTTGCTACCGCCCGTGAACGGCCGCCCATGCTGCATATCCAAAGCTTCGCCACGCGCCTTGTCCGCGTTGACGTCTAGTAGAACAATTTCGTCCGCCCTATTCCGCAACAGCAGCGTATATGCCGTCGTGGCACCGACTGCGCCAGCACCAATGACGACAATCCGTGTCGGTTTCGACAAAGTTTGCATGTTTATCTCCTCCCGACAAGCACATGCGTCACGCGGTCGGCCAGCCCGGCTCGCGCTGTTTGTCCGGGTTAACCGCTCGCGTCTTGACACATTTATTCTGGCTCGAGCACAAAGCAGATACATCCTCCGTCTGCGGCATCTTCCCTTAGTACAGACCGCCTGGCACGGATCGCTCAGACATACCGCCCATAAACCGGTTCGCCGTCCGGATCGTCAGTGAAAATCTCTTGCCCCGTCCAATGTGACTAGTCGAAACAAACCCCGTCACAGCCCCCGAATCGGACACTTCAGAGCGGTCCAACCCGGCCTTTTGTGTAATCTCCTTTGCCCTTATGCTCAGTAGTGAAATGGAGGGCGATGTAAGGTGCCTACACAAGCACAGACCCAAACCGAATTCCATTCTAATATGGCCCGACGTGATTTTGATCAAAACCCATTCATCGCCATCTGGGAGGTGACACGTGCCTGCCAATTGCATTGCGTGCACTGTCGAGCCGAGGCCCAGCGTCACCGTCACCCACTGGAACTGACCACCGCAGAAGGCATGCGATTGATTGACCAAATCGCTGCCATGGACAGACCGCTGTTTGTCCTGACCGGGGGCGATCCGCTCGAGCGCGAGGACCTGTTTACGCTCATTGACTACGCCGCAAAGCGGGGATTAGAGGTTGGACTGACCCCGAGTGCCACCCCGCGCCTGACCCGCGACGCTTTGGCCCGTGCTCGCGAAGCCGGCATGGCGAGATGCGCCCTCAGTCTGGACGGGGCCACTCCAGAGACCCACGACCGGTTTCGGGGTACGAAAGGGTCTTTTGAACGAACCCTAAATGGGCTGCACCTCTTGCGGGAACTGAACATCCCGATTCAAATCAACACCACAGCAACGCGTCGAAACGTCCATGAACTCCCGCAGCTAGCCAAATTGGCAGCAGAGTTTGGTGCCACCTTGTGGAGTGTCTTCTTTTTGGTACCAACCGGCCGGGCGCGTGTTCAGGACATGCTGCCAGCAGACGAGGTGGAGTCCGTCTTCCATTGGCTGTGGGAAACCTCCCGGGAGCTGAAGTTGCCCGTGAAAACCACGGCCGCACCCCATTACCGGCGTATCCTGTTGCAACGACAGCAAGGACAAGTACAACAGCCTGGTCAAGACCGTCCCCAGCCGTCCCGCTCCCAAGGGCGCGCTGTCAACGATGGTAACGGCTTTGTCTTTATCTCGCATACCGGAGACGTCTACCCGAGTGGCTTTCTACCGGTATCAGCTGGCAACGTACGGACTTCATCGCTCGCTGACCTTTACCGGTTCAGTCCACTCTTCCGGTCACTGCGCGATTACAACCTGCTCAAGGGTAAGTGCCGGGTGTGTGAATTTCGGTCCGTCTGTGGTGGTTCTCGTGCCCGGGCCTACGCATTGACCGGCGATTACCTGGAAAGTGATCCATCCTGCAGTTACCAACCGCAATCCTTCACGAAGGCAGGCATTTCGTCGCCATCGAGGACGTGATCGATTGCCTATTGCCCCACAACCCGGATGAGTCTGACACTGTATGAGGAGGATACCACTATGGGCAAAGCATCCCCCATCGGGGTCATGATTGTTGACGACCTGGACCTGTTTCGCGCTGGCCTCACGTACATTCTGCGCTCAGCACCCAACTTGAAAAAGGTTGGGGAAGCTAAAAATGGACTTGAAGCTATAAAGCGGTATGAAACCTTGAAACCGGATGTCGTCCTGATGGACGCACAGATGCCCGGCATGGACGGGTATCAGGCGACAAAGGAAATTTTGCGCATTGACCCCTCCGCCCGAATCGTCATCTTGACGACGGACATGGGCGAACACACGATTGTCAAGGCCATTTCCACGGGGGCCCTCGGTTACATCGCGAAAAACGCGACCCCGGCCGCCGTCATCGACGGGATTGAAAAAGCTTTCCGAGGTGAATACGTCGTTCCCAACGAAGTGACCGTATTCGTAGTCCAGCGTCTCCTGCGTAGCTATACGGAGCCAACAAACTTTACCCCTCGAGAAATGGATATCTTACGTTGGCTGACGACAGGCGCAACTAACAAACAGCTCGGCCAAGCATTAGGAATCAGCCCCAGCACGGTCGGGAACTACATCCAACGGCTGCTGAAAAAACTCGGCTTGGAAAACCGGGCACAGCTGGCCGCCTACGCGGTACGTCAAGGGTTTCAAGTCGAAGAATCCACGACAGGGTTATCTCATTCCCCCAGGTAATCGCCAGCAGTTGGCTGAGTTGATGGAGGCGACGCGAAATGTGGTCATCAGAGAGACAAGAAAGACCGCTGCTGAAGCTGAACCAAGCAACGGCGTTAGCGTTTGATAGGCAGTCGATATGTCTGCAATTTAGGTGTGTCCTGAACCATGGAACACCGCAGCTGCCATGAACATCATCGAAAGGTTCACGAAACCGGCAAGCACCATGGCAATAATGACTTCCTTCGTATTAAATCGAGCGATTTTGCGCTTCTCGAGGTCATTACGCGGCACCACACGTTTCTGTGTGAGTCCAGAGTGCAGATAAACCGCATGCGGCATAACGGTTGCCCCAAGTCTCTACACATCTCCGAAAGATTTTTCCCGTCGCAATCCCCAGTTTCTCCGATATGTTTTGAACGATCATCGCCATGAAAGTCCTTATACGTCAAAGTGCGGATTCCTGCGCACCTGCAGGGCCAGGTAACAGGCGACGGCTAGCAAGAAAGAAACCACGGTCACGTGGATGATGAACGCCCACGGAGCAATATGTGTGGCAATTAGGACTCCTCCCGACAGGGCCTGGAGCAGGACCAAAGCGAGCATCCAGCGGCTAGCGGTATAAAGCTCTCGCCGCCACTGGTTCAGCTGTCTGGTCAAATACACAAGGTACAGGATTAGGCCCACCATCCCGAGGGCAACGAGACGGTGCAACACATCCAGCCAGAAGGCCGCCCCTACTTGCGCTGGGGACTCTAACGGCAGTGGCCAACCGCGGAATTCACTTCCCCAACCAGTGCTGGCCGCATAGGCCCCTACATACATAGCCAAGTACACATAGACGGCGGTAACGGTCGCAGAGTGCCGGACCCGAGCTAATTTACGGGCGGCTTGCGTCGGATTTACCCAGCTTACGGCCGCTTGCCCGCTAGGCATTTGGCGCGGCCGCAAGAATAAGACCAACAAAAAGGTACCGACAAAAGAAAGCAGAGCAATGCTCACGTGAGCAGCCATAATGGCCGGCGGGTTGGAGAATAAAACCGCCAGAGCGCCAAGCACCGACTCCAGGACCACACCCGCCGCCAACAGCCCCAGGCACAGCATCAACGTCCGGTTCTTGCGTCCATAACGCAATAGCGCTCCAGCCAGCAGAACAAAGAAAACCATATCGAGCAGCACCGATAGACGGTGGGTATATTCAATCCACACCTGCAGCGACCAGTGGGTGGGTACCACCTGGCCGTTGCACAACGGCCACTGACGTCCGCACCCCAAAGCCGACCCAGTCACCGTATCCGTGAAACCGAGCGTGTTGACCAAAAGCACGCTGAGAAACGTAGCCAGACTCAGCCCCCATAAGCGCCGTCGCAGCTTTTCCGGGAGACCCGGTTGCGGCATCGCCCCAACTGGTTCAAGCGGGATCGCCATTTCATTCGCCCCCCTACGTCCAGGCCGAAGCGGCCAGGGCAAAGAACACCACCGGTAGGTAGATCAGCGATAGAAAAAATGTGCGCCGCGCCCATACTCCGACATCCTGACGCGTCCGCCAGAGCATCGCATGTGCGGCCAAGAAAACTGCTCCTGTCAGACCAGCGACCGTTTCGTATGGCCAAGGGTGAACCAAAGCCCAATACGGCAGCAACGATACTGGGAGCAGCAACAGGCTATACAGGCCCATCTGGAAAATGGTTGATTTCGTCCCCCGCACCGTCGGCATCATAGGCACGCCTGCAGCCTTATAGTCGGCATTCCGATATAGAGCCAGGGCCCAAAAATGGGATGGAGTCCAGAGAAAGATGATGGCGAACAGCACCCACGCCGGCCAGGCCAGGTGACCTGTCACCGCCGCCCATCCCACCAAGGGTGGAAACGCCCCGGCACCGCCACCGAACACGATGTTCTGCGGGGTATGGCGCTTGAGCCCCATCGTATAGACGCAGGCGTAGTACACGTATCCGGCAGCCGCGAGTAGCGCGGATAAGGGGTTGACCGACCAGGCCAACACAGCCACCCCGGCCACCCCAAGGCCCACGCCCAACACCAGCGCGTGCAGAGCTGGGATCCTCCCCTGTGGCAACGGACGGTGCACGGTACGTTGCATACGTGCATCAATGTCCCGGTCATACCACATATTCACCGCGGCCGATCCGCCCGCACAGAGCGCTAGGCCCACGGTTGCGGCAAAGGTGGTGCTGGGGGACGGCCAGCCCTTGGCCGCCCACACCATCGCGCACCACTGTGTGAACACGAGCAGGGCGAGTATACGCGGTTTCGTCAACTCCAGATACACAGCCAAGCAGCGCGTCCAGCGCTGGGCTAGGTGCTTTAGGGCGCCCGGCAGTTCGCCCGCCTCTGTCAGTGTACCCGACTTCGCCTCCCCAGCCGTCCGCGCGATTGCGCGCGCGGTCATCGTCGAAACTTCCCTTGCGTTCATCGTCCGCATCCCCTAAGCCACCATGTAGTGGAACGACATGGCCCAGAGCGATCCGGCCACGAAGATGATGGTGAACAAAAAGGCGAGGGCTATCGCCAACGAGTGCACGGGTGGTCCGTCTCCCTTGGTAATGTGCATGAATAGGAACAATTGCACCCCTATCTGCAGCACCCCGAGGGCGAGCAGGACCAAGACCAGCGGACTGCCGCTGAGGCCGTGCGTGAAGGCCGCCCACAAAGCAGCGAGCGTGAGTACAATGGAGAGCACGTACCCGAGCACATACTGGCCGATGCCGTGCTTGGGGCCGCTTACCGAGAGTGGCTTTTCCACCTTCATCTGTTTGGCGGGTGCCTGCATCTTACATCACCATCCCTGTCAGGTAGACAACCGTGAAGATAAACACCCAGACCACGTCGAGAAAGTGCCAGTAAAGCCCGACATTGAACACCTTGCGCGCCGTCTGCGGGGTGATGCCCTGGCGCAAGACCTGGATGAGGATGGCCAGCATCCAGACGATGCCTACGGAGACGTGGCTGCCATGGGTCCCTACCAGGGTGAAGAACGCCGAGAGGAAAGCGCTCCTTGACATGGTGGCGCCCATCTCAACGTCGTGGATAAACTCTTGCGCCTCCAAACCCACGAACGCTAACCCTAACAGCATCGTGACAGCCAGCCACACCGCCACTGCTTTCGGTCGCTGGCGCTGCATTTCATACGTGGCGAGACCGCCTGTAAAGCTGCTGGTCAACAAGATGAACGTCTCCGCCACAAACCCGGGAACATCAAACAGGGTGCGGGCTGTCGGCCCCCCCGCCGTATGCGTGTGCAGGAGCACATACGTCGCAAACAGGCAGGCAAACAAGAGCATGTCGGTGGCTAAGAACAGCCAGAAACCAAAGATTTTCAGGGATTCGGCCGGATCGCGATACTCTATCGTCTTCTCCTCGACGACGGCGTCGGACAGCCGCGGTCGGGACAGCGTCATCGCCATGGTTCACAACCTCCCATACAGGGCCTCAGACTGACGCACCTCTTCCGCGCTGAGGTCGTGTTCGTCGTGGGTCTCAAACGAGCGGGCCAACAGACACGCAGCTACTCCCACCAGTGCTAAAGCGGCGAGGATGTACCATTCAAACACAAACCCCAAGCCCGCGAAGAAGAAGCACACCCCAAGCAGGAACGGACGCGCGCTGTTGTTCGGCATGTGGAAGGACTGAATCTCGCTGGCGGATGGCCGCAGTTCTGCGGTTCTTCCCTGCTCTTTGAGCGTCCACCACATATCCCGGTCGGTCACCTTCGGAATCACCGCGAAGTTGTAGTGCGGCACCGGCGAAGGGAGTGACCATTCGAGCGTCCGCGCGTCCCAGATGTCGCCGGTCACGTCCCGCTTGCCAAACTTGATGCTGTAGAGCACCTGTGCGACGATGAACAAAAAGCCCAGGCCCATGATGTAGGCACCAATCGTCGAGATGAAGTTGAGCGTGCCCCAGCCGAGATCGGTCGGATAGGTATACATACGCCGCTGCATGCCCATAAAGCCAAGGGCGTATTGGGGCATGAAACAGACGTAAAAGCCGATGTTGAACAGCCAGAACGCCCAGCGGCCTAGCCGTTCATCCAGTTGGAAGCCGAACATTTTGGGCCACCAGTAATACATCCCAGCCAGCATTCCAAACACCACGCCGCCGATGAGTGCCTGGTGGAAGTGGGCAATCAGGAAGTAGCTGTTGTGGTACTGGTAGTCCGCCGGCGCGGCAGCCAGCATGACGCCAGTGGCACCCGCGAAGGCGAAGCAGACGATGAACGCCAGCGTCCACAGCATCGGCAGCGTCAAACGAATGCGGCCGCGGTACATGGTGAACAGCCAGTTGAACATCTTGACCCCGGTCGGGATGCCGACCGCCATCGTCGAGACGGCGAAGAAGCTGTTGACGTCGGGACCGGCGCCCATGGTGAAAAAGTGGTGCACCCAGGTCAGGTCGCCGACAACCGTAATGGCCATAAGCGAAGCCACCATCGACTTGTAGCCGAAGATCTCCTTGCGCGAGAAAGTCGCTACCACTTCCGAATAGACGCCGAAGGCGACGAGGACGACGATGTATACTTCCGGATGCCCCCAAACCCAGAACAGGTTGATGAACATCATCGGATTGCCGCCCTGAGCGATGGTGAAGAAGTGGGCGCCAAACAGCCGGTCAAGCATCAGCATGGCCAAGGCGACATTGAGCGCCGGAAACACCGTCAGGATGACGATGCTGGAAGCCAAAGTCGCCCAGGAAAACAAGGGCATTTTCATCATCGTCATGCCGGGCGCCCGCATCTTTAGGATGGTGGCGATAAAGTTCACCCCGGTGCCGATGGTCCCGATGCCGGAAATCAACAGGGACAATAGATAGTAGTTTTCGCCCGGCCCTTTATCAAAGCCGAGTTCGGTCAATGGCGGATAGCTGGTCCAGCCTCCATCGGGCGATCCGCCAAACACAAACGAGATGTTGAACAACAACGCAGCAAAGAAAAACAGCCAGAAGCTAATCGCGTTTAGGTATGGAAAGGCCACGTCGCGGGCGCCTATCTGCAAGGGCACCGCGATGTTGAACAAGGCAAAGATAAACGGCATCGCCATAAAGAGAATCATGATGGTGCCATGCGTCGTAAAGATCTGGTCGTAGTGCTCCGCGTTGAGAAAGTGGTTGTTTGGGACCGCCAACTGCGTGCGCAAAAGCAGCGCGTCGACCCCACCGCGGAAGAACATCAAGAGCGCACAAACCAGATACATGATGCCGATTTTTTTGTGATCGACCGTGGTCAGCCACTCGTCCCACAGCCACCGCCACTTCTTGAAGTAGGTCAAGGCGAAGACAATCCCGGCGAGGGTCAGAAGGATGAGGACATCGGACCCCCAAATCAGCGGACCTTCGCGCCACATCAGGTACGTATCACCGAAGCGGCGTATTGCCTCCCACATGCTATATCACACTCCTTACGTTACATTCCCGAATGAGACATCCCATCGCCCATGCCTGAAGCCGACTTGCCACCTGGAACATCGTCAAGCATGCCCGGCATGTACTGGCCGCCGTCCGCCCACACGGTGGCATTAAACAATCCGTTCGGGAAGGCCGAATACGTGGCCTCGCCCATCACGCTAGGCTGCTTCAATTTGGCGTACCCGGCCTTGGTGAGGGCTGGAGCATTTTGCTTGACTTTGGCCGCCCAGGCGTTGAAATCGTCGTCACTCACCGCAACCACACGGAACTGATCGTGCGCGAACCCTTCCCCGGTAAAGTTGGCACCGTGACCATAGTACGTGCCCGCCTTATCGGCCTGCAGCCACAACCGCATCGCCATGCCGGGCATCGTGTACTCCTGACCACCCAATTGAGGCACCCAGAAAGAGTTCATCGGCGCGTCTGAGGTGAGCTCAAACTGCACCGGAACACCGGTCGGAATCTCGCAATAGTTCACCGTGGCAACGTGCTGATTGGGATAGAGGAACAGCCACTTCCAGTCCAGCGACACCACTTCTACGGTGAGCGGTTTGACATTGTTCTCCGGCGGTTTGACTAAGGCGTATGTGGTCCTGATGGTAAAGGCACCGAGGATGCCCACCACCACAATCGGGATTCCCCACCAGACTAATTCCAGGGTTTTGTTCTCTGCCCAGTGCGGTTGGTACGGCGCCTTGTTATCCGGCCGGTCCCGATACCGCCAAACGATGTAGAGCATCAACAGCAGTACAGGAATGATGACAATCAATACTAATACCGTCGACAGGATGATCAGGTGCAACTCCTGTCGCCCGACTGGTCCCGCCGGATTGAGCACCATGTACTCCGGACCACATCCGGACAACAGCAGCGCGGCCGCCAGCGCGACCAGCCCGGCCCTGCCTATCCGACGACGTGTGAGCCGTCTATCCATCCTTTCCTCCCCTTTCCGCATTCATGATCCGTTTGGCCGTAACGAAAACCAGTGCAACAGGTGTTCAGCCCGCGTTCGTGGTACAGCCACAACGCGCTTCAGTCTCATCATAGGAATCGCTGCACGCGGGGATAAGTCACAAACCGCGCATTTGCGGCGGCCCGAGCAGACCAGGCGGCAGGAGCCAATCGCCGTGATGTGATTGAACTAGTCCGACAGCATGGGGGGTTGAAAACGGTGAGTTGAAGAGGTCGCGAAGGAGAAGGGAACGACAGCGAACAATGCAGCAGAATGAGAATAGGCCACCTTTATCTAAGTCGAGGTGGCCTATGTCTTTCAATCGATCCGTTCGTACAAAGATGCGGGTACGCGGGCTAGCAAGGGGCTGGGCTCGCCCAGGCAAAACACGTGCAGCTCATGCATGGCCCGGGTGCAGGCGGTGTACAACAGCCCACGCTCCATCTCATCGCTGTTGTCCGCCTCCGGCCCGAGGTGAACCATCACAGCGTCAAACTCAATCCCCTTCGCCAGATACACAGGTAGCACGTGCACACCCGGTTCAAACCGGTGGGTGCGCTCGTCGATGCGCTGTACCGCCGTTCGGGGCGCCAGGTCGGTGTAGAGTAGAGCAGCTTCCTTCGCCGTCTTGCAAAGCACTGCAATCGTGCGGTGTCCGGCAGCGCGCAGGTCCTCGATGCATCGCACCAGCCGCTCGACGAGTTGCCGTTCGTTGGCAACCACCGTCAGCACCGGCAGGCGCCCTTCGCGCGCAAACGGCTGCACCTTGTCCCCATCCGGCAAAAGAGACCGGGCAAACTCCGCAATCGGTCGCGTCGACCGATAACTGCGCCACATTTCCAGCTTCCGTACCGGGCCGGGTTCCGCGTACAACTGTGCGAGTTCTGTCCAAACGTTCGCCCCGTGGGAATGCGGAAAGATGGATTGGTGTACATCCCCGAGGGCGGTCACCCGCGCGTGTGGAAACAACCGCTGCAAATAGGCCAGTTGAAACGGAGAATAATCCTGCACCTCATCGATAAAGACAAACCGAATGGACGTATTCGTCGGAAAGCCAAACAGTCGATCCCGCAAGTACAGGTACGGGGTGGCATCCTCATGCCACATCCGTTTGTCAGCCAGTGCGCCCAATGTCGCTTGACAGACCTCCCGCCACGCATCGCCCTCCGCTGCCGACAAAAAAGCCGGCGGGTGTTCCGGATCGTACAGACGGCGGTAGATTGCCAAGGTGTCGACAAACCCCAGGCGGCGAATGCGCGCGAGGGTTTTTCTCAGATGGCGTTGGATGACCATGTCGCGCAGAATTTGTTCCTCGCGCTGGAAGTCGTCAAACCGCACCTTGCGTCGACTTTCGCGCTGCGCTTGTCGGTGGGCCTTCTGGTAGTCTTCCTCGGAGAGGAGTTCCAGCTCCTCGTCCACCCAGGCTTCGCCCCGCTGCTTTTCCGCCAGCTCGCGGGCCTCGGCAACCAGACTGCGGGCCAATTGACGCAGGCGCAGAGGCAGCTTCCAGGTCGCATCCGTGGCGGCAAACCGAGCTTCGACATCGGCTGCCGAAAGCAACACCTGCCCGCGAAAGCGAATGTCGCGGAATACCATCCCTTGTCGAGCCAAAGCGTCGATGTACGCATCCATGTGCTGCAAGAAGGCCCGCTGGCTCTTGATATGGATGCTCGCCAAACGCAGTCGGCGTTCCTGCGCCGGCCCAGAGTACAAAAACTCCAGTTGCGCAAACGGGCTCTCCACGCGAAAGCGGCCACCAAGACGATGCTCGACGTATTCGTGGTAGGTGGTCTGCAGCATCGCCTCCTCGCCGAGTTCCGGCAGGACCGTGCGGACGTAGGCGTTAAACATAGCGTTCGGGGAAAACAACAGGATCTGATCCGACCGCACCTGGCGCCGATACCGGTACAGCAAATACGCCACACGCTGCATCGCGACCGACGTCTTGCCGCTGCCCGCCACCCCTTGCACCATCAGCAGGCGAGACTCTTCATCCCGGATGGCCTGATTCTGCTCGCGCTGAATCGTCGCCACAATGTTGTGCATCTGAGCGTCACTGCGCCGGCCCAGGACCTCTTGGAGAACGTCGTCGCCAATCGTCGTATCCGTATCGAACATACCCTCAAGTCGCTCCCCACGGATGACGAACTGCCGTTTCTTGTGCAACTGGCCGTGAATGGTGCCTCCGGGCGTCTCGTACTGCGCGGGTCCGGGCGGATAGTCGTAATACAGACTGGCAATCGGCGCCCGCCAGTCATAAATGAGAAAGTCGTCCCCGCCTTGGTCGCGCAGCGAAGACACGCCAATGTAGATGGATTCCGGCTCAGACTCCCCTTGCTCCTGAAAGTCGATGCGGCCAAAATACGCAGACTCCCGCAGCCGCCGCAAAGCGCGCAGCTTCGCCACCAGCCAGCGGTGCCGCCGCTCGTGTTCAGACAGGATGTCCGACTGCTGTTTGATGCTGGCGTAGGTTTCTAGGGTATCGGCAATGTCGTCAAAATTGATGGTCACGTCGTCCCAAAAATTGCGGCGGATTTCGACAATGTCGGTCGTGACACTACCGACTTCCCGTTCGAGCTCCTCCTGTTGCCGCTCAATCTCGGAAAGGACAGTGTTCAGTCGGCTTTGCTCCTTGTCCCATTCGCTGGTCATGGAAGACATGGCCATCGCTCCTTTAAACCCGAGATTTTTCGCAAGGCCGGTTCTCCGCAAGGATGATTTCCCGCGTAAAACATAACCTGCCCGCTCCTGCACCGGTTCCACACGTAGTCCGATTGCGTCATCAAACATCGTCCTTCCCGATGCCCAATCACATTACCGATTCGACTACGGGAAGTCAATGCAACCGGTCCTTTTGTGACCAATCCGTTCACTCAATCCGGTCATGCCGCACTTCCGAGCATCGGGTAGGCTATCCTTGAATGCACCAGATTGAGGTGAGAGCCATGTATGAGAACCGAATTCGAAACGCCAAACTCCGGACTCGACTCCTATCCGCCGAGGAGGTAGAGACCTAATGGGGGAGACGAAATGCCGCGTTTTTCCGCTTGCGAATGGACACATCGTCGAGCTGCACCAAAGCGGCGGTGACCCTACGGATGTAGAAAAATTGAAAGAAATGCTCCGGCATGAATCGAAGGAAAGCCTGTACTTGCGCTTCTTTCGGCTGGTGAACGTGGAGGATGAGGCTCTGGTGAACAGCCTACTTCCGGAGCCCGGACGTACAGCCATGAGTCTCGTCTGCGAACGGGACGGACATATGGTTGGGGTCGCGTCCTATCAAGCACTGGACACCGAATCGGTCGAACTCGCCGCTCTGGTTGCCGATGCCGAGCAAGGCTGTGGCATCGGCAGTCTGCTCTTGGAGGAACTGGAACGGCGCGCCCGAGATACCGGTTATCGAAAGGCCATCGTGCACGTCCTGCTGGAGAACCGAAGGGGTTTCAATCTGTTGCGAAAACATGGATTTCGTGTCGATCCCGCCCGAACGGATTGGTCCAGTGGTGAGGCGGTGTTGGTGGCGCCGCTGACCGTGCTGCCTGCCGCGCAGCAGAGGCCGCTTCCCGCATAGGTTAGGCTGCCGACAGAAGCGGCAAGCGAATCTCCACCGTGCAACCCTGCTGGGGCTGACTGTCAAAGTGAATCGTCCCGCCGTGCTCCTGAATGATCTTAAACGAGACCGTCAGCCCCAAACCGGTGCCATTCTGCTTGGTCGTCAAGAACGGCTCGCCAAGCCGCTCCAACGCCTCTGGCGGTATCCCGCAGCCTTCGTCTTGGATGCGCACCACCGCCTGACCATGTCTCGCGAACAGCTGCACACGGATGGTTCCGCCGTCCGGCATTGCCTCAATCGCGTTTTTCAGCAGGTTGATGAACACCTGCTGCAACTGGTGGGCGTCTGCCCGTACCCAACCCACCGGTTCCGGGCTGACCCATTCGATGCGCACCCCTTGCCTGCGCGCCGGGAGGCTCATCAAGGCAACCGCCGCATCGAGCACAGGCCGCACATCCATCGCCTGAAACGTCGTCTCCGGTGTCCGTGAGAGATACATAAACTGGTCCACAATCTTGTCAATTCGATCAAGTTCTGCAACGACCATCTGGAACACGTCCTGGTTGGCTGTGTTCGCGTCCATTTGCAGCCCTTGCAGCGCCATCTTAATCGCCGCCAATGGGTTGCGGATTTCGTGGGCGATGCTGGACGCCAACTGCCCCACTGCGTCGAGACGATCCAATCGCCGTAGCTGCTCCTCGGCGTGCTTGCGCTCGGTGATGTCCACTCGAAACGACACGTACTGATACGGTTTTCCGTTCTCATCAAGGACCGGTACAATCGTCGTATCCACCCAATAGATGGAGCCATCCTTGGCCCGGTTCCGGATGTCCCCACGCCAGATTTTACCGCGTCCAATGGTGCGCCACATGTCCTTGAAGAACGCTTTGGAATGATAGCCAGAGTTGATGATGCGATGGGTCTGCCCGAGCAGCTCATCTCTTGTATACTTGGATATATCACAGAATTTTTGGTTCGCAAAAGTGATACGGCCGCGTTTATCCGTAATCGCGACAATCAAGGTCGCGTCCAAAGCCCGATTGATGGTGAGCAGCGCATCCAGGGCACTTTGCAGGTTATTGAGGGCGTCTTGTAGCATCCCTCTTACCCCCCGTGTCACTTTTCTTGGGTGTCGAATATTTGTGATTGACATATCCGTAAGAATCCGGAACGGTGGCGCCGGTACATGATGAGCTCTCGTCGATTATACCCTATAGAAAGCGGAAAGTCTGTGAAGAACCGTTGTCATGACCCGTTTGAACTAGTTGGAGCGAACCCTCTAAAATCACCGCTTTTCAGCTATTCATAGCAAGTCGCCTGCGGTACAGTAGCATTAACACTGAGCGCCTGCAAAACCTTTTGTGCGTATACATGACCTATGACAGACGGCCGCTGAAAGGGGATGAATGGTGATGGGCCATCCGGATACAAAGTCCTTACGGGTTTTGATTGTGGACGACCATACGTTGTTCCGTAAAGGGGTACAATCCATCATCAGCCACATGGAAGACGTCCAAAGCGTCCTTGAGGCTGAAAATGGAGAAGTCGCAATGAAAATGGTGGCCGAGCAGCAGCCGGACGTGGTATTAATGGACATCAACATGCCGGTATGTGACGGACTGGAAGCTACACGCCGAATTAAGGCGGATTATCCCAGCGTCCGGATTTTGATGTTGACAGTCAGCGAGGCGGAATCGATGCTGTTTGAAGCCATCAAGTCCGGTGCGGACGGATACGTATTAAAGACGGCCAGCCCCGACTCGTTAATGGATGCCGTGTTGCGGGTCAGCCGCGGTGAGCCGGTCGTGCCGGCCAACTTGGCCATGCGCATCATTACCGAGATGTCCGCACCCGCCAAGCATTCGAGCCACTCCGCAGAGGAGCGAGCCGCCGGGGGTCCAAATGGGGTGGACCGACTGACGGATCGGGAAATGGAGGTGCTGCGCCACCTAAGCACCGGCGCCAGCAACCGGGAAATCGCCGCCGCGTTGTACATCAGCGAAAACACGGTACGTAACCACATCCGCAGCATCCTCGAAAAGCTGCACCTGGCCAATCGCGTTCAGGCCGCAGCCTATGCAGTGCGGGAAGGGTACGTTTTAAAATCCGACGAAACATAAGGGTGGAGGGAGTCCCTCCACCCTTTGCTTGCGGCTTGTTAGACCACAGTGTACTAGGACGCCTGCCCGATGACGAACTCAATCTCGTCCTGCGCGGGATTGTAGGCAATCTGCACGTCACGCTCCGCCAGGAAGTCCGCATCACCTCGGCGGATAAAATAACGCGTGCCTTCCTGCTCCACCATCACGGCGACCGACTTTGGCTCCTCGACTCGGATGCCAAAGGCAAACCCCGGTTCGATGACCGATCCGCCCCCGTACCGTACAAAAATCCGGACCGCGTCTCCGTCCTGCAATTGCAGTTCGCTCCGAAACCACCTAGCCGCTTCCGGTGTGACCGTCAGTTTCATCCTCCGTCCCCCCTGAATCGTGCTCTCTGAATTTGTCCCTGCGCCTCAAGTCCGAAACGTGTCGTGTATCACCTCTATCATATAACAGGACAAACTATCATACAACAGTTTTTTCGAGCGCTTGTAGCGCGTGGCATCGAGATCAAGGACAAGTATGACTACGGTCTGCTCTTGTGGCGAGTTCCGATCCGACCGGACGACAGGGGCCTATCGGACTAGTCGATTGTGCGTTTCGAAGATGGTCTGGCCGAAACTGAACAAAAACGTCCGTTTCCGCCATGATGGAGGTGTAACGGATGAAGGTTCCTGGCCGTAAATGAGACCGGTTGACCTGACGGGAGGAACCTAGGGGGGAGACTTATGAAAACATTTGTCTTGGCTGTGGATGGATCGAAAGCGTCCGAGAAGGCTGTCGCTTGGGCCGGCGATTTACTCAGTCGTTTTGCGGATGCCCGTTTGATTGGCGTTTATGCAATTGATCCGCTCGTCTTCGCTGGAGACGCGGCGATTCCCGCCACAGTCTTCGCGGCTCAAGAGGAAGAAGCCAAACGGATTTGGGAGGAGACCCTGCAAATGCTCGGCGACGTGGGTGAACGAGCGACATTCCGGTCGCCGACTGGCTATCCGGTAAAGGTCATCTGCGACATAGCGGAGGAGGTCAACGCCGACCTGATTATTATGGGGTCACATGGGAAGTCCGGCCTACGTTCTCTGGGTAGTGTGAGTCACGGCGTGCTGCATCGGGCCCATCGCCCCGTGCTGATTGCCCGTTAACGGACGCGAGCAGGGGGAAAGCGTCGGGGCGTGACGGATCGCACAACGAAGATGTGTCGCCTGTGCAAGACTGAGCATGCAAGGTGTACTTATCTTCGTGAAGGCCGTCTTTACGGTTAATCGTGGGCGGTCGAGGAGGTTCGCTTATGCAGCGTGTGTCTTTAGCGTTTCAAGATAAGATGGTGCAAAGCCTGCTACAACATGGAGAAGCCAGGTTTGTGCAGCTGTCGCTCAACCCGGGGCAGGGTTTGACAAGGCATAAAACGCCGTTGGCATTGACCGTCGTGGTTGTCTCAGGAAAGATTGTCTTCACGGTCGACGATGAGCAGGTCCTTCTCGAGGGACCGAGCCTTCTGCCGGTGGGAGCAGGTGTCGAGCACGCAGTCGAAGCCGTGGAAAAGAGTGTCGTACTATTGGTTCTTGCTCCGTCGGAAGGTGCCGAAGACGGACCGTCTCCGCGGGGTTCCCGTCAGATTCAACATCAGAACGCCTATGAACACCCAGAACTGGTCAAAGGCATCACACCCGAACTGCGGCCCTTGGTCGAGGACCACGTGCAACTGTGCAAGGTGCTGCTGAACCTGGGCGAACACCCGGATTTAGATGCTATTCGCCACGCGCTGCAGGTGGTCAGTGCCGAGTTATGTCATCATTTCACGGCCGAAGAGGACATCGTGTTTCCGCGGATGGCAGTCCACGTCGGCGGGGCAGATGTGGGTCCGGTAGCTCGGTTGATTGAAGAGCATGCGCACATTCGACGCCTGCATGGCGAGGCGGAGGACCTGTTCAACGCATTCACCGAGAAACAGGACGAACACCTGCGTGCACTCCTCTGGGATAAGGTTGAGGACCTGACCGTCGCCCTGCTCAATCACTTAGGCAAGGAAGACAGCCACCTCTTCCCTATGGCCAGCCGACTCATGTCTGAGGACGAGAAAGCAGCCATTGCCGAGGAATTGCAGTATATCCGCCAACGGCACTGAAGATACGGGCTGCACTTCCTACTCACAATTTCATACGCTTCACGGGACTGAGCCTGATTCCTCGCCACCAGGTTCAGTCCTTTTGTGCCTGCCGCAACTTGCACCGGATGTGTACGTAGAGCAGATATGGACGTAAAGCCGCCACTTCGGAGGTACCCGGTCAGACGAGGATAGGGCCGATTTGGACCAGTCTTTCCTGAAGCTCGGTTTTGGTCCGGCTCGATTATTGGCTCATTCCATACCTACAGTAACTGGCTGCCCGCATCCGTCATCGCGGTGGAAGCCGGCCAGCACCACTGGCCCCGCGCCCCCGGAAAACTGCCTAAGGCCGTCGGACTGGCGACGCAGAAAACCTTAGACAAATTCGAACAACTTGCGCTTACGTCGTGCTCGCGATTTCCTTTCACGCCAGTCTTACGTCCGCCCCGGCGGAGGACGGACGTATCAACGGGAGGCATGAGCCATGCAGGTCTTGCTTGCCGTATCCGGAAAAGTCATCAGCCCGCACGCCCAGCGGGGCGATGGAAGACCGGCCTCAGGAATCCCCGGGAAATAACGTCGTCAAATCTGTACTTGAACACACCGATGCGGACGTACTCCTGGTACGGTAGAACATCTCGACGGGGCCCGACTAACTGTTGGCGACACAGACCTTTACACTCGACAGATACAAATGAAGAAGAAAGACTCGTACTCGTAGACTTGACCCTGGCCTTCGGTCACCCGTCCGTCAAACGTCCTGCATTTCGCTGAGCCTGGCGAAAGATTTGCGCCAAGCTCAGTTTTTTGCGCTCAGGAGCTGGCGGGGGCGTGGATGAAGCCGCTCCCGCCGGATTCGCTGTGTGCTCTGTGTGATCTTCTGGCCCTACCCCCGAGGCGTCGGCTGACTCACCTGAAGCCCCCGTGTCTTGGGAATCCAGCACGCCACCCATACGGTCCGTTGCCGCGGCGTCTCTGGAAAACGCGCGGATATGGGAGGTAGATCCCGACAGCGGTCCGGTTCCCGGCCATCCGTCCGCCGCTGCCCCCGTGTCGGGCCCGGGATGGACCGGCGCGCTGCCATCGGTTCGCGTGGCGCGCGGCGGCCAATCGAAATCCTCATCGTCTTCCAAGGCACCCGCGACCGGAGTCTCGGTTTCTGGCGTTTCCGCTCCGTGCGACAACACATACTCCGTCAAAATGTCGATGACACCTTGGCTGAAATTTCCTTCATCCTTCAGACGGTTGAGGTAGGCAATCACTTCCGGTGGCGTCTCTGCCGGAACGTAGAGGGTAATGTCCTTGCCGGGTCGGACATACACCGTGGAGCGGCGTTTCCTCAATGCGCATCCTTCCCGTCCTCTTTTTGTGCTGCCGGCGCACTCGAAGTCTGTTCAACGGCGGCCGCCGCCTGCGGCATCGTCTCCAGGGCGTGTGACAACAGCAGGAAGGTTCCACGGGCGTTGCGGAATTGGCTGTATTCGGCCGCGTCGAAGCGCAGTGGCAGACCCAACTCCGCGTTGAGTTTTTCAATCCACGGCTGCAACACAATCGATCCACCACCGATAAACCAGAACTCATTGGCGTAGCGGACATGCTTCCAGGCGTTGCGGGCTGACTTGAGCACCTTCTCGGCCAGGATGCGCATGTGGCGGTTGACCAGGCCGGTCATGTCAAAGACGACCTTGCCTTCGGCGTAGATCTCATATTCTTTGTTGACCAGCATTTCCGTGAGCTCGGCGGTGCTGGCGATGAGCTCTTCTCCCTGGGCGTTGACCTCGTTGCGGATGTTCTCCAGGGCATCATTGAGGTGAATCTTCGTCCCGGTCGAATGGCGCTGATCCAATTCCAGACCGGGCCGGAAGAAGGCAATATCCATATCGACACCGCCCACGTCGGCAATTCCGAAGCCTTTGTGCGACAAGGGCGACTTCGAGGTGGCCTCGATGTCATAGACACCGGAGACATCGTCGATGCCAATGTCAACGGGCAGCGAAAATTCGAGTTCTACGGTCACGCCCTTGTAGACGGGCGTGGTGACAAAGGTTACGGAATGAACGCCACCTGTAATTTTGGCGGCGAATTCCGCACGAAACTTTGCAATCTCGCTGATGGGCAGTCCCGTGCCGAGGTACACATGCGCCTTGATGCGCTTTAAACCGGCCCGGATTTCCGCCTCGTGCTTGCGCGCGACCGCGTAAGCGGCGCCCGTCAGCAGAGTGACCATGGTCTCTGGTCGCTGCGCCTTCTTTTGGGCCGCCTTATCGCCGACAATCTCATGCACGACACCTTCGTCGCCGATCGCTAGGTTTCCGACATATACGTGGCGGTACTGTTCGCTGGTAATAGCCGGAGAGGTAATCTGCACGTCGAGAAAGTCGAGCGGGTTGCCTTGCTCTGTTAAGAGGAAGCGCTCCCCTATCGGCTGCGAGACAACGTTGGGGAAAATAAACGTGTTCTCGATTTGGTCGTAGATTCCTTTGATGTGGCTGCTGCCATTGTCCATGGATAACGTAATCGTCGTGTTTGCGGCTTCGTTTTTCGCCAAGTTCGCTCCCCTCTCCAACCCACAGTTCTTACTTTCACAGTATATGAGATTCTGGGCGGCTCGCCAACGCAAAAATTGAAGCTTGAAAGCTTAGGATTTAAACCTTAAGTCTTAGAAGTTTACCCAAGTAACGTTTGAACTTTAGAGTTCAAACGTCAAACTTCAAATCCTACAGTTTACCATCCAACATTTAAACTTTAACTCTTAACCCTCATCCGAACGAACAGATTCCGAATCAAACACCATATCTGGAATTTCTGTCTACAAAGATCCCCAGAAACAAATCGACCTGGAGGACCCACCGGGCGCCCCAGGTCGGCTAACAGAACCGGAAACCGACAAAACGGAGGAGAAGAGAAAAGACACGAAGAAGGCGTAGAGACAGACCCGTACCCTATTCGGTGACTGTCAAGGTCGGGCCATCCGAATTCGCGAACCACTGGAGAAAGCCCCAGTTGCTCGTGAACAGCCCCACCGGAAAGGTGTATGTTCCTGCAGAGGACGGAGTAAACGTTGCCGTCTCCGTCACCGTTTCGCCCGGCGCCAATGTCCCGTTTTTCGCAAACTGGGTGACCCATGTACCGTCGCGGTAGACGTATTGGTTCAGTATCCCGTTACTTAGCCAACGCGAATCCGACGTATTCTTGTATGTCGTGCTAACCGTCACCGGCGTTCCCACCTTGACCGTACTCGCCGATAACATCGTCTTTACCGTCACATCCCCCTGCACAATCGGGTCTGGCTCTGTCACAGTAAACTGTCCCGCGGATTCATCCGCCAAATACGTAACAACCCCGTCTCTACTGAACGCGAACGCTCTCACCGTATACGTACCCGGCACGTTCGGCGCCTCCCACGTCATCGTCACCGCACCTGTACAATCCCCCGGATGCAGCGAGACACCGTTGAGCAACTTCCGGCCCACCAGCTCTCCAGCCGGATTGTAGACCTCCAGGCTTACCGTCGCCCCCCGCAGCTGCGCTCGAACCGCTTTAAATCGCGCCGTAATCGTCTCCGTATAGCTCGGTTTCACCGTCGGACTGCTCACCGTTGTCGTCGCCGACACCCCCGCGCCATACCCTGCTCCACAATGCCGCGGAGTCAAGATCACCTCTCGCAACGAGTACGGCGGCAGCTCTACCAACCCGGCATCCTGCAGCCGCTCCGTCTCAATTCCGTGACTCCCCTCGCCGTAGCTAAGCACTGTGGCCCATTCCTCGGCCCGGTACCCCTCCAGGTGCAGCTTCACATGGTACAAACGGTTTGGGTCTTTGTTAATCAGCAGCACAACCAATTCCCCGTTTGGCAACTTCGCCGCGTGGGCTGCCACCTCAGCGTCACTGCTGCCAGCTCCGACCAGCGTCGCCCCCGGCCTATCCATCCGTGCCAGTAACTCGTACGCATAGTAACTCGGGAATGGTGTATTCGCCGTCGGCTCGCTAATACCATCCGCGGACGATCCGTTCGCCAACAGTCCGTAATCTCCAAACGAACTCGACCCGTACAGACCGGGGTCTATATTCGCACCCTGCGACGCGGTGACAATCCCGTTGTGCAGGTCCCACCAGTCCACGTTCACGGCGCCCGCCTGGAGCCAATCCGCCATATCATCCGCCAGGAAAAGCGCGTTCACCAGGCTCGTTGTCTGCTTGCCCGGGTTGGAAGATACGCTGTTGGTTTCCGTGACAAACACCGGGATATGTCCTAACTGCCGCTTCAGCGTATCCATCACCGTGGCAATCATCTCAGTCGACGCCAGCAACCCAGCATCCGATTCCCCGCCCGGATTCTGTGGATACCAGTGGACAATCCCGAAGTCGGGCTCTGTCCCTAGTTCCCTTAACTTCGCCAACACGCGAGCATTCCAGGTATCGTCCCCCGTCCCGGGCGCAATCAAATCCACACCAATCTGAATAGACGGATCGACCGCCTTCATCGCTTTCATAAACTGACTCGCTTTCTCAGCGTATCCCTCCGGATTGCCGTTGAAATTATGTCCATTCCCCTCCCAGTTGCCGTACAACTCATTGCCGATTTCCCAGTACCGGATGTGATAGTCGTGCGTCACGTTCGCATCCTTCACCCAGGCAGCCGCCTCTGCCGCCGTCCCAGTACCCCCATTGACCGTGATAATCGGCGATGCACCGGTCGCCTCAGTCACGCGCATAAACGCATCAAAACCGCTGTTCGGGTTAGCCCAACCACCAAAATCCACCGTGTTCGTCTGCCAATGATACACATCCGAGGTCGATCCACCCGGATAACGAAGCATCCTGGCCCCAATCTTGCGCAGCATCGACGGCACATCCTTGTCTGTCAGGTGCCCGTCCCAGACTGCCGTGTTTACCCCCAGTGCGGTTTTCGGCACCCGCGTTAACGGGGCCGAAGCGTTCACCGTCACCACCGCCTCTTGCGGCGTCGGGCTGTCTGCTCTCGCCATTCCCCCCGCGACCCAGGATGTCCCCAGGACTAAAGCTGTCACAGCACCACCCTGAAAGGCCCACTTCAAACGACACATCCTCGCGTCCCTCCCATGCACGCGTTTTCAGTCCATGGGAGATGGTATCACCCTGCGTAGCTGAAGACATGGTCATATATTCCGTCAATTTGGTTATTTTCCCCCAAATTCACCTATCAACGCAGAAACACCCCTACTTCGACATGTTCTCGCCCTCACACGCAACTCCAACAACCACTGACCGGCGGTCCACAAGGCTCCTCTTGCTGTTCTACAACGCGGAGCCGTCGTCCTAAGAGGATGTACTGATGTGGCTCGTACATTGGAACGAAGAACGCTCTGCCAAGGTTTCCCAACCACGTAACCGACGTTCGTTCAAGCATGAAACGAGAGGGCCCCAGGCTTCGGGCCTTCCCGCCCGCATACACCTGCAATCTAAAATCGTAATCGAAAATAAGGCTCCCCTTATTTATGATACGGTTCCCCCCGCGCAATCCGAATGCCGCGATAGACCTGCTCCAAGAGTACGATTCGGGCTAACTGATGGGGCAAGGTCAGCGGGCCAAAGCTCCAACGCAAATCCGCCCGTTGCAACACGGTGTCCGCCAACCCGAGCGATCCCCCAATCACAAACACAATACGTCCGTGGCCTCCGGCCGCAAGTTGTTGATATGTCTGGCTCCACGCCTCCGACGAGAACTGCTTACCCTTACGGTCCAGGGCCACTACTGCATCCCGCGCGCGCAGCCGGCGCTCGATGCGCGCCCCCTCCGCGCGCAGGACGCGCAACCGCTCGGCCTCCGCGGCATCCTCCCCTGCAGGCTCATCCGCCACCTCTTCCACCTGTATCTGTGCATAACCGGAAAGGCGCTTCACATACTCCGCCTCCGCGTCCCGCCAATACCGTTCCTTCAGCTTTCCAACAGCAATCACGCTCATTTGCACAGCGGTAACCCCACTCGCATTCAGTTAAAGAATTCACTCGGAATCGAGAACGGATCGTTCCCGCCCGCGTTCGATTGGCTCGCACCGCCAACCGTCGTATTCGGCGTCTCCATCTTGCCGAGCGTCACCTTGAAATCCATTTTCTTGTGTCCGCGATACACCGTCAACGTCACGGTCTCACCCGGCTTCGCCTGGAATAGGTAGGTGCGCAGGTCGGGCATCGTCTGCACCGCGTGCCCGTTAATCGCTACAATCACATCCCCAGGTTTCAGCCCGGACTGCTTGGCCGACTCGGACTGCACCTCCTGGACCAAAATGCCGTAGTCGACCGGAACATCTGGCCACCACTGCTCCGGAACTGCCCGCAGCGAGTACCCCGAAACTCCGAGCGCTGGGTGCTCCGCGTGCCCGGTTGCCATGATCTCGGCGGCGATGGTCTTGACCTCATTCGAAGGAATCGCAAACCCCATCCCTTCCACCGTCGGATCGACAATCTTGCTGCTGTTGATGCCAATCACCAGGCCGTTGATGTTCAGCAGCGGTCCGCCGCTGTTGCCCGGGTTAATCGCCGCGTCGGTCTGTATCACCGCCTGGTAGTCCAACACCTGCTGGCCATCTGGAGTCTGTACCGGCATAATCCGCTTCTTCGCGCTCACAATGCCGGCCGTCACTGAGTCCGCAAAGTCCAACCCCATGGGCGATCCGATGGCAATCGCGGGTTCGCCCACCTGAATGCTGTCCGAATTCGCAAACTGGGCGGGCTGAATATGACTCACGTACTTAATCGGCACGCGGAGTACGGCGAGATCGGTGAACTCATCGGTACCCACCACCTGTGCCGTAACATGCTTGCCTTTTTCGAAGACAACCTCCACCTTCGCGCCGCCATCGACCACGTGATTGTTCGTCACGATATACCCGTACTTGCTGTCCTTATGAAACAACAGCCCCGTCCCAACATCGTTCGCCTTCAGTTTGGTCTGCTGACTGAAGAAATCGGATACCTCTTTATAGTTGAGCACGCCGACGACCGCTGGCTTGGCTTTCTTAACGGCCTCCACGATGGCGTCATTCACCGAGACATTCGCCGAAGCAGGCAGTGTCACTGAGCGGTTCTCCGTCGCGGCGTCCGCCGTCGTGGTTATCACATCCCGGCCCTGCAGGCTGGGATACAGCGCCATCGTCGCGGCAGACCCCACTAACGCAGAAAGGACAACCACGCCCGCCCACCGCCAAAGCCCGCTTCGCCTATCCTTCCGCTGAGCGTTCCAATCGTCGCTGTCCTTGTAAAAGCCCATCTCCGTCCCTGCCTTTCCATGAATCCCAACGCACTCTTTCACATCCGCCGATGTTCTGTTAACTCATATGGTACCGAATGCGGAGACAAAAGCAAAATCCCGATTCATCTCGTCGGGATTTCTTTTCACGGTCCAACCTGGAAACGCACAGAAACTCTCCCCGCACCATGCCCGGCGTTCCCTCGGCGTCCATATTATTTTGCCTTCACGACCTCTATTCCATGTAAGCGGCCGACTGCGCCGGAAACGAAGCCAATTGCCTGAGCGGCGTCGGTCGTTCGCGGCTGGTCCGATGGAGAGTCACGTGCTCATTCACTTCGATTCCCTGTTCGCGCAAGGTGTTCGCCAGCGTCAATTCCGCCAGCTCAGGCAGGTTATTCTCCTGACTTAGATGGGCCAGGTAAACCTGCGTCGGTTTCTCAGCCAACACGTCCAACAGCGCATAAGCCGCATCCTCGTTGGACAAGTGTCCTTTATCGCCCAAGATACGCCGCTTCACGCTCCACGGATACCGTCCAGCCCGCAGCATCTCCACATCATGATTCGTCTCCAACACGTAGGCATCGCACCCTTGGATAACCGCCTTGATGCCATCGCTCATGTAACCTAAATCCGTCACCACGGCCAGGCTCTCTCCGCCGGTGTCAAACCGAAAAGCTACCGGTTCCTCCGCATCGTGGGACACGGCAAACGGTGTCACCTTTAGATCGCCAATCACAAACGCTTCACCCGCGCGCACCGTCTGCCGACGATCCGCATCGGTTAAGTCCGATTCCAACCCGGCCGCTACTTGGTGCCAGGTCCCTTCCGTCGCGTACACCGGGGCCGCGCACGACTTCATCACCTGCCGCAGCCCGCGTACGTGATCCACATGCTCATGTGTCACCAACACGGCGTCCAACTCTCCCCAATCGGCGCTCGCCGCCGCGCGCAGCCGCTCGCGCAGCTGCCGCCCACTAATGCCCGCATCGAGCAAGACCCTCACTTCAGCCGTACGTATGTATAAGGCGTTCCCCGAGCTGCCACTCGCCAGTACACTAAACTCCAACAAACGCATTTCCTCCTTAGGCCGCTCGCGAACGTCACATGTTCAACTCGCCCGTAAACGCATTGACATAATAGACTCCAGTGTCTGTAAGAATCCGCCAGACCGGAAACCAATAGTGGTTCGCACCCGTCGCAGACCCAGACCCGGACGGACTGCTCAAATACCCGAGATCGATTTCTACAATCGTATTATCCTTTTCTTGTCCAGAATTGTCCACCGCATTCCCTAAGCTGTTCAACGCATCCAGTGCAGAAATAATCGGCTTGGGATTGCTCGTGGCATGGATGTCGGTCAGAACCGTCTGCTGGTACCCCGTCATCGCCCCTTTGCCGGACACATCCACCACGATAGTGGCGTCGAAAATCGGGTATTTCCCCCCGTACAACTGGTCAAACACCAGCACATCTTGCTCTCCTGCGCCACCGTCGAACGCGTAGGCGCTCCCGCTCGCCATCCGGTCCAAAAGCTGCTCCGGATGCTTGGCATCATAAGACACCGGGTGTGTATATTCGACCGTCCAAGACCCCTTCCCCAACGCATTGACTTGGCCGCCTGCTGTTTCCAGGCCGCCATCTTTTGCGCGGTGCGCCGGCTTGCCGGCAAACGCCGCCTTCGCAGCTTCCGCCAGCGAGACCCCGCCCACTCGAGCAGAAAAGGGCGCCATGTCCGGGCGTTTTGTCGGGACACTGGTAGCCAGGCTGAAATTGTGTTCGGCCAAAAGCGTTCGCGTGTTCGCCAACAAATCCGGGTAAGACTCCGCGTACCCGCGCATCTCGGCCCGAGCGGAAAAGTACTGCCATCCAAGCAGGATGTCTAAGATGAGAAACATGCCAATCAGCCAGGTTTTCGCCGTCTCCCAGTTCACCCCTGCTTCATCCCTTCCAGAACTTGGCCGTCCACGGCATCGATCACGCCGATAACTGCCCCGTTCCGCATCACCTCATAGGCGGGCTCAAGTTCCACCTGATTGTCCCCCTCCGCCACCGGCCAATACCCGAGCACAGCCGTGAACGCGCGTTTCGGTGCGCGGCCTTGCAGGTGCTGCAACACCTCGCGCAACCTGTCCGCCCCCATCACCCGGACCTCATCCTTCATGTTCTCCGCCAATAGGTTTCCGAAGGGCCGTTGATAATGCACCACATGGCCGTTCTCGACCTGCACCTGCTGCGTCCAGTGCGTCCCAAACACTCGAAATCCCGCAAACACAGGTTGCAGTTGGTAGGCATGCACCCCTGGCAGGGAGCGATCATCCGAACTCAGCAAAACCCCATCGTGGGTCGCGCCGCCGTGCGCACGGATATAAGTCGTAACCGCCTGCAATTCACCGCCATTGCCCGCGGTCGAAGACGTGTTCGGATCGTCAAACGTTAATTCGCCTGTTTCCGTATCCCACTGGACGGCGCGCGTCCCGTCGGTCCAAATCACCCTGTGTCGGTTTTCCTGAATCCGGGTCAACGCGTCTGGGTTAACAAAGAAGGAATGCACCAGCTGCAAAAGCGCAGGCTTGGAGACGACGCACGTGATGCGTGGCATCGTCCGCCCGTGCACAGGCACCAGGGTTTGATTGCCCGCCTCATCCCGCCAAACCTGGGCCGGATAATGGGCCGTGGCCAAAGCCACCAGGTGTTGAAAACGGGCGGGATCCACATTCGTTTGAGCGCTGTAGCGGTCACCCCCAAAAATTACCGCCAGTTCCACCGGTCCACCCACCACTGCCTGGTACAATTGAATCTCGGACCCTGCAACATCCAGTGGGGAGAGTCGCAAGGCGGGCAGCCAACGGGATAAGTCGGTCCGTTCCAACTCCAGGCCAAACGGGAATGTGACACTGGTTGTCGCAGTGCTGGGCGAGGCCGTTTCGTGCCGCAGCCGCTGCGTCTGCAGGCTCTTGAGGACATCCGTCCACTGCCGGTAATCGGCCGAATCCGGCGGAATCAGGGCTGCCGCGTTTCGCTTTTCGCTGAACACGTCAATCTCCAGCGGCTTGGTCACCTGGCTGAGCTGTGGATAAGGAGCCCCATGGTGGACCGTCGGCGCGGATAACCCCGGTTCTGGGTCGTTCAGCCACGCCCCGCGCCAGAGCTGGTAGCTCAAGAGCAGGCTGATGAGGACGAGCAGGATCAACACCCACGTTTTCATACGCTGCACCGTCATGCCGTCTCCCCCTCTGGCAAGGGCAAGGTCAACCACACCTTGGTTCCGCGGCCGAGTTCGCTCTCAATGCCAATCTCCCCGCCGTGCAGGTCGATGATCTCGCGCGCCAGCGCCAATCCTAAACCGGTTCCGCCGCTGCGGCGCGATCGCGCCTTATCCACGCGGTAAAAACGCTCAAACACGTGCGGTAGGTCCGCCTCCGGGATGCCAATGCCATTGTCCTGGACGAGCACACGCAGTTTGTCTTCCTGTTTCGCCGCCGAGACCAACACCACCCCGCCGGCGGCGGTATACTTTAAGGCGTTGCCGATGATGTTGTCAAGCACTCGGTCCAATAGGTCACGGTCCCCACGAAAGGCGACGTTGGGAACCGGTCTCAAGTGCAAACTGACCCCCTGCCGCTTCGCCTGCATCTCCAACCGCTGACAGGCAGCGGTCAGCCACTCCGCCGCGTCCAGCCAACCCTCCACGTAGTGAATGCCGCGCGTTTCCAATCCGGACAACTGCAACAAGTCGTGCGTGATGCGGACCATCCGTTCGGCCTCTTGCCGACAGACCGCGAGAAACGTGCGCCGCGTCTGGGCATCAAGGTCGTCCTGTTCGGCCAATGCCTCTAGGTACGACTTGATGCTCGTCAGGGGGGTGCGCAGCTCGTGCGATACATTGGCGACAAAGTCGCGCTGTTTCTGGTACAGCCGCTCCTGTTCGGTGACGTCGCGAATCACCGCCACGTACCCGTCCGTCTCGTCGCCGCGTTGGATGGCCGTCACGTGCACGTGCAAAAGAGCCCCATCCAATTCCCGCACCCAGTTCCACTCTCCCCCCGGCGCAGTGAGTGACTCCCTGCACAGCCCCAGCAGTTGGCCCGCGCGCGCCACGTCTTCAGCCCCGCGCGGCAGGCAGCGCAAGGCCGCGTCGTTCGCGAAAACGGGCTTCAACTGGGAGTCGAACGTCAGCACCCCATCGCCCATGTAGGTAATGATGGCGCGCAGTCGCTCGCGCTCGCGCAGGTTTTCCGACAGCGCCGTCTGCAGCTTCTCAGCCAAGTCGTTAACCGCATGCCCCAGCTGTCCCAGCTCATCGTCGCTGACAACCTGCACCCGACGGCTGAAATCCCCGTTGGCCATGCGCGCCGTCTGGCGCGTCACCTCCTGAATCGGGCGAGAGATGGTCCGAGACAAGGCAATTCCCAACAGGACCGTAAAAGCCAGGACAAAAGCGCTGCCGGTGTAAAAGATGGTTGTCACCTGACGCATGGTCGTATAGGTGTTTTGAATCGACACCACGTCCTCCAGGATGCCGATGAACCGTTTTCCGTCAAACAGGGGCACCGCCACGGCCAACACATGCTGATGTGCAATGGGGTCGTACCGAACGGTCGAGACGGATTTATGGCCGACCAGGGCCTGCGTCGCGACGGAATCAATGCGTTTTTGGCCGACGAGGGCACTGCCGGCCGACGTGTCCTCAACCACACCTTTGCTGTTGAGGAGATAAACCGCCCCGCCTTGGGGCTGCGGGAAGGCGGAGAGCAGGGAGGTTGAATCTGTTCCGGGCTTGTCCGAATTGTGCCTAGGCCCTACGCTCAGCTCCGGCTTGACAATCGCAGCCAACAGCGACGCCTGGCGCTGCACACTCCGCATCTCGCCACGTACCAGGGAGGCGTTGAGCGTGCGGACGAAATACGCCCCAATCAGCTGCAAGGTGAACAGCATTAAAAGCAGGTAGATAATCACAAACTTCAGGCGTATGCTCCGCCACATGCGCCTACCTCCGCGCGTAATAGCCGACACCGCGGCGTGTCAACACGTACTCTGGATGACTCGGGTCTTGTTCGAGTTTTTCCCGCAGGCGGCGCACCGTGACATCCACGGTTCGTTCATCCCCCGCATAGTCGGAACCCCAGACCTCGGAGAGCAGCTGGTCGCGCGTAAAGACCACACCCGGACGCGCGGCCAACACCGCGAGCAGCTCGAACTCCCGGTGTGTCAAGGGAATGAGCTCCCCACCCCGGCGTACCTCGTAGAGCGCCAGGTCAATCTCCACATCCCCCAAGGTCAGCTTGTCGCCAGCCTGCGTACCCGCATCGTGCCAGTGCCTGCGCAGATTGGCCTTGACCCGTGCCAACAGTTCTCGGATGCTGAACGGCTTGGTGACATAATCATCCGCCCCGATTTCCAGCCCGACCACTTTGTCAAACTCGGAGTCGCGCGCCGTCAGCATGATGATGGGCGCCATGCTGAACTGCCGCACCTCTTTGCAAACCTCAAATCCGTCCTTTTCCGGCAGCATCAAATCCAGCAAGATCAGGTCCGGGTTGTGACGCTTGGCCTGCTCTACAGCATCCACGCCGTCGTAGCTGACCACCACCTCATAACCTTCCCGTTCCAGGGAAAACTTGAGGATGTTTGCAATCGGCTCTTCATCTTCAACGACCAGGATGACTGCCACGTGGATGAGCCCCTTTCGTACAGCAAGATGGCTGCCGGCACAGCCGAGACTACAGATGCAGAGGTGACACGATGAAAGAACGTACCGTCTTGGCCTCATTCTTCAGTGAAAGTGACGCCAACCAGGCTGCAGATAGGATTCATAAGCTGGGTGTGAAGACCACCCAGGTTGCGCAACTCCACACTGGCGGCTTCGGCGATGAGGGCCGCCCGATTCCCATCGCTGGTAAGATTCAAAGCCTGGCCTCCCTCACCCTGCAGGCAGACACCTCGCGCGATGCCGCCGTCCTCCTTGCGGCCGATCCGTCCGCCAGCGGGATGGCCGATACGGCCGAGGGACCGAGCGTCAGCGGTGAGCGCAACTTTCTGCTGACCGTGGTCTGTCCGGAGGAAAAAGTCGAGGAAGTCGTACAAATCATCAAGGAATGCAACGGTTACACCTAATCCCCTCACAGCGGGTCCCCTGCGATGGGTCTATCCCTGGAAAGGCGGTTAGAAGAGGTTCTAACCCCTTTCCGGACGACCTTTAGGCGGGACCGCTGCTGCCGTCGGAGTACCAAACCCAAACCAAGTCCGGGTGCTCCACAATCGCCTGAAATGGCCCAAGGTTGGAAAGCAGTAGGTCTAGCCGATTAGCCGCCTGCACCGTTGTGTCGGGCACCTGCGCGTAGCGCGCCAGGTCAAAAGTCGGTGGCCCGAACCACCAGGGCTTTAAGGTGATGTACGCCGTCACGTGCGAGAGTATTCCGGTCTGGGCTTCCGCCGGCACATGGTACACATACGCAAACCGGGCCCAAAACGCCAATACGGCGAACACCAGGGAGACAAACCCGACGTTTATCCAAAAGCGAGTCGTCCGAAGCGCTCGCAGCGTCTGAAGGCGCAATCGCCGACGCCGTCGGCGCCGCCGCTGCCGCTTGCGTTTTCGGCGCAGCTGTTCCTGCCGCTGCCTGCGCGTCAATACAGGTAAGGATTCGTCCATCACTCACTGTGCACTTTCTCTAAGTTCACAAACTTATTATAGTTCTTCAAGAAGACCAGTTCGACTTTCCCTGTCGGCCCGTTGCGCTGCTTTGCAATCAGGACTTCGACGATGTTTTTGCGCTCAGACTCGGGGTCATAGTAATCATCCCGATAGAGAAACGCGACAATGTCCGCGTCCTGCTCAATGCTTCCCGACTCGCGGATGTCGGACAGCATGGGCCGCTTGTCTTGCCGCTGCTCCACCGAGCGGCTCAACTGCGCCAGCGCAATCACCGGCACCTCTAACTCACGCGCCAGCTGTTTCAGGGACCGGGAGATCTCGGAGATCTCCTGCTGGCGGTTGTCGCTGCTGGTACGGCGGCCGTGAATCAACTGCAGATAGTCAATCGTGACCAAACCGAGCCCAACCTGGGACTTCAGACGCCGCAGTTTGCTGCGCATCTCCGGCACGGTAATGCCGGGTGTGTCGTCAATGTAGATAGGGGCGTTGGCCAACGCGCTGACCCCCATCGAGAGTTTCGGCCAGTCGTCGTCTTCTAGCGTGCCATTGCGCAGCTTGTGGCCGTCGATATACGCTTCGGCACACAACATGCGCTGCACCAACTGTTCCTTCGACATCTCGAGGCTGAAAATGGCCACTGGCAGCCCGGCCCGAACCGCCACGTTTTGCGAAATGTTGAGGGCAAAGGCCGTTTTTCCAACCGAGGGCCTCGCCGCCACGATAATCAGGTCCGACTTCTGAAACCCGCTGGTCATCCGATCCAGCTCGCTATACCCGGTCGGGACGCCGGTCAACTTGCCTTCGTTGGCATACAGCTGCTCAATGCGCTCGAACGTCGTATCAAGGACATCACTGATATGGGTGAAATCTCGTACCTTGCGGTTTTGCGACAGTTCCAGGATGCGCCGTTCGGCCTCGGCCAGAACCGCCCCCGCATCCTCTTCCGCCTTGTAGCTGCTTTCTGCAATCTCCTGCGCCACCGCAATGATGCGCCGCAAGAGCGCCTTCTCCCGCACGATGCTCGCGTAGTGCGCGACGTGGAGAACGGTCGGCATGGCCCCTGCCAGTTCCGCCAGGTATTCCACACCCCCGACGCTTTCCAGGCGCCCTTCGTGCGCCTGCAACGCCGCCGTGGTGGTCACCACATCGACCGGCTGGCCCTGCTCGTACAATTCCTGCATGGCCGCGAAAATCAACTGGTGTGAACGCCGGTAAAAGTCGTCCGCCTCCAGCCACTCGGTCGCCTCTGCCACGGCATCTGCCGAAATCAGCATCGCGCCCAGCACCGCCTGTTCGGCCTCAATGTGCTGTGGGGGCAGGCGCAGCAGACTGGCGTCCTCTATCCGCTCACGTGGCACCGATGCTTCCGTTTCAGGCATTCCGTTCTCCCCCACTACCTCGGTTACGCATCCGCTTCAACATAGACCACAATCGTCGCAGCGACCTCAGGGTGGAGCTTAACCTGCACACGCTGCGCCCCCAGGTGCTTGATGGGTTCCGGGAGGTGAATCTTCCGTTTATCAATCTTGTATCCGAGCGAAGCCAAGGCCTCCGCCACGTGCTTCGAAGTCACGGCACCAAACAGGCGGCCGCCTTCCCCAGCCTGGGTACGGATGACCACTTTGCGTTCATCCAGCTCCGACTGCAATTGTTTGGCCGCCGCCAATTCCTGCGCCGCCTTCTTTTCCTCTGCTTGCTTGCGGGCGGCCAACGCCTGCAGCTCATTATCTGTGGCCTCCACGGCCAATTTTTTTGGAAACAGGAAGTTACGCGCATAGCCGGGCGAGACCTCAATGACCTGCCCCTTCTTTCCCTGCGCCTTCACGTCCTGGAGTAAAATAACCTTCATAGCACCGTACCCCCTTGTAGAGGTTGTCCGGAAACGAGTTTTAGCGGTTGCCCAACGAGGGGTCAGAACTCCCTTTTCGGACACGCATTTAAGCCCTTTCCGGACTCGCACTTACACGTCACCTTTTATTCTATCGCTAGCCACGCAAAAAAACGATGGCAGACGTTACACGCTGGGACTGCGCGGAGTCCGAAGCACATCGAAGATGCCGACGAGTACGTAAAAATCCGAGATTAACCGAACCGACGCGAGCAACACCAAGAGCCCGAGCCATAACGCCCGCCAACGCCGTCCGGATACGCCTTTCCAAAGGCAAATCAGACCCTGAACACCGAGGAAAAACCCGCTGAGAAACACCACGTTGTGCGCCAACTGTCCAAGCAACGTGGATGATCCAAAGATGCCCAAGAGCAAGAAGGCCAGGGCCGCCAAGTACAAGTTGACCACCGAGCGCGGGAGCTTCCAGCCACTCAGCATGCCAACGGGCGGATCGCGCCGGCGCAGTACGTAGCGGCACACACTCCAGTTCAAGGCCGTGACCAAAAACGCCGTGAGTATAAGAACGCCGGGCAGCATCACCTGCAGCCAAGCAATGGTATGGGCAATCAGCGCTGCCCCTTCTCCACGCGACAGTCCCGTCCCGGGCCCCGCGTTAACCAGCCAACGCGTCCACTCTTCACGCCAGGTATCATAGAAGCCCTCCGCACCTCCCCCGGATGCGGCGAGAATCCCGAGCTCCAACATCGTGCCACAGAGCGTGGCGCCAATCCAAGCAAAGTACGGGGACTCCCGTCGGCTTAGGGCGTCGCCCAAGATGACGGCGACCGCGGTCATCCAAACGCTGAATAAGACCGCCAGCCATCCAGTTCCAGCCACAAACAGGGCTGTACCGGCAATGGCAGCCAATCCGAGAACCGGGCCTAAGGAATTCAGACAGTAGATTATCGCCAGCGGAACAGGAAACAGCCAAACGCCCGCCGTCGGGCCCAGTGGGCTGAGCGTCAAGGCAATCAATCCGACAAACCAGCCCCCCGCCCACACGTGCTCCCGAGCCGCTGTGGCGCGGCGGTTCATACCCTCACCCCTGCGCATGAAAGTGGCGGCGTACAGGATCTAATTCGGTCAAGTCGGCCGCGTTCGCTGTCGTGGTACGGGGAAGCTGGCGGAGAACCTCCTCATCCATTTGACTAGGCGAGATCCCGACCTGTTGCCCGATGACATACGCGGTACCAATCAGGCCGGCCAGCGATTGAGAGAGCATGCGTTCGTCTCCTATCTGCAGACCTTCAAACAGGTCCGCAACACGTCTTAGCAGTTCAATCTTTGCAGACTCAATGGAGCGGATTCGACGGGCGATTTGCATGTGAGGTTCCATCGTCGCCGCCACACCCTCCTTCCGGGTCGTTCCCTGAAAGCCGCAATTCTTGTTTTATTTCCACCTTTCCCGAACGAAATCCTGCTACAGCACCCTGCTGCAGGCCGAAATCCCGCGAAACAGACAAGGGGCTGTCCCCACCCACCTCCCGATGGGTTTTCAGACAGCCCCCAGAAAAGAACCCTGTCTCCATGCTTTCAAGACACGGCATTCAGTCCGACGAACTCGTCATCACTCGGTTGTATACGGTAGCAGCGCCACCTGGCGCGCCCGCTTGATGGCCACCGTCACCTGACGCTGATGACGCGCGCAGTTGCCCGTAATTCGCCGAGGCAGGATTTTCCCGCGCTCCGTCAAAAACTTTTGCAGGCGAGCGATGTCCTTGTAATCTGCCTGGTCAATCTTGTCCACACAAAACTGGCAAACCTTGCGCCGCTTGCCACCACGACCTCTACGCGGCATTCGTCTTCACCCCCGTCTTCCAACCACAGGCTTAGCCCATGGCGTTCTTGAACCGTTAAAACGGCAAATCATCATCCGAGATGTCAATCATCTGGCTATCATCGGCAAACGGATCATCCTCAAAGCTGGGTGTACGCTGAGGTGACGGACGATTCCCCATGGCCGCCGCAGCCGCCGGTCGATTGGACAGCTGGGCTCCATCACTGCCGCGATCCAGAAAACGCACCGTCTCGGCCACGACCTCGGCGACGCGCACGCGCTGCCCTTCGCGGTTTTCATAGCTGCGGATTTGCAGACGACCATCCACCGCCGCCAACCTGCCTTTGTGCAGGTATTGCGCACAGATTTCAGCCTGCTTCTGCCAGACGACGATGTTGATAAAGTCGGTCTCACGCTCTCCGTTCTGGTTGCTGCGCATACGGTCGACCGCCAACGTAAACGAGGCCACCGCAGTGCCACTATTCGTATAGCGTAATTCAGGATCCGCAGTCAGCCGCCCAATCAGAATCACCCGGTTCAGCATACCTACCCCTCCACTTGGATCTATTCGCCCAAGCGCACGGTGAGGTATCGAAGCACTGCGTCCTCGATTCTCAACACGCGCTCCAGCTCCTTGGATACATCCGTGTCCGCTGTGTAGCGCATGAGCACATAGTAACCCTCGCGGTACTTGTTGATCTCGTACGCCAGACGGCGCTTGCCGATTTCTTGCAGTTCGTCAATCTGCCCGCCGCGTTCGCTGACAAGAGCCTGGTATTTCGATACCAGCTCCGACGTCTGCTCCGGCTCAAGATCGGGGGTCAGTACGTACATGGTCTCATACTGGCGCATTCGAGTCACCTCCTTCTGGACTTCGGCCCTGCTTCACCGTGCAGAGCAAGGATGCGGCCGCCATATGTGGACGTGCCAATATTTTATTTTACTATAGCGCTTCAGCGGACACAAGACACAGATCGAAAGGCTCTTTGTTCACAATGCCCATCAAGCTCAGAACAAAGACTAAACATTGAACCGGAAGTGCATCACGTCGCCGTCCTGGACAACATAATCCTTGCCTTCCAGCCGCACCTTTCCAGCCTCGCGGGCCGCTGCGTACGATCCCGCCTGAACTAGGTCGTCGCAAGATACTACTTCAGCGCGGATAAACCCTTTTTCAAAGTCGGTGTGAATCACGCCGGCCGCCTGCGGCGCGCGCGTGCCGCGGCGGATCGTCCAGGCGCGCACCTCAGGTTCGCCCGCTGTAAAATACGTAATCAGGCCGAGTAGGTGATACGAGGCCCGAATCAACCGGTCAAGCCCTGCTTCCGCGAGCCCTAGGTCGGCCAGAAAGGCACGCCGGTCTTCGCCTTCCAGTTCGGCGATTTCGGCCTCTAGCTGCGCACAGACGGGTACCACCTCGGCCCCTTCCGCCTGAGCCCGTTCGCGCACCGTCTGCACGTGTACGTTCGCGTCGGCGTCCAGGATCTCGTCCTCACCCAGATTCGCGACGTACAGAACCGGCTTTTGGGTCAACAGGTGCAAGTCGCGCAGGAACGCGGTCTCCTCCTCGGACAAGGCGCATGTCCGGGCCGGTTGCCCTTCCTCAAGGTGACCGGCCAGCCGTTCCAAAGCGGCCGCTTCCAGCACATAGCGCTTCTCCCCGCTCTTTTGATTCTTCCGTGCGCGCTCCAGGCGTCGATTGACCGTTTCCAGGTCGGCCAAAATCAACTCTAGGTTGATGACATCCATGTCCCGAGCGGGATCGACCTTGCCGCTGACGTGGGTAATATCCCCATTTTCGAAACAGCGGACGACATGGACAATCGCATCGACTTCGCGAATGTGGCCAAGAAACTTGTTACCAAGCCCCTCGCCGCGGCTGGCGCCCTCGACCAAGCCCGCGATGTCGACAAACTCAAACGTGGTCGGCACAATCCGGCGTGGATGCACCACGTCCGCCAGCTGTTGCAACCGCCCGTCGGGAACCTCCACGACACCGACGTTCGGGTCAATCGTGCAGAACGGATAGTTGGCTGCGTCCGCGCCAGCATTCGTAATGGCGTTAAACAGCGTCGATTTGCCGACATTCGGCAGACCTACAATTCCTGCCTGCAGTGGCATGTCTACACCTCTTTCCAATCAGTCCGCTTGGCTCATTATAGGCAATGGGACTAGGTGACACAATAACGTCAGGTACAAATCTGCTCGCTATGGTGCGAATAAGCCCGCGAAATTGTTCCTGTTCGGGTTCAGTCCCACAGAGTCCGCCATATCCCGTTTCGAATGAATGGTCAATTGGCGATGTTTTCGTTAAGATGGGAATGGGGACTCGTGCGAAAGGAGGTGTCGGTATGCTCAAGCGGCTTATCCGTCGGTTAAAGGGCCGCAGGTTGGTTGTGCGGGGTTTGGCCGCAGAAATGCGTCAGCCGGCCTCAAAGCGCGAATTTATGGCGTGCGCCTGATGTCGTCTGAGACCGGCAGCCCCGATTGGGGCCTACTCTTGAGATAGGTCTGAGGACTCTGTTCTTCATTCGATTTCTGCCATCATTGAAATCTGGAGCCCGCGTTTGGGCTCCTTTTATTCCTCTTGTGGAGTTCCCGCGGGCACCAGAACGCGCCGAAACGCGCGATCGAACTTTGACCTAGGCAACAGCACGCTGTGACCGCACTTTTCGCACTTGATTCGGATGTCCATGCCCATTCGAATGATCCGCCAGCGGTTTTCGCCACAGGCGTGCGGTTTTTTCAGCTGCACCACATCGTCCATCCCATACGCTCCACTCATCCTCTACCTTCCTCCCGCAGAGGCGAGGGTGACCCCGTCTCGCCTTGAAACGTGATGACCGTACGCTGGGTGGGCATGTCAATCCCCGCTGCTGTAAACGCCTCGGCAGCCTGCCGCAGGGCCAGTCTCTGGACCCCGAAGTGCGTATAAGGAGCACACTCGGCGGTGGCACGCAGCACAATTTGCTGGGCGTCGATGTTCTGCACCCCCACTACCGTGACCTCCCCGACCACATCCGGGCTCTCCTCAGCTACTTGACGCATCACCTGCTCTAGAACTTCTACAGCGTGATCGACATCCGCCATGCGGGAAATCGCAATATCGACGACGGCTATACTGTTGTAGCGAGAGTGATTGGTGACCTGCTGCACCAACCCGTTCGGGATAATTTCGAGTTCCCCCGTCCAGACGCGAATCTGGGTCAAACGCAGCCCCATGAGCACCACCTCACCGGTAATGCCGTTGATGGTGACGTAATCCCCGACCGCATACTGGTCTTCAAACAGGATGAAAAACCCGGTGAGAATGTCTTTGATAAGGCTTTGTGCGCCAAAACCAACCGCCAAACCGGCAATTCCGGCTCCCGCCAAGAGCGCCCCCACGTGAAAGTTGAACGTTTCCAGGACGCAAAGCAGCCAGATGAAATACAGGGTGTAGCGGAGTACATTCTGTAAGAGGGAACGCATGGTGCTCTTGCGCCGCGCGTCCATGCGCATCGCGCGCGAATCAAGCACCCGGCCGAGAACCTTCGACAAAACGCGGTTGGCCAGCTTCATAATCGCGAAGAGAACGGCTGCTTCAACCAGGTGTGTGACGATGTTCAAAGGCGGCTGAAAGAATTCTGAACCGTGGGTCTGAATGAATGACTCGACCTGTGCCCGCAAGGTTGTGGGCTCTGACACTAGGATACCTCCAACGACGGCACACCAAAAGCGCCGAAAGATTTCCCTGCCTACTATAACACAATTCATGTGCGTTTTTGGACAGGCCCTTAGGAATGGTGTACGGCCTCCAAGAGGAATGCTGCCGCGTGCAGGCCGAGCGACGTCGAAGCCCCTTCCGCGAGAAACGAAAACGGGCGGATCCAGCTCAAATCGGCAATGGAGACCGCTGTGAGAAACGCCCAGTACACTCCACATCCCGCTCCTAAGGTGAGCGTCGTGGGTGACCATCCGCCAAACCGTCCTCTCACGTCCGGCGTTCGGCGATACACGTCAACAAGGTACGAGGTAATCACAAACAATAGGAATACCGCCAAGGTGATTGCCGTGGTGAGCAGTCCGCGCAGGAGTGTCAGGGCCATCCACTGCCCAGGGATCGAATACGCGACGGCCACCTCGTGCGCCGGCAGGAACGCAGACAAAACCGGCACGGCAGTGGGCGGAGCAGCGACTTGCTGAGTCAGCCATGCCATCACCCGGCTTCCCGGGGGCACCAGCACCTCAGCCAACCAGCCGCTGATGACGGGCGCAGAATACCCTGCCACAAGCATGCCAGCCATCGACAGAGACGCACGGGTGCGCCCACGGCAACCAAAAAACACGCTGCACCAAGCGATTTCGAGCAACAGGACAAGGTCTATCACGCGCGCTCTCTGCCTCTCCCCTGTCTGGAAATAGACGACCTCTAAGCCTTTATGCCTATTCAAGTGCAGCCCGTCTCCCAGTAGGTATAGTTGAGATTACGCCGACGTATACTGGGATTATTCCAGCCGAGGGGGATTTGACGTGGACCTCAACTCGAATCCCGAGTCACGCTTTGGCCAGCTGTTTCGAGCCGCCTATGATGATGAACAAGCGTCGAGTCAACTCTGTTCTGTATTGGACAAGATATTCGACGGCGCGGAAAACCGGCAAATTGTCCTGGTTTGCGTGGGAACGGATAGGTCGACCGGGGACGCCTTTGGACCGATTGTCGGCTCAAAATTGCAAGCGTATATCCACATGCCGAACGTGGCGATTTACGGGACGTTGGACGAGCCGGTGCACGCAGTCAACTTAAATGAGGTGCTGTCCAAGATTCAACAACGTCATCCCAGCGATCCTCTGATCCTCGCGGTCGATGCGTGTTTAGGGAAATTCGAGCATGTCGGGCACATCATTCTCGAACGTGGCCCGCTGCGACCGGGCGCCGGCGTAAAGAAGACGCTGCCTGAGTTTGGCGCCTACACGCTGACGGGCGTGGTCAACGTCTCTGGGTTTATGGAGTATTTTGTCTTGCAAAACACGCGCTTGGGGATTGTCATGCGGATGTCGGACGTCGTCGTCGAGGGAATCCGCCGCAGCCTGATTCGACTGGCCTCACGGCGCCAAATCGCTGCCTGGATGCGGCAAAGTTACGGGGAACCAAACATGGTCCAATGAAGCCTTCGCCCGCCCGGTGCACCAGGCGGGCTGGTTACCTTATCGTTGCAAGGTCCGCTCACGGCCTTCAATCACCATTTGTTCCTCTTCCGTCAACGGATATGTAGATTGTCCATGCTGTACAGGTTTTGCGTATACCCGGGATTCGTCACGACCGTATATTGAGGACAACACAACCCCATTCTGATCGTCATCAAGCAGCGCCAAGGAGAAACTCAAATCGCTCCCCACATCCGAAAATGCGTTGAATCGGACCAAACGGGCGCTCGATATTTTTCCCTGCAGGGCTTTGCGCAGCTCGTGGTTCTCGGTCGTCAGTCGGTTCACTTCTTGGCGTAGGCTTGCCACGGCATCCAACGTTTGTTCATACACCGCGTCCAGGTCCGCACTGGAGTGAATCGATTTCCACTTGTCGAACCGTCGCCTAAGTCTGGACTGACGGGCTATCGCAATGATGGATAGGATGATTGCGACGAGTGCCAAGAGACCAGCCACCCCTGCGTACAACTGAGCATCGGTCAATCCAAGTCCATTCAACAAACCGTCTACTCCTCTCTCCCAGTGGATGAATACTGATTCTAAACGGATTCATTCAAAACACGCTTGAAGTAAGAAAGAGCCACCCGGAGCTTCTTTCCGATGCAAGGTTGTGACTACGTCAGCAGCCACGCCGAGAGGTGAATCCCAGCCGCCTGCAGTTGTCCCCACTTGAGAACCGCCGCCAAAAACATCGCCGGGAGCAGATTTCCGACGAGGATCTTGCGGATTCCCAACAGGTTGAATCCAATCGCGGCAATCAAAAGACCGCCAGCTGCTGTCATACACTGAATGACCGGCGGCGAATTCAGGGCGGCCCCACCCAGATGTGAGAGAATGGCGATGCCCCCCTCGTACACCAAAACCGGCAAAACGGAAAGAATCACGCCGATGCCCAGCGCGGAGGAAAAGACGAGGGCTGTAAACCCGTCAAGCAAAGACTTCGCGTATAAAGTAGAGTTATTGTTCGAGACCCCACTCTGGATGGCCCCGACGACCGCCATCGATCCAACACAGAAAATCAGACTGGTGGTGACAAACGCCTCGGCTGTACGGCCGCTGCCTAGATGTCGAGTACGGCGTTCCACAGCCTGGCCCAGTCGATGGAGAGCTCCTTCAATATCCATCCACTCCCCCAACCAGCCGCCAGCGACCAAGCTAAAGATAATAATCAGAATATCGTTCGTGTCCTGCAGCGCCATACTGAATCCAATGAGAATCACTGCCAAACCGAGGCCCTGCAGAATCGTCGACTTCATACGGTCTGGGATGGAGGGCAGCACCATACCAAGCGCGGTGCCGAAGAGGATGGCGAGCGCGTTCACCACAGTTCCAAGCAAAAACACTCCAGCACCGCCTTTTGCCTACGATGTAACTTAAGGTTCTTCGCCTACGCTCACCAGATTCAAAATGCGCTCCAAGTCTTCGTCGGAGAAATAATCGATCTCAATCTTGCCGCGTTTCTTTCCAGGTCGGATGCGCACCGAAGTTCCTAACCGGACCCGGAACTGTTCCTCGTACCGCTTATAGTGGCTCGGCAGTGGTTTTTTATTTGTTTCACGTGAAACGGTCTCTGGCCGATAGACCAGCTTTTCCAACGAACGGACACTCAGGTCTTCCTCCGCGACACGGCGCGCCAACTCGATCTGCCGCTTCGCATCCGTGACTGCCAACAACGCACGGGCGTGTCCCATCGTCAGTGTTCCACGTGAAACCAAGTCACGCACCTCTTCTGGGAGTTGAAGCAATCGCAGCATGTTGGCCACGTGAGATCGGCTCTGCCCCACCCGTTTTGCTAATTGCTCCTGGGTGAGGTGGCACTTTTCAATCAAGTTTGCGTAGGCTTCCGAGATCTCAATCGCGTTCAAGTCTTCTCGTTGCAGGTTCTCGATGACCGCAATCTCCATCAGCTGCACGTCGGTAAATTCTCGAATGACGGCAGGTACCTTGACTAAGCCCGCCATCTGCGCCGCTCGAAAGCGCCGCTCGCCAGCGACAATATCGTACCCGCGGACACTGCTGCGGCGGACAATCAATGGCTGAATGATTCCGTGTTCTCGAATGGATTGGGCCAATTCATCCAGTTTCTGCTCATCAAACACGCGCCTTGGCTGATACGGGTTCGGTCGTAAGTCCTGAACCGACACGGTGAAGACCTGGTCTTGCTCGGAGACGTCCAGTTCCGGGAACAATGCCCCCAACCCTTTCCCCAGCCCTTTCTGTGGCTTACTCAAGGCCTATCACTTCCCTTGCCAGGTCCATATAGGTCTCAGCTCCACGCGACTTGGCGTCATAATGGATAATCGGCCGGCCATGGCTCGGTGCCTCACTTAACCGGACGTTGCGAGGAATAACCGTGTGATAGACTTTGTCGCGAAAGTACTTCTTCACATCCTCAATCACCTGAATGCCGAGATTGGTGCGAGCGTCCAGCATGGTCAGCAGCACTCCTTCCACCTCTAAAGACGTGTTCAGGTGCTTTTGCACGAGTCGAATCGTGTTGAGGAGTTGGCTCAACCCTTCCAACGCGTAATATTCGCACTGAATCGGAATCAACACAGAATCTGCCGCCGTCAGGGCGTTGACCGTCAACAACCCGAGGGAAGGCGGACAGTCGATGATAATGTAGTCATACTCTTTGCGCAGAGGCTGCACGGCCCGACGCAGCCGTACCTCTCGCGAGATGGTCGGCACGAGCTCGATTTCTGCACCCGCCAACTGGATCGTCGCAGGAAGCACCGACAGGTTCGGTAAATCACTCTGCAGAATCGCCTGCTCGACGGGTACATCGTTGATAATGACGTCGTACACGCAGTAGTGTACATCCGCCTTGTTCACACCGATGCCTGAGGTCGAATTTCCTTGCGGATCGATATCGACCAGCAGCACCCGCTTCCCTAAATCCGCCATGCAAGCCGTGAGATTGACTGCGGTGGTCGTTTTCCCGACCCCGCCTTTTTGATTCGCAACTGCAATAATTCGACCGCTGGCCACAGAGTGCCCTCCTCATTCCGGATTCCCAACGACCTAGCATGCTACCACTCATTCTACTTCAAATTCAATCTGCTGGGTCTAAGAATCTCTCATTCAACCGCTTTCCGTCCCGATTCAAGACACCGAGAGTTCCGCCATTGCGTCCTCATCTTGGTCTCAGAATTGACCAATGCCGTAACCCCTAGATTGTGGGGACGATGTGGATCGATAACGCGGCTGCAAATAAAAAAAGCAGGCTGGTCACCCAACCCACCGTATCCGAAAACCTTTCCATCCGCTCCTTCAATCTGCCTCCTAGAGGGGGGTCCGGAAAAAGGCTAGACTTGCCCCGGGTTCTCCTTTGCGTCAGCATTTCCTTTGGGAACCTTGATGATAAATTGATAGAAATCCGTGTCGTCTTGTTCCTCGCAGACCACGGAGAGACCTGACTTCTCAATCATGCTCAAAGACTGGCGAATGGTGTTGACCGCTAGCCGCACGTCCTTCGACAAACCGCGCTTGCGCGGCCGCCGCGCCGGTGCATGTTCCAAGCGAGCCAGCGTCTGCCGTACCCGTTCCTCCATCTGTTTGACATTCCAACCGCGTTCGAGACACTCCTCAAACAAGCGAATCTGCAGCTCTTCCGAGGGCAGCGCCAACAAGGCCCGTGCGTGCCGTTCTGTAATCTTCCGGCGTCGCAGCGCCTCCTGCACCACCTCTGGCAGGTGAAGCAAACGGAGTTTGTTGGCGATGGTCGATTGCCCTTTCCCCAACCGCTGCGCCAAACTCTCCTGCGTCAGACCGTGCAGCTCCAACAGCTGCTGATACGCCACCGCTTCCTCAATCGGCGTCAGGCCCTCCCGCTGCAGGTTTTCAATCAATGCCGCCGAGGCGGTCTGCGCGTCGTTCATCTCTTTGACAATCGCCGGTACGGTGGTCCATCCCAGCATTCGCGCCGCCCGCAACCGCCGTTCACCGGCAATCAGCTCGTAGCGGCCCTTATGTCGTCGGACGACAATCGGTTGAATCAGACCGTGCGTCTGAATCGTGCGGGCCAACTCGGAAATGCTGTCCTCATCGAAAACTGTGCGCGGTTGGAACGGGTTGGAGACAATCTCGTCGACACCAATCTGCACTACCGACGAACTTGTCGACGTATCCTTTGTACCTAACCATCTTCCCCATGTTTCCCTCATCTGCAACCCCTCTATCCCAGAGCGGCACACCCCAGTGCCGTACTTGCAGAAGTCGCTCGACACAGCTGTCCTTACTCCACTTCCACGAGGACACGCAAATTCCTGCCCCTCGACAAAGGTTGCCGACAAGCGTCAGCATCCGACAGAGGTCACTAAGAATGAAAATTCTTCTACAAAGGGCGCCGCTGGGGAGTGCCCGCCTTTCTCGGAAAGGTGGGACTCACTGTACCCTCGACCCGGATGACAGCCAATGTTCGCTCACCCTCCCCCATTGGCAGCGACGTGCGTTCCACCCGCTCAATCTTCGCCGACAACTGCCCGGCCGCTCGCCGTCCGTCCGGCAGTTCCTCGTCCAATTGCGGGCCCTTATAGGCCAATACACACCCGCCGGGGCGGACAAACGGCACCGTCAGCTCCAAAAGCACGTTCAGACGCGCCACAGCCCGCGACACGACCACGTCAAACCGTTGTCGCCAGGTATCGTCCCGGGCCAAGTCTTCGGCCCGGCCGTGCACTACGGTGACGTTTTTTAGCCCCAGCTCCTCGACGACCGCTTCCAGAAACCGCGTCCGTTTCTGCAGCGAATCCATCAGTACTACGTGCACCTGCGGACAGCAGATGGCCAACGGCAGGCCCGGGAATCCGGCCCCCGTGCCCACGTCGGCCAACTTTCCCGCCTCCCCCAGGGTTTCGGTGAACTCCGGAACACGCAAGGCGAGCAGACTGTCCCAAAAGTGCTTGATGTACACCTCGGATTCCTCGGTCACCGCCGTCAGATTCATGCGTTCATTCCACTCCACAAGCAACGCGTAGTAGCGGGCGAACGCAGCTTGCTGCACGGCCGACAACGCCGCCTCAAATTGCTCCCGCGCCTTCGACATTCGCGCCTCACGCATTGGCCGCCCGTCCTCGCACCTGCTGCAAGTGCACCAAAAGAATGGAGATATCCGCCGGGGTTACGCCCGGGATGCGGGCAGCCTGACCCACCGTCATCGGCCGCACCTTCATCAACTTCTCGCGCCCCTCCGACGACAGACCACGCACCCCTTCATAGTCCACGTCGGCCGGAATCGCCTTCTCCTCCAAACGCTTCTGCCGTGCAATGTCCTGCAGTTGCTTTTGGATGTAGCCACTATACTTGACCTGAATCTCTACCTGCTCCCGAACCTCTTTCGGCAGCCGCTCCGAGTCGCTGCCGCCCTCCATCTGCTCGATGTGCCGATACTCGACTTCCGGCCGCCGCAACAGCTGCTCCAGGCTCGCCACGTCCGCTATCGGGCGCGATCCGGCCGCCTCCAATACGGGATTTGCGACTTCCGGGCGCACGCGCGTATTCGCCAATCGCTCCAGTTCCGCCTTTACGGCCTGGCGCTTCTCCACCATCCGATCGTACTTTTCTGCCGGCAGCAGCCCAGACTGATAGCCAATCTCCATCAACCGCAGGTCCGCGTTGTCGTGCCGGAGCAGCAGTCGGTATTCAGCACGCGACGTCAACAGCCGATACGGCTCGTTGGTGCCTTTGGTGACGAGATCGTCAATCATCACCCCGATATACGCGTCCGATCTCGCCAGCACAATCGGCGGCTCTCCTTGCGCCTTGCGCGCCGCGTTGATGCCGGCGACAATTCCCTGGCCCGCCGCCTCCTCGTACCCGGAGGTGCCGTTGAGCTGCCCAGCCGTGAACAAGCCCTCGACCAACTTCGACTCCAGGGTCGGCCACAACTGGGTCGGCACAATCACGTCATACTCAATCGCGTAGCCCGGCCGCAGCATCTCGACCTTCTCCAGGCCTGGGATGGTCCGGAGCAACTTCAACTGCACATCCTCCGGCAAACTGGTCGACAACCCCTGGACATACCATTCCGCCGTATCCGGGCCCTCCGGCTCCAAAAAGATTTGATGGCTCGGCCTATCGCGAAAGCGCACCACCTTATCTTCAATCGAAGGGCAGTACCGGGGACCGGTTCCTTTAATCTCGCCCGAATACATCGGTGCCCGATGCAGATTCTCCAGGATGAGCGAATGGGAGTTCTCGTTCGTATACGTCAACCAGCACGAGACCTGGGGGCGGACAGGGACGTCCGGATCGAACGAAAAGTGTTCTGGATGCTCGTCCCCAGGCTGCTCCTGCAGCGCGTCAAAGCGAATGGTGTTGCGGTTGATGCGCGGCGGGGTCCCGGTTTTAAACCGGACCAGGTCAAACCCGATGTCCAACAGGCTGTCGGTCAGCTTCACCGCCGGCATCTGCCCGTATGGCCCACTGTCGTACGACACATCGCCGATGAACACGCGGCCACGCAGATAGGTGCCTGTGGTCAGGACAATCGCCTTCGCCCGGTACTCTGCGCCGGTTTTGGTCACCACCGCGTACACCCTGTCGCCCTTGGTCAACAGCTCCTCGACCATGCCCTGCTTCAAATCGAGGTTTGGCTGATTTTCCAGTTTCTGCTTCATCAGCGCGCCGTACAATCGCTTATCCGCCTGCGCGCGCAGGGCTTGCACGGCCGGGCCTTTACCCGTGTTCAACATCCGCATCTGGATGTACGTGTGATCAATATTCCGGGCCATCTCCCCGCCCAACGCGTCAATCTCCCGGACCACGATGCCTTTGGCGGGTCCGCCAATCGACGGATTGCACGGCATATACGCAATTGTGTCCAGGTTGATGGTCAAAAGCAGCGTTCGACAGCCCATCCTCGCCGCCGCCAAGGCTGCTTCGCAGCCTGCGTGTCCGGCGCCCACCACAATCACTTCATACTCGCCCGCGAAGTAGCGCACGCATCCGTCACCCCTTCCCTTTCCACGGGAAAACGTTATTTCCCAAGACAAAACTGAGAAAAGATCTCGTCCAGCAATTCCTCGCCGACCTCTTCACCAATCACCAAGCCCAACTCGGCATACGCTGACTGCAGCTGCACCGCCACAATATCTAAGGTCGCCCCCATTTCGGCCGCCGCAACCGCCTCGGCTAATTCGCGGCGAGCCGATTCCAGCAACCGCCGCTGCCGCTCATTCGCCATATAAGTCAGGTCCTGTCCACTGCCAAACCCGGCTACGGTCGCCATAGTATCGGCCAGTTCCGCCATTCCTTGCAGCTCCCTTGCCGACACCTGAACCACGGTCGATCCGCCCGTATACGGCGTCAATTCTTCCTCATCGACCACCCGCGGCAAATCGGCCTTGTTCAGGACAATTATCCGTCTCAATCCCTCGGTATCCCGCAACAACTGAACGTCTTCCGGACTGAGCGGCCGCGAGGCGTCGAGCACCAACAACACCAATTCCGCCTCCTGCAGCATCTGCCGCGACCGCTTCACGCCCATCCGTTCCACCACATCGCCGGTTTCGCGAATCCCAGCCGTATCGAGCAGACGAAACGGAATCCCGCGCATGTTCACGTACTCTTCCAGGACGTCCCGCGTGGTTCCCGGAATATCGGTGACAATCGCCCGATCCCGCTGCAATAGAGCGTTCATCAAGGACGACTTACCGACATTCGGGCGCCCGACAATCGCCGTCGCCAATCCGTCCCGCAGCACCTGCCCTGTGCGTGCCGCTGCCAACAGCTCGTCCAGGTCCGCTAACAGTTCTCGCCCGGTTTCCACGACTTGCGCGCTCGCTACGTCTTCTACATCGTGCTCCGGGTAATCAATGGTAACTTCTACATGCGCCTGCAGACGCAGCAGCTTCTGCCTTAGTTCCCGCACTTTATCCCCGAGACGCCCCCGCACCTGCTCCAGCGCCGATTGGGTCGCGCGCTCCGTTTTCGCCCGGATGAGGTCCATCACGGCCTCCGCCTGCGATAGATCAATCCGCCCGTTCACAAACGCGCGGCGCGTAAATTCCCCGGGTTCCGCTAACCGCGCCCCGGCATCGAGCACGCACCCCAGTACCGTCTGCACGACGCGCAAGCCGCCATGCACCTGCAGCTCCAGCACGTCTTCCGCCGTGTAGCTCTTCGGCCCTGGCATCCACAAAATGATGGCCTCATCGACCGTTTCCCCTGATTCTGGGTGTACCACACGCCCGTAGAGCAGCTTTCTTGCACCAAGCGTCGGCTGCCGTCCCGCAGGGGTCCGCACCACCTTCTCGGCGATTCCTTTGGCCCCCTTACCACTGACGCGAACGATTCCAACTGCCGATTCTCCCGGGGCTGTCGCCACCGCAGCAATCGTGTCCAGCTCCATCTCCTTTTCCCCCCTTTGCTCACAACGTCTCGTCTATAAACAAAACCCTTCTCGCGGAGAAGGGTCCCATATCCATACCAATCCGAAACCAGCTACAAAACAGCCGGGCTAACGCCCAACTTCCGTTACTCTCGCGGGTCTGCCTGCATCGCCGACGCGCTTATCCGCGCATCCGACGCACTCATCCGCGCACGCGGCGTACCCCAGTGCAACGGCACCACGACGACCCTGCGGTTGGGTTCTTCCCCTTCGCTGACCGTCCGCACGTCGCCGCGCCGCTGCAGATGCGTGTGGACCAATTTGCGTTCGGAGGCCGACATTGGCCGCAGGGATACCGGCTGGCGCGTCCGCAGCGCCTTATCCGCAGCCCTATCGGCAATCTGTAGCAGGTTCTCCTGCCGCCTGCGCCGATAATCCCCGGCGTCGACCACAAACCGCAACCTTCGCTCCACCCGCTGATTAGCAACCACGTTGACGAGAAACTGGAGACTGTCCAAGGTGCTGCCGTGACGGCCAATCACCACCGGCAGCTCTTCTTCTCCACAGATTAACTCTAACTCGACAACCCCATCCTGTCGACGATGGCTGTCAGCGGGCTGCCCTTCGTGCACATCCTCTAGAAAACCGGCCTGCAGGCCGTGCCGAACCCGGGCGGACCCGTTGACCCCCATACGACTCAACACCTCAGTCAAAAACTCCACCGCTTCTTCTTCGGGGGTAGAAGGTACCGTCACTTCGACTTCCGCCTCGCGACTGCCAAACAAACCGAACAAGCCCTTGGCCGGTTCGGTCAACACTTTGACCTCCGCCTCGGCACGCGTAGCTCCCAGCCGAACCAACGCAGACGTAATCGCATCCTCGACCGTCCGCCCCGTCGCAATAACCCGCTTCATCGTCTGGAAATCCCCTCACAAAGATATCCATTCTATGCGCAAGACATCCGTTCTATCTGCGCTTTTTTTCACGCTTCCCGGACTTGGCGGATTTCTTCGCTGTCTGTGGTTTTTGCTCGGTGGTCGATCCGCCCGTTGTCCCTTCCTCTTCGCCACTCGATTTCTTTTTCGTCTTTTTGCCGCTTGGCTTCGGATTGTCGGCCACGGCCGTTTGGCCGCCCCCGGCTGCTGCCACTGCGGTCTGCGCCTTCTCACCAGGCCGCACGCGGATAAAATACGCCTGCGCCGCCGTAAACAGGTTGGTATACACCCAATACAACGCCAATCCGGAAGCAAAGCGCGTCGCCATGATGAAAATGAACACAGGCATCACAAACAACATCCACTTTTGCTGCATGTCCTGCCCTATCATCATCACGCGCGACGACAAAAACGTCGTCAACGCGGCGACAAACGGCAAGATATAATAATGGTCCGGTTGGCCGAGTTGGAAGATGCCCAGGAACGTACTTTGGGCCATATGGACGTTCCCTTCAATGGCTCCAAACAGTGCGTACAGGACTGGGAGTTGCAGGAGCATCGGGAAACACCCGGCCATCGGGTTGACCCCGGCCTCCTGCCACAGCTTCTGCATTTCTTGCTGCATCTTCTGTGGATCGTTCCTGTACTTGTCCCGAATCCGCGCCATCTCCGGCTGCATCTGCTGCATCGCCTTGGAATAGCGGATCTGCTTGATGAAAAAGGGCATGATGAGCAGCCGCACCAACACGGTCAAAACCAGCAGCGCCAGCCCATAATCGCCGCCCAGCGCTTGCGCGAAGACGTCCAATAAATGGGATACAAACTTCAGGACGTCCCCCCAGGCCCCCTGCGGCCATTTGCCGGGAGCACTCGGATACATTCCGCAGCCGGAAACGAACATCAACAGCAGTCCGCTCGTCAACCAAAGCCATTTTCGATTACGATGCGACGTTTGAGCCAACCACAGGTCCTCCTATTTCCGTGTTGGAACTGGATCGATGCCTCCAGGGTGCCAGGGTCCACACTTGACTAGCCGACGGGCGCACAGCCAACCGCCGCGGACCACCCCAAACCGGGCAATCGATTCCAAGCAGTACTCGGAACACGTTGGGTAAAAACGGCACCGGGCCGGAAACAACGGGGAAATCACCAATTGATAGCCACGAATGAGTGCCACCAACAACGTTCTCACAGATTGGCTGCCCCCTAGCTTACCAGCCTTATCATATCATGAACTTGCCCTTTCGCAGCAACTTCGTCAACTCTTCGTTCAATTCGTGGAACTTCGCCCCAGCCGCCGCTGGACGACAAACTACAACAAAATCTACCCCATATCCCGCCAGGTCTTCCTGGCGGCGCTGAAAACACTCCCGCAGCAGTCGCTTCAAACGGTTGCGCTCCACCGCTTTTCCGACCTTTTTACTGACAGAAAAACCGACACGAAAGGTTCCCAGCCGATTGGGGCACCAATACAGGACCAAGCGGCGCGCCGCAGCAGAACGACCGCGACTGAACACGCGGCGAAAATCGCGATTTTGTTTTAGTCGGTGGACCGCATTCACGCCACATGCTCCTTACCCGCCGCAAAATTCTCCTTAACGCAAAATTCTCCTTAAGACGACAGTGTATGAAAAAAGGCCACCGAAGTGGCCTCACGCGGACAACACCTTTCTGCCCTTACGACGGCGCGCCGCAAGCACCTTGCGGCCATTCTTCGTGCTCATCCGCTTGCGGAACCCATGCACCTTTTTGCGCTTGCGCACGTTCGGATTGTAGGTCGGCTTCACCCAAGCCACCCCCTTTAACAAAGACACACTATTAGCTAGTATACGGGGTTGTCTGAACTTCTGTCAACCACTGGCTGCTGCCGACCGACGGATCGTGCCACGTCGACAAAGGATTGCACCACCCGCGCCGTTTCCCCGTCGCGCCAAGCCACCCCCATGGCGGCTTTTGGCGCAGGCCCTGACAACTCCCGATAGACGACGTCGCGCGTGTGTAGGTTGCGGGCCGATTGTGGCACAAACGCCACGCCTAACCCGCCCGCGACCAGTCCGATGACGGTTTGAAACTCTTTGGCTTCCTGACGGATAACCGGGCTAAAACCCGCTTCTCGACAGAGACGAATGACGGTGTCGTACAGCCCTTCCCAGGTGGTTCGAGCCAGCGCCACCATCGCCACCCCCCGCAGGTCATCCAGTTCGATTTGGCTTGCTTGAGCGAGCACGTGGTCGCGCGGGACGGCCAACACGCAGTCGGACTCCTGCACTACCTGCACCGCCAATCCCGCTTCTGCCAACGGCGGACGCACTAACCCGACGTCGATCCCCCCGCGCAGCAGGGCTTGTTCCTGGCTCGGTGTGGATAGCTCGTATAACGAAATGGCTACCTGCGGGTGGCGTGCACTGTATTCGCGCAAAATCGCGGGCAGAATGTCGTAGGTGGCCGATCCGACAAACCCCACCGCCAACTGACCAATTTCGCCCCGGCCGGCCCGCTGCGCGGCCTCTAGGGCGTGGCGCGCCGCGGCCAGCGCCTTGCGCGCTTCCACCAGCATCACTTCCCCGGCTGGCGTCAACTCCACGCCCCGGCGCCCACGGACGAACAGCGGCGCCCCTACCTCCTCTTCCAACTGACGAATCTGTTGACTTAAAGGCGGTTGCGTGATGCGTAGGCGCTCCGCGGCCCGGCCAAAGTGACGCTCTTCGGCCACTGCCACAAAGTACTGGAGATGGCGAAGCTCCATCCGCCTGGATCCTCCTTTTCATTCGCAATATGAATCAAATCTAGTCTGATTATATATTGGACGAATCGCGATGCGCGGAGTACATTGGCGAAGGATCCGTTCCACGCTGGATCCGTCCACATACCGCATGCGGATCGAAATCTGCAGTTGACCGCGGGGAGATGTGGATAAGTTTCCGCGATAAAGAAACGGAGGGAAAAGCGATGACTTGGCTGCGGCGCGCCTGGACGATTGTTTGGCAGGTGGCGTTGCTCTGGGGAATCGATGAGGCGGCCAACCTCATCGTCCACGACCTGCACATTCCCCTTCCTGGCAGTATCTTTGGTTGTCTATTGCTGTTTGCGCTGCTTTGTCTGCGGGTTGTGCCCGTAGCCTGGCTGGAGCAAGGAGCCAACTGGCTCCTGGCGCAACTGCTGTTGTTCTTTGTGCCGTCTGCAGTCGGCATCATCCAGTACAAGCACCTCATGTGGACAGAAGGTGGGCGGCTGTTGGCCGTGATGGGACTGGGAACGGTATTGGTGATGGCCGTCACCGGTCTGATTGCGGAATGGTTCCCAAAGGCCTTGGAACGCAGCAAACGGACGTCGATGAACCGCGACTCGGAGAACACCTCCGTGACGTCGAAAACCTATGGGGGGAGTTCATCGTGAGTGGCATAAGCGTCCATGAAATGAGCGTCGCTGGAATCACCGCCGCCAGCTTTCTGGCACTTACAGTCGGGTTGTACGGATTGTGCCGCAAGATACACCGGCGTTGGCCCTATACCTTGCTGTCCCCGATGTTGACCTGTCTCGTCGCGACTCTTCTAGTGCTCGCTTTATGCCATATCCCGTACGCGACATATATGTCGGGCGCGCATTGGCTGACGGCGCTTTTGCAGCCGGCAACGGTGGCGTTCGCCGTGCCTCTGTACCGGCACCGCCATGCACTCCTCCGCCATGCTCCGACCATCGCCTTGGCGCTGCTTGTCGGCAGTGTCACCGCAATCTGCACTTCGTTCGGACTCGCCAAAGTGGTCCACCTTGGACAAACCGTGGCCATCAGCATGGCGCCCAGGTCCATCACCACCCCGATTGCCATCCAGATTGCACAAACCATAGGCGGCAACCCGGTCTTAACCGCGACCTTCGTCATTTGTACAGGGATTCTCGGCAGCATCCTCGGGCCCTGGCTGATTCGCATCCTCCGCATTCAATCTCCGCTTGGCCGCGGCATCCTCTTCGGCATGGGGGCACACGGCATAGGCACCAGCAAGGCGTTTGAATTTGGCTCCGAAGAAGGCACCTTCTCCACCCTGGCCATGGTGCTCGCCGCCCTGCTTGGGGTGCTGGCAGCCCCGCTGCTGCTGCGTCTTTGGATGTAGACGCAGGGCAGCGGCCACTTATCCACGTTATCCACAGAATTGTCCACACCCCCCCAACCCTCTTCGATGCAATCTTTCATATCCTCCACACCGTATCCACATGTTTATCCACATGTGAACACCTTGTTTAGAAGCGGTTGTGGAAAATGTGCGACTTGTGGATAAGTCGGCGACAGCGATTGCCTTTTCTCGACACGCTCTGCTATAATCTGCGGTGCCACACGCAGCGGGGCTGTGTATAACTGAGAATTATCCACAAAGTTGTCCACACCTTGTGGATAACTTTACTCACACAATCCAACCCTGTTGACAACTAGACGGCGTTATTCACAATCCACAGCTTCCTTGCCATTCCGGACACACAATTTCTTATTCCCACTACAGGCTCACGGGTGAATCCGCAAGGGGAGGTCTTTGGCGTCGATGAGCTCTCAATACGATGCCCAGTTTTTCAATCGCGCCTGGGAACAAGTCCTAGCGCATATGCAAGCTACGATGAGCGGCCCCAGTTATACGACCTGGTTTGGCGAGACACAAATCATCGATTACAACTCAGAAAAGAACCGGATTACGGTGCTGTGCCCAACCGACATTTCTCGCCGCTGGCTGGAAGAGCGCTACACATCGCAGATCCACGACCTGCTCCTCGCCGCCACCGGTCAGACTTTTCAACTCCGGTTTACGACCAATCCCAATCTCCCGGCAGAGGAAGCGCAGTCCCGGCAGGCTTCGACAGCTCTCGAAGACGAGGAAGAAAGCCCCTTCCCGAGCACAGATCAGACACGGCTCAACCCGCGCTACACGTTCGAAACGTTTGTCATTGGCGCCAGCAACCGGTTTGCGCATGCAGCCTGCCTGGCCGTCGCTGAGGCCCCAGCAAACGCTTACAACCCGCTGTTCATCTACGGCGGGGTCGGCCTTGGCAAGACGCATCTCATGCACGCCATCGGCCACTTCGTACTGCAAAACCACCCGGGCGCAAAGGTGTTGTACATCACGTCCGAGCGGTTCACCAACGACTTTATCCACGCCATTCGCGACAACACGACGCGCGACTTTCGCAATCACTACCGGTCCATCGACGTCCTGTTGATCGACGATATCCAGTTCCTTGCAAAAAAAGAAGGAATCCAGGAAGAGTTTTTCCACACGTTCAATACACTGCACGAAAACGGAAAACAGATTGTGATTTCCAGCGATCGTCCACCGAAGGAAATTCAAACTCTGGAAGACCGGCTGCGATCCCGCTTCGAATGGGGACTCCTTACCGACATCCAGGCGCCCGACCTGGAGACCCGTGTGGCCATCCTGCAGCGCAAGGCCAAGGCAGACGGACTCCATATTCCCAGCGATGTTCATTACTACATCGCCAGCCAGTTCGATTCCAACATCCGCGAGCTCGAGGGAGCCTTGATTCGCGTCATCGCCTATTCCTCTCTGGTCAACGAAGACATCACGGTGGAATTGGCGGAGCAGGCGCTGCAAGACATGATTCGGTCCGACAAACACAAGACCATCACGGTCGCCCAGATTCAAAAAGTGGTCGGCGACCACTTTGGGCTAAAGGTCGATGAACTGAAAGCGAAGCGGCGGACCAAGAACGTCGTCTTGCCGCGGCAACTCGCCATGTATCTGGCGCGGGAACTGACTGAGTTGTCGCTGCCCCGCATCGGCGAGGAATTCGGCGGGCGGGATCACACAACCGTGCTCCATGCCTGCGACCGCATCAGCCAAAGCCTCGAGCGCGATCCGGAGCTGCAGACGACGGTCAACCGCCTCGCGGAAGCCATTCGCACTCTGTGCTGAAGCGCATGAAGCCTTCCGGCAGAGCGCTCGCCGGACGCCTATCGTCTATACACAAGATGCTTTTCCACATGTGGATAACCAGAGGTCTTTTGCGCTACTTTATCCACATGTTATACACAACCCTTTTCCTTGCTAGACAAGGAAATTCACATACTTGTCCACATTTCCACCGGGACTACTACGAGTAGTACTATGTATCTGATCTACTCTCCATCTACTACTTACGACGCGATTAACACGCGTCCGGCCGCCCCTCACGACGCTGAGGTGCGAGACCGGATGGGAAGGAGTTCGTGCATTCGGATGAAACTCACCATTCCACAACCAGACCTTGTGCAAATGGTCAACACCGTGTCCAAGGCGGTGGCGGTTCGTACCCCCAGACAGGTTCTAACCGGCATTCTCCTCGAGGCGTCCGCGAATCGACTGACTGCTACAGCTTATGACCTTGAACTCGGGATTCAGAACTGGATGACCAGCGAAGAAACCGAAATTCGTGTCGAAGAACCGGGCGCGATTGTATTACCGGCGCGCTACTTCCTCGATGCGATTCGGAAGTTGCCGGCTCAGCCTGTCACCCTGGAGACAACCAGCAATTACCTCACCGCCATTCGCTCTGGGCAGGTCGAGTTTCATCTGCACGGCATCGATGCGGCTGAATTTCCCCGCCTGCCGGCGTTTCTCGGCGCGGCTTCGATTACGGTCTCCAGCGATATGCTGGCCGCGCTCATTCGTTCGACTGTGTTTGCCACCGCGAACACCGAGGTGCGGCCGACCCTGACCGGCATCCACGTGCAGTCCTCCGGGGATACACTCACCTTTACCGCCACGGATGGACTACGCCTGGCGACCCGCAGCGTTACCCGCCAGGTGTCCCAAGATACCGAGTGGGACGCGGTACTGCCCGGCAAATCCCTGGTTGAACTATTGAAAATCTTGCCAGACGAGCAGCTCCCGGTAACCATCCAATTTACGACCAGTCACTGTCTGTTCGCTCAGGCGTCGACTCTGTTTTACACGCGCCTCATCGACGGTGCCTACCCGGACACTAGCCGTATCATTCCCACCACGCACCGAACGCAGGTGATTGTTGATACCGAATCGTTGACCCATGCCATCGACAGGGCCGCTTTGATTGCCCCGGCGCGGGAGAACCATATGGTGCGCCTGTACATCGCCGAGGACAGCCTGACCGTTGCCTCCAGTTCCCCGGAGGTTGGCAACGTTTCGGAAAAACTGGACATCGTGGATAAACAAGGGGATGATCTGACTATCGCTTTCAACGCGCGCTACGTGCTGGACGCCCTCAAGGTCTGCGATACGCCGGAGGTGCAGATCCAGTTCAACGGCCCGCAACAGCCGTTTGTCATTCGCCGACTCGGCTATGACGATGGCTTGCAGTTGATTTCCCCGGTCCTGACGAGGTGAGAGGTGAATCGGGATGCCTGTGGTGAACATCCAGTCGGAGTACATGACCCTCAGCCAGTTCCTCAAGCGCATTAACGCGATAGATACCGGCGGCCAGGCGAAATTTTTTCTGCGCGAGCACACCGTGCGGGTGAACGGCGAGCCCGAAGTGCGGCGCGGGCGCAAACTGCGACCCGGCGACAAGGTGGAAATTTTCCATCAGGTTTACGTGATTGAGGCATCCTCCGGTCATGCAGATTGAACACCTGGTTTTGCGGGATTTCCGCAACTACGTCCTCCAGGAGGTTGAGTTTGCGCCGGGCGTCAACGTGCTGTTGGGCGAAAACGGACAGGGAAAGACCAACGTCCTCGAAGCCATCTACCTCTTGGCCGTCGGCAAGTCGCACCGCACCAGCCGCGACGTCGATCTCATCCGCTACGGTGCGGACCAAACGCAGCTTACGGCGGTCATCACGCATCAAGAGCGGCCGTCTCGGCTGCGCCTCGAGTTTGGGAAATTCGGCAAGAAGGCGCATGTCAACGGCGTTTTACAGTCGAAAATGAGCGATTTCGTCGGCCGCTTTCAAGTTGTCCTGTTTGCCCCGGAGGACCTGCAGCTCGTCAAAGGAGGGCCGGCGGTCCGCCGCCGCTTCATCGATATCGAGCTGGGTCAGACGCATGCCCGGTATCTGCATCACTTGAGCCAGTACCACCGTACGCTGCAACAGCGCAACCACCTGCTGAAGCGGCCGTCGCTTGACCTGGATTCCATTTCGGCGTTTGACGATCCGCTCGTTCACCACGGCACCGAGGTAATGGTGCGCCGCCAGCGGTTCATTTCGCTGCTCCGGGAAATTGCGCGGGAAATCTATACGAGCATCGCAGAGGGTCGAGAGGAGCTCGACTTGCGCTACCAGATGGCCGTCGCCACCCAGGTAGACGGACGTTCTACGGAGGACGACCCTTCGTGGTCCGCCGACCAGCTGCAGGCTGTGTTTCAAGCGCAGCTTGAGGCGAAGCTGGGGGCGGATCGGCAACTGGGCTATACGAGCGTCGGCCCGCACCGGGACGATTTGGTTCTCTACCTAGACGGCCGGCCGGTGCAGGCGCACGCCAGCCAGGGTCAGCAGCGGACCATCGCCCTCTCCCTGCGTCTGGCGGAGATTGAACTGATTCGTCGCGAGGTGGGCGAATACCCGGTCTTGCTCTTGGACGACGTGCTCTCTGAGTTGGATGACCACAGGCAGCGCCAGCTCTTGCTGTCGATGAGCGACAAGGTGCAGACGCTCGTCACCAGCACGGGTCTCTATCAGTTGGGGGACCGCTTAGAGGGGCGTTCACGTTTGTTTCATGTTCGTTCTGGTATAATACAGAAGGAGGGGTAGGTGCTTCTTTCCATGTTTCTGCACATTGGGGGCGACACCATGGTGCGCCTGCGCGACGTCATTGGTATTTTCAACGCGCAGTCACCCGACCTGAGGAACAGTATCTCGGCGGTTTCGCTGGCAACGGACGAAGCCGCGACGGGAGAAGTGAAATCTTGTATTGTTACGGCGGATGCCGTCTATTTTTCGCCCATTTCCTCGTTGACGTTAAAAAAGCGGGCAGGACAACTGGATGGAGGGGACTCGTTTGCCGGAACAGACGTATGACGAATCGCAAATTCAAGTCCTTGAGGGGCTGGAAGCGGTCCGCAAGCGTCCCGGAATGTACATCGGATCGACCAGTTCTCGCGGGCTCCACCATCTGGTGTGGGAAATCGTCGACAACTCGGTAGACGAGGCCCTGGCCGGCCGTTGCACGCGGATTGTGGTGACGGTCCATCCAGACAATAGTGTGACCGTGGAAGACAACGGTGCCGGGTTTCCCGTGGGGATTCACCCGAAGACGGGCCGCCCGGCGGTCGAAACGGCCTTAACGGTGCTGCACGCAGGCGGTAAGTTTGGTGGCGGCGGCTACAAGGTCAGCGGCGGTCTGCACGGGGTCGGCGCGTCGGTGGTGAACGCCTTGTCGGAGTGGCTGCGTGTCGAGGTGCACCGGGACGGCAAGGTGCACGTGCAGGAGTATGAACGGGGCGTGCCTTTGTACGACCTGAAGGTGGTCGGTACGACGGACCACACCGGGACCATTGTGTCCTTCCGTCCAGACCCGGAAATCTTTACGGAAACCACCGAATTTCAGTCGGACGTGCTCCAGGGGCGGCTGAGAGAGTTGGCGTTTCTCAACGCGGGCCTGGAGATTGTGTTCAACGACGAGCGGGAAGGCAAGTCCCGTACATACTGCTACTCGGGCGGAGTCGCCGAGTTCGTCTTGTTTCTCAACAAGTCGAAAGAGGTGCTGCACCCGGACCCGGTGTTCGTAAAGGGCATCCGCGACGATGTGTCGGTGGAGATTGCGCTGCAGTACAACGACGGCTACGCGGCGACGCTCTATTCGTTTGCCAATAACATTCATACGCATGAGGGCGGGAGCCACGAGGCCGGCTTCAAGACCGCACTCACGCGCGTCATTAACGACTATGCGCGCAAGATGAATCTGCTCAAGGAAAACGAGAGTAACCTGACCGGCGACGACGTGCGCGAGGGGCTGACGGCGATTGTCAGCGTCAAGGTGCCGGAGCCGCAGTTCGAGGGCCAGACCAAGACCAAGCTCGGCAACAGTGAAGTGCGCGGCATCGTGGACGGCCTGTTTGCGGATAAGTTTTACGCGTTTTTGGAGCAGAATCCGTCCGTAGCGCGCAAGATTGTTGATAAGTCGGTGACGGCCGCGCGGGCTCGGGAAGCGGCGCGCAAGGCACGGGAATTGACACGCCGGAAAAGCGCTCTGGAAGTCAGTTCTCTGCCGGGAAAACTCGCCGACTGCTCGTCTAAGGACGCGTCCATCAGCGAGTTGTACATCGTCGAGGGCGATTCCGCGGGCGGATCGGCCAAACAGGGGCGAGACCGGAACTTTCAGGCCATCCTGCCGCTGCGCGGGAAGATCATCAACGTGGAGAAGGCGCGGCTGGACAAGATCCTCTCCAACACGGAGATCCGCTCCATCATCACGGCGATTGGCACCGGAATCGGCGACGACTTCGACCTGTCGAAAGCGCGCTACCACAAGATTGTCATTATGACCGATGCGGACGTGGACGGCAGCCACATTCGCGTGCTCCTTTTGACGCTGTTTTACCGGTTCATGCGCGAACTGATTGACGCCGGCTACGTCTACATCGCTCAGCCGCCCTTGTACAAGATCACAAAGGGTAAGACCATCCGTTACGCCTATTCGGACAAGGAGCTGGAACGGGTGCTGGACGAGATGGGGCGAAGCGGCATCGGTGTGCAGCGGTACAAGGGTCTTGGCGAAATGAACCCGGAGCAGTTGTGGGAGACGACGATGGATCCGGAGTTTCGCACGCTCCTAAAGGTGACGATGGAAGACGCCATGGAGGCGGACGTGCTGTTTAGCACCTTGATGGGCGATAAAGTGGAACCGCGGCGGGAGTTTATCGAGGAACACGCCAAGTACGTGCGCAACCTGGACATCTAGGTGGGCACAAGCGGCGAGGAGTGACACATTTTGGCGGAGGAGTTTTCGAGCAAGGTTTTACCGGTTGACATCAGCCAGGAGATTCGCAATTCGTTTATCGACTATGCGATGAGCGTGATTGTCAGCCGAGCCATCCCGGATGTGCGGGATGGCTTAAAACCGGTACACCGGCGCATTCTGTACGCAATGTACGAGGTGGGGATGACGCCGGACAAGCCGTATAAGAAATCGGCCCGCGTGGTCGGCGACGTCTTGGCGAAGTATCACCCGCACGGCGACGCCGCGGTGTACGACGCCTTGGTCCGGTTGGCGCAGGACTTTTCCACCCGCTATCCGCTCGTCGACGGGCATGGCAACTTCGGATCGATTGACGGGGATGCGGCCGCGGCGATGCGCTACACGGAGTCGCGCATGTCGGCGATTGCGATGGAACTTCTGCGCGACATCAACAAAGAAACGGTCGATTTTGGCCCCAACTACGATGAGAGCGAGCAAGAGCCACTCGTTCTGCCGTCGCGGTTTCCCAACTTGTTGGTGAACGGATCGTCCGGGATTGCGGTCGGTATGGCGACGAACATCCCGCCGCACAACCTGCGCGAGGTGATCGACGGCGTTGTCATGATGATTGACAACCCGGAAGTGACGGTGGAGGAGCTGATGCGTGCGGTCAAAGGACCAGATTTTCCGACCGGCGGCATCATTCTCGGCCGAGACGGCATCCGCCAGGCGTACGTGAGCGGCCGTGGGTCGATCACGGTACGTGCGTCGACCCAGTTTGAGGAGATGTCGGGCGGAAAGACCCGCATCGTGGTCAATGAGATCCCGTATCAGCAGAACAAGGCCCGGTTGATTGAAAAGATTGCGGAGCTGACCCGGGACAAAAAGATTGACGGCATTACGGATTTGCGCGACGAGTCGGACCGCAACGGGATGCGCATCGTCATTGAACTGCGGCGGGACGTACGCCCGCAGGTCGTCTTAAACAATCTGTTCAAGCACACCGGGCTGCAGACGAGCTTTGGCATCATCAACCTGGCGCTGGTAAACGGCGAGCCGAAAGTACTCGGCTTGGCGGACATGATTCGCTTGTACATCGACCACCAGCGCGACGTGGTCCGCCGGCGCATCCAGTATGACCTGAATAAGGCGGAGGCACGCGCACACATCTTAGAAGGACTGCGCATCGCGCTCGATCACCTGGATGAAGTGATTGCGCTCATCCGCGGGTCGCGCACCACTGAGGAGGCACGCGACGGCCTGATGAGCCGCTTTGGCCTCAGTCAGGAGCAAGCGCAGGCCATCCTCGACATGCGTCTGCAGCGCCTGACGGGTCTGGAACGGGAGAAGATTGAGAACGAGTATAAGGAACTGTTGGCTCTGATTGCCGAGCTGCGGGGGATTCTCGCGGACGAGCGAAAGCTGTTGGGAGTCATCCGACAGGAGCTATTGGAGATCCGCGAGAAATATGGAGATGAGCGTCGAACCCGCATCGTCGCGGCGGAGGGCGAGATCAACGAGGAAGACCTAATTCCGGTCCAGGATGTGGCTGTCACTTTAACCCACGCCGGATACGTGAAGCGTCTGCCGGTGGCGACGTATCACACGCAGCGGCGGGGCGGCCGCGGCATTACGATGATGGGAACACGGGAGGAGGATTTTGTGGAACACATGTTCATCACCTCGTCCCACGATTCCCTGCTGTTCTTTACCGACAAGGGCCGGGTGTACAGCCTGAAGGCTTATGAGATTCCGGAGTTCAGTCGTCAGGCGAAAGGCATTCCCATCATCAATTTGCTGCAGCTGGAGTCGGGGGAACAGATTACGACGGTCATCCCGATGCCGAGCCTGGATACGGAGGAAGCCCAGGGAAAATCGTTGTTCTTTGCCACCCGGCAGGGCATCGTCAAGAAGACCAGCTTGACGGAGTTTGAGAACATCCGTAAATCCGGGCTCATCGCGATTCACCTGCGGGATGATGATAAGGTGGTTGGCGTACGGTTGACCGACGGCCAGCGGGATATCATTCTGGCCACGCAAAGGGGCATGTCCATCCGTTTCACGGAAACGGATGTGCGCCTGATGGGGCGAACGGCCACGGGGGTCAAAGGCATCCAGCTAGCCGAGGGCGACGAAGTGGTCGGCATGGATGTGGTCGACGAGAACGCCGATGTGCTGGTGGTGACCAGCCGCGGCTACGGAAAGAAAACCCCTGTATCGGACTACCGCGTGCAAACCCGCGGGGGCAAGGGCATCAAGACGGTCAATTGCACGGAGAAAAACGGTGTGGTCGTCGGCCTGAAGATGGTGCAGGATGAAGATGACCTGATGATTATCACCAATGCGGGTGTTACCATTCGCATTCACGTGGCGGACATTTCGACCCTGGGGCGGCTGACGCAAGGCGTAAAACTCATCAACGTCCCAGAGGGCGAGGAAGTGGCCACAGTGGCCCGCGTGGCCGCAAATTCGGATGAGGATTAAGGGGGCGAATACCATGACCGGATGGGAACGCTTTGCTATCGAGCAAAGTGGCATGTTTATCGGCTTCTTCGTCCTGGTTGGGCTGGCATTCTTGGTGTTTAACGCGGTCTTACGCCGGGATTGAACTCCGACTCACGGGCAGCGACGCTTTGAGCGTGATCTCCTGCCCAACAACAATGGTGCTGTGAAGCAAGTAACCGCCCCGAAGACGTCAACCTATACGGGGGCGGTTATTTGTTTTGGACAAGGCAAGTACCACGGCTCATTGATGGGAAGCTCGGCTTTCGCTCATGCGGGGCTTGGTTTAATCATTTTTTCTGGTCCCGTAACGTTACGGCTCCTTGGGTGATTCTCTTGAACCGCGTGAATCGCGCACGCGGGTAGTGGTATACAGAAATTATATGTATCATTATCATTAGCTTGCACTTAGGGCGTAACCGTGCTATATTAATCAGCGTCGCCGCTCGACCGGCGGCCCTGAAAACCGCAAAACATCGGCATCCAACATCTACCGCTTGCAATTATGGCG
>NZ_AUMH01000020.1 GCF_000430585.1 Alicyclobacillus herbarius DSM 13609
ACGATGGCGGAGGGGACCCACGCGTACCCATACCGAACACGACCGTTAAGCCCTCCAGCGCCGATGATACTTGGAGCGGGAGCTCCTGGGAAAGTAGGACGTTGCCAGGCGAGGGAAGGACACCGAAAGAAAGCACCCTGAGGTGAGCAGGACTCATCTCAGGGTGTTTTTTTGGTGATGCTGCGGGGCTATTCGGCAGGCTCAATCTCGAAGCCGAAATCCTCAATCATCCTCCAATCGGCCTCGGCCGCCTGTCCTGGTGTGGTGAGGTAATCCCCGACAAAGATGGAGTTGGCCGCGTAGAGGGCGAGCGGCTGCACGCTGCGCAGATGATGTTCACGCCCGCCCGCGACGCGAATTTCCTTTGTAGGATTGACAAACCGCATCATCGCCAAGATTTTCAGACACTCCATCGGCGTCAGGTCACAGTATCCCTCAAGTGGAGTTCCATCAATCGGATTGAGAAAGTTGCACGGAATGGAATCCACGTTAAGATCCCGTAAGGCGAAGGCAATGTCGACGCGCTCCTCCGGGCTTTCCCCCATACCAAAAATGGCACCGGAGCAGGGAGAGAGACCTGCGGCCTGAACATGCTGAAGCGTCTTCACTCTGTCCTCGTAGCCGTGCGTTGAGCAGATATTTTGGTAGTGGTTGGCGCTGGTGTTAAGATTGTGGTTGTACCGATGGACACCGGCCGCGGCCAATTTCTGGGCTTGTTCCGGGGTGACAAGGCCGAGGCAGCAGCAGATGCGCAGCGGGGTCGTGTTGCGAATTTCACGGACAGCTGCGGCCACCTCTTCCACTTCCCGATTGGACGGACGCCGGCCCGACATGACAATGCAGTATGTAGAAGCTCTACGGGCAAGTGCTTCTTGCGCGCCCTCGATGAGCTGCTGGCGTGTCAACAGCGGGTACTTCTCAATCGGGGCCTGGGATATCACCGATTGCGAGCAGTACGCACAATCCTCCGGACACAGGCCCGATTTCGCGTTTACAATCATGTTTAACTTCACGGTGTTGCCATAGTAGTGTCGGCGCAGTTGGTACGCGCCATCGAGCAGGGATAATACCTCGCTGTCCTCCAACTGCAGCATGGCAAGGGCTTCTTCCCGGGTGACCTCATCTCCTGCCAGCACTCGGTTGGCCAACTCCCGCCATGCGTTGCTCATGTCTACCACGATTTGCCCTCCTTGTCGCACAAATATGTAAACATTTATACATCGTAGAGTTTACAATACTTCTGCAGGTTTGGCGACACCGTCCTCGAAAACCACCTGGTTGACCCCGCCTTCCTGCTACAATAGGGGCGAGAGCCAGAAAGGGGGCGTACGATGCCGAACCCGAATCGGATGGATGTGACAATTGAGCGCGTGTTCGATCTCGCCGGCTGCGAGGCATGTCAGCGGATCGCTAGCAGCGTATGGGGAGCGCATGTCGCCTGTTCGACGCCACAAATGTTGGTGCACGCCAAGTACGGGGGCGTGGTCTTGCTGGCCAAGGTCCACCAGGACCCCGTGGGGTTTTTGTTCAGTTTTCCGACCGTCTACCGTGAGCGTCTTGTGCTATGGTCCCACGAAACCGCCGTGTTATCGGAATGGCGGCACGCGGGTATCGGTGCCCATTTGAAACGGACGCAGTACCAGCTGGCCCGGGAGCTGGGTTACCCGGCCATCGCCTGGACGTACGATCCGCTGGTCGCCCGCAACGCCCACTTTAACCTCAATAAGCTCGGCGCTCGCATCGAGGAATACCTTGTCAACGCCTACGGGGTCGATCCGTCCGACCGCATCAACCAAGGCCTGGAGACGGATCGATTCATCGCCGTCTGGGAAATCACCCCGGCGCCACCAACCCGTCCATTGCCAGCCTTGGAATCTCCCGCCGACCCAAGGGTACAAACACGGGAAGCCAATCCTTCCTGCCTACACGAACGTGCGGTGTCTGCGCCAACATCGTTTCGCGAGCCGATCTCCGCCCGTCTTCTTTCGACGGCGGACGAGACGGGGCAACCGGTGCTGGACGAAACACTGCTCCAAAGGCTCGCGTCTGCAGATGAGCCCACTTTCCGTGCGGATCGAGCGCAAGTGCATCGCCCGGCTGCAATTCAAACGCAGATTCCATCCGATTTCAGCCAGTGCATCGCCTCCCACCCGGAGGCAGCGAACGCGTGGCGGCACGCCTTCCGTCAAGCCGCCCAGGCACTGTTCCTTGCCGGTTACCGGCCGCAGGCGTTTCGGTCCGGCGCAAAACCCTACTACACTTGGGCCCTTGTCTGCGATACGCCAAAAGTCGCTGCTGTAATCGGCGAGGAAATCGACAGCCGCCCGTAGTCTTACCGGGATGCATCCTGGGTAGATGCGTCGTAATCTAGCCCGAATTGAGAGATGACGGGCCGAGGGTGTACAAAAAGCCAGTTTGAAAGCAGAGGGGTTCCAATGAAGGTAAAATCAATTCACCTGCGGCGCTTGCAGCTGCCGATGCAGGAGCCGTTCGAGACCTCGTTCGGCGTGGAAGAGGATAAAGACGTCATCCTCGTTCAACTGGAAACCGAGAGCGGATGCATGGGCTACGCGGAGTGCGTGGCGATGTCCGCGCCCTTGTATTCGGAGGAGACGACTGGCACCGCGTGGCATATCCTGACCGATTTCCTGGTTCCGTTTCTATTCCAAACCCCCGCGCTCACGGACCTTACCCGTGTCGAGGACCTGCTTCAGGTTCGCCACCACTTTGCTCGCTTCAAACGCAACCAAATGGCCAAGGCCGCCCTGGAGATGGCCTTGTGGGACGCGTTTGCGGCCGAGACCAACACGCCTCTCGCGGATCTCCTCGGCGGGGATAAGGTGGCGATCCCGGTCGGCATCAGCGTAGGCATTCAGTCCAGCACAACCGCCCTGCTGAAAAAGGTCGAAGGCTATCTGAAACAAGGCTTTCAACGGATTAAGGTGAAGATTAAACCGGGATATGACCTGGAGCCGCTCACCGCCTTGCGTCAGGCGTTCGGCGACATCCCGTTGATGGCGGATGCCAATAGCGCCTACACCCTGGCTGACGTCGACACGTTTCGCCGCCTGGACAGCCTCGGCCTGATGATGATTGAGCAGCCGCTGGCGCACGACGACCTGTTCGATCACGCCACCCTCCAACAGCAGTTAGCCACGCCCATTTGTCTGGATGAGAGCATTCACCACGCGGAGGACGCCCAGAAGGCCATCGAACACGGTGCCTGCCGCATCATCAATTTGAAACTGGGGCGCGTTGGCGGGTTTGGCGAAGCCTTGGCGATTCACGAGGTCTGCCAGGCCCACGGGGTTCCGCTTTGGTGCGGCGGCATGCTGGAAACCGGCATCGGCCGTTTGCACAACATTGCCATCACCGCGCTGCCCGGTTTCACCCTGCCCGGGGACACCGCGCCCAGCGCCCGCTACTTTGCCGAAGACCTTATCGATCCGCCCGTTGTCTTCACCCGCCCCGGCTTCTTGGCGGTTGAGCCGCTCTGTGGAGTTGGGGCGCGGGTGCGGGCGGATCGTTTGGAGAAATGGACCGTAGAGGAGGCGCACCTGACTCGCAAGGACGTTGTGGGACTCTGAACTCGTCCCCCGCTTTGCACATATTTCCTGTTTCCCTCGGACACACTGATCCTGTTCTATGGATAGCCGGTGTGGTGTGCCGGAAATGGGGGGATGGGCGTGAAGCGAGACCTTGTCGATGCGTTGTTGTGCTTCTTCATTGGTGACGAAATCGACATAAATCCATCGCCATCGCGCAGGTACTTTGAAGTCACCCCCAGACGTCCGGCACCCTGGGACTTGCCGTCAGAGAGACCAATTCGTCCACAGTCGCTCTGGCCGGATGACGGCGATTTCTGACGGGCTTGTCCCACGCCGGCAGTCGGAGGTGCACAGGCATGCGTTTTGCGATGATCGGGGAACGTCTCAGCCCACGCCAGCAGTGGTTGGCGGACGGGTTAGACAGAGAATTGCAGCGAAGGGGGCACGATGCCGCCGAGGCCGGGGAAGAGCAGCTGCACCTAGTGTTGAATTTTGCCGACTCGGACCACCCGCGTCCGTACCGGCGCAAGGCTCAGGCTACCTATGTGGTGACAATCGCGCAAGTGGATGAACGGCCGCTGAGCATCTTGCGGGCGGGCTATCCGATTCTGGTTCGGTCTCTGTCGAATCTGCTGATTCTGTTGGTCAACGCGAAAGATGATTTCGACACCTATTTTGTTACCTTGGAGCAAGGGTTTTACCGCGTCCCGCATACGGGGGACGATGACGACTACTTCGCCCGCGTCTATCAGCGCTTGGAACCGTTAGCCACCTCAAACCTGATTATCAACAATGACTTTCATCCGGATTTGCCGGAAGAGCTTTGGGAAGGGGACGACATTACCCGGCAGGTCAGCCGCGCCGCCAAGCAAATCGAAGCGATGGATTTGTGGCCGGCACCGTTCCCGATACAGGAAATCCTGCCGCCAGAGGATTTGCGCCATGTCAAGCGCCTCTACGGCATCGGTGGCCTATCTTATGGCAACCTGAGCGCGCGCAAGGATGGCCGCCGTTTCTGGATGAGCGCGAGTGGTGTCAACAAGGCGAACCTGAAGACGATTGGGGAAGACATCCTCTTGGTCAAGCAGTTTGATGACCGGCGCAAAGCCATGCAGCTGAGCGTGCCCCCACATGTGACGCCACGCCGGGTGTCGGTGGACGCGATTGAACACTGGATGATTTACACCGAACACCCGAATGTCGGGGCGATTGTCCACATTCATGCCTGGATTGACGGCATCCCCTCGACCCAAATCAACTATCCCTGCGGCACGGTGGAGCTGGCGCGGGCGGTCGCGGACGAGGTGCGTCGCGCAAAAGACCCATCAAGAGCCATTATTGGCCTCAAGAATCACGGGATGACCATCACCGGCCCCGATTTGGACGATATATTCGAGCGCATTGACGGGAAGGTGATTCCACAGGTACCGATGGCCTGATAGAGGGGCGCCGCGCGTGGGCCGGCGGTCGTAGGCTCGTAAAATGGAGCGGCCTCCGCGTGAGATGCGGCTTTCCTCGGCAGCCGGGCACTTTGGCCCTTGAGCATGCGTCGCGGACAGATTTAAGTTCCTATGGGGCCGGATTCGCGGGTCTCACCCGGCTCGTGCGATCGCGTAGTTTCTGCCAGGACCAGGCTATCCCACCCGCGAATCGTCAAGCGATAATACGACTCCATCAGCCGCGGGAAGGCGTATGCCAATCGCGCGGCCACGCCAAGGCGACGTGGGATGGTCGTTTCCTCACGCCGCCGCCTTATGGCGCGCACCACCTCCCGCGCCGCCGCCTCCGCACCGAGCACCGGCACCCCCGGCGGCAGGCGGTACATGCCCCCGTGAATGTACTTCTCAATCAGCGGCGTAAGCACCGGCCCTGGGGAAAGGATGCCGACGTGGATGCCCTCTGGCCGCAGCTCTTGCCGCAGGGACAAGGCAAACCCGCGTAGTGCGTGCTTGCTGGCCGCGTAGGCCGTAAAGAACGCGGGCGTGCACTGAACGGACACCGAGGATACGTAGTAGATGGACTTCCCCGTGCCGTTGCGAATCAGCGGCAGCAAGGCTTGCGTCATCCGCACCGCCCCCCAGTAGTTCACGTCCATCGCCTGCTTCGCTTCTTCAATGTCAAGGTGTTCCGCCGGAGCCAAGGCAAACACGGCGGCCCCGTAGACGAAGATGTCCACTTTGCCATAAGTCTCGCGCAGCCATTGGGCCAGTTCCTTCACATCGGCCGCGCGGGCGCAGTCTGCCGCATACACGGCCGGTTGGCGGCCTGACTGACGGCAAATCTCCGCCGCCGCCTCATCCAGTCCCGCCTTTCCTCGCGCTACCAGCACCACCTGGGCACCGGACTGGGCGAGCTGGCGGGCCGCGGCCCGGCCAATGCCTCCAGACCCCCCCACCATCACAACCACTGGTGCATCGTGATCACGGCGCATCTACCGTCTCTCCTTTATCCTCTTTGTTCCTCAGTATAGCCGAGCCGCACGCCTGTAAATCACCAGCTCGCGGGTTTCCATGACAACCCGGAATGAGCCTCAGAGCCCTAGGACACGCTAGCGGATGGTGACCGTGAAAGGAGAAGGAGATATATCGCATGAATCAGTGGCTTATCCCTCGGATTGCCGCATTGGTTCGTCTGTATTACCAGGTCTTTTACCGCGTACGGGTGATGGGTCATCCCTTTCCCGACTTGTCGCAGGGTCCTGTTATCGTTGCGGGGAATCACGTCTCGATGAACGATCCGGTCCTCTTAAGCGCCTTTCTCAGTCCCTCTATCCGCTTTATGGCGAAAGAGGAGCTATTCCGGGTACCGGGGCTGTGCTGGTTGATACGCAAAATGGGCGCATTCCCGGTGGTCCGGCGGGGCATTGGTATCGGCGCTATCCGCAAGGGGCTCGCGATTCTTCGCGCGGGTGGTATGGTCGGCATCTTCCCAGAGGGCACCCGTAACCACGGCGGCCCGCTGTTGCCCGCCAAACCGGGCGTGGGGTTTCTCGCGGTTCGCACCGGCGCGGTGATTGTACCGGTGGCTATCACACTCCGGCCACGTCGCATCTTTCGCCGCAACGAAATTCGCGTTGGTCAACCGATTGTCGTGACGTCCCAATGGAAATCCGATTACCGGGCCTTGGCCCGACACGTTCTGGCCACGGTTGATGAGATGCTGCAGGTGCCGTATTCCACGACGGCCGGCAGCCGCCAGGGGGAAACGTCCGCCGAGTCCCCGTCGCCCTCCGATGCAGCCGTTTCGGTCAATTCCGGGCCTGTGTCGCCGGAAGCCGAGTTGGAGTGAGTCGCCTAGTGGGTGATGGACGCTGGAGCGGTCAGGGGCGTGATAAAGCGGATGGGGCGGTCAGCCAGGCGGATCGACAAGCTTTGCGTCGCCAGCGGTTCTCCGTCCACGTGGGCGAACGTAGCGGCCGGAAATTCCACATCAATCGCATGGCCGCGCAGCGCGGTTACTACGTCCGTGCGGCGAATGTGATTACCGCTGTAGACGAGTGGAAACAAACGCAGAAACTTCATCTTGTTCAATTTGGAGACGACACAGACGTTGAGTACACCGTCGTTGAACTTCGCGTTGGGAAAGAGCTTCATTCCGCCGGCGTAATAGGGGCAGTTACCGACGGCCAGCATCCAGACGTCTGAAAGGTGCAAGTGTTCCCCGTCAATGTGCAAATTGACCTCCATCGGGGCAAATGTGGCAAGAATGCGGAAGGCGCTGTACGCGTAGCCGACGGGGCCGAGGTGCTTGAGGCCGCTGTGGCGGTTGATATAATCGGCGACAATCGCATCAAAGCCCATGCCGGCCGCGATAAGGAAGCGCCGATTGTTCAAGATTGCCACGTCGACTTCCACTTCGCTGGGGTGGTTCAGCATTTGTACAACGCGCCGAGTGGTTTTTGGCAAGCCGAGGGCACGGGCCAGGTCATTGCCGGTTCCGCAGGGAATGATACCAATTCGAACGTCGTTGGTAATTCCATTGATAACCTCATTGACCGTGCCGTCCCCACCCACTACGACAATGCGTTCGTACTCCTGGCTGGCTTCGCGGGCGCAGGCCTCCGACTGGCCGGATGCTTGGGTAAAGACAACGTCAAACGGAAACTGTGCCCGTTCGCGTAATATGTGGGCCATCACGCGCCAGTGCCGAGCGCCGCGGCCGCGCCCAGCCGCAGGATTGACTAGGAACAATGTCTTCATCGCACATCCTCTTTGTCTGACGTTTGCTTGTGATGCGGATGGCATTCCAATTCGCCTTTCAGCCGACCGGATCCTGCATATGAAACAGCCGATAGTAGTGATCGATGAGCTGCTGTGTGGGACCGCTCCAGTCCAGTCGGGAGACGAGTTCCTGTGCCCGCTGTCGCACCGCCTGTCGGCGGTGTTCGTTGGCAAACAAATCGGTGAGCGCGGACAGAATGGAGTTCGTATCGAGCGGATTGAACAGCCACCCAGCCCGCCCGTGTTCCAGGACTTCGCGGGTTGCCGGACTCTCGGCCGCCATGACCGGGAGCCCGCTAGCCATCGCCTCGTACAGGACGAGCCCCAACGTCTCGGTGGTGGATGGGAAAATGAACCCATCCGCCGAGGCGTACGCTTGGGCGAGTTCGTCCCCGAACAGGTAGCCGGTAAAGGTGGTGTTCGTCCCGGCGAATACCTCTTCCAACGCCTTTCTGTGCGGGCCATCCCCGACCACCGCCAGGTGGATGTCAGGCATCTTGTCGAGACACGGACGCAGCCGCTCGACGCCTTTCTCCAAAGCCAAACGCCCCACGTAAAGCAGAATGCGGGCGTTGGCCAGCGTCTGTTCATCCGCATCGGGTTGACCGAGCAGGCGCCGGCGCATCTCGACAGACCGGTGGTTCGGTGAGAAACGGTGTAAGTCAACACCCCGGTTCCACAGGGCGAGGTTGCGAAACCCGCGGGCCCGCAGTTCCGCCATGGTCGCCTCGGACGGACAGAGGTTAATCGCTGCCCGGTTATGAATGGTCCGGAAACACCACCACAGCGCTGGTTCCAGCCAGTTCAACCGGTAGTAGCGAGCATAGGCCGGGATATGCGTATGGTACGACGCAATCAACGGTACGCGCAGGCGGCGCGAATAATAGATGGCAGCGAAGCTGAGGAAGCCCGGGTTGACCGCGTGAATCAAGTCGGGTTGAAAGTCGCGCAAGACGCGGCCCACCCGGGGGAAGGGGCGGGCAAACCGTTTCTCGGGATAGAGATAGAAGCGAAACGAAGGGACGCCTACGATGCGCGCTGAGGCGTACTGCGGCGGCGCCCCTTCCGGCGCGAACAACAGGATCTCGTGGTCTTGGTGGGCCAGCTGGTCGAGCGTCGCGCACAAGCGCGTGACGACTCCGTCCGTACCCGGTAAAAACGTTTCCGAAAAGACTGCGATCCGCATGCAAATTCCCCCACCCATCACCGTTCAAATGGATATTCTCCCCGATTGGGAAAACGCCTATACCCATGCAGACTGTGCCTGGTGCAGAGCCTGCTGAAGACCTTGTCGGCGGACGGATCCTAGGTGGCTGGAAAAAATATAGTGCATACGCGCCAGAGGTCTGGTATAGATGAGGATAAGGCGAATCAGGAAAGTGGGTGAGGGTGTTGGCCTGGTGGATTTGGCTCATCGTCGCGTTTGGCATTGGCATAATTGAGTTGGCGACGGTGACGTTTGTCCTGTTGTGGATGGCGATTGCGGCCTTGGTCACGGCGGTCCTGAGCCTGGCGATAACCGGGGTGTGGGCGCAGTTTTTCATTTTCGCCATCATCAGTGTTGGGTTGTATTTTGCCACGCGGCCCCTGGCCCAGCGGTGGCGGAACAAGCGGCGTTATCCGGCATCGCGCATGGAAGGCATGGTCGGGGAGCGGGCCCTGGTGGTGAAAGGCGCCCAACCAGGGAGGCTGGCGACCGTCCGGGTGAACGGCGAACTCTGGAGCGCCCAAAGTACGGTTTCTCTCGAGCCTGGACACTGGGTGGTGATTGTCCGGGCGGAATCCAGTGTCCTGTTTGTCCAGCCCATGGACGCGCCGGATATGTCCCGGACGTCAGGCACTCCCTGAAGGTGGCGCTACTCGACATCGAAAGGAAGTGGAGCTCATGGTAGGTACCATTGTCGTATTAGTCCTCGTGGTCCTCGTCATCCTCTTGATTTTACGCGGGATTCGCATTATCCCCCAGCAGCGCTTGGCGATTGTCGAACGGCTCGGGAAGTATCACGCCACTTTGCAACCCGGCGTGAACCTGATTATCCCGTTCATTGATCGGGTTGTGCGAGTGATTGACCTGCGCACGCAGCAGGTGGTCGTACCGCCGCAAATGGTCATCACGAAAGACAATGTACAGATTCAGATTGATACGGTTTTCTTTTACACCATCATCGACGCGCGTACGGCCACCTACAACATCGCCAACGTGGTGCAGGCCATCCAAAACATCACCGCAGCGAACATCCGCCAGGTAGTCGGTCACATGGAATTGGACGAGACCCTCGCCGGGCGTGACAAGATCAGCATGGCGCTTCGCTCAGCGCTGGACGAAGTCACTGAGTCGTGGGGTGTGCGCATTGATCGGGTAGAGGTGGTGGACATCAAACCGCCCGCCGAGATTCAGGACGCCATGGAGAAACAGATGAAGGCGGAGCGAGAAAAGCGAGCAAACATTCTCCAGGCGGAAGGGGAACGTCAGGCCGCCATTCTCAAGGCCGAAGGCGAAAAGCAAAGCGCCATTCTGCGTGCCGAGGGGCTCCGCGAGTCGCGAATTCGCGAGGCGGAAGGTGTGCGTGAAGCGCAGCGCTTGGAGGCGGAAGGTAGGGCCCAGGCGATTCGCCTCGTGGCGGAGGCGGAGCGCAACCGCATCGAGATGCTACGGCAAGCGCAGTTGGATGCGAACGTGCTCACCTATCAATCGTTCGAAGCCCTGCAGGGAATCGCGAACGGATCGGCCACCACGTTGTTTATTCCCTCTGAGGCGGTGGGCGTGTTAGGGGCGCTTGGTGCCCTCAAGACGACGGCCACGAAAGGGGACGCCGCCAAGAACGCCGAGTAAAAATGCGTGTCCGATAGGATGTCCTTGTGGGGGGGGTTAGCTATCAATCCGAAGATTTGTCAAGTTGGTTGAGAGATTTTTTAGCGATTGTTTTTCAGTTATGATAGGAGAGACGGAATGACCGAATGGGAACCATTCAATCGACCAGGGTCAGGGGTGTGCCAGTGGAGAACTTCGGTTCCGAACGAATGATAGAACTGCTTGAGGAAGAGCGCAAGCGGATGGCCCGAGACATCCACGACGGACCGGCTCAGAGCTTGACCAACGTGACCATGCGCCTCGAGGTCACCAAGCGGATGATTGAAAGCGGGCGCGTGTCCGATTCGGTCCAGGAGATTGAACGCTTGCAGACCATTCTCCGTACCGCCATCAACGATGTGCGGCGACTCATCTTTGACCTGCGTCCGACCTTTTTGGAGCACGGGGTATCGGATGCGATTCGGCTCTATGCGGAGCGTTTCACGCAAATGTGCGGGTTGCCGGTCACGGTGGTCAATCAATGGGGAGAACCGGAATTTACGCGTGGCGCCGCGGTCGCCATGTTTCGGGTTGTCCAGGAGGCGTTGAACAACATCCATAAGCACGCCAAGGCCGACCAGGTGGAAATCCGTCTCCTTCACCAGGACGGCCTGTATCGCGCATTGGTCCAAGATAACGGCAGGGGTTTTGCCACCGATGTCAACTCGCCTACCTCCTATGGGCTGCAGGGCATGCGCGAGCGCATGGAATTGGTCGGCGGTCGGGTGACCGTCCAGTCTGAACCTGGCAAAGGGACGCTCGTCGTCTGTGAGGTGCCAGCCCATCATGCCTAACCTCTGGCAGACGGGACTGGCTGCCCAGTGACTATTTTGACGTCTCGCGATGGCCCTAAGGAGGCTGCTATGAACCACCTGTTCTACGACCTGACGCTATCACACGCGCGTTCAGGGCCATCTCAACCTTCTTCGCCCGCGCAGAACCTCCGGGCTCGGCTGCATACCCTCATGGTGCACCCGCTGTTCGAGGTGGCCGTGCGGGCCTTATTTCAAGACCGGTGCGATATCGAATTTGGATTGTCTCTGTCACGTTGGGAGGACCTCGCGGAGGCGTTTGCGAAGCCGGGTGACGACTTGATGGACGTCCTAATCACCGACATTGCCCTGGACGCCCGCTTGGGCCCGCGCTGTTTCGACGAACTCCGAGAGTTACGACCACAGCTGGCGGTGATTCACCTGCTCCCGGAGACCGAAGACGCTTCCGTCATTGTCCAGGCATTCCGTTTGGGGGCGAACGCCTATCTATTTCAGACTACTTCGACCGATTTGCTGGAGCGGGCGGTCAACACGGTCTTGGAGGGCCGGTCCTACATTCAGAACCACTTGATTCCCTTAGTCTTGGCAGAAATTCGGAGGCCGAAGCACGCGGTGTACAGCGTCGAGGTGGACGTCCATGTGACGGATCGTGAACAGATGCTGCTGCAATTGGCCACCGACGGACTGAATAACCGCGCTATCGCCGAAGTCTTTGGTGTCACCGAAAAGACGGTCCGGGGTATGTGGTCAACGCTGATCCGCAAATTGGGTGTCCATGACCGCACACAGGCGGTGCTCTGGGCGATTCGCTCGGGATTTACCCGTCTCCATTAATCTCTTTTACAACAATTCCTGACAGGATTTTGCCGCACGGTGTCGAATTGATTAAGGCGCGACGGGTAAACCCAGAGCCGTTTTGGGGGAGTGCGTCGAAGTCAGTCGCAGACCGGCGGCCAAACCACGAATCGTGTCAGATGATTGGACCCTTCTCTGAGGAGCGATGCCTCAAATGATTGAAATGCAAGACGTATGGAAGCAATATCCGAATGGGACGATGGCGCTCAGCGGGATCACCATAAATATCAAGAAGGGCGAGTTTGTCTATGTGGTCGGCCCCAGCGGGGCCGGCAAGTCGACGTTTGTCAAACTGATGTATCGGGAAGAGCGCCCGACGAAGGGGCAAATCTTTGTCAACGGGTTTAACATCGAGCGGCTGCGCAACCGCAAGATTCCGCTTTTGCGGCGTCATATCGGCGTGGTGTTTCAGGACTTCAAGCTATTGCCGAAACTGACCGTTTACGAGAACGTCGCCTTTGCGCTTGAAGTGATTGGGGCGCCGCAACGGCACATCCGGCGGCGGGTGCCGGAAGCCTTGGAGTGGGTCGGCTTGGGCGACAAAGCGGATATGCTGCCGGATCAACTGTCTGGCGGTGAACAGCAACGTGTTGCGGTTGCGCGGGCGCTCGTCAACAACCCCAGTGTCATCATCGCGGATGAGCCTACGGGCAATCTCGATCCGGACACTTCCTGGGGGATTATGAAGCTGTTCCAGCGCATCAACGACCGTGGTACGACTGTGGTCATGGCGACGCACAACCGGGATATCGTCAACACCATGCGCAAACGCGTCATTGCCATTGAGGGCGGGCGCATTGCCAGAGACGAGCAAAAGGGACTGTACGAATATGGGGATTAGTACGATTGGGCGGCATATCCGTGAGGGAAGCAAGAGTCTCATCCGCAACGGCTGGATGTCGTTTGCATCCATCAGCGCAGTCGCGGTGACATTGTTAATCCTGGGTGCGACCTTGGGTTTGGCTATGAACGCGCAGCAGATGTCGAACTACGTGACCGGGCAACTGGAGATTTCGGTGTTCTTGAAACCGCAGGTTTCAGATAGTCAAGGAGTGGTCACGGCTAATCAGGTTAAGGACATCCACGGTGTGGAATCGGTGCAGGTGGTCACCCACGAAGAGGGATTCAAACAGCTGCAGGACTCCTTGGGCCAGCAGTACAAAGATGTGCTGAACGGACTGCCGAAGAACCAGACGATTCCGGTGAAGTTGGTTGTCAAGGCTCAGGATCCCCGGCAAACCGTTGCCATCAGCAACAAGATTCAGGACTTGCCGAATGTAGATACGGTCGTGGACGGGAAGTCCTACGTGGACAAGTTTTACCGCTTCATGGATACGGTGCGCAACATTGGCTTAATCTTTGTGGTCGCGCTCATCCTGATGGCGATGTTCCTCATCTCCAACACGATTAAAATTGCGATTTTCAACCGTCGGCGCGAGATTGAGATTATGAAACTCGTGGGCGCCACCAATTGGTTCATCCGCTGGCCGTTCCTCATCGAGGGAATGCTGATTGGCGCAGTGGGGGCTGTAATTCCGTTCGCGGTCATTTGGGTGGTCTACCGTTCCATGTTTGAACGCATGAATGGAAGCTTTATCGCCCTGACCTTCCCGCTCTTGCCGCCCGGTCAAATGCTCGGCAAGCTGGCGGTCGTGATGTTTGGCATCGGACTCCTGATTGGCCTGTGGGGTGGCATCATGTCCATCCGTAAATTCCTGCGCGTCTAGAGGTGGTTCGGATACAGATGTGGATAAGGTTCACGGGCTAACCTTTTGGGCACTTCGGCAGGAGCGATGGGCCTTCGGAGCGAATGAAGATATATAGTTCCCAAAGGGAATCAACCTCCTAGGATAAAAAGGGAGTCATTGCATTGGGCGCCTACGATTGGTGGCAAATTGGCACTGCACTTTGGCATGGGGGGCGTATGCTGCTCGTCAATCCCATGCTCTATGTGGGTACGGCTTTGATGTTTGCCGAGTCTTACCGAATCAGTCGCCAGGAGCGCGGATTTTTTGGCTTTCGTTTAACGCGCGCCTGGCGTTCTGTCGTCTCGCGCTGGGGATGGGCCTTGCTTTTCGGCCTCATCGCCAGCGTAGTAAGTGTCGCGGCCGGTGTGACGTTGGATGTCTGGGGCATCGGCTGTGTGGCAATTCTCAGTCTCATCTTGACAGCCATCCGGCTTCGCTTTGCAGCGACGGTCTACGCCATCGCTATCCTGCTGGCTCTGCAACGCATTTTCGCAGCCTTTCCAGTGCCGGGAAGTGACAGCTGGCTGGGGCAGCTTTGGCTGCATCTCAAGGCGCAGTCGGTGGCAGGATGGCTGGCGGCCGCGGCCTTATGCTGTCTCTTGGAGGCCGCTTTATTGTTCGTGAACCGGTACAGCCACGCCTCGCCAGTCTATGTGCAGAGCAAACGGGGTCGGGCTATTGGCGCCTGGATGAGCCGGTTGGGATTTGTCGTACCTGTGCTCTGGGTTGAGCCAGGTACTCTGCACCTTCCGCAGCTGACCTGGCCTTGGCCCATCTTAGGGGGCCTTGCGGCGGCTGGCATGACGCTCACGGGTATCACGTTGGCGGGCATGCCGTTGGTTGTCGGCCACAGCGGGATTTACGCCGGTCTGTTGCCGCAGCGGGCTGCCGGCATTCGCGCGCTGTATCAGGCTGGCGCCGGGGTCCTGTTGGCCGTCCTGGCTTTTGCAGCGGGCCATCTGCACCCCGGCTGGGCGTGGGCGGGTGTCGTCGTCATCATACTGGCACAAGAGGTGTCGCTGTGGCACATGCACTGGTTGGAGCTCGCCGCCGATCCGCTTTACGCCCCCGTCCCAAACGGCGTGAAGGTGCTCGCGGTCGTTCCCGGGTCTGTGGCAGATGCCATGGGTTTGCGCCCCGGCGAGGTGATTACTCACATCAACCAGGTGCCGGTGGAGACCAGTTACGACCTGCACTTCGCGCTCGACCAAAACCCGGCCTACGCGAAACTGCAGGTCTATGACGCGCGTGGGGAAATGCGCTTGGTAGGCAAGCCGGTGTTCAGTGGGGAAAGGGCCAAGCTGGGATTGATCCTGGCTCCGGATGTTCCGGGATTGCCAACGTACCGGCAGCGGCGCAGCGGATTGTTTCAGATGCTGTACCTGAAGGTTCGGACCTCGGACAATCCGTACGAAGAAGTGTTCTTCGACGTGGACCCAGCGCCGCCGCATACTCCGTAATGAGCACTGTATCGCAGAGAAATACAATCGAGAACGTCCACTGCGGACAAAAAGTGGATGCGGGCGCGCAAAGCCAACCGGGTATACATGGGGGGTATGGGTGATGGATATTGCAACGCTGATAGGCCTTGTACTCGCCATCGGCAGCCTGATTCTGGCGTTTGTCACCGATGGAGGTGCCCTATCTGCACTGGCGCAGGCACCGGCGGCATTGATTGTGTTTGGCGGCACCATCGGCGCCACTTTAACGTCCGTGTCGCTGCGTGAATTTCTCAGCGTGGGCAAGCAACTGAAGATTGCCTTCTTCCAGCGTCGGCAAGACCCACTCCAGGTCATTGAGGACCTCGCGGAGTTGGCCACCCTGGCGCGCCGTGAGGGGATTCTGGCATTGGAAGAGCGGCTGGAAGACTATGATGACGAGTTTCTCAAGCGCGGTCTGCAGCTGGTGGTCGATGGGGTCGATCCGGAACTGGTCAAGTCGATGCTGGAGACGGAACTGGCCTACCTGGAGGAGCGGCACGCGGCGGGGGCCGGAATCTTTGAAACCGCAGGCGGTTACGCCCCGACGATGGGCATTATCGGTACGGTAATGGGCTTGGTTCACGTCCTGAGCGGCTTGCAGGACGTGGACAAACTGGGGCCCCAAATCGCCACGGCGTTCACTGCGACCCTGTACGGCGTGGCGAGCGCCAATATCCTCTGGTTGCCGATAGCCAGTAAGTTAAAGCGGCGCAGCGCTGAGGAGGTCCTGCTCCGGGAACTGATTTTGGAAGGAATTCTGTCCATTCAGGCGGGTGAGAATCCGAATATCTTGCGCCAGAAGCTAAAGGCGTTCCTCGCGCCCAAAGACCGGACCGGACGGAAAGAAGACAAGGCGGGTGAGGTCGATGCAGAGACCGTCGAGGCGTAGCGTACGGCACCGCAAGGAAGCCGGTCCGTCCAACGAGCGCTGGCTCATCACCTATTCGGATTTAATCACACTGCTGATGATCTTTTTTGTCATCATGTACTCCATGTCAAAAGTGGATCAGGTCAAGCTCTATATGCTTGAACAGTCGTTGACCCAAGCCTTGCATAAGAGCCACGATGTATTGGACGGATCGGGCAAAAGTTCGCTGATTCAGGCGGCCAATCCAACCGACGTCGGCCATCACCTGGACGCCCCGGCCAAGCAGCCGACACAGAAGCAGGCCGCGTCGGCCCAGGCTCAAGAACTGGACAAGCTCTACCAGCAGATCCGGCAATACATTCAGTCCCACCATCTGCAGGGGACCGTGTCCGTCGTCAACACGATGCGCGGGGTGCAGGTCACATTCCCGGATGCTGCCTTGTTCCCAACGGGCAAGGCGACATTGACGCACAGCGCCCAGACAACCTTGAAGGCATTGATTCCGTTCCTCAAGCAGGTAAACAACAACATCGTCGTGGAAGGCTATACCGATAATCGCCCTATCCACACCGCCCAGTTCCCAAGTAACTGGGAACTGTCTGCAGCGCGCGCGATTGGCGTGGTGCACTTCTTGGCGGACCACGGCATCCAGCCGCAGCGTTTGTCTGGCACTGGCTACGGCCCCTATCACCCGGTAGCCCCGAACACGTCCGACGCCAATCGACAAAAGAACCGGCGCGTGAACATCGTCATCCTCAAACATGTGTCTGGATGATTGGAAGGACCATTCACCGGAAGGACCATTCAATCGTAGCGTCCCCCATTGACGTATGCGCGGCGGTGGCGTAGCGTTAGAGCCATGAAGACTCCATCCGGTGAATCATGGATTCAGCAAATTGAATCGCGCTTGGCCCCGCGTCGTCCAGGAATCATCACCCAGTGCGCTGATTCGCGTGTGTCGGCCGTGCTCGTTCCTCTGGTGCAAGCGGAGGAAGGAGAGTGGGGCTTGTTGTTTGAACGACGGGCGGCGTCCCTGCGTCGTCACTCGGGAGAGGTGGCATTTCCCGGCGGTCACTTCGAGTCGGCGGACGGTGACCTGCGCACCACGGCCCTACGGGAGACCTGTGAGGAACTGCAAACCCCCGTGACGAACTTGCAAATCCTTGCTGATCTCGACGTCCTTGCCACATGGTCAGGCCTGTTGGTCCACCCGTTTCTCGGGCGAATTCACGACCTAGAGCAAGTCACACCCAGCCCCTCCGAAGTTGCCGAGGTGTTTTGGGTCTCTCTCCAGCGCCTGTTCACCCTCGACCCAAAAGTCTACGATTTACAGCTCACTCCGGTTCCGTCCGATGATTTTCCGTTCCACTGGATTTCTGGGGGTCGGCAGCACCGGTGGCGGAAGATGGTGGCTAGGCAGCTCTTTTACGAAGTGGACGGTCAGATCATCTGGGGGATGACCGCCCGCATCTTGGAGCACACGCTCCAGCTCCTGAAGGCGTTTCCCCAGTCCTAACGGCACTGCCGCTCCGGACGAAATCCGACCCTTTCGAGGCTCACCGGGCGGCTCTTGGGAACCGTGATTGAACCCCGGTGAAACTTCGTACGCTCATGACAATGTGCGACAATCCGTTCTCTACCCTGCGCACCATTCAAGCACTATTTCTCAGGAAATGTCGAATACCCAACACCGCCTCAAGTCGTGGAATCGTGTTCTCGACATAACTTCTTACCTACAGTTCGGGATTGGAAGGCTAAAATTAAGGGAACCTGATTCGCTCCGTCTTGGTCGGCGGGGAATGATATGATAAAGGCGGTTGTAACCTCGGTCTGAGCGGCCGGGGATTCCGTACGAATCCGTTTCGGATGCAGTCTTCATTGGCGAAAGGGTGAATCCAGTTGAAAGCGGTGCTCATGACCCATTTTGGCGATCCGGACGTCTTATACCTTGGGGAAGCGCCGACGCCGCGTCCGGCTCGGGGGGAACTCTTGGTGCGTGTGCGGGCTACGGCGCTGAACCGAGCCGACTTGCTGCAGCGGCGGGGGAAGTACCCACCGCCGCCCGGCGCGTCGGAGATCCTCGGTTTAGAGATGGCGGGCGAGGTGGCCGAAGTCGGAGAGGGGGTCGACGGGTGGCGCGTGGGCGACCGGGTGTGCGCCCTGTTGCCGGGCGGCGGCTACGCGGAGTACGCGGTTATCCCGGCCGGTATGGCCATGCGTATCCCGCCCAGCTTGAGCTTTGAACAGGCGGCTGCCATCCCAGAAGTGTTCTTGACCGCCTTCCTGAACCTGTTTTGGCTCGCACGTTTTGCCCCCGGTGAGCGCGTGCTGATTCACGCCGGCGCCAGCGGCGTGGGCACAGCCGCGATTCAGTTGGTGCGCGAAGGCGGAGGAAAGTCGTGGGTGACGGCCGGATCGGCCGAAAAGATTGCTCGCTGTTTGGAATTGGGCGCCGAGGCGGGCTGGAACTATCATGAAGGGTCGTTTGCGTCGTTTGTGGCCGAGCAGACGTCAGGGCGGGGTGTGGATATCATCCTGGATTTCATCGGCGCGCCCTACTTTTCCGATAACATCCGCTCCCTGGCGGTGGATGGGCGATTGGTGGTCATCGGGACGATGGGCGGGACGCGCGTCGATGGGGTTGATCTCGGGGTTCTCCTCGGACGGCGCTTACAGGTTATCGGAACCGCGCTTCGATCGCGATCGGTCTCTGAAAAGATTCGCCTCACGCAGGCCTTCTGGGCGTTTGCGGAACCGCGGTTTGCCACCGCGCGAATGGTCCCGGTGGTCGATTCGGTGTTTCCCTGGACCGACGTGGCGGCGGCACATCAGTACATGGAGGAGAACCGGAACACAGGCAAGATTGTGCTGCGCATCGAATGAATGAAAGGCGGGACCCAGATTGACAACTCCATCCCAAGCCGCTGACCCAGTGCCAACCCGGCGCAACAAGTCGGCCATACTCGCCGTTACGGTAACCTTGATTTTCTGGTCATCCGCCTTTGCCGGCATTCGCCAGGCGTTGTTTCTTGGGTTCACGCCTGGACACGTCGTTTTGCTGCGGTTTCTCAGCGCATCCGCAGTGTTTGTGATTTACGCGTTGATTCGCGGCGTTCGCCTGCCCAAGGGACGCGATTGGGTGGCTGTTGCTGTCTTAGGTTGGACCGGGATTTCCGTCTACCACATTGCCTTGACGTTCGGGGAACAGACCGTGGATGCCGGTACCGCCAGTCTGTTGATTGCAGCGGCCCCGGCCTTCACGGCCTTGATTGCGACGTTTGTGTTGAACGAGCGGCTGCGCCCGTTGGGGTGGATGGGGGTTGTCATCGGATTCATCGGGATTATCCTCATCACGATGGGGTCAGGTTCGTCTCATCGTGTTACGATGGGGGCCTTCTACATCTTGCTCTCGGCCGCGGCCACTTCCGTCTTTTTTGTTGGTCAAAAGCCGTTGTTTGCCCGTTATAACGCGATTGACCTGACTGCGTGGTTTACGTGGTTCGGCACCCTGCCGATGTTGTGGTTTCTCCCAGGCCTTACGCACGACATAACACACTCGCCCGCAGCAGCGACCTGGTCCTGTGTCTACATCGGGGTGTTCCCCGCAGCGATTGCCTACGTGGCCTGGGCGATGGCCCTCAAGGCGGCTCCCGCAGGACTCGTGGCCAGTTCTCTCTACCTTAACCCCATTCTGGCGATTATCATTGCGTGGATTTGGTTGGGAGAATTGCCGGGCTGGCTGAGCATCCTCGGCGGCGCCATTGCGGTATGCGGTGTCTTGTTGGTGAATTTCGGCGGCACCGTCAAGCGTAAGGAGGCGACGCCGAGTCCCTCTGTTGCCGACGAGGCGGTCGAAAACTCTCCGACGGTCGAAAATCCTCCGGTGCAGGGGTAAGCCCGCCGGATGCGAGGGTACCGCCGTTTGTGGGTACGGCCTGTGAATGCAGGGTGGCTGCGGATTGGCTCGAGCTACCGCTTCATTACAACCCCAGCACGCGTATCCCCATCATAAGCGTCCCTGCGGCCATGGCGGCCACGACACAGACCGTATCAGTGCGCCGCCACCTGGCCTGCACACTCTCCGTCCGTTGTTTCCCCAGCCGGTATCCACGAATCTCTAGCGCCTCGGAGAATTCGTCGCCCAGACGCAGGACGGATAACAGCAAGGGAATTCCCACCGCCGGCAGGTCGCGCAGGCGCAGGCCAGCACGCCGTGGATTGGCGCGGGCGCGCGCCCGGGCGATGCGAGCGAAACGGTTGAACTCGGCCAGGAGAACCGGAATAAAGCGGAGGATTAACGACGCGGACAACGCAATCGCTTCACTGGGCAGGCCGATGCGGCGCAGCGGGCGAAGCATCTCTTTGATGCCTCGCTGCATCTGCAGAGGCTCCGTGGTCGTCGGCAAAAGGACGCCGAGGGCAACGACAAGAAAGAAGCGATAGCTCTGCCAGAGGGTATTCCACGCCTGTAAAGGCATAAAGCCTACCCAACTCCAATGCCACGCCCCGTGTGGCCACGCGTCTGGACTGCGGACGGCGATTCCCGACAACATGCCCGATAGGACCATCAGCATCAGCAGCGGTTTCACCAATCGCCACCACGGTCGATACGAGATGCCGGATGTCCACAGAGCCGCGGTGACGACCAAGGTGCCGAGCGCATACCCCAACCCACTGTGCTGCAGCAACAGGCCGGCCGAGAGCACCAGGCAGGCGGCCCATTTCGCCCGCGGATCGAGGTCTCTGGCCGCCTGCCGCCATGGTGTGCCGCCACCGACAGTGTCCGATTCAGTCGGGGCCATGTCAACAGAAGCCGGGGTAGCTGCATCAGCGCCGTGGTCGCAAGCAAAGCTCTCCTTGTCGGCACCCGACCGTGTCTCGCGGGCGCGCATGCCCGCTGCCTCATGCACACCCGCGTCGAGCGGCGCGGGCTGTGGCGAGATGAGTGGCTTTACCGGCGCTTCATCGCGCATGTGCATCCACTCGATGAACGAAGCGGCCAGCTGTTCTGGTGTTAAATCGGTTCCCAGCGGAATTCCCAAACTGACGGCCGCTTGCCCGATGGCTAGGACTTGGGATTCGCACAGACCGGCGGCAGCAAGAATGTGTGGCTGATGGAGCAGGGACGCCGCACAGCCCTGGTGCAGGACTCGGCCTTCACCCAGCACCACCACGTAATCCGCCACGGGCAACAGGGCGTCCAAGTCATGCGTGGCGATGATCATGCCACCCCTTTCGGCCTCATCCCGCCAAGCCGTCAGCCAGCGCGTAAGTGCCGTGGTGGCGGACGGATCGAGACCGGCCGTAGGTTCATCGAGCAAGAGCCAGTCCGGTTTCACGGCCAGTGCAGTGGCCAGCGCGACGCGGCGCTTTTGCCCGCCGGACAAAGTGAGCGGCGAGGTCATCAGAAAGTCTGGACCGAGACCGACATCCGCCAGCGCCTTGACCGTCCGTTGTTCCACCTCCGCGCGCGGGAGCCGAAGCGGCCGCAGGGAGTACCGAAACTCCTGCGCGACGGTCGAGGCGAACAGGTAGGATTCGGGTGACTGGAACACCACACCCAGGCGCTGTTGTACGGTGGCATTCAAACGCCCGCGTTCCCAAAGGGGCGCACCGTCCAAGACGATGGAGCCGGCGTCGGGCTTTACCAGACCGGACAGCGCGTCGAGCAGGGTGGACTTGCCGGCGCCCGTGCTGCCGACCACCAGCGTGATGGCTTTATCCGGGAGGTCTAGGTTCACGTTCTGCAAGCGGGGGCGCGTGTTGCCCGCGTCCCGCTCTGGGTTTACGCAAAGCCCGCGTATGACAACCGGCACTGTACCACCTCCTGCACAAGCGCATCCGGGGTCATCGGCCGCCCCACCGGAATTCCGGCCGCCCGCATCTGTTCCGCCACCACAACCGCGGGAGGCGGGGAGAACCCCATCCCACGGCACGGGGACAGACTCTCCCCTTTTGCCGATCCGCCCGCATGTTCGTCCCTATATCCGTCTGCATAAAAGAAGTCCTCTGGCCTGCCGAGAAACTCGACGCGTCCGCCGGCCAAGGCCAACACCCTGTCGACCCAGGCCAACTCATCCATCCACTGGGTGACCCAAACCACGGTCGTCCCGGACGCCTTCACCTCTCGTGCCACCTCGAGAATCCGGCGTCGGGAACTGGGGTCGAGCATGGAGGTGGCTTCATCGAAGACGACGATTTGGGGGCGGACTGCAAGTGCGCCGGCAATCGCGGTTAGCTGCTTTTGACCACCAGACAGGCTGGCGACGGCATAATGGGCCAGGTCCGAAATCCCCACCCGCTGCAGCGCTTCCTTCACTCGAACGGCGATTTCACGCGGTGCCACCGCCATGTTTTCCAATCCGAAGGCCACGTCTTCCCAGACGGTTGCGCCCACCAGCTGTGCATCCGGGTTTTGACCGACCAGTTGCACGCGCAGCGAAGTGGGTGGCTGTGGACCGTCGGCAGGCGCACCAAAGCGCGATGGTTTTCGCGCCGGTTCTTGCCCGCCAGGTTTCGTCCGCCGTGATTTGGCCGTATTCGCTCTGGTCAGCGGCCAGCGTCTGGACTCGAAGATGGCTTCGGCTTGCCCGCTGGAGAGGGGCAGGAGTCCTGCTAAGACGCGTGCTAGAGTACTCTTACCGCTGCCGTTGGGGCCGACGACGGCCAGCCATTCGCCGGCGCGCACGGACAAGGTCAACGGGTGTAAGACCGTCTTTGGTCCGTGTGGGGTTTGAAAAACTACCTTGACCTGGTCCAGCTGGATGCCTGCCTCCAGTTTGCCCACGCTTTGCATCCTCCCGTTTCCGTGCTAGAATTCGATTGTAAACATGATATCATTCCGTGGTTAACAAACCAAGAGAAGTCGGAGGGATACGTATGCACTTTCGCCTGACGGTGCGCGGGGTGGTGTTTTCCGCTCTGTTCGCTGCGCTGCTGGTGGTGATGAGCTACGCCAGCATTCATATTCCAGGATCTCCGGTGCCCATCACCCTGGAAAACATGGCGGTCATGCTGGCGGGAGCGATTTTGGGGCCTTGGTATGGGTTCTTCAGCATGCTGCTCGTGTTGGTGCTGACCGCGTTGGGGCTACCGCTCTTACATAATTCTGGCGGCATGGGCGTGATTTTGGGGCCAAGCGGCGGCTACATCTGGATGTGGCCCATCTGCGCGCTGGTGGTCGGTCTCTTTACGCACGCCATCGCCACTCGGACGGGCGGTTCTCGCCCACCTCACCGTATCGTAGCCTTGCTTGGGCTGTTTGCCGTCGTGGAGGTGTGCGGATCGTGGCTGGATTATATCCTGGCCATTCCCTGGCTGATGCACACGCTCCACTTGACGTTGGCCAAAGCGATGGTTGTCGGGTGTTATCCGTACCTGCCTGGCGACACCTTGAAAGCGGCCGCGACAGCCGTCATCGCGCGGGCGGTGTACAGCGTGTATCCGCCACAGCGTCTGATTCATGGTGCTGCGGCTCAAGTGGCCGTGCTCGATACGCCCGATGCATAAGCGGGACGCCGTTCGGAAACCTTGAACCTGTAGCCATTTGGCGAGGGGGGACAAGGATGAAGACGGTGGCCGTGGAACAGGGCCTCGGCAACGTGAAGCAATACTTGGAGGCGCAAGGGTGTAAAGTCGTGGATTTTGAACATGCCGCAGCCAACGCGCCAGCCGGCGCGTCTGTGATGGTCGTCACGGGGGGCGACAACAACCTGATGGGGATGCAGGACATCGAGGCGGATGTGCCGATTGTCTCGGCAGAAGGACTGTCTCCGCAACAGGTGTATCAGCGGGTGAAGGACTACTTGCAATAACGGACTCTGAACGAACATGGGGCGGCCAGCAGCCGCTCTTTTTCGTATTATCATTTATATATGTCAATTTCAAAAAATTACCCAACCAATAATTCCTTGTCAAACAACCTTTTAATTTGGTTATGGTTTTGTGTATAGTAGGGGTATAGACACTTCTTCTGGCCTTATTGATTGAAAGCGTTTCATAAAACAAGTAGGAGGGGAAAGGACTCTAAAAACAATAGGAGGGGTGAAAGAACTCTATGGGATATAAGCGCAACGTAGGCGCTTTCGCTCTGATGATGACAGGGCTGGGCTCCATCATTGGATCCGGATGGCTGTTTGGCGCCTGGAAGGCTGCAAACGTTGCCGGTCCGGCATCCATGTTCGCCTGGATTATCGGAGCGATTGTCATCATGCTGATTGGCTTGACGTTCGTTGAGCTGGGCTCGATGTTCCCAGAGGCTGGCGGAATGGTACGGTACGCCCAATATTCGCACGGATCGCTCGTCGGATACATCGCCGGTTGGGCAAACTGGATTGCCATTGTCTCTACCATTCCGATTGAAGCGGAGGCATCTGTGCAGTATATGAGTTCGTGGCCTTGGGCCTGGGCGCAAGCCCTGTACAACGGTCACACCCTGCAGCCGTTAGGTATTTTTTTCGCTGCGGTTCTCGTGTTCATTTACTTTTTGCTCAACTACTGGACGGTCAAGCTGTTTGCACGCGCAAACGCCTTTATCACCGTTTTTAAGTTCATCGTTCCGACGCTGACGTTCGTCGGTCTGATTGTCGCCGGTTTCCACGGTGGGAACTTTCATCAGCACGGCGGATTCGCGCCGTTCGGCTGGTCGGCGGTATTGACAGCGGTCGCCACTTCTGGCGTGGTCTTCGCGTTCAACGGTTTCCAAAGCCCGATTAACCTGGCGGGCGAGGCGAAAAACCCGGCAAAATCGGTTCCCATTGCGGTCATCGGTTCGATTTTGATTGCCGCCTTGATTTATGTCGGACTGGAGGTCGCCTACATCGGTGCGGTGCCAGGACACGACCTGGTCCAGGGCTGGAATCACGTGGTGCTAAACTCGCCGTTTGCCGACTTGGCGCTCGCGATTAACCTGAACTGGCTGGCCATCATCCTGTTTGCCGATGCCTTCATATCTCCGTCTGGTACAGGTATCACGTACACCGCGTCGACGGCGCGCATGATTTATGGCATGGAGAGGAACGGCTACTTTCCGAAGGTGTTTGGTCGCATCCACGCGCGTTTCGGTGTGCCGCGTCCGGCCATGTGGTTGAACCTCGGCGTTGCGTATCTGTTCTTGGTGCTGTTCCGTGGTTGGGGATCTCTGTCGGACGTGATTTCGGTCGCGACCATCATCTCGTATGTGACCGGTCCGATTACGGTGATGGTCCTGCGCCGCACGGCTCCGCACCTGCATCGTCCGTCGCGCATCAAAGGGCTGTCGGTGATTGCTCCGGTGGCCTTTATGCTGGCGTCGCTCATCCTGTACTGGGCGCGTTGGCCATTGACCGGCAAGGTGATTATCATCATGCTCGTCGGTCTGCCCATCTACTTCTACTATCAGTCGAAGGATGGCTTCCGCGGCTTTGCTCGCCACCTCAAGGCCGGTATCTGGCTCCTGGTCTACCTCGGCTGGATGGCGCTGTTGTCGGCGCTCGGCAGCTCGAAGTTTGGCGGACATGATATCATTCCGTACGGTTGGGATATGCTGGTCGTTGCCGTTTCTTCGCTCATCTTCTACTTCTGGGGTGTGAAGAGCGGCTGGGCCAACGAGTACCTGCAGGACGCAGAACTGCTCAACCGGGCTGGAGCGGGCAATCCGTCCGCCACAGAATCGGTCTCGCAGAGCGCGGGGGCCTAAGGCGGAACGCAACCTGGCCCTATTCGGGCCAGGCGAGCTCTCATACAAAAACAGAGTGCCATCGTATTCGCATCATACCGTCGTCTGGGCATCCAGGCGGCGGGTTTGTTTTTACTGCAACCCGTCAGGCAGGTCGAAATTCCGAAACCCGGAGGCGGCGTGCGGGGACTCGGAATCCCCACCGCGGTACTGCGAGTATGCGAACCCGCACATACGGCGCTGTGAGAGGACGGGGGCCAGGCGCCCCCTCCCACCCAATTCCGGGCGACTGCCGAGTGGTCTCGACTATGCGCGCAGTACGGTCGGTTGGGTGACTGTCAGCGGAGTTTTCTTACATTGATCATGACACGTTTTTTCGAGGCTGCAGCACAAGGAGCAAATTGGAGCGGCGTGGAAGGGGCAAAGCAGGATGTCTTCCATTTCATACGAATACCCGCAGCACGAACAGGTGATTTCAGCCTGACTATGGCGATGTGCAGTCTCCCCATCTGGAGCAACCGGGACGTCATAGTCTGGACGGCTCTCGCGCGCAATATAGTATTTTCCCTTCGTCGCCAAAGCGATGATGGGGGCCAGTATGAACGCCAGTGCGAGGGACGAGAGCGCCGAGAACGCCTGCAGGGTAGATCCGAATGCACCAAAGAAGGCCGCGATGGATACGGCTGAGGCGATGATCATAGAGCCAAATCCGACCGGATTGAAGTTGTACAGGTGTCCGCGTTTGAACTCGATGAATTTCGGGCTGATGCCGAGAATCATTTTGTTGATTACGATATCTGACACCATGGCGCCTATCCAGGCCACGGCAACATTTGAATAGAATCCGAGCACGGTGTTGAGAAAGCCAAAGATTCCCCACTCCATCAAGGCGAGTGCAATGGCCACGTTCAAGAACAGCCAAACCACTCGGCCAGGATGGAAATGGAAAATGCGGGAGAAGAAATTGGACCAGGATAGCGATCCCGAATAGGCATTCGTGACATTGATTTTGATCTGAGACAGCAGGACGAAGAAGGTAGCCACCGCCAATGCGGCGAACATGCTCGGGATGACGGTGTGGAAGGCGTAGGTGTACATGTGAATCGGTTCATCCGCCTGCACCTTGCCGACCAGCGGATCGATGTAAGAAGCCATAAAGGAGCCGGCCATCTGTTTGAGGGCGCCAAGAATCACCCAGCCAGGGCCTGCAAGGAGCACTGCGACCCACCATTTGGAGCGGTTAGCTGGGGTCAGGTTGGGCATAAAGCGCAGATAATCCACCTGCTCTCCAATCTGGGCAATGAGGGAGAGCGTTACGCCGCAGGCCAAGCCAAATTCAATCGGGCTGAACGCTGCCCCTGATGCAGAGGCTCCGGCAAAGTGGGTCCAGGCCGCGAATGCGCTCGGGTCTTTGATGGCTATTGCGGCCAATGGACCAAGCATCAGAATCAGCCAGACCGGCTGAGTAAGGACCTGCAGCTTGGAAAGAGCGGTCATCCCGTACATGACCAGTGGGATGACAATCAGGGAGCAGATGAGGTATGCGACCGCCAGCGGAATGTGAAAGAAAAGGTTTAATGCCTGCGCCATGACGGAACCTTCGGTGGAGAAATAGATGAACGTGAACGACGCATAGACCAGGGAGGTCAGGGTGGATCCATAATACCCGAATCCGGCTCCGCGGGTAAGTAGGTCCATGTCGATGTTGTATCTGGCGGAATAGTAGGCAATTGGAATTCCGGTGGCGAAGATGATCGCCGCGACAACGAGAATGGCCCAGAGCGAGTTTGCGAATCCGAAACTTAACGCGATGGAACCACCAATGGCGAAATCGGCCATGTAGGCGATACCGCCTAATGCGGAGTTGGCCACCGTAAATTCGCTCCATCGGCGGAACGAACGCGGCGCATAGCGCAGGGCATAGTCTTCCATCACCGGGTTGTTGACCCATCGATTGAAGGCCCTCCTCGGGCGGCCTTTTCGGCTCTGTTCGATATCCAGTGCTGACATCCGCTCCACTCCTCTCCTCTCTTATACGCCAATTTCAAAATTGGGGCGGTTTTGTGCTGATTTGGCGTAAGTAAGTACACCTTAGCACGTGAAACAAGCCCACCACAATATTTAGTGTAATGTAAAGTGACATAAATAGGACGGAAGAGAGTATATTTCAGGTGTTTCTTGTCTAAGTGAAGGCCAAAAACTCGAAATACATGTCATATGATGTGACATTAAACATTGTGCTTTATTTTTTACGTGCTAGAATGGTCCCAGCAGACGTCGATAATGGAATATTCAGTGCGAAAACCGTCTGTACTTTTCTAAGGGGGGACATCTTCCATGCCTGAGGCAGGGGCTAACGGGCATTCCTCAGCCCGCGACCGTGTTCGAAAAGGAAGCAGTGGAGACCTGCCATGAGACTGACAGATAGGGAGACGGAAAAACTGTTGCTGGTCGTGGCTGGGGATTTGGCGCGGCGACGAAGAGAGCGGGGGTTGAAGCTGAATCACCCTGAGGCCGTGGCGCTCATCACTTGCGAGATCTTGGAAGGCGCCCGGGACGGCAAGTCGGTGGAGGAACTGATGGTGTTGGGCCGACAGGTGCTCTCACGTGATGATGTCATGGAGGGGATACCCGAGATGATTCCTGAAATTCAGGTGGAGGCGACGTTTCCGGACGGTACCAAATTGATCACGGTACACAACCCCATCTCGTAGAGCCGGACAGAAGGTACACCGGTATTGGCAGAGCGAAATCCCACATTTTTAACCAAAGGTGGAGTGGCTTTGATACCTGGGGAATATCTACTTTTGGAAGATCCGATAGCATGCAACGTGGGCCGGCCGGTGGTCACGGTGACCGTGGTCAATCGCGGCGACCGGCCCGTCCAGGTCGGCTCTCACTATCATTTCTACGAAGTCAACGAGGCGCTGGCCTTTGACCGTGCGCAGGCATGGGGTACACGACTGAACATTCCGTCTGGGACAGCGGCGAGGTTCGAACCGGGGGATGCCCGTACGGTGGAACTGGTGCCGTTTGTCGGGGAGCGCCGCGTGCATGGGTTTAACTCGCGTGCGGAAGGCCCGCTGGAGGGGAAAACCGAGCCATGACACTCTGGATGTCGCGCAGACAGTACGCGGACATGTTTGGTCCCACGACCGGGGACGCCGTGCGATTGGCCGACACGGAACTGTTTATCGAGATCGAAAAAGACCTCACTGTATACGGGGACGAGGTGAAATTTGGCGGGGGAAAAGTGATCCGGGACGGAATGGGCCAGCATCCTCACGCCACGCGAGATGACGCCGTGATGGATTTGGTGATCACGAACGCGGTAATTTTGGACGCTTCCGGAATCTACAAGGCGGATGTCGGGATACGCGATGGTCGCATTGCGGCCATCGGCAAGGCGGGCAACCCGTGGGTAATGGACGGGGTCAACGTGTTGATTGGCGCGGGCACCGAGGTGATTGCGGGCGAGGGGAAAATCCTCACGGCGGGGGGCGTGGATGCGCACATTCACTTCATCTGTCCGCAGCAGGTGCCAACGGCGTTGGCATCCGGAATCACCACCATGCTCGGCGGGGGCACCGGCCCGGCGGAGGGTACGAACGCGACGACGTGCACACCCGGCGTATGGAACCTGCACCGGATGCTGCGGGCGGCCGACGGGTTGCCCGTGAACGTGGGCTTTCTCGGCAAGGGCAACGCATCGCATGCGGATCCGCTGCTGGAGCAAGTGGAGGCTGGGGCGATTGGGTTGAAGCTCCACGAGGATTGGGGCTGCACGCCCGCGGCCATTGATACGGCCCTGCGGGTAGCGGACGAGATGGATGTGCAGGTGGCTATTCATACCGACACGTTGAACGAGAGCGGATTCGTCGAGCGGACGCTGGAGGCCATCGCGGGACGCGTGATTCATACCTATCACACGGAGGGCGCCGGGGGTGGGCATGCTCCAGACATCATGAAAGTGGCTTCCTATCCCCATATCCTGCCGTCCTCGACCAACCCGACCCGCCCGTTCACCGTGAACACAGTGGCTGAACACCTCGACATGCTGATGGTCTGCCACCACCTAGATCCGAACGTGCCGGAGGACGTCGCCTTTGCCGATTCACGGATTCGCCCGGAGACCATTGCGGCGGAGGACATCCTCCATGACATGGGAGCCATCAGCATGATGAGTTCTGACTCGCAGGCGATGGGGCGGGTCGGCGAGGTGATTATCCGCACCTGGCAAACGGCGGACAAAATGAAGCGCCAGCGCGGGAAGCTGCCGGAAGATGCCGGGCGCGTGGGGGACAATGTGCGGGTGAAGCGGTATATCGCAAAGTACACCATCAACCCGGCCGTCACCCATGGCATCAGCGCCTACGTAGGTTCGGTGGAAGAAGGAAAGCTGGCAGACCTCGTCCTGTGGGATCCCGCCTTCTTTGGAATCAAGCCCGACCTGGTGCTGAAAGGGGGCATGATTGTGCTCTCGGCGATGGGGGATGCCAATGCCTCCATCCCGACTCCGCAGCCTGTCTTGTATCGTCCCATGTTTGGGACGCTGGGCGGCGCGCGGTTTGACACCAGCGTGACCTTCGTCTCCCAAGTGGCGCAGGAGAGAAAGATTGGCCAGAGGCTGGGCTTGCAAAAACCCACGTTGCCTGTGTCGGGGACGAGGCGCTTGCAGAAGTCGGACATGCTGCACAACGACCTGACTCCTCAGATTGAGATCGATCCGCAGACGTATGAGGTGCGGGTGGATGGGGAGCCGGTTCACTGTGAACCTGCGGATAGGTTGCCGATGGCGCAGAGGTACTTTCTGTTTTGAGGCTTGCCTCATCCGTCGCCGACCCATGACTACAAGAGAAACGGGGGTTTTTTCGTGATTTGTACCAAGGTGGTGGGCCATGTACACGAGGGCGTCGCGGCTTCCCGCCGGTTGGACCGCGTATGGCTGCACTCGGAGGCATTGCTGAAACGGATACAGCGGCTTCGCACCGAATCCGGGCGGGAGCTTGGGCTGCGGCTGCCGGCGGACAGCGCAGCTTTGCGCGATGGGGATATCTTGTGGATGGACGACGAGGCGGCTGTCGTGGTCTCCGTGTTGCCGGAGTCGGTGCTGGTCGTTTCCCCCAAATCGCTGCGCGAGATGGGTGAGGTGGCGCACCGACTGGGGAATCGCCATGTGCCGGCCCAGTTTGAGGGGGATACCCTGATTGTCGCCGACGATCCGCTGCTGGAGCAGTTATTTGTCAGCCTCGAGGTGCCCTTTGTCCGTGAAGAGCGGGTGCTGCGGGAGCCGTTTCGTTACATCGCAGAGCACGGTCATGGTCACAGCCCCGGGCATGGACATGCTTGAGGATCGACATGATGGACGCGCTGTTAACCCTTCTTCAATTATATGATTCCAATTTTCCATCCGGCGCTTACGCTCACTCGTTGGGGCTGGAGACGTATATCCAAGACGGCCGCGTGCGTGACGCGAAAACCTTTCGCGAGTACCTGGAGGCGCATCTACGAGGGCCGCTGGTGTACACGGATGGCTTCGCTTTCCGGATTGTTCACGAGGCGGCCCAGGAACACGATTTCGATCGGATCGCCAGCGTGGACGAGCGTCTATATGTGAATAACGTTCCGCAGGAGACCCGCACTGCGGCGTGCCGGATGGGCACGCGCTTGGTGATGATGGCCCGCACATTGTTTCCAGACGACGCGCTGCTCATGGAGTACGCACAAGGCGTTCGGAAAGGTCATGTTCATGGACATCCTGCTGTGGTGTATGGATTGGCGGCCTACGCCGCTGGAGTCGAGATGTCACTTGGGTTGGCTGGCTATTTGTACAGCAGCTTGGCTGTCCAAGTGCAAAACGGGGTGCGCGCCATCCCGCTGGGGCAGACCGATGGCCAGTTATTGCTGCTTGCACTGCGTGCCCAGATTCCCGACTCCGTGAGCCGGGTGTTGCAACTGCAGGATTGCGACTTTGGCGCGGTATCCCCGGGACTGGAGATGGCCCAGCTGCGGCACAACCAGCTTCACGTGCGAATTTTTATGTCCAAGTCGTCAGGAGGGATGGCGGGTTGGACACGGTGCGTATTGGTATTGGGGGGCCGGTTGGCGCCGGCAAGACCATGTTGGTGGATAAATTGACGCGCCGGCTGTATCCGCAGCTCAGCGTCGCGGTTATTACCAATGATATCTATACAAAGGAAGACGCGAATTACCTCATCCGCGCAGGGGTGCTACCCGAGGATCGCATCATCGGGGTCGAGACGGGTGGGTGTCCGCACACCGCCATTCGCGAGGATGCTTCTATGAATTTTGCTGCAATGGACGAACTACTGCAGCGTCACGGACACCTGGATATGATTTTTGTCGAGAGCGGTGGCGACAACCTGTCGGCAACCTTCAGCCCGGAGCTCGTCGATCTCTCCATTTACGTGATTGACGTGGCCCAGGGGGAGAAGATTCCGCGCAAGAACGGGCAAGGGATGATTAAATCGGACTTACTCATCATTAACAAGATTGACCTGGCCCCCTACGTTGGAGCCCGCCTGGAAGTCATGGAGCAAGATGCGCTGCGGGCAAGGGATGGGCGCCCACTGTTCATGACTAATCTCCGGGATGACGTTGGTCTTGCCGAAGTGGTGGGGTGGTTACATGAGCACGCCTTCTTGGCCGGGCTGTGAGTCCCGTTGTCCGACGTTGACCGGGCGGTTGCGGATGGAGTTGGCGGAACGGCGGGGCCGGACCGAGATTGAGTCCCTGGTCGAAGAAGGCGCGTTTCGTCTGTCCCGCCCGGTGTACGGAGTGGGGCCCGATCCGCAACTATACCTGATTCACGTGGGCGGCGGGTGTGTGGAAGGGGACGCGTACGAACTGACCGTCATTGGTGGGAGCGGATCGCGGGCGGTATTAACCACCCAGTCCGCGACCAAGGTCTACAAGAGTCCGGTGCGGCCTGTCACCCAGTCCGTCACCATAGACTTGGCTCCTGGTAGCTGCTTGGACTTTCGCCCGGATGTCATCATCCCTTACGAGAACGCGCGCTATCATCAGCGCACACACGTGCGCATGAACGCCTCGTCTCGACTCTTTTATTCGGAGATTCTTACCCCGGGTTGGTCCGCCGACGGTGGGTGGTTCCGCTACAACGAGTTTCGCTCGTGGTTGACGGTTTGGGTGGATGACCGGCCGGTTTTGTACGACCATCAGTGGCTTTGCCCCGATAACACGTTCCTGGGCCTCGGCCAGATGGAAGGATACACCCATTACGGGACGTTGCTGGTGATGGGCTATGAGCTCTCCGATCCGGCGCAACACGTACTGGCCGAGTCCGTGCAAGGATTGGGTATACAAGGGTGCGTCGGGTTGTCGCCGCTGCCGGGGCCGGGGTTTATGGTGCGCGTGTTCGGATTGTCCACCGACGAAGTGGAGAAGGTCTTTCATGTTGTTCGGGCGCGCATCTGGCGCGAATGGTTCGGCGCGACTCCGCAGTTGCTGCGCAAGTATTAAGGCTGTTGTCTGACAGGAGGGAGAGTATTTGAGCGGACAAGGCGCACCTTCTCTCCACACGACGGAGATCGTGATGGGCATTCTGCAATGCCTCGGATGGGGTGTATGGTGGTTCGGGGTGCATCATTTGTCGAGCCTATGGGCACTTGGACCCATGGCGTATCTGTTTGGGTTGCGCCACGCGGTCGATGCGGATCACATTGTCGCCATCGACACCACCACCCGAAAACTGTTGCACGAGGGATCCCGCGCGCGGGCGGTGGGACTGTACTTCTCACTGGGGCATTCTACCGTGGTGTTTACGTTGGTTGCCGTGCTGGCGGTCTGCACCTACCACTGGGCGGCCACCGCCGCCCCAGCCGCGTTGACGTTCACCGGATCTTTGGTTTCGGCGACCTTCCTCTACGTGGTGGCCATGTGGAACGCGGCGGTGCTGTGGACTCTACTGCGCAACAGACGGCTGCACGCGGGCCCGGAGTACAGGCAGGCGCCAGCAGGCAAGGGGCTACTCTGCACCGTGTACGCCGCCAGTCTGCGCTGGGTGAACCGGGACTGGCACATGTACTTTGTGGGGTTGTTGTTTGGTCTGGGCTTCGACACGGCCACTGAGATTGCCCTATTGGCTTTTGGTACGACGACCATCGGGGGTGTACATACAAACGCCTGGACCCTTCCCGAAACCCTCAGTGTCCTGGTGCTGCCCCTGTTGTTCTCGGGGGGCATGAGTCTCTTGGATGGGTTAGACGGGCTGTGCATGGCCCGAGCGTACGGCTGGGCGAGCGAAGACCCTGTACGACGTTGGCGTTACAACGTGGCCATCACAGCCCTGTCGACAGGCGCGGCCTGGATGGTCGGCACCTTTGAGTGGACACAGATTTTGGCCGAAGGTCTCGTGGGTACAATGTGGCAGTTCATCAACCCGGCTAATTGGTGTCACGAGGACATGTGGGGTTTGTGGATGACGGGGATTCTCTTGTGCTTGTGGGGAGTGGCTTGGCTGCGCAACCTTCGTATGCCCCACACGCGCGCCGACGCTGGGGCTCGACGCCTGCCCGGTTAAGGGGTGCCGCCCGATTTAGCACAGAGGATGACTATATTTGCACGGAATGTCAATTATTTTGGTTTGTTGAAGCATTACAATCGATTCAGAAATGTGTCGGCGCGCGTTTGTTGGACGATGACTGGTGATCACCGAAGAGCGCCGTGAATCCATACGGAAGCCGGCGTCCGTCCCTTCCGCGGAAACGGAGGAATTTGCATGGCTAATGGTATATTGGGAACCAATGTTGTGGCGCAGATTGGCATCATTTTACGTGATATTGAGAAGACAGCGCAGAAGTTCGCGGAATTCTTCGGTGTGGAAACCCCGTCTTGGCAATTGACGGATGGACAGGAGAGGGCCCATACTGAGTACCGGGGGGAAGCGACGGATGCCCGTGCAAAACTGGCGTTTCTTCACATGGGATCGGTCGACATTGAACTCATTGAGCCGGTCGGAGGCCCGAGCATCTGGCAGGAGTTCCTCGACACGCACGGGGAAGGCGTCCATCATATCGCGTTTGTCGTCAAGGATATGCAGGGGAAACTGAAGGCATTGGATGCCATGGGCATCCCGTTAGTTCAACGTGGGGATTACAAAGGCGGTCGATACGCCTATGTGGATGCCAGCGAGTCCCTGAAGGTGATTGTGGAGCTTCTGGAAAACGATTGACTGGTGAGAGGGGTATAGCACCTATACGACATCTGCTTGTTTGTTTCTATTAGTTGTTTGTTATAGAACAGAGCCTGTATGGACGATAGAAACACTATACATCGGAATTCCATATCAGACTGTAACTTAAGTTTGACAGTTAAGGATACCTGACTGAGCATCGAGACCGCGCTACGGCGCGGTTTTTTCATCGTTTCGAAAGATGAGCGGTCCGCAATGGGGGCGCGAGACGTCGGTTACACCTCTATCATAGGCTCATGTCAAGAACCCGGATCACGCACTGTGCGGAATCGGTGCCCTTCTTAGTCGTGGTGCATAGTTCTTCTGAATTTTGGAGGAACGGTTCGGATATTTGGATGTGAACTGGGCCCGTGAGAAACTACAATGAAATTCAACCAGGAAATTGAATCAACTCACACTTCCCGAAAACGCTTCCAATCGGTATCGCGTCATGGGTCATCGTGGGGTCAAACGAGAATCTCGAGGAATTAAGGAGGGGCGACCTATGAACCGGACGGTTACGTTACTCGCTTCGGCTGCGGTCACCGCTACGTTGGTCGTGGGATGCGGAAGTACGAACACAAGCAGCAACGGATCGTCTACCGGATCGAACAGTGGGAAAACCATGACCCTGCGCGTGTCCTGGTGGGGAGATCAGACCCGAGACAACATCACACAGAAGGTCATCAACCTATACGAGAAATTACATCCCGACATCAAGATTCAACCGGAGTTTACCGGGTACAGCGGCTACACGCAAAAGCTGAGCACCGAGGCGGCCGGCAACAACCTTCCCGATGTGATGCAGATGAATTACGGCCCCATGATTGCGCAGTTTGCGTCGAAGGGCTTGCTTGAAAACCTAAAGCCGTACATGGATGACAAGGAGATTGACACGAGTCGCGTCGACTCGCAAATTCTCCAGACCGGTGTCGTGAATGGCCAGCAGCTGGGCGTTCCTCTCGGCATCAATGCGCTGGCTGTATTGTACAACCCGAGTCTACTGAAAAAGGCGGGCCTTTCAGACCCTAACCCGAATTGGACGTGGAATGATTTCATCCAGATGTCCGAGAAGGTGCATCAAAAACTGGGCACCTACGGTGCGCGCACCCTTGACCCGGGGCTTGCGCCAGAACTGTATATCCGTGAGCACGGCCAGCACCTGTTCAACAAAACTCAAACCGGACTCGGCTACAGCGACTCGGTACTCGCAGATTACTGGCAGATCAATCTCACACTGATACACGATGGGGCCGCGCCCAACATGACCGCGGTGCAACAAATTCAGGGTCTGGAAGACGAACCGTTGGCGCAGCAGAAAGCCGCGTTTGACCTGCGCTGGTCGAACCAGTTGACAGCGATGTCGAACAACGGGCAATTGAACCTCAAGCTGGCGCCGCCGCCTGGTCCGAATACGGACAAGGGACTGTACCTGAAGCCGGCGATGTTCTTCTCTATCAGTAAAAATTCGAAGTACAAAAAGCAGGCGGCCGATTTCATCAACTTCTTCATCAATAATCTGAACGCTGCCAAGATTCTCGGAAGCGATAGAGGCGTACCGGTATCCTCCGTGATTCGAGACCAACTGAAACCGAGCCTCTCGAAGCTGGATCAGGAGACGTATGACTATGTCGACTACGTAGCCAAGCACAGCAGCCCTATCGACCCGGACGATCCCGCCAATTACTCGGAAATCAGCCAGGACCTGACCGACGTTGACCAGAAGGTCCTGTACGGAAAAGAGACGCCTGCACAGGGGGCTAAGGAGTTTCGTGAGGAGGCCACACCGCTCTTGAAGTGAGTCTAGGCGTTGTGGACGGGCCCTGCTTAGTGAGTGTTGGTGGGGCTCGTCAGTTCTCACGGAATCGGTCCCCGGTCTCCATGGAAGAGGAGGGAAAGTCATTGTTGGGCGGACGGCTAGTCGTGGCAGGAAAGGGCCATGTGGCAGTCAGACGTCTCAAGTTTCGCACGGGCAACCGAAACTTGGCTGGATATCTATTCATCTCGCCGTTTCTGATTGGTTTCATCACCTTGACCGCCCTGCCGATGGTGGCTTCGCTCTATCTGTCGTTTACCGATTACAGCATGTTGGGAGCACCGAACTGGCTCGGCATGGCCAACTATCAGAAGATGTTTTGGGGGGACGACACGTATTGGCAATCGGTGCGTGTCACGCTGGTTTACGTCCTGACCTCCGTGCCGATGCGGCTTATCTGCGCGCTTTTGATTGCTGTTCTGTTGGACCGTGTCACGGCCGGCGCGGGCCTGTTTCGCACCGTGCTCTACATCCCTTCGTTGATTGGTGGCAGCGTAGCCGTCTCGGTAATGTGGAAGCAGCTGTTTAGCGACAACGGGGCTGTCAACGCCCTCCTCGCCTTGGTAGGGATACATCCCATATCCTGGCTGGGCAATCCGCATACCGCACTCTGGACTCTGGTCCTGTTGGCGGGTTGGCAATTCGGGTCTCCGATGCTGATCTTTCTGGCTGGGCTGAAAAACATTCCAAAAGAGCTTTACGAGGCGGCAAACGTCGACGGCGCAGGCGGACTGCAGAATTTCTTTCGCATCACGTTGCCCATGTTAACACCGGTAATCTTGTTCAACGTGGTCATGCAGGTCATCCAATCCTTTTTGGCGTTCACGCCAAGTTACATCATCTCCAATGGCCAGGGCGATCCGCTCGGCGGCACGCTCCTCTACGTGCTATACGTGTTCCGTAACGCGTTCGTGTTCTTTAAGATGGGCTACGCTTCCGCCATGGCTTGGGTGTTGCTTGCGGCAATTGCCATTTGCACGGCCATCATCTTCCGCAGTTCATCTTACTGGGTCCATTATGAATCGGAGAGTGAGTGAGTATGGCAGCCCGCAAGTACGCATTTGTCAACTATACGCTGTTGTGTTTGATCACGCTGGTCATGATTTATCCGGTCCTGTGGATGCTCAGCAGCTCACTGAAGAACGGCCCGGAGGTGTTCTCAACCGCATCCTCCTTGATTCCGAAAAACCCGCACTTTGAAAACTACATCCAGGGGTGGAAGGGATTCGCTGGGGTTTCCTTCACAACTTTCTTCAAAAACTCGCTGGTCGTCGTCATCTGGAGCACCATCGGTAGCGTCACTTCGTCGACCTTAATTGCCTATGGTTTCGCCCGCATCCGTTTTGTTGGGCGTAAGTTTTGGTTTGTGTGCATGATGTTGACGATGATGCTGCCGCCCGAGATTGTCATGATTCCCCAGTATATCCTGTTCAACAAACTCGGCTGGCTAAACACGTTCTTGCCGTTAATCTTACCGACGTTTTTCGGCACGCCGTTCTTCGTTTTTCTCATCATGCAATTCATACGCAGCATTCCACGGGACTTGGAAGAAGCGGCGGTGATTGACGGATGCACGCGTTGGACTGCGTTTCTGCGCATTGTGTTCCCGATGGTGGTGCCAGCTGTTGTAACATGCGCCATCTTCAGTTTCTACTGGCGTTGGGAGGAGTTTATCGGTCCGCTCGTCTACCTCAGCAACCCCAAGTTGTACACCGTATCGTTGGCGCTCAAGATGTTTTCCGATCCGGACGCAGTTACGGATTGGGGGGCTCTGTTCGCGATGTCTGTCGCCAGTCTCGTCCCGATTCTGATTGTGTTCTTTATCTTTCAACGTTACGTCATGGAGGGGATTGCGACCAGTGGCTTGAAAGGATAGGGTGTACGCCATCTTTAAACGGTGAGGACAGATTCGATGGGTATGCTCAGGTTCAAGATGGATGCCAAGTTAGGAACCATAAAGATCCGTCACAAGCTGTTCCTGGTATTTGCCACCCTGTTCGTACTTTACAACCTGGTGATTCTCGGACTGCTGGAAGTCGTGATCCGCCATTATGACGCGAACCTTTATGCCGAAGCCAAGGGGCAGTTGAATGTTGGATCGTCCATCATCAATCGGGAATTGGAACGGATTGGCGACCTGTCGTTTGAAATTATGACGGACGACAGTGTCCAGGAAACCTTACAGCAGATGTTGGACAATCCGTCGAGCTACGCCACGTATGTCAGCAAGGGCAACTTGTACAAACGCATCACGTCCTATTTTCAGGACAGTCACTTTCTCGACTATATCGATTTGGTCAGTCGGGACGGGGTGCATTTCACGGCCGGGAACAACGGGCAGATTCAATCCTTGAGTACGGTCGAACAAGCCCAGGCCAGAAAGGCGCGTGGGGCTCACGTGTGGGAGACGACGGGAGGCTCCCAGCCGACCCTGCTGTCGGTGCGGGACGTTCGCAGCGAGGCCAGTCTGGGCCAAGAGGAGCTCGGCATGCTGCAGATGAAGGTCAACCTTGATGGACTGGTCCGCACATACCTAGACTTGTCGGCTGGTCAGGGACTGCTCATGTACAAGGACGGGAAGTTGGTGTACGCCTCTGACCCGGACCTGCAGGCGATTGCGGTGAATCTGCCAAGCCGCATCCGCACTTACGGCATCCTGCGCGTGGCTGGCCATCGCGACTTCGTCGCCCGGATGCGGGATGGGGAGTTCGACTATTTCAGTTTCATTCCGTACAACGCCTTGTTCGACGACATCTGGAAGCTGCGGCTGGGGTGTTTCGCCGCCGACGTAGCCCTGGCTCTTGGTACCTTGCTTATCATTTGCCGTCTGTCTGGGCGCGTCAGTCGGCCATTGGAGCAATTGACAGAGCGGATGAAGGAAGTTCAGGCGGGCAACATGTCGCCCCAACACGTGACGCCCGACGGGGTGGCTAGCGACGAAATCGGCGAGCTGTACACCAACTTTGACCTGATGATGCAGCGCATCAACGACCTGATTGAGGAGAACTACGTAAAAGAGTTACTGGTCAAGGAGGCGGAGTTCCAGGCCCTGCAGGCGCAGATCAATCCTCACTTCTTGTACAACACGTTAAACTCCATCAATTGGTTGGCGCGGATGAACCACCAGGACACCATTTCGCGGATGGTGGAGGCATTGGCAAGCCTGCTGCGGCAAATGACGGACCGTCACGATACGTTGGTCTCACTGGCGGACGAGTTGACAATTGTCGGCAATTACCTGACCATCCAGAAGGTGCGCTTTGGAGATCGCCTACATTGTGAAATCGCGATCGACGACGCCCTAAAGGCCTGTCAGATTCCCAAACTGACGATTCAGCCTTTGGTTGAAAACGCCATCAAACACGGCCTGGAGAAGGTTGAAGGGCAGTTGTCGATACGGATTCGAGCCGTCGAATGCGATTCAGACCTGCTTGTGATGGTCGTCGACGATGGGCCGGGGGCGGACGAAACCGTGTTCGCCCAGTCCCTGTCCGGTGTTGGCGAAGCAACGTCGAACAAAATCGGCCTTCGGAACATTGACCGTCGAATTCAGGCAGTGTTTGGTGAAGACTATGGCCTGTCTGTGGAGAGTGTCCGAGGCCAAGGGACAACCGTGATTCTACGCATGGCCAAGGTGGGGGGAGAGTATGTACAAGGTTTTGCTTTGTGATGATGAACCGATTGTACGGACAGCCATCTCGCAGTTGGTACCTTGGCAGGATCACGGAACCTCTCTCGTAGGGTTGGCGGACAACGGTACGGCTGCACTGCAGCAGATCCGTGTGCATCATCCAGACATCGTCATCTGCGACATCAAGATGCCAGGGATGGACGGACTGGAGTTGATTGAGCGGGTACGGGAAGAAGACCCTGACGTGGTCTTCGTGGTCCTGTCCGGCTACGCAGAGTTTCAGTTTGCCCGGCGCGCGATGGCGATGGGGGTGCAGTACTATCTGCTCAAGCCGTGCAATGAGCATGAGATTACGAAAGTCCTCGATGACGTTGTAGAGCAGTTGGATCAACGCCGCGAAAACCGTCAACATGTCTTGCGTATGGAGCGGGAGTTGGAGGGGCTGCAACTTCAGATGGAGGAGCAGGTGCTGCGCGAACTGATTACGCTCGCTGGGGTCGTCACTGATTCGCTCGGGCAGCAGATGACGCGCTTGGGGTGGCTGGGACGGCGCATCCGACTCCTGGTGTTCACCGCGGATGGCCGTGATGCGCGAGAGGCGTTACCCCAGTTCGTGAAGGAGATGACCGCCCATGTCATGTGGCGGCAAGGGCTTGGTTTACGCCGCGTGGCCGACGCATGGCTTGGAGATCACTGGTTGTTTGTGGTGGAGGAGGCGGACACGGGGCGTCTCCGGTCCGAACTACAGAAGCTGCTCAAGGAGATATCCCCCTGGGAGCGCGTGAGCATCGCCGTGAGCGAGGAAGCGGATATGGTGCAGCTCTCAAGTCTCTATCGAGAGGCCTGTGCGTGTCTGGAACAGCGCTTTTATTTGGGGTCTGGGAGGATTCTCACGCCGGAGGACGGTTGGGAACCCGCGTCATCTTTGCCACCGCTCAAGCACAGCTTGGATGCCATCGTCCATGCGGTCATTGCCGGCAATACCGCGGGCGTGCAACAATCGCTTTCTAAGTTCTTCGACGGATTGCGATCCGCCCGCGCTCCCGTCGCTGAGGCAAGGGCCGCCTGCTTGGAACTGGTCGTCGCCCTGGGCCGGCACGTACGGAAGGAGACGATGCTGGCTTCTTTGCGGCGGATTGGCACGCGCATCGCCGACGTCTGGCTAGACGAGATTGAACAGGACATTCAGGCAGCGGCGCTGCAGGTTACAAGTGAGTACGCGGTGTTCTCCAAACCACATGAAAACCAGTTGGTGAAGCGGGTTGTCGAGCATGTACGAGAACAGTACAGCGATGCGGAGCTAAACCTTTCCCGACTCGCGCGCGAGCACTTCTATCTTAACCCCGACTACCTGGGGCGGGTTTTTCGCGAGGTGACGGGCGTTCGTTTTACTGACTTTCTCACAACGGTCCGTGTCCAACGTGCACAGGACCTCTTGCGAGGACAACCGAGATTGACGATAGCGGATGTGGCGGAACAGGTCGGTTTCGGGCCCAATGCACCCTATTTCAGTCAGGTATTCAAGCGTTGCACAGGGTATACCCCTTCTGAGTACCGCAAGGTGTCGGCCGGTCGGAGCAACCCCATTGGCGAGGAGGGAAACTGCGATGACACCGGAATCACGCATGTTCTGGTCGGAGCGTCTGGTCGAGGCGTGGATAGAGCATCAGTTTACGTGGAGCGATGACCTACACCAGACGTGGAACTACGAGAGCGGGTGCGTGTTGCGCGCCGTTGAGGCGGTATGGCGACGGACCGGGAAGGCCCTGTACTTCGAACGCATCCGAGCCATTCTGGACAGCCTCGTTGACATGAACGGATTGATCCGTACGTACGTCTTGGAAGACTACAATCTCGACCAAATCCAGGAGGGCAAGTTGTTGTTCACCCTATATGAGCAAACCCGTGAGGAACGGTACCGGCGCGCCATCGAGCGGTTGCTCTGTCAACTGCGCGGACAACCGCGCACAGAGACGGGCGGATTCTGGCACAAGAAGATCTACCCGTATCAGATGTGGTTGGACGGCGTGTATATGACGGCGCCTTTCCTGGCCCAGTATGCGCAAACCTTTCAGCAGCCCGCATGGTTTGACGTGGCGGTGGAGCACGCATTGACCATGGAGCGGCAAACCCGCGACCGAGTGACGGGTCTACTGTATCACGGATGGGATGAGAGCCGGGAGCAGCGGTGGGCTGATCCCAAGACCGGTTGTTCGTCGGTGTTTTGGGGTCGTGCCATGGGGTGGTACGCCATGGCCATCGTCGACATTTTGGATTTCCTGCCGGTCGATCATTCTCGGCGTGGGCAACTGGTCGGCATCTTCCACCGTCTGATGCGTGCGGTCGTCGCAGTCCAAGATGGCGTGAGCGGCCTTTGGTATCAGGTGTTGGACCAATCTGAGCGGCAAGGGAATTACTTGGAGTCCTCCTGCTCTGCGATGTTTGTGTATGCCCTTGCCAAAGGCGTTCGTCTCCACTATCTACAGGACTCGTTCCTCCCGGCTGCGGAACGGGCGTACCACGGACTACTTACGCACGCTCTACACGTGGACGAAGCCGGACGTCCGCAGCTTGAATTCTGTAATGCGGTCGCGGGACTCGGCGGAGACCCATACCGGGACGGCAGCTTTGATTACTACGTGCACGAACGGATCGTCGTGAACGATCCGAAAGCGATTGCGGCGTTCATCCTGGCCAGCGTGGAGATGGAGCGATGGGACATGGATGGCGCGGAGGACAGGAGGGACGGCTATGCAAACGTATGCCATATGCGGGGTCAGTGACCGCGCCATGAACATGTTCATTGGTCCCATCGTAGAGACGTTTTCGGACTCTGCGGCTGTCGTTGCGCTGCTCGACGTGGACTCCCGCAGGCACCAGGTGTGCAAGCTGCGCTATCCGAGCTTGGGCTCGGTTCCTGAGTATTTGCCCTATCAGTTTGATGCGATGATTACCGAGACCAAGCCCGATGCGGTCATCGTCGCCAGTCGGGACGACACGCACGCCGAGTACATCGTAAGGGCGCTAGAGAAGGGTCTCGATGTCATCAGCGAAAAACCGATGGCGACCAACACCGAGGACTGCCGCCGCATCCTCGCCGCCGAAGCGCAGAGCCGTGGGAAAGTGACGGTCACGTTCAACTATCGCTATAACCCCGTGCACAGGAAGATTAAGGAACTGATCTTGGAAGGGCGTCTGGGACGAGTTACGTCCGTAGACTTGAACTGGTACATCGACACCTATCACGGGTCGAGCTACTTTCAGCGTTGGAATCGCAGGCGTGAACACTCCGGAGGATTGTCTATTCATAAGAGTTCTCATCACTTCGACCTCGTTCAGTGGTGGATCAATCAGCGCCCGGTCGAGGTCTTTGCGTACGGAGCCCGCAACTACTACGGACCGGATTCAGAGTACAATCCAGACCGCAGCGATGGCCGCTACTGCGGCACCTGCGATGTGCGAGACGAGTGCGCCTACTATCGGCGTTGGAGCACGCGGAGCGGACGTGGCGCTGTCTTGGACGACCATCTGGGAACGGTTCGGGTGGTCCCGTCCGATGAGGCGTATACCGACTATCGCAGGGATGCGTGCATGTTCGACTCGGAGATTGATATCGAGGATACGTACGTGGTCACTGCTCGTTACAACCAGGGAGCGATGCTGTCCTATTCAGTCAATTTTTCCTTGCCGTATGAAGGCTATCGCTTAGCCATTAACGGCACGCGGGGGCGCATCGAGACCAAGGAATACCACGAGCCCTCGCGCGTCCCGTTTCCGACGCCCGTGCAGACCGTCGATTTCTTTCCGCTGTTTGGGAGCAAGGAGACCATTCACGTTGTGCACCGGGCAGGGGGCCACGGTGGGGGAGACCCGGTCCTTCAGGAGGACCTCTTCCTTGGGCTCGACTCGACCCGCACCTATCCAATCCTGTCGGGCAGTTTGGACGGCGCGTACGCCGTCGCAGCTGGGGAGGCAGTTTGGCGTTCAGTCCAGGAGGGTCGGCCTATCGCGATTCCAGACTGGCAAGTCGAAAGCTTGTAAAGTTGTCCGGATGCGTACTTGTAGGGTTGTCGGGGCATGCATTGGAGATTAAATCCTGGAAGGAGTTGTGCATGAAAATGGAAATTCGTCATCCGAGTCATCCTGCAGACGCGTTGCAGTACTCGACGGAACGACTGCGCCAAGAGTTCCTGGTCGAGGGACTGTTCGAGGCGGGGGAAATCCACCTGGTCTACACGCACCACGACCGCATGCTCCTCGGCGGCGCGGCGCCGTTGGCGAAGTCCATCGTGATTGAAAACATCCCTGAGCTGAGGACGAACTACTTCCTCGAGCGCAGGGAAGTGGGCATCATCAACATCGGCCGCGAAGGCGCGGTCCACGTCGATGACGAGACGCACAACCTGGGTCCTCGGGAATGCCTCTACGTGGGTCTGGGACGGCGTAGACTCGCGTTTTCGAGTACGGACCCTGAGCATCCGGCGCGGTTCTATCTGGTTTCTGCACCTGCCCACCGCGCCCTGCCCACACGCAAGGCTACGCTCGCCGAAGCGGAGCCGGAGCACGTGGGTGCCGATGCTCAGTCCAATCGACGGATCATCTATCGCTTCATCCACGAAGGCGGTATCAAGAGCTGTCAACTGATGATGGGCATGACGGTTTTGGCACCGAACAACTTGTGGAACACGATGCCGGCCCACCTGCACGACCGCCGCTCCGAGGTCTATCTCTACTTCGACTTGGACGAAGGTGCCCGGGTCTTCCACTTGATGGGCAGTCCGAATGCGACGCGCCACCTGGTTGTCGCCAATGAGCAAGTGGTCATCTCTCCCAGCTGGTCGATTCATGCGGGCGTGGGCACGAGCCATTACACGTTTATCTGGGCGATGGCCGGCGAGAACTACACATTCCAAGACATGGATCCGGTCTCGCTGAATGAGCTGCGTTGAGAAAGGTTGGGGAGAAGATGTCTTATCTCGATTCCCTATTCTCTTTGCGCGGGCAGATCGCGTTGGTGACCGGTGCGCGGACGGGGATAGGTCAAGCCATCGCGGTGGGGCTTGCGTCGTCCGGAGCGGACGTCATCCTGCTCGGCCACCAAAGTGACATGGTGGAGACGGAGTCACGCGTAGCCGCCGTCGGGCGGAGTTTTCGCACCGTCACGCTTGACTTGGCAAACCCGGATGAGGTGCGGGACAGCCTCGGGGGGTTGCTGTCGGAATGTACCATCGACATCCTCGTCAACAATGCCGGCATCATCCGCCGCGCTCCCGCGGCCGAGTACTCGGTGGAGGCGTGGAACGAGGTCCTCAACGTCAATCTGAACTCGTTGTTCTGGGTGACGCAGGCGGTGGCGGCTCCGATGTTGAAACGCGGAAGGGGCAAGGTCATCCACATCGCTTCCTTGTTGTCTTTCCAAGGGGGGATTCTAGTTCCGGCTTACACCGCCAGTAAGCATGCGGTAGCGGGCCTGACGAAGGCTCTGGCGAACGAGTGGGCCGCGTCTGGCGTGCAGGTGAATGCCATCGCGCCGGGCTACATCGAGACGAAAAACACGGAGGCGCTGCGCAAGGACGCGAACAGAGAGGCCTCCATTCGCGCACGGATTCCGGCTGGGCGCTGGGGTCAGCCGGATGACCTCGTGGGAGCCGCAATCTTTTTGGCTTCGCGGGCATCCGATTACGTGAATGGCCACGTTTTGGTCGTGGACGGCGGCTGGTTGGCGCGATGAGGATATGGATCCGTGGCACGGATATGGCTTGCCCGGGGATATCTCAGACAAACCGCAAGGAGGAGATGAACCGTGATCAAATCGTGTATGGCTGCGTTGGCCGTTGGCAGTTCCTTGTTCTGGACAGGAGCGGGCTTGCCGAGTGTGGGGGCAGTGTCAAAACTTACGGCGTCCGCGCCGAACCGTTCCGTGCACCCGTACAAGGCAGTGGACCTCGGTCACAAGGTGCTGCCGCCAAATGACGGTTGGGCCGCAGCAACCACGGGCACCACAGGCGGAGCCGCTGCGACACGCGATCACGTGTACGTGGTACATAATCGCTCGCAGCTGGTTCAGGCGTTAGAAGGGGGGAGTGGCACACCAAAGATCATCTACGTGGTCGGCACCATCCACATGAATGTGGATAATGCCAATCGCCCGCTGCCGGATCCGGAAGCTTATTACGCGCAAGGGACTGGGTACACGCTGGAGGGGTATCTCCAGGCCTACAACCCGGACACCTGGGGACGCCAAAAGAGACCGTCCGGACCCCTTGAGAATGCACGAACAAAAGCCGAGAACAACGAGCGGGATCGGATTATGGTCAACGTTGGTTCCAACACCACCATTGTCGGGGTGGGCCGCGATGCGCGCATCGTCGGCGGCAACCTGTACCTTGGACCCGGCGTGGACAATGTCATCATCCGCAACATTGAGTTTGAGGACGCATACGACTACTTCCCGCAGTGGGATCCCACCGATGGGGCCACTGGCAATTGGAACTCCGAATTTGACAGCATCACCATCAAAGGAGCCAGCCACGTTTGGATTGACCACGATACGTTCAGTGATGGTGCACACCCGGACGACCAGGATCCGACCTACTTCGGGCGACCGTATCAGCACCATGATGGAGAAGTAGACATCACCAATGGCGCGGATTATGTCACCGTCTCATACAGCGTATTTCGCGATCACGATAAGACCAATCTCATTGGCAGCACGGACAGTGACACGTATCACGATAGTCAGCACCTGCACATCACCTTCCACCACAACCTGTATGAGGATACCACCGAACGAATGCCGCGGGTCCGCTACGGCGAAGTGCATGTATACAACAACTACTACGTGGTCACAAAAGATGCCGATTACCCGTTCCTATACGCGTGGGGCGTCGGCAAAGAGTCCAAGATCTACGCACAAAACAACTTCTTCTCTGCACCTGCTGGGTTTGACCCGGCCAGCATCATCGGGGCTTACGGAGGCACCACGATTTACGCCAGTGGGACCTGGGTGAAAAGTGGTGAGCAGGCGCGCCCGGTCGATGTCGTGGCCGCGTACAACCAGGAGCACCCAGATGCGGCTCTGAGCACGGATGTCGGATGGCAGCCAAAGTATTTCACGCACATCGATCCGACGCCTTCCGTCCCCGCACAGGTCCTGGCAAAGGCGGGTGCCGGAAAACTGAACAGCCGCCTGCCAAGGAAGTGACGATGGTCGTTCATTGTCGCCGGTAGTGCCCAGAGTGCAGAATGGAGCACTTCGAGCCCGCATCCGACACAGTTCCGCCTTCCTAGGGGATGCGAAGGAGGATGGACATGGACGTTCGGAATTGGTCTTGTTGGAGCGTGGTCGCAGGCCTGACTGTGCTTATGGCGACTAGCGCGATGCCCGTATACGCCAAAGCGGATAGTGAACAGGCGACAAATCCAGCTTTCTGCCGCGGGGGTGTTCCCCAGACTCATCCCAAGCACGGTCCAGTACTGGTCGTCGCAGCGGACGGCAGCGGTGAGTTTACAACGATACAAGACGCGGTGAACGCGGTTCCGGACAACAGCGATGTTCGATATACCATCTTGGTGAAAAAAGGGACCTACTGGGGGACGGTTCATATCCCTTCTTCGAAACTTAAGGTCTCCTTGATTGGAGCTACTGGCAACCCAAAGGATGTCGTCCTTGTCGACGATCACGCCAATGGAATGCTGGGCCCGGATGGGAAATCATACGGCACATCCGGCAGCGCCACGGTGACAGTGGACGCGTCGAATTTTACCGCTCGCAATGTAACCTTTGAAAACGCGTTCGATCCGAACGCCCATCCGGAGATCAAGAACCAGCAAGCGGTCGCCGTCAAAACCACGGGGGACAAGGTAGTCTACGTGAATGACCGGTTTATTGGCCGTCAGGACACCCTGTACGCGGCGGCCTCGTCCGGCAAATTGGCCCGTCAGGTATACGAGCGCGACTACATCGAAGGCACTGTCGACTTCATCTTCGGATCGGCCACCGCGGTCTTTGACCACGATGTTATCCACGCGTTAGCACATTTAGGGGGAACGGTTACCGCTGCCAGCACACCCGCGGATCAGAACTATGGCTTCCTTATCGTCAACAGTCGTATCACCAGCGATAGGGCACTTGCCCCGGAAAGTTATTACCTAGGCCGCCCATGGCCGCAATATGGGACGACGGGTTCTAGAGCGCAGGTCACCGTTCGGAATACATGGATCTCGAAGGCCATCAACACAGAGCACTGGTGCGATTGGACCAGTCCGCCGTTTGCGTGGCGGGATGCGAGGTTCTATGAATACCACAATCGCGGACCAGGTGCGCGCCAAGTGGCGGACGACGTCCCGCAGTTGACGTCAGGCCAGGCGCAGCAGTTTACAATAGCGCACTATCTTGCCGGATGGGACCCTAAGGTCCAATGAAAAGCGGCCAGACTGCGGATCGACGCGCAAGGGGGCGGTAGTATGCAACGAGGGGCTAGAGTGGCATCGCTTGTTTCCCTATCGGCAGTTCTTCTCGCTGGGTGCGGGGGAACTGCCGCGGGAAGCAGCGGATCGCGGGCCAATAGTAGCAGTAAGACGATTGTTTTGAGGATGTCCTGGTGGGGCGATCAAACCATCGACAACGACATGCAGAAGGTCATTCAACTGTATGAAAAAACGCATCCCAACGTGAAGGTACAGACGGAATTCACCGGATACAGCGGGTACACGCAAAGACTCAGTACCGAGGCCGCGGGGAATAATCTACCGGATGTGATGTTGCAAAACTATGGGCCCATGATGACTCAGTTTTCGTCCAAGGGCGCGCTGGCCAATCTCCAACCCTACATGCAGGACAGTCAGATTGACGTCCATGGTATCAACCCACAGCTCCTCAAGCAGGGCGTTATGAACGGTCAACAGGTCGGTATCCCGATTGCGACGAACGCGCTTGCGATTCTTTACAACCCGAGTCTGCTAAAAAAGGCGGGATTGTCGGATCCAAAGCCCAACTGGACGTGGAACGACTTTATCCAAATGTCCGAGATAGTGCATCAAAAGCTCGGGATTTATGGGGCACGGACGTTGGATCGATCGTTTGCACCGGAACTGTACATTCGCGAGCACGGGCAGCATCTGTTCAACAAAAACCAGACCGGTTTAGGCTTTAGTGACTCTTTGTTGTCGGACTATTGGGATATCAATCTCGAATTAATCAAATCGGGCGCGGCCCCGAATATGGATGCCATTCAACAAATCCAAGGAACGGAAATGGAACCCCTGGCGCAACAGAAGGCCGCCTTCGACCTGCGTTGGTCCAACCAGCTGGTTCAATTCTCCGTGTTCAACCATCTCAATCTCAGGTTGGCTCCGCCACCAGGGCCCAACGCAGAGAAAGGACTTTATCTGAAGTCCTCGGCGTTCTTGTCCATCAGCAAGAATTCGAAACATCCGAAGCAAGCCGCCGACCTGATCAATTTCTTCATCAACAACCTGGGAGCGGCCAAAGTCTTAAAAACGGAGTGGGGCGTTCCAGTATCTGCGAAAATTCGTGATCAGCTAAGGCCGCATCTGTCGAAGATCAACACGGAGACGTACGACTACATCGATTATGTCTCCAAGCACAGTAGCCCCATCGATCCCGACAATCCAACGAATTATGCAGAAATCTTCCAGGACCTGACGGATATCGACCAGGTGGTGCTTTACGAAAAGGAGACACCAGAGCAAGGGGCAAAGGAGTTTCGACAGAAGGCCGAACCGCTGTTGAAGTGAGGTTTCTGTTCGAAGGAAACAAGTTTGCATCCGGCTGTGGTCATTGTTGTTTCATCTAGTGTCAATATCCCTTATATAGTGAGAAGGGGATATCTATCAACTGACATTCGTCAAGTCAATTCGAATACGGTATCCCCATTTGTCCTGCGCCCTTTGGCATGTCGTCCAAAATCCGGCATAATGATGAGAAAAGATGCGTAACACTCGGCCTTTCTGTATCCGACGACCTTGCCAAGAAGGGGACGATTCCATGCAGCGAGCTGTCGAACTCGTAAGTCACGGTGCCACATTGCGGGGAATGGAACACATTCCGGACACCCCGGACGAGCGATACCCTGCCGTCATCCTATTTCATGGGTTTACCGGCAACCGCCTGGAACCCCACCGCATGTTTCTTAAAATCTCCCGAATGTTGGAAGGCATCGGTTACGCCAGCTTTCGCTTCGATTTTATGGGCAGCGGGGAGAGCGACGGCAACTTCGAGGACATGACGTTGTCGACCGAGATCGCCGACGCGCATGTGATTCTCGACCGGGTCAAACAACACCCGCGCGTCGACGCGAATCGTATCGTGCTCTTGGGACTGAGCATGGGTGGGTTGGTAGCAAGCCTGGTGGCGGGGGACAGACCCGAGGACGTCTGGCGGTTGATTTTGCTCGCACCGGCTGGGAACATGCCGGGGATTGTCCGTTACATGGAGGCCAATGAGCCGATTGATCCGGACGCAAAGGTGTATGATCACGCCGGAAATCTGGTCGGGCGTGCGTTTGCGGACGACTTGCGGGGTCTCAACGCCTACCCAAGAGCAGCGCGCTATCAGGGGCCGGTCCTCTTGATTCATGGCCAAAACGACGAAACGGTGCCCTATCAGGTCTCGGAACAGTACCGGGATGAGGCGTACGGAGTACGGGCCACCATCCATATCGTCGAAGGGGCCAATCACACGTTTGACGGACACGCGTGGGAAACGGAGGTCCTTGACACCATCCGGGGTTTTCTCACTCGATAAGGGGGCGTGTCATGGGCCGTTCGTCGTTTTGGCAGCGGGCTGTGGTGCAGACTTATGCCCACATGCCGCGTTGGCTAACAAGTCCAGTGGTGCGCATGGTCAAGCGTCAATACCCGATAGGCGTGGCGGTGGTCGTCTTTGATGACGCAAATCGGCTCTTGGTGCTCCGCCACACTTACGGAGACCCGCCCTGGCGGCTCCCGGGCGGCCTGATGGAACGGGGCGAGTCGGTCTATGAAACGGCTGCCCGCGAGGTGCGCGAGGAGGCCTGCTGCGAGGTTCGACCGGAATGGATTGTCGAAGCCGAACCGGCGGTCTACACGTTTGATGTGGTGCTGCTCGCCACGTCGATTGCGCAGTTGCCCTTCACGGCCAGCGCGGAAATTGCCGAACGGCGCTGGATGCAGGTCGAGGAATTCTATCAATTGAATGACGATCAGCGGCCGTACGTGGAACGGGCTCACTGGCTCCGTCAGCGTCTCGGCTGCTGAAGGTCAGCCTCGATGCTCCGTATCGCCGCAGACTAAATCGACCAGATGGCGAAGAACCGGCCGAATCACGGCGAAACACTCGCGAACCGCCTTTTCGCTGCCTGGGAGATTGATGATGATGGTGTCACCGGCAATCCCCGCCACTTGTCGGGACGTCATCGCAAACGGGGTGTGGCGCAGGCTTTCCATCCGCATGGCCTCCGCAACCCCCGGCAGCTCTTTCGTGATAATCGATTTTGTTGCCTCAGGGGTCACGTCGCGCGGCCCGGCTCCCGTTCCACCCGTGGTCAACACCAGGTGAATGTGGGAATCGTTCACCCATTGCCTGAGCGTATCGGTCAAGGTGACCAGGTCATCGGGAGTCGCTGCTCTGGCGCTGACCGTAAACCCGCTCTCTTCAAGCAGCCGTTGCAGCGCATCCCCGCTTTTATCCTGCCGTACTCCTGCCGTCACGCCGTCACTGGCGGTCAATACTGCCGCTTGATATCGGTTCTCCAAGTTTACCGTCTCCTTTTTCATTGGTGGTCTCCAGCCTCTCTGTGGGCCAGCGTGCGGTATCCGCAAATACCGTCTGCCATAACGGTAGCCCCGCCGCGCCATCGGCGACGGCGTCGGCTGCGACAAAGTCAATCGGAGTGCTGCGGTTTCCAGCCAATGCACGCCGAGCCAACACGCGTTCTAGTCTCGGCCCCAGCTCGTCGGCCAGTTTGGCCATCTGTCCGCCAATTAGAACAACCCCGGGGTTGAGTGCGTTCACAATGTTCGCGATCCCGATGCCGAGGTACATGGCCAACGTTTCCAGGGCTTGATGAACTCGGCATAGATCAGAGGGTGGCGGAGACCACGCTTCGGGCGTGCCGAATGCGCACCGGCAGAGGCCTCCTACAGTTCTTGCAATACTACTTCTGCACATTATAGAAACGAAGTCAAGCGAAACGCCGACCGTGTGTCAGAACAAAAGGGGGCGACGTCATGCGGATGCGCCGAATGCTCGCTGCTTCGTCCGTGGCACTGGTGGCGCTTTTTCTCACCGCTTGCGGCAGCGCGTCAAACAACAACTCAAGTTCGACAGGCAATTCCGGCAATACCAGTGAAAAGACCAGCGGAAGCGGCACCAAACAGGTGTAGATCTTCAGCTGGTGGACCGGTGCCGGCGAGTCGGATGGGCTAAAGGCGCTCATCAATATGTGGGCATTCCGAATGACCTGGTAGAGGCTGCGCGCATCGACGGGAACAGGTACTGGGGGATTTTCCGGAACATCATCCTGCCGCTGTCCATCCCTGGGTTTGTCGTCATTGGAATCTGGGAGTTCACGCAGGTTTGGAACGAATTTTTGTTTGCGGCGACCTTGACCACGCCGCCGCACCAGCCGGTATGGTGGCTCTGCAAAACCTGTCCGGCAGCCAGATTGTCCAGTGGAACGTGCAGATGGCCGGCGCCATCATGGCGGCGCTGCCGACGCTCATCGTGTACATTTTCCTCGGCAAGTACTTTGTCCGCGGATTACTGGCCGGATCGGTCAAAGGATGAGTCAGGGGGTTCGGGTGCGCTAGGCACGTGGTGAATTCCAGGGTACTCGTAGGCTACGCGGCGGATGTAGGCCCGGTAGTGAGACAGCGCCAGTTTACGATGGCGGTTGACCTCGCAGGCGATATCCTGAACTGTTGGTCCTGCGCTCGTTTCGAGCAGGTCAGCCACCATTTCAGCGGCGATCCCGATGAGTACGTGGTCTTGGGTGGGCAAGGCGGCATCTAAGGCCGTCTTGGCGTCTGCGAGTCGCTGCTCACCGTCGGTTCCGCGTTCAGCGCGCAGGAGCAAGAGTTCTGCGGCGGTTTTGGGCAGGTTGTGCGCCTCTGCCGTGGCCAGCGCGCGGTTGAGGGTGGCTTCGCTTTGTTCTATATCGCCGGTGTACTCGTGGGCCAACGCCAGATTGCGCAACGCGATGCAGACGCAGAGGGGGTCCTTGGCGGATTGACCCATTGCCAAGGCGCGCTCCGACCAGGTCTTGGCCTCCGTAATCTGACCTCGTTCCAGGCAGGCGGCGGCCAGACTGCAGGCGATGCGTCCCTTATCGGCAGAGAGACCTTTCCAGCGCTGCAGAATATCATAGGCCAGAAGCAACGATTTCTGACCGTCGTCCGGCCGCTTGGCCCGCACCTGAATGACCCCGAGCAGTGCGAGCGCTTTCGCATAACTGGGAAGGTCTTGCAGCGCTTGAAACGCTTCTGCCGCGCGGAGCGCGTACCACAACGCCATCACTGGGTTGTTCCGTTCCGTATACGTGTACCCCAGATTATACAAAAGCCGGGCGTATATCGGGTTGTCGTGTTCTGTCAAATGCTCCTCCGCCAGCACCAGCCAGTGTTCCGCTTGTTCCTCGTCATGCTGGTAGAGACAGCTGCTGCCGTAGTAGAAGCATGCCTTGGCATAGGCCGGGGTATCGTGGGTGTGATCGAAAATCATCCGGCAGATTTGCTGTACTGTCGCGAAATCCTTCGTCGTATAGTAGTGTTGACAGAGTTCCATCGCAATGCGCTCGTGTACGTCTTGCCAGTGCCCGCGCAGAGACGCAAGGGCTTCTAAGAGCAGTTGATGGTTGGTCGTAATGGTACTGGTAAACGAGAGATCGTTGGCCTCGAGCGCCGCGGCGTAGGCCGCCAGGGTGTCGTCCTGAAGCCGTTGTGCAATCATCTGCAGCATATCGGGCAAGGGCAGCTGACGCCCGCTTTCGCACAGGCTGATGAGGGATTGGCTGGCGATGCCGTGAGCCAGGTCCGCTTGCGACAGGCGCCGCCGTTGCCGCAGACTGCGAATACGGTGGCCAATGACGAACGCAAGTAGTTCGCGATCGGTATCTGTCATCTTGCATTCCCCCTTGTCTATTGCGTATGTTCATCAAGTTGGAAGGGGTGACACACATGCGCAAGCTGGCTTGCCTCGTGGCTGCATTGGCGACGTTTGCCGCCGTGGTAGCCGTTTTACCCAACGATGGATTGATTCCACCGACGCCGTTTTCACACACATCGACACTGTGACGGTCAAAGCCTATGACGGTCAAAGCGCGGGGGCCGCAAGCGGATGGCTTGTGGTTCTTTTTTGTGGACTGCTTCCATTTAAACATAGAAATCCGTTGAAAACATCGGACTTTTGTCCCTTACGCATTGGCATGCGCCTTGCCATGCGCCCGGCAATCCGGCATGATCGAGTTGTACTTGTACGGGTATCCTAAACGTGCAGGCATCATTGAACGAGGTGAGAAATGCGACGTGGACGTAAAAACCAGGTATGAACAGTGGCTCAACTATCCAGGACATCCGCCGGAGCTGCGGATGGAATTGGAAGCCCTTGCTGGGCAGCCTGATGTGCTTGAGGATGCGTTCTATCGAGACCTCGAGTTTGGCACTGGGGGCCTGCGCGGGGTGCTGGGCCCGGGCACCAACCGAATGAACGTGTACACCGTCCGCAGGGCCACGCTCGGGCTGGCTCGCTGGGTGGTCAAGCAGGGGGAGAAGGCGAAAGAGCGCGGGGTCGCGATTGGGTACGACTGTCGCCGCATGTCCCGCGAGTTTGCGCTGGAGGCCGCCTGTGTCCTGGCCGCAGCTGGGGTGCGGGCCTATGTCTTCGAACACCTCTGTCCTACGCCAGAACTCTCCTTCGCCGTGCGGAGGCTGGGCGCTGTCGCCGGTATCATGATTACCGCCAGTCACAATCCGCCCGAATACAACGGCTATAAAGTCTACAACGAGGACGGAGGGCAAATCCTGCCCGATGACGCCGAGAAGGTCATGGCGGAAATCGCGGCGATTGAGGACCTGTTCGCGATTCCACGGATGGATGAAGAAGCGGCGAAGGCGGCGAAACTCCTGACCTGGATTGGCGAAGACGTGGACAAGGCCTATGTGTCCGCCGTCGTCGAAGCGGTCCGGGAACCGGCGGTGGCCGCTCAGGCTCGTGAGCACCTGCAGATTGTCTACACACCCTTACATGGCACCGGCAACCACCCTGTGCGGGATGCGTTGGCTGAGGCTGGGTACAAGAACGTGCATGTGGTCGCCAGCCAGGAGGCCCCGGATGGCGAATTTTCCACCGTCCGTTCCCCCAACCCGGAAGAGCCTGAGGCGCTGGCCATCGCCATCGAAGAGGCCAAGCAGCGGGGGGCGGACCTAGTCATGGGGACCGATCCGGACGCGGATCGCGTGGGCATCGCGGTGCGCGGGAGTGATGGCGAGTATCACCTCCTGACCGGCAACCAGGTGGGCGGTCTGTTGGTCGACTTTGTCCTCTCCCAGCGGCGCACCCGCGGCCAGCTGCCGGAAAACGGGGTGGTCTTCAAGACCATCGTCACCTCAGGCCTCGGAGCGGCGGCGGCGCGCACGTACGGCATCGGGACCGAGGACACCTTGACCGGTTTCAAGTACATCGGCGACCGCATTCGGCACTACGAAGCGAGCGGTGAAAAGACGTTTTTGTTCGGGTACGAGGAGAGCTACGGCTACCTCGCGGCTCCCATTGTCCGCGACAAAGACGCGGTCCAGACCTGCCTGTTGATTGCCGAGATGGCGGCGTATCACCAAATGCAGGGCCACACCTTGCTCGACGCTCTAACGGAACTATACGGCCGGGTCGGCTGGTTCAAGGAGCGGCTGGTCAGCGTTACCCTGCCAGGCGTGGATGGACTCGCGCGCATCCAGGCGGTGATGCAGCGCCTGCGTGCGAAGGGGCTACCCAAAACGGAAGGGTTGGTCTTGGAGGTCATCGAGGACTATCAGGTGCGTGAACGCCGCCGGGCCGACGGGGCGGGGGTCGCCGAGCCGTTGACCCTGCCGCAGGCCGACGTCCTGCGCTATCAGTTTGCCGGCGGCTCCTGGTTGGCGGTTCGGCCGTCCGGTACCGAGCCGAAACTGAAACTCTACCTGGGCGCGCAGGCCCCGAATGCAGCCGGCTGCGAGACGCAGCTCGATTCGCTCCAGCGATTGGCGGACGCCATCGTCGCCTTGGCGGATTGACACCGCATCCAGCTGGCAAGACCCACGGAATTCCACGAGAAACAGGGCGCCTGGAAAAACAGGCGCCTACCTTGCCTTAATTCGATATTTTTCGACTTTATACATAGATATAATAAACTTGCAACGCTCGGCAAAAGGGAATGTGATACAGAATACCGAATATGGGGGTGCTTTGCCGTGAAGAAGGGATGGGCTCTGTTGGTCGCACCAGCGGCGCTGACATTGGCCACGACGGTTTTCCCGGTGGGAGGAAGCGTAACCGCATGGGCGGCAGACAACACCGGTACGAGTGCATCATCTTACAACCAGCCGGCGCCAGCGGATGCGAAGGACCTCGGTCCGACCAGCGGGCAGCAGGTTATCACAGCCACAATCGTCCTCAAAGTAAGGAATGCAGACGCTCTGACTCGCTACGCCGAGGCAGTTTCTACAGCCGGAAATCCGCAGTATCGGCATTTCCTCTCCGTGCGCGAGTTCCAGCGTCGGTTTGCCCCCTCGAACCAGGAGATCCATGTCGTTATCCGCTACCTGGAAGCCAACGGGCTACATGTCCAGCAAGTCTATGCAAACAACCTGTTGTTGAAGGTTGAGGGCACAGCTCGGCAGTTCAACACAGTCTTCGATACTTCGCTGCACGATTACACGCAGGACGGCAAGCGATTCCATAGGCCGCAGCGGCGCCCGCAGATTCCACGTGCACTGACCGACAGTGTCCTGGCGATTTTGGGTCTGGATACGCAGGCCCTGGCTCGTCCGATGAATACCCAGGCCAAGCAGGTGGACGGGCAGACCACTCCGGTTGTGCTGCCGAAGGACGGAAGCACCGCGACCGGCATTCCCGGGGATTATACGGTGGGGGACACCGCGCAGATGTACGATGTCAATCCGCTGTATCAAACAGGCATCACCGGCAAAGGCCAAACCATTGGCATCGTCACCTTGGCCGACTTTGAACCGAGTGACGCCTATACGTATTGGGATGCGATTGGCCTAAAGTATAAGCCCAACCGGATTACCCAGGTGCATGTCGACGGCGGCGGGGAACTCAGCTCCGATGCCGGATCTGGCGAAACCACGTTGGATGTCGAACAATCCGGTGGCCTGGCCCCCGACGCGCACATCCTCGTCTACGACGCGCCGAACACCGACGCCGGTTTTATCGATGCGTTCTACAAAGCCGTTTCCGACAACCAGGCGGACAGCCTTTCGGTGAGCTGGGGCTTGCCGGAGATCTTCTACAACGCGGCGCTCAACGGCGGCGTCGACTATACCAGCGAGCTTAAGGCGTTTCATCAGGTGTTTATGGAGGCGGCGGTGCAGGGGCAGTCGATGTTCGCGGCCAGCGGCGACGCGGGCGCCTATGATGTCAACCGCGACTTGCCTTATCCCGATTTCTCGAAGGTGCTCTCAGTCGATGCGCCTGCGGCCGATCCGTTCATCACGGCGGCCGGGGGAACGACGGTTCCCTTTACCCATACGTTCCAGAAGGGGACGGTTACGATTTCGGAGGAGCGTCCATGGGCGTGGGACTACCTGGCCAACCTCGGTTATGACGGGGTGTTTCCGGTCGGCGGCGGCGGTGGCGTGAGCACGTATTGGGCGCTGCCTTGGTACCAGCGCGGCCTGGCGGGGATTCAGGTGTCGGCCAGCGGCCAAAGCCTCGTCGATAACACCACGGATGAGGACCTGTATGACCTGCCGAGCGGTTTTGCGGGCCGCAATCTCCCCGACCTCTCGATGGATGCCGATCCAGAAACCGGCTATCTCGTCTACTCGACTACGGATGGGGGCTGGGGAGCCGGCTGGGGAGGAACCAGCTTCGTCGCGCCGCAGATGAGTGGCATCACCGCCCTGCTTGACCAGAGCGTGCACGGCCGCCTCGGGTTGCTCAATCCACTGCTGTACGCCATTGCTCGGTCCGGCTCCGGGTACGGGACGGATCGTCCGTTCAACGATATCACGGCGGGAACCAACTGGTACTGGCAGGCACAGAAAGGGGACGATCCGGCCGTGGGTATCGGGACACCAAATGTCGCGAATCTGGACAAGGTGGTCAGGGTGCTGGCCCGGTAAGATAGAGGCCAGCGGTTCTCCAATCCCCAATCCGGTCATCGCCGTTTCGGTGCGGGTGTCCCAACGGGGCCTGGGCAGCGGGGCCTGGGCGCCTGCGCCGTCGTATGTAGGGGCATGCGGGCGGTGCCTGCGAGATTCGACACGAATCGTCAATATCGACGCAAAAAACGCCCCGCATACGCGGGGCGATTCGATTCAGATGTGAGCAACTCAGAGAAGTTTACAGTTTCTGGACGTTGGCAGCCTGCGGACCGCGCTGACCTTCGACGACGTCGAACTCGACAGCCTGGCCTTCCTCAAGAGTACGGAAACCTTCACCCAGGATAGCGGTGTAGTGAACAAACACGTCGTTGCCGCCCTCCATCTGGATGAAACCATAGCCCTTCTCCGCGTTGAACCACTTTACAGTTCCTTGCACAAGTAATGCCTCCCACTCAGTACCATCGTACTAGAGCCAAGTACTTCTCCGTACTCCTGCGCCGTACCATCGTACTAAAAGATATTTGGTGCCGATGTGATTATAACATCGGCAAGGAGGAGTGTCAACTATGCCCTCCTGCTTATAGTATATCGCGATAAGCCCGAAAAGTTGCACGCCACGACTCGGATTTTTTGACGAGCAAACGCGATGTTGCGTGTACGAGCAGGTCTGAACCCTCGGTTTCCCGGCCAAACTGAAGCTAGGTTTCCTTCTGCGCGAGAACGGCACACATGCAGGGGTCGCTGCGGGTGGCCATTTTTGAGTGGGGTGAGGTCATGCCAAAGTCGTCGGGCAGGGCGTTTCATGCAGGGGTTTCGGTGCTTGCTTTGCTGTTGGCGGCGGCGTCCGGGACGGCGATATGGTACCAGTACGACCCGGGGGCGGTCGCGCGGCTGTTGGCCCCACTGCTGCCGGGGTTTGGACCCAAGACAAGCGGCGGCGCGGCTCAGCCAACCCCGGCGCCATCTGGAACGACGACGGCCGGCAACACAACGGCCCCGGGTCAGACGGCCCCCGCCGGCGCAAATTCGGTTACCCAAGCCCAACCCGGAACCAACGGACGCACCCAAGCGACCGACCTCTCCCAGGTTCGCGTCCGCGCCTTTGACAAAGGCGTCAGTGCCACCGAGTTGGCAACCGTGAAGCGGCTGTTAAACCAGGGTGGCATTGTCGACGAGGTGACGTCACAGCTGCAACTGCACCTGAAAAGCCCCGTCAACATCCTTCTGGCCAGCAGCAAACCCGCGTACACAAAGGCGTTGGCGCAAGCCGGCATGTCCGTCTCCGACGCCCGGGAGCTCAGTCAGGATACGGGGGGGTTTACGCAGGATTCTCTGATTCTCATTCCGATGTATCAAAACACGTCCACACCGGATCTTGGCAACACGCTCGGACACGAATTGGTCCACGTCGTGCTCAACCAGGACGTCGGGCAGGTACCGAGCTGGATGAACGAAGGTTTGGCTGTTTACACCGGGATGGCCGTTGAGCGGCGCATGGAATCGTCCGTCGCCTACAACGGATACGCCCGGCAGTTGGCGGAGACGGTCGTCCAGGCGGCCACCGACGGCAAGTGGGTGCCCTTGGCCAACAGCGAGTCCGCACTGCTGGGCGGATCGGCCCCATATGACTTGGAACTGCAGGATTGGTTGGCTGTGGCGGAGTTGTTCCAAACACGCGGTCAATCTAGACTCCCGCGCTACTTTCAACGGTTGCGATCCGGCGTGTCGGCGGATGCGGCTTTCCAGAACGCGTTCGGGTTGACGCGGCAGGCGCTGGACGCGCGTCTGCGCGGGTTGGCCCAGCAAGCGGCGCGGATGCCCAACCCGGGATTGGACCTCACCTTATCCGTTCCCAACGGGTTTACGGGCTACATCCGCATCCTGCCACGCAACAGCCAGGTCTGGCAGAGCTTTCGGGCTACCCCAGGCGATATGCGTTTGACGATTACGCCGGATGGACGGGTTACCGGTGTCCCAGGGGCGGTGACGCAAACCCGCGATTCGGCGCCTGCGGACCCAGAGACCTTGTACATCAACCTCAGCCCCACCCACTCGTACACGTGGCACGGTAAGGCCGTATCCAACTGCGGGTTTGCGTTTGATTACCACGACGGCTTGTATTCGTTTGTCGACGCCTGGGTGACGACTACGGATGGACACACCGCATACTTGGATCAACCGGAGCTGTTTTCACTACGCATTGACCGGGCCGTCGAGCACACCCAGATCAACCCGCTGTTGCCGCTGCTCGCGGCCGGATCGAGCGCGGTTCAGTAAGCCCGTAACCTCTCCCGGATTTGGTGTATACTGAGGGGTGGAATGGCTGCGGACAAGCTGAAATCCGGGAGAGGATGCCGTGTTGCTGGGCACGATGACAGGGACGGCCGAACATATCCACGTTTTGGGGGTCCGGTTTGACCTGATGCCGCGCACCCACGTGGTGGAGCAGATCCTCGGCTGGATGGCCGAGGGCACGCGCCGCATGGTGGTCACGGCGGGCCCGGAGCTGGTGATGCAGTCGTTGTCGGATACAAAGCTGCAGCGGATTTTGCATGTGGCGGATCTCGTTACCCCGGACGGCATTGGCATTGTTTGGGCAGCGCGACGGATGGGCCTGCGCGGCGTGGAGCGGGTGACGGGCGTGGAATTGGTGGAAGATTTGCTGGCCACCGCGTTGGATCGGAAGCAGCCGCTGCGCGTGTTTATCCTGGGCGCCACTCCGTCGGCGCTCTCCGCCTGTTTGAAGACTTTTCGCCGTCGTTACCCGGAATGCGAGTTTGCCGGCCACCACGGTTACTTCGAGACTGCGGAGTGGCCGCAGATCTTGGCGGAAATCGAGCGTTTCCGACCCAATCTATGGCTGGTGGGGCTGGGGCAGCCGCGCCAGGAAAAGCTGATTTTTGAGTACCTGAAAGACCTGCCGCCCTGCGTTGGCATCGGCGTGGGCGGCAGCATCGACATCTGGGGTGGGACACTCAAACGCGCGCCGGCATGGATTCGTCGCTTAAACCTGGAATGGTTATACCGGCTGCTCCGGCAGCCCCAGCGTTGGCGACGCCAACTGGCGCTGCCGCGATTTGCCTGGCGCGTTGTCCGGAGTAAACAAAAAGCGTCTTAGGTACACGAACGGGAGAACGTGGGTCAAGGGGTAGTGCGGCTGCCGTCTTGTCGGTCAGCGAGCCGGTCGGGGCTCGATAGTGCTGGATGGTGGCCGTGCTTCGTAAACCCGCCGCGCTTATGACCGCGAAGCGCCGAGAGCGTGACCAGGTCATGGCCGCGGCGGAAAGTTTCACATCGTGTGTGGATGGGGCGCCGTGCATACCCTAGGAGTACGTCGGCGAAACCGCTGACCTTCTGGGGAGGTGCTGGTGGATGAGCAAGACGCACGTCGTTGCCGGCTGCCACAAAGCGCTCGACGATATGAAGTATGAGATTGCCCACGAACTCGGCATACCCGTCTACCAGGGCAGCGAGGATTACTGGGGTGAAATTGCCAGCCGTGATACGGGGGCGGTCGGCGGTCACATTACGGCGCGTCTGGTCGCCTATGCAGAACAGATGCTGGCCAACGGCGGATCGTCAGGCAGTGCATGATGAGCGTTATGGCCGGCGGAAAGCAAGACGAAAAATGAAATCCGTGTTGACAAAGGCGAGGCCTCATGATAGGGTCTCGCCTTTCGATTGTGTACATACCTTCACTCCGTCGAAATCTCATTGACGGAAGCAGTCGAATATAATACCATTACGGTGTTTTGGACACGGATTGCCGTCAAGTTCGGAGATGTTCCGAGGGCCGGACCCAGGTTCCGGCACCATTTGGCGTGATCCACCATCCGGGAAGGGGGAACTACGATGGCGGCACGTCGCTTGTTTACGTCTGAATCGGTGACCGAAGGTCATCCCGACAAGATTTGCGACCAAGTGTCGGACGCCGTGTTGGATGCCATCCTCACGGACGATCCGAACGCGCGCGTGGCCTGCGAGACATCGGTGACCACTGGCTTGGTCTTGGTTTCTGGTGAGATTAGCACCAGTTGTTACGTCGACATTCCGAAAATTGTTCGCCGCACGATTGCGGAGATTGGTTATACACGAGCGAAGTTTGGTTTTGATGCGGAGACCTGTGCGGTTATTACGTCCATCGACGAACAGTCACCGGATATCGCGGCAGGTGTCAACGAGGCTCTGGAAGCGCGCGAGAAGAATATGACCGATGCGGAACTGGACGCTATTGGTGCCGGCGACCAAGGGTTGATGTTCGGGTTTGCCTGTGACGAGACCCCAGAGTTGATGCCGCTGCCGATTTCTCTGAGCCATAAATTGGCGCGTCGGCTGAGTGAATTGCGCAAGAACGGAACGCTCCCGTATCTGCGGCCGGACGGCAAGACCCAGGTCACGGTGGAATACGAAGGGGACAAGCCGGTCCGTATTGACACGATTGTCGTCTCCACGCAGCACGACGAGGAGACCACGCTGGCAACCATTAAGCGCGACATCAAAGAGCATGTTATCGGCCACGTCGTGCCTGAGCAGTGGTTGGACGCGAATACCAAGTATTTCATCAACCCGACGGGGCGTTTCGTGATTGGCGGCCCGCAAGGGGACGCCGGCTTGACCGGCCGCAAGATCATCGTGGACACCTACGGTGGTTACGCCCGTCACGGCGGTGGGGCGTTCTCGGGCAAAGACCCGACCAAGGTAGATCGGAGCGGGGCTTACGCGGCTCGCTACGTCGCCAAGAATGTGGTTGCTGCGGGTCTGGCGCGCAAATGTGAGGTGCAAGTGGCCTACGCCATTGGCGTGGCCCGTCCGGTGTCCATTTCTGTCGATACGTACGGTACTGGCGTCATCCCGGAAGAAAAGATTGTCCAGCTGATTCGTGAGCACTTTGACCTGCGCCCGGCGGCCATCATCCGCGACCTCGACTTGCGCCGTCCGATTTACCGCCAGACGGCGGCGTACGGGCACTTCGGCCGTCCGGACCTGGATTTGCCCTGGGAACGGACGGATAAGGCCGAGGTTTTGCGTAAGTCGCTGTAAGGTTGTCCGGAAAGGGGTTAGAACTCCCCTTCGCATTGCTTTGTCAGCGCCCAAAATGCTCCCTCACGTACCAAAAAACGTACGCTCGGTTCGCATTTTGGGCTTGCTTCCTCGCACTGCTCGGGTCTTACCTAACCCCTTTCCGGACACTCACAAGAGGTTGTCCGGACTTAGGGAGTAAAAACGATTGTGGCACCCCCACAAATGAAGATGGCTCAGCGAACGATATAACATCACCCTTACCCCATGTTTGGGCGCCTTCCGGGAAACCGGTCGGCGCCGTTTTTTCGTCGCCGCGTGGCAGGAAAAACAACGGGATATCCAGAAATATTCATAGACTGCTATGAATTCCCGTATCTACAAAAACAGTTCCGAGAACAGACCACGTACAACGGAAGGGCGACGTGTAGTTGAATCCCAACATTGCTGCGTTGCAGGAGGCTATCCATAAGACACTCGCAGCCATCGCTGAGGGGCGGGGTCAAGTGGGATTGATTGTCGAATCCACGTCCCGGGAGTTGGAACGCATCGAGTCGGAATACGCCGAGATGAAAACGGCATGCCTAGAAGCCATCGCGCGGGTGGAGGCCTTGGAGGTTGAGGCTCGGCAGACGCGCAACCGCTTGGCAGAGGTCAGCCGCAGTACGGGTCCGCAGGCAGAGGCGAAGATGCGTCAGGCCTATACCGAGGCGGAAGCGGCGCAGACGGAATTGACGCGCTGGCGCGAACGAGAAACTCACCTGCGCTGTCGACGTGACGATCTCGCCCGGCAATTGAAAATGATGCAGGTGACCTATCACCAGGCAGAAGTGCTGATGATGAAGTTTGACCATGTCCGCGATTATCTGGCCACTGGGTTTCAAGGGCTGTCCAGCACCCTGGAGTCCGCGAAGGTCCAATTGATGCTCGGTTTTCAAATGCTTCAGATGCAGGAGGAAGAGCGGCATTGGTTGGCGCAGGTTTTGCATGACGGGCCGATGCAGTCGCTGGCCAGCGTGGCGATGCGACTGGAAAGCCACTGTCAGTTGGAAGAAGAAACCAAACGTAACGTGCAGCATCAACTGCGCGCCGTGATTCATGACTTGCGCCGGATTGCGTTCGACCTGCATCCTCCTCTGCTTGACGACCTCGGACTGATTCCGGCTTTGCGCCGGTATGTGCAACAGTGGATGGAGTGGACCGGGCTGTTGGCCACGGTGCGCCTGACTGGCATTGAGGCGCCGCTGGAGGCGGCGGAGAAAATGGCAGTGTTTCGGGCCGTGCAAGAAGCGTTGCACAATGTCCATCAGCACGCGCACGCCCACCGGGTCGATATTCTCGCGGTTTACGGGCCGGATACCCTTTGCGTCCGCGTCCGCGACGACGGCGTTGGCATCCAGCAAGCAGATTGGTCAGGTTGGTTGGCGTCCGGACGGATTGGGCTGACGATGGCCAATCAGCGGCTCTATCTGCTGCAGGGGAGGCTCGACCTTCGCCAGCGGGAGGGCGGGGGAACCGAGGTGGTCATTCAGGTGCCACTCAGGCGGGGGGGTGCCGCCGGAGGGCGGATGACGGATAGCGGCTACGAAGGAGGAGAAACGCTTGCAGATACGGCAACCGATTCGCGTGGCTATCGCGGATGACAATGATCAGTTCCGCGAAACCCTGCATGAAGTTTTAAGTTACGAATCGGATTTGCAGGTTATCGCCCTGTGGAAGAACGGGGCGGAAGCGGTCGCGGGTTTGGAGGTTGTCCAACCGGACGTGCTTTTGCTGGACATCAACATGCCGATTCTCAATGGCGTTGAGGCCACCCGCAAGCTGCAGGAAAAGTATCCGCAGCTCAAAATCATCATCCTCAGTATGTATGACGATGAAGGATACGTTCTCGAGACCCTAAAGGCGGGGGCCGCAGGGTATTTAGTCAAGGACGGATCGGTCACCGAGGTGGTCAGTGCGATTCGCGAAGTGGCTGCCGGGCGGGGGATGGTACACCCGCAAGTGACACAGACCGTGATTTCGCAGTTCCACAATCTAGCGCTGCTTAGCGACGGCTGGAAAGAAATTTTGACCAACCGAGAGATGGATGTCCTACGCGAGCTTGGTCAGGGCAAGTCGAACGACGAGATTGCCCGGGCGTTGGGAATTACCGAAAAGACGGTCAAAGACCATATCTCGAATATCCTCTCGAAGTTGGGCGTGAGCGACCGGACGCAGGCGGTTGTACTGGCCATGAAGCGGCGTTGGATACCTTCGTGAGATTCCGATAACTGCCTTCCTGCAGGGTTCCTCCCTTTTTGCGCAGGCATATACTGCCGTAGGGGGTGAGACCATGGTGGAAGCCTTGGTCTTTTGGGGCCTTGCCTTATACGGAGCGGTGGTTCTGGTCTGGCAGGTGACACAACGCCTCAAGCGGCAATGGCGGGGCAGTGCCCTGACGTTTGTTCTGGTGGTCCAAAATGCGGAGGACCACATTGAGGGAATGCTGCGGTCACTGTCTCTACGGACGGCCTGGTCCAATCGCCCACGGCGCATTGTGGTCATTGATGTGACTTCCGGGGATGATACCCCACGCATTCTCGAACGTCTGGCAGCAGAGAACGAGTCTATTGATTGGCAAACGGCGGCTGGCGAGGACGAGGTCCGGAGAATCTTGGAACAGACCTGCCTTGCCCAGCCGTTTTTTGGTTGCATTTACGATTTGCGGGCCCACTCAGCGCCCTGGGAAATTACAGAGGACATGACCCGATTCTGCCACTGAGTTCGTCAATCAGTTCATCCGCGCGTACGCTCCAAAGAAGCGCAGTCTCCGTATCGACCGTTTCGCTGGCCAAAAGCCACTGTAAAAGATACTCGTAGGCGTCGAGCATGGCGGTTATGTCATGATCTCGTTTTGCCGATTCGGCGACCTGCATGACCTCTTGCAAGGCATGCTCCACGTCCCCAATTCCATACCACGCCCGAGCACGCAAAAGCCGTAGGCGTAGAGCGACGGAGGGTTTGGCCTCGGAGCGGGATTGGTCACCAAACGGCCAAGGGAAGGAGGCCCAACACTCCTCGATGCGTTCCAGTGCAGCCTGATACTGTCCTTCCTGGAGCAACCGTTCCACGAGGTGCAGCTCGATTTGAACCAGCGATTGTCCATCACTGGCAATGGCGAGCCCTGCACGCAGCCAGGGAGAGGCCCAAGAAGGCTTTGTGCTGCCTAGAGATTCTAAATGGAGTTGACCCTCCAGGTGTCGCGCCGCTTCCAGAAAGGCAACCGCCTGGTCCATCAAGGCGCGCGCTCCGCCCGGGTCGTTGCGGGCTAGAGCCCTGTCCGCGTCTTGGACGAGGGATTCGGCCAGGCTGTGTAGCCCGGTCAAGCGCGGGGCGCGACGCAGGGCGCGTTCAACCCAGGCGGTCGCTTCGGTCGTCCGACCTTGTTCGTGCAAGAGTTGGTAGAGCCAAAGGTAAACTTCGGTTAACTCGGTTTCCAACTGGGTGTGGGAATACTCCGAATCTGCGGCTAAACGTTCTCCAAGAAGGACCGCGTTTTCCCATTCATGCATTGCCCCGTCCGGGTTGTTCATGGCATACTCAACCTGCCCGGACACTTTGTGGATGCGCAACAGGGCGCGTTGCTCCTGGGTTTGCAGAGCGTATTCGCGTAAACGTTCAATCAGCGGTACGGCCTGCGTGTACTGCCCCAACATGTTCTGGGCTTGCACGAGCAGCAGGTGGTATTCCAGATAGTCGTAGCCGGGTGGGTCTGGAACGGGCAGTTGGTTCAGCGCTTCCAGGGCCTTTTTCGGCTGGCCGACCAAGAGCCAATATTCGGCGGTTCGCAGCATGGTCGTGGGCGTGTAGTGGTCGCCGAGCTCGCCCAGAAAGTATTCGGCAGACGTTCCCAGGCGATTGGCCAGTTGACACAGCAAGGCATAGGATGGGCGAGCCTTATCGGATTCAATCTGGCTAATCATGCTGGAGGTCACAATGCCGTTTGCCAACTCCGCTTGTGTCATACCTCGCTGTTGTCGGATTTCACGGACCTTTGCGCCGATGGAGGTCATGTGGAAGCTTCACCAACCTTTCGGAGTCTTGTCTCAAGCTCTGACCTCAATGTCAGGAAGGGATCAACCGGATGGACAGAATACAAGGGAAAACAAGAGACAAGACAGAATACTAATGGAATTTTACAGTAAGTTGGCCAGAAATCCTAGCCCTATATAGGGAAGGATATTAATTCATAAAAGGTGAATACATCCTTGGCAAATACGGGGTTCGGAATTCCCGGGCAGGAAGCCCAGTAAGAAGTGGATGGAGGACGAACGATGGGAAAGATTGCGTTTGTGACCGACAGCACGGCATACCTGACACCAGAACAAGCGGGGCAGGATGGGCTGGAAGTCGTGCCGCTGACCGTGCTTTTTGGTTCTGAATCGTTCCGGGAAGGGGTGGACCTGACGACGGAGGCGTTTTTCACCCGACTGGCGCAGGCCGACAAACTGCCGACCACCTCGCAGCCGACTCCGGGAGAGTTTGCGGCGGTGTTTGAACGACTGCTGAAGGAGTATGACAGCGTCTTGTGTCTCCTGCTATCGAGTGGCTTGAGTGGTACCTTCCACTCGGCGGAGATGGCGGCGCGCATGGTTGATGGGGATGTGACGGTCGTCGATTCGCAGATTGCCAGCTACGGGATTGCGGGGCCGCTTTTGGATGGTATCGCCCTGGCTCGGCAAGGCGGTACAAAGGAAGATGTGCTGGACTTATGGCGGCGGGAGTTGACGGACATGCACGCCTATTTTGTCATCGACACGCTCGAATACCTGCATAAGGGCGGCCGCATCGGCGGAGCGGCGGCTGCGTTTGGCGCGCTCTTGCAGATTAAGCCGATTTTGACGATGCGCGAAGGGAAGATTGACCTGTTCGAAAAGGTCCGCACGCATCGGCGGGCGATGGAACGCATGCTCGCCCAGTTTGACCGGGACGCGCAGGCCGGCCGCCCGCTGCAAGTCGGGGTGGTACACTCACAGCGGCTTGCGGATGCCGAGAAGCTGCGCGCAGACCTTGTCCAGCGTTACCCGAACATCGAGGCTGAGGTCAGCGAGCTGGGGCCCGTTATCGGCACCCATACTGGGCCAGGCGTGTTGGCGTTGGTCTACTATCCGCGGCTGCTGGAAGGGCGTACCTGACTTGGCGCCCCGCGTTCCGGGGGCGTCTTCACATAGGCGACCTCCAAGGATGAAAACGGCCGCTTTCTCGACGACCGACTGGCTGGCACGGCTGGGCGCGGGCGCGGATGCGCGCCTGACCTTGCGCTTTCGCCTTAATCGGCTGTTTCAGGATGCGTGCGCCTGGCTCTATCCGCAATCAGATCCCATCTGTCCCCTCTGTCACCGCCCGCTGCCGGCCAGCCCTGAGTCGGATTTTCCTCGCTTTTGCTTGTTTTGCGCCCAACAATTGGCGGACGTGTCCTCCAGCCTCTGGACCGGGTATCTTCATATCCGACGCTTGCGCGTTCCGGTGGCCTGCGGCACCGTGTATGAGGCGGCCATTCCGGCGTTGATACGGGCCTGGAAATACGACGGGGTGCTCGCTTTAACGCCTTGGTTGGCCGGTTTTGTCGAACAGGCGGTGCAACGGATTGTCTCTCCTGTCGACAGGGGAAAATGGCGGATTGTTCCTGTTCCGACCTCTCCAGATCGGATGCAGAAGCGAGGATACCATCACGTCCTGATGTTGGCCGAACAGGTGGCCGAGCGGACGGGCATCGGCCTATGGCCGGGCTTAATGCGGTATCCGGATACAGCAGCGGGCGGCACTCAGTCGCAGACCGCCAAGTCGGCCGCCTTGCGCGCCGCGAGCGTGGCAGGCCAATTTGGTGTCCGATCCGACCGGCTTTTTGATCCTACTATCCGCGGGCGCATCGGCGATGTGCACCTGCTGGTGGTCGATGATATTGTGACGACCGGATCGACCCTGGCGGCATGTGTGGACGCGCTCTATCAGGCGGGCGCAACGCACGTGGCGGGGGCGGCCATCGCCCGGGTTCGCTGATGGAATCCGCTCGCCCGCAGAACGGCCGAGGTCTTTGAGGGAGTTTCCAGAATTACTCGCGCCCGAGGGTCTTTTTTGTCGAATGGAGCAGGAAAATGGCAGTCCAAAGTGGAAATGTTTTCGCAACGATTTTCGATGAATGTCCGGCTGTGGTGGACAGTCCGGGCGTTCCGACTTGATAGCAGGGTGGGAGGTTTCATGCCGATTGCCAACTGCAAACGGTGCGGCCGCATCTTCAATCGTGTTCGGCGCGACATCTGTCCGGCGTGCATCGCGGAGGAGGACGCGGCGTTCGAGAAGGTGCGGGCGTATCTCCGTGAACACAGGTTTGCCACGATGCCAGAGACCAGCGAAGCCACCGGCGTCGATTTGGACTTGATGATTGAGATGGTGAAGTCGGGCCGCTTGATTCTCCGCGACAACCCGAATTTCACTTACACCTGCGAGCGCTGCGGAGCGCCGACTCAGGTCGGCCGTTTTTGCGCCCGCTGCACGCGGGAACTCTCGCAGATGTTCACCCATGCAACGCGCACGGGTGCGGATGAGGACATGGACAAGCCGCAGAAGGAACAGCCGCGAGGCTATCGGCGAGGTTATTATTCGCGCTAGGGGCGTGAAGCGGGAGGCAGGAGTGTGGCGACGCCTTACAACGTGTATCGTCAGTTGCAGCAGACACGCCGCCAGGAGGTCGTTGAGGAAAACCTGGGCCTTGTTTATCGCATGGCGCGTCGGGTGCTGGCGGCGATTGGCCAGGATGGCCAGCTGGAATACGGGGATTTGGTCAACGCCGGAATCCTGGGTCTCTACGATGCGCTCGACCGATATGACGCATCGCGCGGGGTGCCGTTTGCGGTGTTCGCCAGCCGCCGCGTTCGGGGGCGGATGCTGGATGAAGTGGCGCGCCAACGACAATTGCCGCGCAGCCTGCGGGATAAACAGCGGCACCTGCATCAGGCGGTGGACGAGCTCAGCCAGAAGTTGCTGCGGTCGCCAAGCGATGAAGAGGTGCGCACGCACCTCGGGCTCTCGGAAAAAGAGTACCAGACGTGGCTGGCGGAGTGTGCCTGGACGTCCGTGTGGTCGGTGGATGAACTGGAGCAGGCCGGCCAGTGGGACGTGGCGGACGAGCGGGACGACATAAGCCCTGAGGCGACGCTCGATTGGCAGGAAACGCGAACCGAATTGGTGCGCGCCCTGGCCAAGCTTAGCCTGCGCGAGCAGCAGGTGTTATACGCCTACTACGTCGAGGAATTGACGATGAAGGAGACGGCGGAAGTGGTGGGCGTCAGCGAGTCCCAGATTTCCCGCATCCACAGCCGTGCCTTGGCGAAGCTGCGGGCGATGATGAATGAAACGAATGGGATCGAACGCCAAAACTTGGTATAACGAAGACCTAGACTCCCATCCCGCCGGGGCGGCACCATCAGCAAGAGAAAAATGCTCGTGGCGACTTTCAGGATAGAGGTAATCGGATAAAGGGTAGAAAGCGCTCAGGAAAGGGTGCAAGTTTCGCGCGAGAGTTCCGATATATAAAGAGAGAAGTGAACGGGTGGTGAAACCATGCGGATTGGAGATACCGGCTGGGGGTCCGGACTGGGGTTCGATGCTGAACGGGTGCAGGGAAGCACATCGACTCGGCAACGACCGACGGAACGGGCGCAGGCGCCACAGCCGATAGGCGCCGTACAGGACAGGCTGTCGACGGCTGCGGCAAAGAGCGGCGTATCGACCAGCGACGTGACGAACCGTGCCTCGGACCCCGGGGCAAGGGCGGATCGGGTAGCGGCGTTGAAGCGGGTGTTTCAGTCCGGCCAGCCTCTCAATTTGGAAAACTTGGCCGATAAGTTGCTGGAGAGCGGCGTGCTGTTCTCAGGCGACCATTAAGTGAACATAGCGCGAGCGGTCTGAGAGACGGCACGTCGATGAACGGGAACCTCGGCGAGTTTGTACTGGGTATTTGGACAACCTTGAATATGGGGTAGGGATTCTAGAGTAGATAGATGCGGATTTGCGCCAGAGGGGAACGGGAGGCGTTGGGCGGTACGCGGTGCGCCGCTGGTCAAAGAGGAGCGGTCGATACATATGGATACAGAACAGGTCCGGTTCTTTTTGTGGCAGATGCAGAGGCGCCTAGACGAGATGATGGAGCTTGGCGAGCGTGTTTTATCCGATTTGCCTGCGACGGATACGGACGGGCAGCGCTTTGCCGACCGGGTCGAAGACATTTTGGGGGTATTGACACGGCGGGACGAGGCGTTCCGGATGCTGCGCGAGCTACGATTGCCGGACGGCTGTTCCCTGCCCGTGCTGGCGCACCATGCCACCCCCCGGATTCGTCGTGAAGCGGCCGCTGTCATGGAAAGGATGGACGCCGCGGCGCGGCAGACCGAGGAGTTGAGTGAACGGCTGCGGGCGGTCCAGGGGGATTTGCAGGAGCGACTCTCCCGAGTCAGTCGTTCATTGCGTTTTACCTCCGCCTATCAGGCCGGGAGGATGGTCATCCCACCCGGCATGCGTATCAATCAAAAGGGGTAATTCGGTCGGTTTCGAAGCCATGGTTTGCCTGTAAAGGAGGACCTCAATGGACATTCGGCACCCCAATACTTCCTGGTTATCCACTTACGCGCAGCACCTCACCCCTTCCGATTGGCGGTCGCAAACGGGGGATGCATCCGACACTTCACATGCGACAAACGCCGATGCAGTTGCATCGACAGCGGTTCCTTTTATCACCCCAGTCCAAGTCCAGCAGCCCGCTGTCACCGACAGCGCGCAGGCGGAAGTGAATCGGACCACGCTCCAGAAAGCCATTGACGCGGTCAATCAGCACTTGGCACCGCGCCAGATGCGGGTCGAGTTTCAATACGATGATAAGGCGAATCGGCTCTTTGTGAACGTGATTGACGTGCGTACGGGGCAACTCGTGCAAGAGATTCCGCCGGAAGGCGTGCGGCGCCTGCTGGAGGGCAGAACAGAGGGCATTCTATCGGACGGAACTATCTGAGAATTATGGTGTCGTGGGCGGGATCGTGATATAATTGGGTTACGAAGGGAGGAGTTTTCATATGCACGTACAAGTACGTGGTGACCACATTGAAGTGACGGACGCGCTTCAAGAGTACGCCGCAAGGAAACTTGGTCGCCTGGAAAAGTACTTTGACACTCCACCTGAGAAAGAGGCGCACGTGACGATGTCGGTGGTGGGGAACCAACACCGCGTCGAGGTGACCCTGCAGCTGCACGGTGTGCTGTTTCGGGCCGAAGAGGAGTCGGAGGACATGTACGCGTCCATCGATCTCGTCGTCGACAAGCTAGAACAGCAGATCAACCGCTATAAAGCGAAGATCAACCAGCGCTTTCGCGAACAGGGTCTGCGTACGCAGATTAAATCCTCCCGATACGAAACCGCCCGCCGCCATACGGATGACGAAGAGCTGCGCGTCGTCAAGACCAAGCGCTTCCCCATCAAGCCGATGGACGTGGAAGAGGCGGTTTTGCAAATGGAACTCTTGAGCCACGATTTCTTTGTATTTACGAATGCGGACACCGAAGAGGTGAACGTGATATACCGCCGACGCGACGGCAACTATGGGCTGATTGAGCCGCAATGACTGCGAATCGATGGTACGAAAGCGCCCACCTGAACAGTCGGGTGGGTGTTGTGTTTTCGCGGATTTGCACGAAAGCCACCGGTAAACCGGCTCCGCTACCCACCTCAATTGGAAGAACCCTCCTGACGGTTGTGATTCCCGTTCGTGACCTGTACAATCGTATGCTAGGAGATGTTGGGCTCCGGCACCCGCCGCGATGGGGCGATTGCGGGGCCCACGCACAGAGAGGGGCGTGACCTTCGGGTGGGAGTCCTGAAGCAACTGTTTGACAGCAATGAACGCGAAATCGCCCGGATGCGCAAAGTCGTCGCCCGCATCAACGACCTAGAGCCGCAAATCGAAGGGCTTAGCGACGAGGAGCTGCGGGCCAAGACCGATGAATTCCGCAGCCGTCTCGAGCAGGGAGAAAAGCTCGACAACTTGCTTGTGGAGGCCTTCGCCGTCGTCCGTGAAGCGGCGAAGCGGGTGCTCGGCCAGCGTCACTTCGACGTGCAGCTGATGGGCGGCATCGTCTTACATCACGGCAAGGTGGCGGAAATGAAGACCGGTGAAGGTAAGACCTTGGTCGCCACCCTGCCGTCGTACCTGAACGCCCTGACCGGCAAGGGCGTACACGTCGTCACGGTGAACGATTACCTGGCGCGGCGCGACAGCGAGATGATGGGGCGCGTGCACCAGTTCCTCGGCCTGAGTGTCGGCCTCAACATCGCAGGTATGGACGCGGCCGCCAAACGGGAAGCGTATCAGGCAGACATCACATACGGCACCAACAACGAGTTCGGTTTCGACTATCTGCGTGACAACATGGTCATGTCGTTGGACGAGATGGTGCAACGGCCGCTGCACTTTGCCATCGTCGACGAGGTCGACTCGATTCTTATCGACGAGGCGCGCACGCCGCTGATTATCTCCGGTCCCGCGGAAAAGTCGGCGGACCTGTACTTCCGCGCCGACCTGTTCGTGCGCGGGTTGAATCCGGACGATTACGAAGTCGACGAGAAGATGCGCACCGTCAACCTCACCGATTCCGGCGTCAAAAAAGGGGAGCGCTTCTTCCGCGTGAAAAACTTGTTCGATCCGGACAACGTCGCGCTCATGCACCACATCACCCAAGCCCTCAAGGCACACGGGCTGATGAAGCGGGACAAAGACTACGTCGTGGCAGGCGACGAGGTCATTATCGTCGATGAGTTCACCGGTCGCTTGATGCAGGGCCGCCGTTACAGTGAGGGTCTGCACCAAGCGATTGAGGCCAAAGAGGGTGTACCGGTCCAGAACGAGACCAAGACTTTGGCGACGATTACGCTCCAGAACTACTTCCGCATGTACCAGAAGCTGTCCGGCATGACCGGCACCGCCAAGACGGAGGAGAAGGAGTTCCAGGAGATCTACGGCATGGACGTCGTCGTCATCCCGACCAACCGGCCGATGATCCGCCAGGACCTGCCGGACATCATCTACAAGACCGAGCGGGCTAAATTCAATGCCGTGGTCGAGGAGATTGTCCGTCGTCATGAAAAGGGACAACCCGTCTTGGTCGGTACCACGTCTATCGACAAGTCCGAGCTGCTCTCCGGTCTGCTCAAGCGCCGCGGCATCATGCACCAGGTGCTCAACGCCAAGCAGCACGAGCGCGAGGCGGAAATCATTGCCCGCGCCGGCCAGAAGCACGCAGTAACCATCGCGACGAACATGGCCGGCCGTGGCACGGACATCCTGCTCGGAGAAGGCGTGGCAGAGCTCGGCGGTCTGCATATCATTGGTACAGAGCGGCATGAGAGCCGGCGCATCGACAACCAGCTCCGCGGGCGATCCGGACGTCAAGGCGACCCGGGTTCTTCCCAATTCTTCTTGTCGCTGGAGGATGACCTGCTGCGGCTGTTCGGATCGGACAATATTAAGCGGATGATGGACCGGATGGGTCTGGAAGAAGACCAGCCGATTGACCACAAGATGTTGACCGGCGCGATGGAACGGGCGCAGAAAAAGGTCGAGGCAAACAACTACGACATCCGGAAGCACGTCCTGCGCTACGACGACGTGATGAACAAGCAGCGCGAGGTCATCTATCGCCAGCGCCGGCAGATCCTTGAGCAGGAAAACCTGCGTGATGTAGTGGAAGGGATGGGCAAAGACCTGATTGACCACATGCTGGAGGTCTATTGCTCGACCGAACAGGTGCCGGAAGACTGGGACCTGGATGCCCTTATCGCCTTTGGCGAGCGTCATTTCCTTCACCCGGGCCAGGTCAAGGCGGAAGACGTGCGCGGGCTGGAGCGAGATGAGCTGCGCCAGAAGCTGTACGACATCCTGCACCAGAACTACGACGCCCGCGAGGAGGAGTTGGGTCCGTTCATGCGCGACTTGGAGCGGGTCGTCGTGCTGCGCACGGTGGACTCCAAGTGGATGGACCACATCGACGCGATGGATCAGTTCCGGCAGGGTGTACACTTGCGCTCCTACGGTCAGGCCGATCCGCTCGTCATTTATCAAAAAGAGGGCTACGAGATGTTCGAGGCGATGATTCGCAGCATCGAAGAGGAAGTCATCCTCTACGTGTTTAAGGCGAGCATCTCGATGACCCCGCAGCCGGTCCCGATTCACGACACGGTTCCGGTTCAGGGCGGCTGAGCTGTACAGCGCGCCCAACGCGCGGGCGCAAGTCGCAGCCTGCGGCGTCGACCACTGTGAACTCGCCGGCAGCCCCCTGTCATAGGTGCGGGCGGATCGCCCTCCTGCAAGGCAACTAAGAACTTACATTCGAGGTGAATGTTGATGGCAGAAACGTTTGGGGAACTGCGCAGCGAAGCGCAAAATATGGCTAAGCGATTAGCGGAAATCGGGAGGTCTCTTTGACGTCGCTGCCAAGGAGCAGCGAATCGCCGAACTCGAGGCCAAGATGGCGGAACCTGGCTTTTGGGATGACCAGTCTGCCGCGCAGAAGGTCATCAACGAAGTCAACAGCCTACGCGGCAACGTGGAACAGATGCGCAAGCTCGAATCGGACAAGGACGACCTGGAAGTGATGATTGAGCTGGCCGCCGAGGAGAACGATATGGACCTGTTCGCCGAGGCGAACGAGGCGGCGGCGGCCCTTGAAAAGGACATCGAGAAGTTTGAGCTGCAGCTGATGCTCTCCGGCCCTTACGACGCGAACAACGCTATTGTCGAGTTGCACCCGGGCGCAGGCGGCACCGAGTCGCAGGACTGGGCGGCCATTTTGCTTCGGATGTACACGCGTTGGGCGGAAGACAAGGGCTATAAGGTGGAGACGCTGGACTACCTGCCCGGCGACGAGGCGGGCATCAAGAGCGTCACCTTGCTCATCAAGGGGCACAACGCCTACGGCTACCTGAAGGCGGAGAAGGGCGTGCACCGATTGGTGCGCATCTCTCCGTTTGACGCCTCCGGGCGCCGCCATACATCGTTCGCATCGGTGGATGTCATCCCGGAAATCGACGAGGACGACACCATCGAAATCAAGCCCGAAGAGCTGCGCATTGACGTCTATCGGTCCAGCGGCGCCGGCGGACAACACGTGAATACCACCGACTCGGCGGTGCGTATCACCCACTTGCCGACCGGGATTGTCGTCACCTGCCAAAGCGAGCGGTCGCAGATTCAAAACCGCGAGCGGGCGATGAACATTCTACGTGCCCGCCTGGCCGAGAAGAAGCGCCAGGAACAGGAGGAGCAGATGGCGAAACTGCGCGGCGAGCAGAAGGAGATTGCCTGGGGCAGCCAGATTCGCTCGTACGTGTTTCACCCGTATTCACTGGTCAAGGACCACCGGACTGGGCAGGAGATTGGCAACGTCCAGGCGGTGGTCGACGGCTTGCTCGATCCGTTCATCGACGCCTACCTGCGCTGGCAGCTTGCGATTCAGCAGGGTAAGGCGGTGGCCACAGCCGGCGATGACCTGGACGTGTAAGCGGACGAGGTGTCCTGGCTGAGGGCGATTCTAGAATGGGATAGGGGCGACAATTGGATAGGCGCGGCCAGGCATGCAGGCGGATGGGTAACGGCGTGTTTGCACCCCGTTTCCCATTGGCTCGCCTACCCCTGACGTGCCCTTGACTGTAACAAGGCTGGCTTCCGGTCTGCAGACTGTTGCGGGTTTGGGAGTCGGCCTTGTTGTCGCGAGTGGAGTTTTTGGCTTTGTCCTCTGTCCAGGGGGTTCGAGTGGTTTGTGATTCGGGGAATGGCGCGGATAAGTGCGTGCCTCACCTGCGCGGCATCGAGCGCATTGAACTGTTTGCCTCAGATTCGTTGTACGGATTATGGAGGCGAAAGGATAGTGGTCGGGGAGAGGGGATGTCGATGTTGAAGCCGATGCCCATACACGGGTACAGGATTCGCCAAGGCGTGATTGCGGACGCGGCGCAGGTGGCAAAGGTCAACGTGGACAGCTGGCGCAGCACCTATCGGGGAATCGTATCTGACGCGTTCTTGGACAGCCTTTCGTATGTGAGCCGAGAACAGGGGCTGCGAGAGCGGCTGCAAAAAAGCGCAGACCCGACGAATCCTTACGCGATGTTCGTTGTCGAAGACACCCTGGGACGAATTGTCGGCTTTGCGGATGGGGGACCGGAACGATCTGGCGATCCGCGGTATGACGGGGAACTTTACGCCATTTATCAATATGCGCCGTAAGACCCCGAGCTTTAGCTCTGGGGATATAAGGCGCTCGCCGTTAGGCGAAAGTTGTTTCGTTTTTACACTGTATATGGTACAACGTAAGTATGTTGAAAAAGAGAGCCTACCGATACCGTTTCTATCCGACCGAAGAGCAGAAAGAAATCCTCGCCAAGACGTTTGGTTGTGTTCGCTTTGTCTACAATTGGGGCTTACGCCTCAAGACAGATGCGTACTACAACGAAGGCAAACGTCTGTACTACAAGGATCTGTCGGCTCAATTGACCGTCTTGAAACGGCAACCTGGCATGGTATGGCTCAATGAAGTTTCCAGTGTT
>NZ_AUMH01000021.1 GCF_000430585.1 Alicyclobacillus herbarius DSM 13609
CATCGGTTTCCAATCCTCATAGGTACCCTACAAACCCGGCGAGACACCCGCAAAAGGATCAAAGGGGCAGGGGGTTTCCAATCCTCATAGGTACCCTACAAACTCAGCGTCACCCGGAGGACCAGGGCGTCAAAGTTTTTCAGTTTCCAATCCTCATAGGTACCCTACAAACCCATTTTGGGCGCAAAACCGCGAAATATCCTTTATCTACTTCTATACCAAAAGCAGACGTATGTCAAACCTTCCACATACAAACGTACAAAAACGGGATTTTTGCCGCAAGTTGAATCCCGGTTTTGACGAAAAAATGTCGTCGATCCCCCGGCCTTTTTGTAGTTAGGGAGATCGACGACACGTCGAGTTACCGTCGAGGAAAGGTCTCAGGCACAAACCCCCTCTTATGAAGGGGAAGTGTCCACATTGAACAGTTGAACCTTAAAGGATCTCATCGAATCCGCCTTTTTCGCGTCCGAGGATAATCCGCTCCGAATATCGGGTCGTACGCAGAATGTAGAAAATGACAGAATCCTCCTCATCGTCAATAATCCGATCGAGCTCGCGTTGTAACCGATACAGGTTAGCTCGGGTGATTTCGCCTTCAAACACGGAGTTTTGAACCCAGGTTAAATACTCGCGGCACTTCTTTAAGACCTTCGTAACACGACGTTCCCCAATGTCATACACCAGTATGACAAACATTATTAGACATCACCTGCGCAATTGCGGACCGTAGCATGGTATGGATTCCCGTGTCGGTGTTGTGCGTCACCATTGCGAGACAAAGGGCCGATACTCAATTCCTTCAACGACATGCTTCTCTATCTTGTAAAGTTCCATGCGAATTAGCGTTCGATAGGAAACTTCCCGTCCGACGCTACGGTGACGAATCGTCGTGTCCAGACGCTTAGCCCACTCGGTCAGCCATGTCTTGCGACCACTGTCCTTGAGCATGATACCTTGAAGTTTCGTCTCAAAATCACGTTTCGCAATCATGCGCTTTCCAATCACGGTGAAAATGACCCGATCAACAAGAATCGGCTTGAATATTTCCGCGACGTCCAAATTCAGACTGAATCTACGGAAATTCGTGGTATGGAGATACCCAATGCGAGGGTCTAAATGGGTTTTGTAGGTCTCGCGAAGAACCGTCGAATATAAAACGGCGTTCCCAAAGCTAATGAGTGTATTCAACTCATTGCGCGGCGGCCTCCGTGTACGACGCTCGAATGTGAAATTCTCGTCTTCCAGAATCGCATCGAACGCTTGATAATAATGTTCTCGGATATTCCCTTCGAGAGCCATCAATTGTGGAACTTTTGAAGTCGCTCCGACGCGGTCCAAAAGAGATTCAATCAGCTCCATGCGTTCAGCAACATCTTTGCCTCGGTTGTGATAGTAACGTAGAACCGCCAACATGTTCTTTGCTGCACCTTCGACAAAACGACGCGCCAGGTCCATCCGTTTATCTGGATGGAGATAGCTTTCGGCCTGTTTGATTGTCACATAGCCTGCGTTGAAGTGCTCTCGTGGATAAAACGTTCCCATATAGTAGTCGTACTCCGAGTTAAAAAAGTGCAGAAGGATTTCCTTCTGGGAACAAAATTCGAGAAGATTTTTGGTGAGTTCTACATTCCCAAACAAGTATATTTCTTGAATATTTTGTACAGGGAGATACCGGTTCCCCTCGGCGCCTTCAAACACAAGCGTGTTATCTTTACGGCGCAAACACCCATCTGAAAATAAGTACACACTTCGAGACATGGTCCATCCCCTCGTTGGTCTACGGAAAGTCACGCCCAGCAATACTCTGCATATGCGCATCTGCGACAATACGAAATCCGTTCGGGTGCCGGTGGAATGGGTTGACTGAGCGCCCCGCGCAACTCCTGGATGAGTGCTTTGAGCCGCAACTCCTCCTCTGGCGTAAGCACGACGGCCTCCTTACGTCGCTCTTCGGAGAAAACCAGTTCCCCCATGGCTTCGATTCCCCGCTCCTTCAATTCCAGAAGGTAATAAAGCATTTGCATGCGGGCACTCTGGCTGGCTTTCGCACTCTTTTTGACCTCTGTGACAATCAAGGCGCCACCCTCCGTGCGTAGCAGGTCGACCTTCGATGCCCCAATCTCTACCTCTTTGGCGCCGCGGGCTTGCCGCATTTCATGCAAGACCCGACCGATAACGAGTTGCTCATCGTCCTCGTCGGGCGTAATTTGGTGTGCCATGAGCCAAGCTTCCCGTGGACAAATGGTGTAATACCAGACGAGCGTGCCCCCAATGCGTAGACCGTCTTCCATCGGTTCACCTCCACGGAACCCACCATATTCCACCGAGTTCGGACACATTTATGCGAAAAACAAGTCCGTCGCTCCGTGTATCGCCGCTCGCCCAAACCCAGTCTGCTCGTCGTAAGCCTCGATGTCTGCCACGCGTTTGATGGCGATTTCATCGACAAAATTTGCTGTGATGGCATGTGCAAGTCGTGGGGGTACATCGACAATAAATTGTTGCAACAGGCCTAAAAACCGCTTTCGCTCAACCATCGTGAGTCCTCGCATCCAGGCGAAATCTTTGTAACGTTCATAGATGTCCGCCGCAGAGCCGAAAGAAAACCTTTCCATGAGCCATTGTACGCGCCCATCGAACCCAGACATCCAAACGTCGTCGCCCCATGGGACAAATACCGGTATCCTCCACCCATCGTCGGTGAACGGCGCCCATCCGGCAACCTGACTCCATTCCCCTTGAGCCGCCCTTCGCAGCAGTTCCAAGGCGGCCTGTCCATCTCGTCTGCGTAATACGCGGGCGAAAAAATCATCAATTTCGCGGTACAAAGCGGATTCGGTGCCATCGGCCACTAACGCCATACTCGCATCGGTCTCTTCCCTGACTATCGCGTCTCGATAGACATAGGGCCGCGTATCCTGCTTGCCCCCACGGACAAAACGAAACACGTGTATCCGTCCAGGGTCTCGGCTCTCCCCGTGACGATTGACACGTCCCGCCGCCTGAACGACGGATGGAAAAATAGGGAGGGCGCGGTAGACGACGTCAAAGCTCAGGTCTACGCCCGCCTCCAGCGCTTGGGTGGTCACTATCCAGACGCGTTCCCCATGGTCGAGCGCGTCACGAATCTGGGCAATCCGGACGCGCTTGTGAAGAGGCGTCATCAGCCCGTGCAACACGAACAGGCGGGGCTTATTCGGAAACCCAGCGAGGGCTTCCTGGAGCGACTCCAAAACAACTATCGCGTCCCCGATGGTATTCATCATCACCGCGAGCGAACGCGTGTTTCTTTCCCGAGAAAAAAGCACCTCTGTGACATCCAGCTCGCTCCATGTCTGCGCCTCATACACGAGACGATAGCGTTGCGGATAGTTCATATCCGGTGGCTCCAAATGCACGGGACGAACATCCACTCCGGGCTGTAAAGGGGGTAACGTCGCCGTGGAGAACAGGCACACAGCCCCCATCTTCTTCGTCACCGCCTGCAAAAGCGCGAGAAATGGAGCCCATACGGCGTGATCGATAATCTGCGGTTCATCGATAAACACAACGGATTTTCTCAGCGCGGGCAGTCGCAGGGTATCCTGCGCCCGAGCAGGAAACAAGGCGCGGAAAAACTGATTGAACGTGGTTACAACGACCGGGGCCTGCCAGGACTCTAAAAGAAGCAAGACATGCTCATCACCGAATTTCCCAGGAGGTGTGTCCTCCTCTGCACCAGGACGATGGCGAGCAGTATCCGGTTCGGCCACATTCCTGTCAGGGACCCTCGCGGCGCCATGCGGGCTCGTCTCGGTCTCCGCATCCGAGAACACGTCTGCCAATGATAATCCGTGATGGACCATCACATCCAGGCCTGTGGCCTCTGCAATCACCTGCGCGGACTGGGACAATAAAGACAGGTAGGGCGCGACATACACAATGCGCTCACACCGTCGATGCCGCGCTATCTCTAGAGCCACACGTAGGCCAGTCAATGTCTTTCCGTATCCTGTAGGCACTTTCAACACATACACGGAAGCATCGTTCGATGCCTGATACCGCCTGAGGGCTTCACGGGCAATCTCGGCGCGCAGGCGCTGAACGTTCGTCTCCGCGCGCACGCGGATGGTCTGTTCGACATGCGCAACCAGGTGGTCCAATGCTGCATCAATTTCCGTTTGTGTCAGCACACGTGGCTGAAGTCCAGCCGCGTCGAAGCGATCCGCACGGATGAGCGCGGAGGTGTTCAGGCGTAAGCAATCCACGGCCCATTCGGCCGGCTGACGGGAATAGCGTTGGGCCTCATATTCTTCGGCCCACGTGTCGTACCACCGATACCAAGTTCTGCGACAGCGCGCTGCCCATTGATCGAGATCCGCAGCTTTGAAAGAAAGGGATGCTAGCTCGGGGAATTTCCCAGCCAGCCCGCTTCGGACGGATGCCAAATCCATCGCGCGCCACTGAAGGGTACGCCCAGACCAAGGAGGCTCATCCCCCGTAAGGTTCCGGAGTCGTCCATGATGATCCATGATGTCCCGACACAGCCACTGAATGTGCGCCATCCATGCCGGTTCATCATCCGGCCCTGGCTGCCATATCTTCATCAGATGCTCAGCCACATAGGCAAACAGAACGGCTCCGTAGACCGCGTGTGGGGGCCCCTTGCGCCCACCGGGCTCCCGGATATACCATTGCCACTTCGCATGAGCTTTGCCGATGTCGTGCAACCACCCGGCCAGGTACGAAAGCCGCTCGAGGGGGGCCCCATCTAACCTCCCCATCCCTTCAGCGACATGATCAAGGTGTGTTACCAGCGGAAATGTCAGAGCTCCCATCGGTGGACGTGCGATGCATTCGTCAAACGGAATTACCACAAACAGACCACCTCGTCTTCGAGTTGCACAAAACGCAAGGGCGGTGACAACGGGCCTTTGGTGGGCGTAAACACGATAGATCCTGCCTGCTTTTCGTAAATTAGGTGAATCGAACCACGAAACTTGCGTTCCCCTAAGTACTCATAATGTACACCGCCGATACGGCCGTAGTGCTTTACGGGCCGGGCTACCCCCACATGCTGCATCGGTGTATCAAGCGCGAGCCGGGCAATGGCATGCGTGGGCACCACGGTACGTGCCACGTACACTTCGTCCGGATGGGGCGTGAACTCGGACAAGTCCCACTCACCCACGTACGTCGGCTTGGTGAGGCAGTAGGCACTACCGAGATAGGTATGATAGTGACTGAATCCCTCGCGAATCCGGCGCGCCAGTTCACTCTGCCATGCCCCATGGTAGTAGATTCGATAGGCAGGATTTACCACAAGTTCGATGGCGGTCGGACGATTCATCGCTGGGCCGCTCGTCAGGTATCCTTTTCCAAGCATCGACACTTCCTGTACGGACGTTTGTACGGGAGCCAGCAGCTCAATGCCCGCCCATGCTTCTCCCTCAAACATCTCAAGACCGAGAATGGCCGCCAGCAAGCCGCGCAGCGCCGTGCGCGGGATAAACGGATAAGACGCGTGCGTCGCGGTTGTATCCGGTCTGCGAAAGTGCGCCATGCTTCCTCGTAAATCGAAGACAAGCACATTCATCGCCGATGCCTCACCACAACGGACATGTTTCTGCCGGCAGTTCTCCGCGTAAAGCCAAAGACGGATGCACCCACAGGCGTACACGGGCAATTCGATCCTGATACGTGTCCAGCACCTCGCCCAGCTGCGTGACGTCCAGCGTAACTTCCTGTAGTGAAGTCGGGGGATGAGGCGAACGCCAAGCCTCACGCTCGGGGAGTAGGCGTACATATTCATCCAGATACCCGATGCGGAAAAAGGCATCGCTGTACTCGACGTGGAGCAGGAATAGCGGCTGCTGCAGCCCACGCCCGCGAGCCTGCCGATGCTGGGTACCTTTCCAAAGCCCCTCCAGGAGCAAATCCGTATCGGCTTCCGACATGCCCGTCTGCTCAGCCAGCTGGGCGTTGATGACGCCCGGCATCAAAAACACAGCGAATGGCAAAGTGTAGGTCGTCCAAATGGTCCCCTGCTGCTTGCCCTCGGACTCGTCGCTGTCGTTTTTCTTGGTCACATCGGCGCTCGGCATCACAACCGTGCCCTGGACATAACGTGTTTCAACAGGATGCAAGGAGTGCGCCCAACCAAACTGCACGGGCCCCGTTACTTGAAAGGATTTTTTCGAAACGCTGAACACCGCCCCGAATACCCGAACATCAAAGGCACTTTGCTTTAACACCACTTCCATGGCACCGCTGCGCCCGGACGCCTCTTGGATGCGGGTAGCCAGACTCCCCCGCCCCAGCAACTTGCCGTCCTCTGTCTTCTCTTCACGGACAAAGATAAAACGGTCTTTCTCAGGACCCCCATCCGGGTATCGAGCCAACACATAGTCCCGGACATCACGCTTGATACTGACGTCGGACAGAGAAATGCGACCATCCTCCTCGTCAAACAGCCGACGGGCATCACTTTCGTTCAGCGGATCGCGATTGGGAATGCCGTCCTTCACACTCTTGATAAACAACAACTCGCTGCTGCGAACCCCCATTGTAGCTACCCCCTAAGGTCGTCTTGTCCATATACACCAGAAAACCGCCCACATTTCCAAAACCGTATCGAACAAATGGGTGGAGTCCGGCCGCCAAGGCCAAGCCAATTACCCTTCTTCCCCCGTCTTCAGCTCCCCCTCCTTGCCCTCCTGCGCCTTTTCCGGACGATGCAGGCAGTATCCCGCCCAAAACGCCGTCAAGAACTCGTCCGGGCGTTTGCTCAGTTCGTCTCGAAATTGCAAGAATCCCGCCATCACCGTCCCCAGCAACCCCTCGAGGTCCCACACGCCGATGCGGTGCCGAGCCGCCTGCGGTTTTAGCTGCAACAGACCGTGTTTCAACACAACGTCCGGCGTAATCTGATTCCCAAACGTAATCACACGAGTCTCCAGAAAATCTTTTTCCAACCGCGCGTAATACCGCCTACCAAACTCGCGCATCAAGTAACCTGCGGCAAACCCCAGTTCCTCATGGTCTTCAAGTGTGGGTGGGGTTTGCCTGGCCGCTTTCAATACCGCCATCAACGACTCCCAATGCCTCATGGTTCGTATCTCTCCCCTCTTGACCACTTGTTCCATATACCGTGAAAGAAATAGATCAAAGTAGAGAAAAAACAGGATCTCCTCGCGCAGATCGCCGAGGTGTTGCCTGTAACGAGCCGTCAAATCCCGCAGCCGGTGCGCGACCAAACGCACGAACGTTTGCCGACTCAAGGGTTCCCCATGCAAGACCGCAGTCAGCGTCGTCCAAATGTGCGAAGGCCCGTACGCCCGCGCCAACAGAGCCGGAAGCGATAGAAGCACGTGGCGCAGGCGGTCGACATTGTCCTCCCCTAGCAACTGCTCCCGCCACACCTCACTCTCGGCATACGTCTCGTGCGCCAACTCATCCACCGCTGCGGCCACACTCGGCATGACGTCATCGATAACACCGCGCAGATGAATGTCAGCTCGACTCGGCTCGCCTGAGTAATAGAGGATGGTAAGCCCATAAGGTTGGGTCTCGTCCAAGTCTGGCAACCACATTTCCAATCCCGTAATCGTTTTGAGGTGCAGGTCTCGCCCCCTCTCCCCCGCGTAGGCAGAACCGGACGCCATGCGTGATAATTTGCGGACAAAAGCGCTGCGGCTCCTCTCGTTGGCGAGGACATCATCCAGAAAGGGAAGCGCCAAAACCCCACCATACACCGTTGGTAACTTGTCTCCTCCCGCGCGTCGCCGTTGATTGAGCGCCTTTGCGTTCAACGCGGGAACGAACACCTCACGCGCCAAGGAAACCGGCAACCGCTGCGTCAATCGGTCAAACAGGCGGCTTCCATAGGTCAGCGCGCGGTAGCAGCTCGGGCATAACGCCACCCCATCCACCAGATTCGCATCATCGACGCCCGCCGGAAGCGGAGCCACCCACGTTGTGGTGAACCAGTTCCATGCCTTCGAGTAGGCGGAGAGGACCTCGCCGCGCGCGTTGCACACGGAACAGACCGCGTCCGGGCCACTGCGTCTCCCTTTCTCTTCCCCTTCAGCAATCTTCGACTCCCAAAACAAATCGGCGATCCGCTCCAGATTCGCGACAATCACTTTGTCTGGATGCAGTTCACTCGCTCGCAAGATCCCTTCGACTCCGGGTCGCGGCATATATCCGGCCGGTTCATAGCGATAGAGTCCCTCTGGACTCACCCAGGCAAGAACGAGAAGGCCATTGCACTTACCTCCATCGTCAAACCCTTTGGTCTGGAAGAATTCATAGATGCGCTGTGCAAGGACGACGGTGTCGATGGGGGGCGCAGATTCTTGCACAAAGTAGCTGGTCCGCTCGATACGTCCTTGTAAATAGCGAGCCACATTGTCGGTCGACTTTTGAAACCCCTGCACGTTTTTGTCGTAGAACAGGTATGCGGGAATCCCGTATCGTCCCTGCGGAACCACGGGATTTCCCCCTGACGGAATCACAAACGGCGCGGTTCGGGCCTTCTCCATGTCCGGTTCTAGAACCTCAACAGTCTTTTTTCCCCGCGCCTCCGAACGCCGAAACACCCACTCGCTGCGACCAACCGCAAGCGCACCACCATCGGCATCAATCTCTGCCACCAGAACCCGCTGGAGGAATCCCTTCGCCTCGGGTTCCCCGACATCGGAGACCTGATCGAGAATCTGTGCGGGTGTCAGCCCCCCTTCCACAAATGGCTTCCCTAAGCGGATGAGCTGTTCAATAAGCACGCTTCTCCCTACCTTCCACATCGGCCGTCGCGGTCACCCGCTCGATACAACCGAAACCTTGGCTGTTTTTACTTCCGATTCCAAGTTCGAGCGCCAGCGATAGTAACGACGGCGACCCGCTAAGTTCAAACCGGCCGGAAAAGCCCTGCACACTGATGCCTTTGTAAGTAACAACGGACTTTTGCATACGGCCGACCGGCGACACTTCAAACGGAAACGACTGTTCCGGAATATCTATAGGCATGCCTAAGAGGTCTCGCGCAATCCTCGACTTTTTGCGCATGTTCTCCTGTATAGCCTCCGCAAATGCGGACTCACGTGGATGGAAATACACCGTGTACTTGCGCCCATCCGGACGCAGCATCGTCGAATAAGCGGTCACGGGCGATAACGTGCGAACCGTCAGACGCGACTCAGTCACCGTGTTTGGCGTTGACATCACGTCTGTCAATTCCAGCACCTCGCTGCCGATGCGCAATGTCCCATCGCGAACCAGTTGCTGATGAATGGCTTCGACGATTTCTTGAAGAGGAGAGAGGATGACCAGCCGAACCGGCCCGTGAAAGCGAATCCGTCCCTCGTTCCGCAGGATTTCATATTTGCCCAACAAGCGCGAAAACGTGAAGAAACGAAAGGACCGTTTCAACAACGTGTAACCGGTGTCATGCAGAAACGTCGAAAAATCCTCCGGAAGCATACGGTAGACGGCGGCTTGGACGAATTCGTTATACCGGAGCGGCACGGTGAATTCGTCACATCCCAACGGACGCAGCGTCAGCTGTAAGCGCACACACGTTCACCCACCTTCCGTTTGCCCTTTTTCGTTGTTGAGCCCGAATGCTGGTCAATCCCACTGAGAAATTGCACATTGGCGTCCAATTCCATAGACGCTACAATCATACCAAAACTTAGCGTCATGTCCCTTGCGATAAAAGATTAAGGCGGGAGGGTGACAGAGCGCGTCACCGAACACATGTTCGTCCAAAATCGACCAGGGAGCAACCGCCACCACCGCCCCGATTTTCCACTCGACGCGTATATATGGAGAGGATATTGGCCTTCTTCTCGGTTGACGTATACTAGAATTACCCGTATCCAGTGAAGGGAGAACACGGACATGCTTTCTCATGCTGCGTCTGTCAAAAAGGGCGTGACTATTGAAGCACTGTCCATCCTTTGGATGATTATCGAAGCCGGTGTTGCTATCGGCGCTGGACTCCTTGCCCATTCCTTGGCTCTGGTGGCCTTCGGAGTGGACAGCATTATCGAGCTGATTGCCGGGGCGGTCTTGTTATGGCGACTGACCCTTGAGGCAGGCGGAGCCAGCCTCGAACGGGTGGAACGGGCGGAGAAGGCGTCATCTTGGGTAGTCGGAATCGCCTTGCTGTTGCTGGCGATATACATCCTCATTGCGTCGGTTGACAAACTTTGGACCCATCAAGGGGCTGAATCCAGCTACTTGGGCATTGGCTTGGCCATCGTCTCGGGTATCCTCATGCCGTATTTGTCATGGGCTAAAAAACGCATCGGGCGTGAAATTGGCAGCAAAGCGCTGCGAGCAGATGGATCTTGCAGCATTGTCTGTGCCTACATGGCTTGGACCGTTCTCCTCGGTGTCGTCTTGACCGCTTTGTTCGGTTGGTGGTGGATTGATTCCATCGCCGCACTGGCGTTGGTCTACTTTGTCGTTAAAGAGGGATGGGAAGCCATTCAGGAGGCGCGGGGCAAAGAGGATGCGTGTGGGTGCGGATGCGGTCACGATTGAATCAATGACCACGCCCTCACTCCACGCGCCTCACTCCATCGGAAACGCGCCGCCATGATGCGACGGGTCAAACGCCGTCACTCATCGTCGGATGAGTCATATACTGAAACCAAACGGAATCATCGGTGATGGAGCTCACCGCAAAATCCGACGAGGATGATGGCTCCTGTGAATGGCAGATGTTCACAGGAGCCTTTTTGATTTTCACATAACTGTGCATGTGTGCGGCACTAGCCCATATACTGTAACTGTGTATGGGGTGATGGAGCTCACCATCAACCGCCTGTGAAGGCTAATGGCTCCTACGGATGGAGTTTGTCTGTCCGTAGGAGCCTTTTTGATTTTTCCAGGAAGGGAGAGAACACAGATGAACATCCTGGCCATTGCCGTCTTTGGGGCGATTGGAGGTCTAAGTCGTCTAGTCCTGGAGAATGTCATCCAAACATCGAATGGCTTTCCTCTATCCACGCTGCTCATCAATGTGAGTGGCTCATTGGCGCTCGGTTTTTTCCTCGTGATGGCAGACAAGAAAGAGCTCAAAGAATGGCTGAAGCTCGGAATTGGCGTGGGGTTCATCGGAGCCTTCACGACGTTCTCCACGTTTTCGATGGATATCATTCAACTCTTTCATACGAGTCTCGCGTTGACCGTAATCTACATGGCGGCCACCATTTCGGGCGGGATCCTTTGTGCGTTCGTCGGTGAGCGGTTGGCAGACTGGTTGTTTGGAGCTAAAGCTGTCTCCGAACCAACCGAGACCGGGGAGGTGTATCCATGACCCTGACGACCGGGGTAGTTGTCTGCGCCGGGGCGACGGTGGGATCCGTACTCCGATATAGCATTGGGCAGCGGATTGCCAAAGTTGCCCGCTCCGACTTTCCATGGGGGACTTGGGTCATCAATGTGACAGGCGCCTTGTTGCTGGGTCTCTTTTTTCGAGAGTTGAGGCCGGGCCAACAGGACCTTAACTGGTGGGTGTTCCTCGGCACAGGCTTCTGCGGCGGATTCACGACCTTTTCCACCCTATCTGTGGAGACCCTTCGCTTGATGCGTCTGAACAAGCGGTTGGCGGCTGTATACGTGTTCAGTTCGCTCGGTCTCGGGTGTCTACTCAGCTGGACAGCTTCAGTTAGCTGAACGTCTCGCCTCCATGATACACTGTAATCTAAGATACCGAAGGACAAGGAGTTCTCGATGAAGCCATTTCTGAAGTGGGCCGGTGGAAAACACCGGATTGTTGAACGGATACGTGCACGTCTGCCGCAAGGAAAACGACTCATAGAGCCGTTTGTGGGCTCGGGAGCCGTGTTCCTAAACACAGACTTTGAGGAATATGTGTTGGCCGATATCAATCCGGACCTCATTCAGGTCTACGCAACTCTGAAACAGCATGGACAGGACTTCATATCCTATTGCAAAAAACTGTTCACCGATGCGAACAACACCCCTGAGCGCTACTACGAACTACGATCCGAGTTTAACGAAACTCAAGACCCGTGGCGCAAGTCTGCCCTGTTTGTCTACCTGAACCGGCATGGATACAACGGGCTGTGCAGGTATAACTCGAGTGGGGGATTTAACGTTCCATTCGGCCGCTACAAGCGACCCTATTTCCCCGAGCAGGAGATGAAGTTTTTTTCTCAGAAGCTGCAGATGGCCACCCTGCAATGCGCTGATTTCCGGCAGGTAATGGAAGAAGCCGTCGTCGGAGACGTCATCTATTGCGATCCGCCCTACGTTCCGCTCTCGGCGACATCTAATTTCACAGACTACGCCGCCGACGGGTTCACAACCCATGATCAGGCTGACTTGGCGCGCTTGGCCACCCAACTCGGTGAGCGTGGTATCCCGGTTCTCATCTCCAATCACGCGACCGAATTCACGACCGCCGCGTATGCGGCTGCCGAAGTCGAGCACTTCCCCGTACGCCGCACCATCAGCTGCGACGGCGCAAACCGGGGCATGGTCACAGAAGTGTTGGCTTTGTTTGGTTCCGCCTCCCGAGAGATAATGTAGAAGAAACGAACAGGTGGTTGTTCCAGAATCGAAAGGCTCCCTCGCGTCTCATGCCCCTGTGGGAACACAGACGTATGAGAAACACCTCCACCTGCTCACAAAACTCTTTAGCAATTTTTCAAAGCCGAGTGTAGTTTCTCTACTGCATCAGCATGAATAGCGTCACCGTGGCGTTCTTTTTTGTGGTAGACTGTACATACTTGGAGGGGGGAACGGGATGGACGAAGCAACGAGGCAATACCTTGACCAAGCGTTCGCGAAACAAGACGAGCGTATGAACGAAATGTTCGCGAAGCAAGACGAGCGTATGAACGAGATGTTTACGAAGCAGGACGAACGTATCGACGAGATGTTCGCAAAACAAAACGAGCGTATGAACGAAATGTTTGCGAAGCAGGACAAACGCATCGACGAGATGTTCGCAAAACAGAACAAACGCATCGAAGACATGCTTGCAAGGTTCGCTCGTGACATTCTTCAGCACGTAGACAAGCGCCTACAGGACATGGATAACCGAATGGAAGCGGGATTCACGGACTTACGACGCCAGATTAGGGGACTGAAGTCGGAACAAACCTACATGAAAGCTCGGATCTTCGACATCGAACGTGCCCTAGACGAAAAGAGCGAACGGGCGTAACCGTCAACTTGTACTCGCAACTCTACCCACCTTTTACGTTCTTCTATCGTAAAAATAGCCACATGCGTGCATTTTTATCTTGCTGATGGTGGCCTGCCCCAGCAGGCATGGAATCTAATTTCGCCCTCAATTTGTAACCGTCAAACCAGACACGCATTCAACTTCATCGGGTACACTGCCGAACTTCTTGGCAAGAAAACCCCACCACATTTCGCGGCGGGGCTGATTCGTATGGGGCTATTTCCTAGTGAAGGCGCCGTATCGTACCATACCGTTCGAACTACGCTTCGCGAATCCAGACCGTCATCTCGCCGGGCTCGCGGTTGGCCCAAGCGTAATACGGGATAGCGCGCAGTTGCGTCTGAATCCGCCCCGTAGGCGCATACGAGTACAGGGCATCCGTCGCCGGAGCGTCACTGCGATAACCCACCGCCTTCAGGGTGACCACACCGCCGAGAAGATCCGGCTGGTACTCTGCGGTGACCTCCGACCCCCGCGGTAGCGTGATGTCGCGCAGGTTTGCGCCGTTGTCCGCCTCCTCCAGGCAATACACGATGGGCCCGTACTGTAGCGCCACCCGGCCGGCGTCTTCACGCAGCTCCGGATGCGGAAAGATGCGCAGGGGCTGCATGGGCAACTCCAGTTCTACCACGTCGCCCGGCGTCCAAGTCCGGCTCAGATGCGCGTAGCCGTCCCGCATGGTAGTCGCCAGGTCCACCACTTCTCCGTTTACACGTACCGCCGGATTCGCACACCACCCCGGCAGACGTAGCGCCAGCGTGAACGCGGCCGGATCGTCCATTTGGATGGTGAAGCGAACACGCCCCTGCCACGGCAGCTCCGACTCCTGTTTCACGGTCACCGATTGTCCGGCTAGCTCCGCGGTCACGGTCGATCCGATGTATAAATGGGCATACAGGGTGTCCTTCGCGGCGTCGGTGGTATAGACGTACTGCCCCAAAGAAGCGATAAGACGAGCGATGTTGGGCGGACAGCAGGCGCACCCAAACCAGCCCTGCCGCTCGCGCTTGACGCTGTGCATATCCGCACGGTAGTCGCAGGCCGCGGGCCAAACCTCGAGCGGGTTGACGTAGAAATAGCGCCGGCCGTCCAGGGACATGCCGGATAGGACGCCGTTGAACAGCGCCCGTTCCATCACATCAGCGTACTCGCGCCGTGGATCGGCCTGGAGCATGCGCTGGGCAAAGAACACCAACCCGATGGCCGCGCACGTCTCGGTGTAGGCCGTGTCGTTCGGGAGGTCGTAATCCTTCGTGAACGCCTCTCCGTTATCCGCGGACGATCCGATGCCCCCTGTCACATACAGCTTCTTCTGTACAACGCTCTGCCAGAGCCGGCGGCAGGCCGCTAGCAGCGATTCATCCCCCGTCTCCATAGCCACGTCCGCCACCGCCGTGTAGAAGTACATCGCCCGCACCGCGTGGCCGATGGCTTCTGTCTGCTCTCGGATGGGCAGGTGTGATTGCGAGTACTCGAATCCAAAACGAAACGGCTCTGTCTCGCCCCGCTTTTCCGCCTCGATTTGGAAATAGTGCGGCTGCTGGCCGCGTTCCTCGACAAAATACAGGGCCAGGTCCAGGTACTTCTTCTCACCGGTGGTGCGGTACAGCTTGACCAGCGCCAGCTCGATTTCCTCGTGGCCTGGGTAGCCAGGAATCTGTCCTGGCCCATGGCCGAACACTTGATGGATGTAATCGGCAAACCGGCAGGCAATATCGAGCAGCGCACGTTTCCCCGTCGCCTCGTAGTACGCTACCGCCGCCTCAATAAGGTGACCCGCGCAGTACAGCTCGTGGTCATCGCGCAAATTGGTCCACCGCTTGTCGGGCTTGGTTAGGGTATAGTGCGTGTTCAGGTAGCCGTCCGGTTGCTGCGCCCGGGCGAGCAGATCGATGACCTCGTCCGCTTTGCGTTCCAGCTCCTGGTCCCGCTCGTTAGCCAGCGTATGGCCAACCGCCTCCAGCCACTTGTACAAGTCGCTGTCCTGGAACACCATCCCGTAATACTCGCCCTCCGCCTCGCCGGCGACGATACGGAAGTTCTCGATAGTGTGGCTGGGTTCCACGCCCGGCACCTGGTCATTGAGGGCTTGCCACTGATACGGAATCACGACATCCCGAACAAGCTTTTGCTTGGGGGACCAGAACGGATCGTGAATGCGGACGGAAACGGGGGTGTGGGTCTTCACGTCTGTCATGTTTTCGCCTCCTGGCCAAGAATCCAAGGTCAACTAGTTTGCAATCGTTAGCCCTTTACGGAACCACTGGTCATGCCTGCAGTAATGTAACGCTGCGAAACCAAGAGTAGGAACGCTGCCGGAATCGAGGCCAAGACGGCGGCGGCCATCATCTCGTTCCAAGATTGACTGTACTGACTGATATACGAGTATAGGCTTACGGTAATCGGTTGGATGGAGTTTTCCGTCATCATCGTGACTGCGAACAAGAAGTCACCCCACCCAAACAGGAACGCAAACAGGCCTGCGGTGATTAACGCAGATTTACTGATGGGCAGAATTACGTTGGCAAAGGTACGTATCTCGCCTGCCCCGTCCACCAAAGCCGCTTCCGAGATATCCTTTGGAATGGATTCCATAAAGGCCCGGAGAATCAGGATATTGAACGGAATACAGAACGAGCAATCGGCCAGGATGAGACCGAAGTAGTTGTTCAACAAACCAACCTTGTTGAACAGAATAAAGAGCGCGTTGGCCAGCGAGACACCCGGGATCATCTGCGAAATCAACAAGCCGACAATCAAGATGCTTGCTCCACGCAGACGAAAGTGGGTAATCGCGTAAGCCGCCGGTGCTGCGACGAAAAGAGAGAGCAGGGTTGTTCCCCCGGCAACGATTAAGCTCGTCAGGAGATGCGGCAACTGTGTCGTAAACACGTGCGCATAAGTAAGGAATTTCGGCGTTGGCGGGAAGAAATACGGCGGGTCATGGAAAATCTGTTCATTGGTCTCTAAGGACGAAATAATCGTCCAATAGAGAGGGAACAACATGACCGCAGTCACCAACAGAGCCAGAATGGTCAGGTGAATCTTTTTCTTCATCAACCTCAGTTCACCTCCGACTGGCGCGTGGCCCGCATGTAGATAAAGCAGAAAATCAAGGAAATGGCTATCATGATGTTCCCGACGGCAGCACCCTGACCAAACTGCATGTTCTGGAAGGAGAGGTCATACGACCAGGTAGACAGAATCTGAGACGCATTCGCAGGACCGCCGCCCGTCAACACCATAATCACGTCAAACACCTTCAACGTGTAAATCAGCCCCAGCATGAGGACAATCGCGATGACCGATTTCAAGGATGGAATCGTGATGCGCCAAAACTGTTGCCATTTATTACACCCGTCGAGAGCTGCTGCTTCATAGAGCTCTTCCGGGATGTTTTGCAAACCGCTGTGGTAGAGCACCATATTAAAGGGAATGCCAACCCAAATGTTGGTGATGATCACCGATATCAACGCCAGATTCGGCGACACAAGCCAGCCTAACGGAGAATGTATGATGTGCAGGTGCATTAGTACTGCGTTCAGCACCCCATGGTTTTGATCGAAGATCCATTTAAAGGCGGTTCCAGACACGATGAGTGGTAACAACCACGGAATCAACATGAGCGTGCGCAAGAGGCGGCTCAATGGAAACTTTCGATTGAACAGTAGGGCTAATGCCATACCAATGATCGACTGAAAGACGATGGAGCCGACAACGAACTCAATCGTGTTAATGAGCGTTTTGCCCATCACAGGCATATGAAAGAGCTGAACATAGTTTTGAAACCCGATAAAGGGCGCATCTCCGTTAATCGAAGCTGCAGTGTAATTCTTAAAGCTCATCACGAGGTTGTAAATGACCGGCACGAGAAAGATGCCAAGCAGATAGACAACAGCCGGAAGCAAGAACAAGAGACGTATTCCAGTGTTTCTTCTTATCTTCCGTGCTCGTGTCCGATCCGCAGTCCGAACCTCACTCGTCGACGCCGCGCCCCCGTATCGCAATGTGGACATCGGGTCACCTTCTTTTAGCAGTAGAATTCAATCGTTATCCAGGGATCACCCGCAGCCTTGCCCGGGTGATCCTCCGGCAGGGGTTTAATTAGCCGAGTATCGACTTGATCTGCGTCTCAGCCTGCTTAGCTGCCTGTGCTGGTGTCTGTTCACCGGTCAACGCTTGCTGAATGGCCGTCGTCACAGCGTCCGTGACATTTGGCAGCTTATCGCGCAAGCCGCTCGTTAAGGCTTTGGACGATTCCAGCTGCTTGGCAAACACGGCATAGTCTTTATTTTCCTGCTCAAATTCAGTCAACGCCGATTTCCGAGCTGGGATATAACCCATCGCTTCGTCAAACTTTAACAACGTTTCTTTCTGCTGAGTCCACTGGATGAACGTCCAAGCAGCTTTCTGCTGTTCCGGTGTAGCGTTTGAGGTGATAGTCCAGTCTTCACCACCGATTGGGCTGATGGGCGTCTGTCCTGCCTTGGGTGTCGGGAGCGGAACCACGCCGTAGTCGATCTTGGTTTGTTTCAACGGCGGAATTTCCCACGGCCCCATCACCATCATGGCTGCCCGACCAGCTGCGAACTCGTTATAAACCTCGGTTTGACTGAAGTTGACGACCGACTTGGACGCTCCGCCTGTTTTCACAAGGTTCGTCCAGAGCTGGAGCGCCTGAACGGCCTGTGGTGAATCAAAGTGGGCGTAGTTGCCGCCGTTCGTCCACAGAAATGGAGCGAATTGCCATGTCGCCTGTTCGTCCTTTGGAGCTGAAAAAGCCAGGCCGTACGTTGACGAGGACTTGAGCTTTTGGGCAACTTTCAACAGTTCGTCCCAAGTCTTCGGCGGTGATACGTGCGCTTTGGCAAACAGGGACTTGTTATAGAACAAGGCAAGGTCGTTGGTTCCCAGCGGTAGGCCGTACAATTCGCCATTGTAAGTTACCGTCGACAGAGGTCCACTCAAGTATTGGGACTTGTCAACACTCCCGACCCTAGAAAACGGTATGATTGCTCCCGCAGACACCATGGTCGGGATGTTCAAGTTGTCTGTAACCAAGATCGTCGGCAGCGTATGCGTGGTGGCTTCCTGCAGCGATTTCGGCAGCAATTGCTCATACGGAACTGGATTCCGTTCAATCTTAATGTTCGGATGGGTCTTCTCAAATTCTTTGATGAGATTGTCCATCCCTTTGGAACCCTTACTGTCCGTGAAATAATCCATCTCAGTGATTTTCACAACTTTGCTCGAGCCGGACGTATCTTGCGTGGCATTCGTCCCGGAGTTGGTCCCGCCGCACCCAGCCAAGGCAATTGGGACACCAGCAGCTAACATCAGTGCAGACAAACGACGCATCTTTTGCATGTACACTTGCCCCCATTCAGGTCGTCGTTAAGTAAAACGTTTGCGAAATCGCTTTCCTAAAGCTTCCAGCCTACAAACTTATTTGGGTATCGACGGAGAAGCACCGCTTAAACGTTACCTTCCGTTAAACTCGATTAGACCAACAGAAGATTGGTTAGCAATTATCGGTCCCACCTCCATATTTGTACGAACATATGACGCTACCTGGAATGTAGGTAATGTGAGGTGAAAAGTAGCCCAATCACCGATTGTGGTACGCTTACATTGATAATAGCCGGTACATAGCTAAGAGTCAATCATTTTGTACGGACAAATATATTTTTCATTCGATCATGGTTCGTACATTGATGTGTACCATCAGGTTTATTCGTAGAGATGGATTGAACCGTCCAACAGCGCCATGATATTTAGCTGCATTTTCCCGAATATTAGTCACAACAATGCCCATGACGTCCTATTGCTTGAATCGCCATGGGCCGACTGGTGCAAGACCGAATATGGTTTTCTAATGGGAACGCTTACCACTTCACCAACCGAATCACGTTCCACGAGGCCGCCTGCAGTTCGGCCTGGAGGGTCTCACCGTCCTGCACCGTCTGCTGCGACTTGGTGGGCACTACGTTGTTCGGATTGTCACTGGTGTTCGTCGCCTTCAAATCGTCGTGGCGCAATACCAGGTGCTCGGCCACCCGGTAGCCTGCAAAGCTGCCCAGACGACACTCTAGTGGAAGCGACTCTTCGAGGTTACGGTTCACCGCAAACAACGTGACCTCATCCTGCTCCGGATTCCAGACCGCTACCGCATCCACGTATGGCACATCCGTGAAGTCCTTGCTGTCGTACTTAGGGCTGTCCACCAGCGTGTGCAGGACCGTTCCCCGGCCGTACACCGAGGCGTGCAGGTATGGATAGAAAATCGTCTGTTTCCATGCCGCACCGCCATTCTCCGTCATGATGGGGGCGATGACGTTGACCAACTGCGCGAGGCAGGCCATCTTCACCCGGTCGGCGTGCTTGAGCAGAGTGATGAGCATAGCACCCACCAACAGGGCATCCTCCATCGTGTAGATGTCCTCCAACAGCGGCGGCGCCACCGTCCACGGGGTAATCTGCTTATCCGCCTCGTTCGAGTGGAACCACACGTTCCACTCGTCAAAGGAGAGATACATCGTCTTCTTGCTACGCTTCTTCGCCTTGATGTAATCGCAGGTGGCGACCACCGTCTTGATGAACTCGTCCATGTCCAGCGACTGGGCCAGGAAGTTCAGGGTGTCCCCGTCGCGGTTGCCATAGTACGTATGCATAGAGATGTAGTCCACGTGCTCATAGGTGTGGTCGAGGACAATGCGTTCCCACTCGGGGAAGGTGGCCATGTGCCGGTTGGAGCTGCCGCAGGCCACCAGTTCCAAATTGGGGTCGACCAACTTCATCGCCTTCGCCGTCTCGACAGCCAGACGGCCATACTCGTCCGCCGTCTTGTGGCCAATCTGCCACGGACCATCCATCTCGTTACCCAGGCACCAGACCCTGATGTTATGCGGGTTGCGATAGCCGTGGGCGATGCGCAAATCACTCCAATACGATCCGGACGGGTGATTACAATACTCGACGAGGTTGCGGGCGGCATCGATGCCACGCGTTCCCAGGTTGACGGCCATCATGACTTCCGTATTCACCAGACGCGCCCAGTCAACAAACTCGTTCGTACCCACCCGGTTCGGTTCCGTGGAACGCCAGGCGAGATCGAGCCGCGCCGGACGCTGTTCCACCGGACCCACGCCGTCCTCCCAGTTGTATCCAGACACAAAATTCCCACCGGGGTAACGGACAATCGGAACCTTCAGCTCGCGTACCAGGTCGGCCACGTCCTGACGGAACCCTTGCTCGTTGGCGGTCGGGTGTCCGGGCTCATAGATACCACCATAGACGGCACGACCAAGGTGCTCGATGAACGAGCCATAAATGCGTGGGTCGACGTCGGCCAGTTTGTAATGGGAATCGAGGGTAATCGTCGCCTTGCATTTGACCACACTACCCACTCCTTTTCAATTACTGAAGTTTGAATTACTGAAGAGATTTATAATTCATTCTATAGAAACCGTTTACATGTGTCGAGGACAGAGACGAAGGGCGCTATCTAGAGAACTATCCCTGAGACGTCCCAGTTCCAACTGGAAGACTACTCTCCCCATTAACTTTTCTCGTTGATGTACGTTTGACCAGTTGCGACTCTAATACATAATCACCCGCACCACGGTCCATGGAATTGGCATGCTGCAGCGCCTCTAACATAAACCGGGCAGCAGTATAACCCATTTCCGTCTTCGGATGCGTCATAGTCGTTAAAGGAACCTCCGCCATGCTGGCTAAAGGAGCATCGTCAAAGCCGACGAGGGATATATCTTCTGGTACTCGGATTCCGTGCCGAACGAGTGCGGCGAGTAGCTCAAAAGCAATTTCATCGTTGTAACATACTAACGCTTCTGGACGGGATTCCGGCGAAGTAGATAGGATACGCTGCACAAAACTCTCAAGAACGTCGCGGCGGGTTTCTGTTTCATACATACTAATAAACCGCGACGTCGGTAGTACCCCTTTGGCTTTCAGCGCCTTCAGAAAGCCCCGCATGCGGAATTTGCCCTGAATGTCGTCCGACTTGAATAAGCCACCAATGCGGCGGTGGCCGAGGTCCAACAGGTGTGTGGTTAGCTCCTGAGCCGCCCCGACATCGTCAATGCGGATGGTAGGTGTACACAGTTCGAGATACGAAGCGTGGAGCATGACCATCGGGATGTTTCGCTCCAAGATTTGTAGGTACAAGTCCAGGTTGGGATTGGCGAGCGCGCTCTTGGTGGGCTCGACAATCAATCCGTCCACCTGAGTATCCAAAATGCGGCGCAGGGCGTCGCGTTCCCGCGAGAAATCATTTGAAGTGCTGAACAGCAGGACCGAATAGCCGGCCTGGCTCAACTCCTGTTCAATCCCGCGAATGATATGAGGGAAAATGTAATCGTTGATGTAGGTTGTGAGTACGCCAATCATCCGCGTGGGCTGTGTGTCGCGAGAGACATGCGGCTGCGCGACAAACGTACCACGCCCCTGGACGCGGGTCACCAAGCCGGCGGCGGTCAGGGATGATATCGCCTGGCGAATGGTGTGGCGGCTTACCTGAAACTCCTCAGCCAGCTCGATTTCCGTGGGCAGTTGGTCTCCAGGCTGAAAGCGCCCATCCTGTATCCACTCACGTATGGTGTCGCTCACCTGCAGATGCTTCGATGTCTTCTTGTTGTTCTCCACAAACTGCCCCTCCCTGGCCAAGTTATCGATTCATGACCTGTTACCGCAAGGTCCAATTGCCGCCCAATCCCTAACTACCCGTCACACCGACAGTACGTCCGCACGCGGCTCATCGTACCTCTCCAACGATACCAACCAAATTTGAATCCCCTTATTCTACCCCAACACCGCTTGTACGGCCCAGTCCATCCGGCCCTGACCGGCCAGAAAGTCGAAAATGGTGTACCTATCGCGCAGCTCCCAGGCGTGCTGGAACGTCTCGCGCAGGATGGTCGTGTCCACCTGGAGCCGCTCGCCGGCGTCCGCCAAGCCCATGATGGAGAGCGCCTCCTCCACCTGCGGGAACCAGCCAAACTCCGGCTGTAAGGCGGCGTGAATCGCGTTTAGGCGCCAGCGGGTCCAGCGTTCGTGATTCTCCGCCAGCCACTTGGCCTTGCGCTGCTGCGCGGCCTCCACCGTCTCGGCACCCTCGCCGTAGAAGGAGGTAACCCACTCGTGCCAGGCGACGTCGAGACGCCGTGGCTTGGGTTCGACGAGCGTATCCAGCTCAGTCAGCCGTCGGTAGAAGCGCATCATCCACGGGGTCGCGTACCCAACCTGGTGGCCGTGCGAAGCGTGGGCACGCCGGCCCTTATAGGCCAACAGGTCCCAGTAGTGAGACAGGTGGTGCTCACTGCCACTGCAAGGGCGAGAGTTGCCGACCATCGCCATGGCCACCCCCGCGTTGACGAGCCCCAGGAACAGCGCCTCCACCGCCCCCGCGTCCCGCTCGCGCAGCTTTGCAGCCGACTCAATGCACGCCTTCAGCGGTTTTTGCACCAGTTCGTATGCGGCTGGGCAAAACGGCTCGTCGTACAGATAGTGCGCCAGCTTCCAGTCCAGGAGCGAAATCGTCTTGCCGACCAAGTCGCCAAACCCGGCTTGAATCAGCTCCCAGGGAGCGGCCGCGAGGACGGACGGATCGGCAAAAATGGCTTTCGCCGTGTGCGCCGGCAGGGTGGTTTTCAGGCCGTCAAACTGGAGCGCCGCCACGCTCGAGGCGTAGCCGTCCATGGACGGCGCGGTGGCCACGATGATGTACGGCCGCTGCTCGGCAAAGCTGGCGTAGCGCGTAATATCGTTGATGACCCCGCTACCGACCGCAACCAGGATATCCGCATGGGTCTCCTCGATGCGTTGGCGGACCTGGTTAATCTGGGGCCTGTCTGGCAGTAGGTCATGCGCCTCGGAAAACACGTGGCGATGGACCTGGCGTGTATCCGTGGCAAGGACCTGCTCCACTGCGGCACCGAGGATGGCGTGGGTGTTCACGTCGCTGACGACCAGCCAGTTTTTTGCCGCCTGCGATCCCGCATACGCAACGAGGCGCGACAACATATCCAAGCCAATGACCAATTGCTCAATCGGCACTTCATGGGTCTGGCCGCAAGCGCACTTCACCGGACGGCCCATCCAGGCTTCGGCTGCAAGCATGCAAATCCCTCCCTATTCCGCGTCTCGCACCAAGGGCAATAGGTCAGCAAACGTATGGATAATGACGTCCGCCTCGGTCAACTCAGCGGGTTTGTGGAAGCCGCCGTAATCGCAGCCGACGACAAACAGGTCATTTTGCTTGCCCGCCTCCACGTCGGATTGGCGATCTCCGACCATCCAGGCCGACGTAATATCGTGGTGCTCAAGCAAAAGCCGTACCAATTCCACCTTGGAGGCGGTTTTGTACTCACCAGCGCTGTAAATACCTGTAAACCACGGAGCGATCCCGGTGGCGGCAAGGACATCCTTGACGTACGCCTCGAGCCCGTTGCTGGCCACAAACAGCTGGCAACCCAAGTCAACCAGCCCCTGCAGCGTCTCCGCCACACCGGGGTAAAGCTGACCTTCCCCCTGCTTAAGCCCGTTCAACTGGTGCTGAAGCAAAAGCACATCAGCGCGCCGCCGCGTGGCCGAGTCCGCTTCCGGCATCACGTTTTGCCAGATCTCGTCCAAGAGGAGACCGAGGCTGCCGAGGAACCGCTCAACGGGCGGTGTCGGCCCCTGCCAGAGACCTTCCTTGCGCAGATCGGCAAACGTGCGCTCGTAGGCAGGCACCGACAGGGTCTCCGTCTGAAATAAGGTACCGTCCAAATCAAACAACAAGGCCGCTGGCCGCTTCGTCACTGAGAGAGCCAAGCCATCACATCCTCTGCTCTTGCTGTGTCACCGGGGCCCAGGCCCGCCGGATTGCGCAAGCCCCCGCGCTGTCCTCCGCATAGGGAGCCCGTGCCGAAGACGGAGCCGGCAGCAGAAGGAGCCCGTCGGTATCCAGGCCGTCTGCCGCCATTCCGGGCGGATCGCCCAGTGAAATGGGCCGCTCGGGTTGCGCCTAGCGCTGGCCGTAATAGGCGTTTTTGCCGTGTTTGCGCAGGTAGTGCTTGTCAAGCAGACTCTGCTGCATCGGCGCCAGGTTTGGATTGAGCGCGAGCGCGTGGTACGCCAGCTTGGCGACCTCCTCCAGGACCACCGCGTTGTGCACGGCGTCGGCCGCATCCTTACCCCAGCAAAACGGCGCGTGGCTGCGGACAAGCACACCCGGCATAGATAAAGGGTCAGTGTCGCCGAGAGTTTCAACAATCACGCGTCCGGTCTCGTACTCGTAGTCGCCGCCGATTTCATCGTCGGTCATCGCCCGCGTGCACGGGATGCTTCCATAGTAATAATCGGCGTGGGTGGTGCCGAGCGCCGGAATCGGCTTGCCGGCCTGCGCCCATACGGTTCCCCAAGGCGAGTGAGTGTGAACGATGCCGCCAATCGTCGGCAACGACTTGTAGAGCAAAGCGTGGGTAGGGGTGTCCGAGGAGGGGCGCAGGTGACCTTCCACCACTTCACCTTCCAGGTTGCACACCACCATGTCCTCTGCCTTCAACTCTTCGTACGGTACGCCGCTCGGTTTGATGACGAACAGGCCGCTTTCTCGGTCAATGCCGCTAACGTTACCCCACGTGAATTTTACCAGTTGGTGCTTGGGCAGTTGAAGGTTGGCCTCAAGCACCGCTTGCTTCAGCTGTTCCAGCATGTCATCCGCCTCCAAAGGGAAACTTGTGAAATTCCGGCCGGGGAGTACCCGGCCGGTCGAATTGGTGCGGATTTACCGCGTATCTAACTCTAGCAACGGGCCTCTACTCGCGCTCAATGCTTTCAGGCCACTTTCTTCAAGCCCACTTCGTTATACCAGCTTCCAGGCGGCGTCGTCCAGGCGCAGGCGCGTGCGCAGCTCGAGCGGGTTGGTGTCCTTGTCGATGGTCACGCACTCGATGCCGAGGATGTCGGCAAAGTCCTGCACCTGCTCGGCCGTAACCTCGTAGGAGAACACCGTGTGGTGCGCGCCGCCCGCGTAAATCCAGGCCTCCGCAGCGCTGGCCAAAGACGGCTCTGGTCGCCAGAGGACGCGTGCCACCGGCAGGTTGGGCATGTCGTGCGGCACCGGCACCGCCTCCACCTCGTTTTGCACCAGCCGGAAGCGATGGCCCAAGTCGACCACCGAGACAGCCACCGCGCGGCCCGCGCGGCCATTGAAGACCAGCCGGGCGGGATCGGCCTTGTGGCCCATGAGCAGCGGGTGCACCTCCAAGCGCGGCTTGTCGGCCGCGATGGTCGGGCAGACCTCAAGCATGTGCGCGCCCAGGAGCAGCTCGTTGCCCGGCTCCAGGTGATAGGTGTAATCTTCCATGAACGAGGTGCCCTTGAGGTCCGCCATGACCTTGAACACGCGCAACAGAGCCGCCGTCTTCCAGTCGCCCTCGCCGCCAAACCCGTAACCGTCGGCCATCAGCCGCTGCGCCGCCAGACCGGGCAGCTGGGTCATGCCGTGCAGGTCCTCAAAGGTGGTGGTAAACGCCTCGTAACCGCCGGCGTCGAGGAACCGGCGCAGGCCGAGTTCAATCTGCGCCTGCTCGCGCACGCGCTGCCACTTCTCCGCGTCGTCCGCCACCCAAGATGGGATCTCGTACAGCTCGCGGTACTCGCCAAGCAGCCGCTCCACCTCGGCGTCAGAGACCTCCTGGATGACATCGACCAAATCGCCGATGCCGTAGCCGTCCACCGTCCAGCCGAAGCGGATCTGCGCCTCCACCTTGTCGCCTTCGGTGACCGCCACGTCGCGCATGTTGTCGCCAAAGCGCGCTACCTTCAAGCCCTGGCTCAGGCGGTGCGCGGCCGCCACGCGCATCCAGGCGCCGATGCGCGACTGTACCGTCTCGTCAGCAAAGTGGCCGACAACCACCTTGCGCGCCACCTTCAGGCGCGCGGCCATAAACCCGTACTCCCGATCCCCGTGGGCGGACTGGTTGAGGTTCATAAAGTCCATATCAATCGCAGACCACGGAATGTCACGGTTGAACTGCGTATGCAGGTGCAGAATTGGACGCTGGCAGCTAAGCAGCCCGGCAATCCACATCTTCGCCGGCGAGAACGTGTGCATCCAGGTGATGATTCCCGCGCAGGACGCATCCCGGTTGGCCTCAAGGATAAGTGAATGGATTTCCTCGGCCGTCGCCACAACCGGTTTTTGCACCAGTTCAAACGGAAGTTTGCCGCCCGCGTTCAACGCGCGCACCATCTCTTCGCTATGCGCCGCCACCTGGCGCAGCGCCTCCTCGCCATAGAGGTGCTGGCTGCCCGTCACAAACCAAAATTGATAGCTCGCTTTGCGCATGTTTTTCTCCTCCTGTTGTCCAGCGCAGGGTCACTTGGCCGCTTGCAAGCGAATGGACTTCAACTCATGCATCAGGCGGACGTTGTCCTGGCCAAAGTAGGTGTAAAGCTCCTTGTACAGCTGGTAAATCCGGTTGTACTTCGCGTGCGCCTCCGGATTCGGCTCGTAGCGGCGAGCTACCGGAGCCGCCAGGGCGTCGCTCGCCTCTTCAATCGTATCGAACCCGCCGTTTTTCGATCCGGCCGCCACCGCGCCAAACATGGCGGCGCCGCGGGCGGGCACCTCGCGTGAGTCGCGGACGATGACGGGCAGGCCCATCACATCAGCGTATATCTGCATCAACAGAGGGCTCTTGTGGGCCAGTCCACCGCAGGCGACGAGCTCATGGAACGGGATGCCGTGCTCGCCGAAGTTCTCGACGATGCGTCGAGTGCCAAAGGCGGTCGACTCAAGCAGCGCGCGGTACACCTCCGCCGGAGTCGTGGCCAGGGTGTATCCAATGACTAAGCCGGTCAGGTGGGCGTCCGCCAGGATGCTGCGGTTCCCGTTCCACCAGTCGAGCGCAATCAACCCGTTCTCCCCGATGGCCAACTCCTTGGCCTGCGCCTCAAGGTGCTCATAAATGGAGACGCCCGCCTCTTCCGCCGCGGCTAACTCACGCGGGGGCACGTGGTGTTTGACAAACCACTCGAACATGTCGCCCACCGCCGCCTGTCCGGCCTCGTAACCATAGCGGCCAGGTAATACACCATCCTTGACGACGCCGGTGATGCCCGGCAGTCGCACCTCCTCATCCGTGACGGCCAGGTGGCAGATGGAGGTGCCCATCACCATCACGAACGATCCGGGCGCCTTCACGCCGACCGGCGGGACCGACACCATGGCATCGACGTTGCCGACCGCCACCGCCACCTGTGGCGAGAGGCCCAGTTTTTCCGCCACCTCCGGCCGAATGTAACCAGCCGTTGTGCCAAGCGGATAAAACTCGTGGCCCAGTTTCGCGAACGGATCGACAAATTCAGGGTTGAGCGCGGTGAAGAAATCGCCGGACGGGAATCCTTCATCCGGCGACCACATCGCCTTGTAGCCGGCGGTGCAGCTGTTGCGCCGAAGCCTGCCGGTCAGGTGCCAGACAATCCAGTCGGTGGCCTCGACGAAGGCCGCACAGGCGTTGTACACCTCTCGGTCTTGCTCGAATACCTCGAGGAGTTTCGGGAAGTACCACTCGGACGAGATGCGCCCGCCGTAGCGGGAAAGGAACGATTCGCCGCGGGCCGTCGCCAACTCGTTGATGCGGTCGGCGATGGGCTGGGCAGCGTGGTGCTTCCACAGCTTGGGCCAGGCGTGGGGGCGGTTCTGCCACTCCGGCAAAAGGCACAGCGGCGTGCCGTCGGCCGTCACCGGCAGTACGGTGCAGGACGTAAAGTCGATGCCAAGCCCAACCACCTCACGCCCGGAGACACCGGTCAGTTTCAGGACGTCCGGAATCCCCTGATAGAGGACGTCCAGGTAATCCTGAGGGTGTTCCAGGGCCCAGTCAGGGGCGAGATCGACGCCGCTGTCCGGCAGGGCGTCGTCAATCACCCCGTGCCGATATGGCACCACCGAAACCGCCTCTTCGCGGGCGGTCTCGAGGTTGAGCAGCAGGACGCGCCCAGACTGGGTTCCATAATCAATACCAATCGCGTATGGCAACGTGCGTTCACCTACCTGTTCTACGGTTACTATTACGTGCATCCGTAACGCATGAATTCGATAACCATGAAACACGCAGCGAAACATGCAACGCCGCGGAGCGAAGTGCGAGGGGGCAAATCAGCCGAAAGGAAAGCGGATTCCCAAAAGGCAATTTGTCCGTACAATAAACACGAACGCGTTCCAAGACGGCGTACATCTACTATGTATTTTGAGGGGATAAGGGATGGATGTCAATATATTTGTACGTACATTTTAGGATAGGGAAGACTATCAATGAACAACGAGCAATATCGGATGGGGAGTTTTCGGGCCGAAGCCACAGAGTGCAGCGTGTTGTCTCGCCTATTCCTTGAGACCCATCGGCGCCCCAGCGCGGGTCTAAGACGCCGATTCGACGCGCGTATTTCAATCAGACTTTGCGATGAGTATGGGATTGTACCGGTACAAGCGTACCGTCCAAAACCACCTCTTCCTGCGCCCGGCGGAGAACCAGGTTTTCATCGCCCGGCATCAGCGGCCAGCCCTTGCGGAGCACGTAGCGCAGCCACGATCCAGCCATCCACGACGTCATCAGCGCGAGCATGACGAGTATGGCAAAAAAGTCTTGATTGATGATGCCGAGCGAAAAAGCGACCGACGAGAGGACAATGCCCGGTCCGCCGCGCGCGTTCATCGCGGCCGCGAAGTTGAAGCTGGTCCGTTTATCGGTCTTGACCAGGCGGCAGGTGACATATACCACCACGCTCTGAACAATCGTAGCAAAGATGAGATAGAGGATAAAGAACCCGACACTGAAATGTTTGGCCAGGTTGAGCTGCAACCCGACGATGGCAAAGTAGAGTGGGATAAAGAACGCGAAGGAGATGCCGCTAATACCGGTCTCCAAGCGCTTGTACAGGGATTCGGGCAGAGCAAACTTGGTCGCGATACCGGCCAGAAGTGCCCCATACATGACATCGACCTTCAGGTACCCGGCGATGTCCGCCAAGGCGAACAGGATGACCAGAAAGTACCCGAGAAAGGACGCCCGAAACAAGAAATTGGCCCGCTTGGAAGTGATGCGGCGCAGTCCCCACGGCACCACTACGATGCATACGGCGAGAAAAGCAAAGGTGATGATGAGACTCTTGGATACCGTCCAGGGATCGATGTGGCCTGTACCCGCGGATACCATGCCGGAGGCGATGGCCAAGGCCACCCAGAGGATGAGGTCGTGCACCCCGGCGATAGCGACGACGATTTTGGCAAACCGGGAGTGCATGATGCCAAGGTCTGAGAAGATTTTGGCGATGACCGGAATGGACGTAACTGCGATGGAAATTGCCACGACAATCTTGAGCGCGATCACATTGTGCGCGGGTCCAAGAAATTGCGCTGGGTTGAACAGGTAGGTCGACAACCAACCGACGATGAACGGAATGACGGTCGATCCGATGATAATCGCGATGCCGATTTTTACGTCCGTTTTGGCAAAGCGGGACTGGAACTTCAGTCCGGCCGTGTACAAAAGCAGAATCATCCCCAACTGATAGACGAGCCCAAACAAATCACTCTCCGATGAAAAACCGAGGAACAGCCAGTGGAACGCTTGCGGGAACAGGAATCCGAGACAAGTGGGACCGAGCAAAAGTCCGCCTGCCACCTCCCCGATGACTCGTGGCACCGCGAGTTTTTCCGCGACATAGCCGAGCACATTGGCGGCCGCCAAGAGCACGACCAACGCAGACAAAAAGCGCACAAAGTCCGCCGCTGCTAAACTGAACATCCGCGTGTCCCCCCACGTTCATTTTCGCGCCTGGCCAGGCAAACGTGAGATAGACTATGCGTGGGGAGACAACGACGGACAAGGCGGTTGTCCGGGGTGGGACAAACACCACCTGGGTTTGCGCGAAAATTCCGCGTTTGCGCCGCCTGCGGGAGGCCTGCGCTGTTCCGTTTGCGCGGCCTACGGGCGCCCTTCGATTCCGATGGGGCGTGCCGATCGACACGTGCGCTGTGAGGATACAGCGCGCCGGTCGTTGGCCCTGCCGGAATGCGAAAAAGGAAAAATGGCCCCTGCAGCAGCCCGTCCATAGGCCGCCGCAGGAGCCATCATCCTTCGCGAGGAGGTTGTGGTGAGCTCCATCACCGATGGAATTGGTGTATGCCACATCATAGCACGCAGGAACTGAAGCGGTCACCCGCACGGGCCTAATTTGGCGCAGTCCCCCGATTCGACCATTCAAGTTCACAACTATCCGCGCAACCATCCGCGCGTCCTCTTGTCACAGACGAGCCCTTTCCGATACAATTAGTCTTGCTTGCCTGCGCACCGTGAACCCATGCAACACGCACACCATTCGGAGTCACCCGCTGAGTGGATTGAACGTGATCGCGTTCGTGATCAAGGAGAGAACGCACTAGTGAACAGGTCCAAAGGCTGGATAGAATCAGAAATCAGCAAGGCCCTGACCAAATGGGAAAAAGACTATCTCGGCCGGGGCTCTGTGTCGGTGAAAACCGACATTTTGCGGGACCTCATCATTGTGTCCCTGCAGGGGATCCTCAGTTCAGCGGAATATGCCCTATGCGAATCCCGCGAGGGCATGCTGTCGGTGAAACGCAACCGTACGAGCCTGGTGGAATCCGGCATCGAGGATCTGAAACAAATCATCGGGCAGATCACCGGCGAAGAGGTCAGGAGTTTTTACACCGACCTGAGCACGCGTACGGGCGAACGCATCATGGTATTCCGACTCAACGACAACTTGGAAAAGAAACTGACCAATGGAGATACCCGAGAATAAGTGGCCACCTGCTGCTGGGTGTCCTTCAAAACACCCCCATGTGGGTGCGTTGAAGGATAACCGGCAACGGGTAACCGCACGGGAGTTCTGAAGACCATCCGCAAGATGGGATGAAGAGAAACCGGCGAGGGCCCATCGCGTACTGCCTTCTCGGCGCTTTGCGCCAATGAGGGCGGTGCCGAGTGGACCGCGCCGGTTTTTTATTGTGCCGGTTTTATGGTTCAGCTCGCGGGCTGCGCGTTTACATGCCCCGCACACGCTTTTCAGGGCAGGATTTTGGGAGAGGGGGAACGAGAATGCAGCAAGCAGTTCTTGTGGCCTGGTTGGGGGCTTGGGCGGTCGTGTTGACCAGCGCAATGGTACTCGTGTCCCCCCGCGTGCCACAGCGTTGGGTGAACCCGCACGTTCGCCTGCTCTGGTTGCCAGTCGCCGTGTCATTGGCAGGCGTCAGCGCCACCGATTCGGCGACGGTATGGGGGCCGTGGCGCGCCGACAGGTTGGGATGGTTCATGGCATTGTACATCTCCCTCCTAAGCGTGATCATACAAACCTTTTCCGTACGTTACCTGCATGGGGATCGCGCGTACCGGGGTTACTTCGCGGGGTTGACATGGGTGACCGGCGCGGCGACCGTCACGTGGATGAGCGATAACCTGGCGGTGTTCGCCTGTGGCTGGACGCTCATGGGCGCCTGCCTCACCGCGTTGGTGGCACTGAAACGTGAATGGGCCCCCGCGCGGGCAGTCGCCGTACTGTGCGCGAAACGGTTTCTCCTTAGCGCAGCGGCGGTCGGAACAGCAGCGCTGTGGCTCGGGATAGTGAGCGGCTCCTGGAGGATGTCGATCGCGCTCGCCCACGCGCCGCAAATCGCCCTCTGGGAGCGGGTGGGCATAAGCGGGCTGCTCATCCTGGCCGCTCTGATTCAGGCCGGTGGCTGGCCCTTTCAGCGCTGGTTGATGGAGTCGGCGGTGACGCCCACTCCGGTGTCGGCCGTCATGCACGCCGGTTTGGTGAACGCAGGCGGACTGCTGTTGACCCGCACAGCGCCGCTGTTTGACAGGAGTGGTATGGGGCCGCACGTGGCCCTGCTGGTGCTGGCCTGGGTGTCCGTGCTCCTGGGCACGGGCATCCTGCTCGTGCACGTGGACTACAAACGGCAGCTGGTGGCATCGACGATGGCGCAAATGGGCCTGATGCTCTGCCAATGCGCCCTCGGCGCTTACGACGCTGCCGTCGTCCACCTGGTCTTGCATGGCTTTTTCAAAGCGACCCTCTTTTTGCGATCCGGATCCGTAGTACCGCGACCCCAACGGCGAACGGCCGCATCGGCCGCTCGACCGGGCTCGTGGCTGGTATTTGGTTTCGTCCTGGCGGTGGTCTTGGGCGGCGCGTATTGGGCCATTGCGCCCGGTGAACCGGCCCGCCTCCTCAGCGCACTGTTCCTCGGCGCCGGCGCGATGCTCGGATGGCGGCAGCTGTTCGCCGTCCGGGAAGGCCGGTGGTTGGGCGTCGGCGCCATCATCCTGGCCGTCCTGGCGGCCGAAGGCGTTCGCACGTGGCTGACCGGGTTTGTCCGCGACGCCTTATCGACTGCGTGGGCCCCGCCGGATGCCCTGCCGGTCTTCGCCTTCCTGCTGTTTGCTGGCGGTGCGCTCGGTTTCGCACTGCTCAGCGCCCGGCCGGGATCGCGGGCGTTTGCGCGCCTGTATATGTGGTTGGTGCACTTCGGCGAACCACGGTTGGAAGCCATGGAACCCCATCCGCGCTATCTGGCGACCTATGTGAAGGAGGGGAGCCTTTGATGAGTAAAACCGTACTTACCCTGGAACGAGTCGAACGGGACCATGTCGCGATATGGAACGAACGGGATGGCGCCTCCATCCAGGAACAGGTCCGGCGGGCAGCCGACGCCATCGCGCCCGTTTGGCCCCTGTCGACCTTCATCGCCCGCCATCCGTGGCCGAACTTGGAACACCTGCCTTTCGCCGCGGTGGCGGAGACGCTTTACGAGACCCAAGGGACTTTCTTGTATCCATCACCCGCCGTTGTGAGCGCCGCGCTGGAGCGTGGCGAAATCCAGCGTGATCTGGCCGAGCAACGGCTGGTGCGATGGCTCGACAAGCAGCCCCTGCCCATGCCGCGGCCACAGGCGGAGCGGCTGTGTCGGGCCCTGCTTTGGAGTGTGGATGGGTCGTTGGAAGCGACCGACGAGGGGTCGGCGGAGGCCGCCTCTCCAGAACTCCTCCGGCTGGCCGAAGACGCGGTTCAAAGCGGCATCGCGCCTGACCGTGAGCCCGTGCGAAAGCCTGTGAGCGCTAAACTGAAAACGTTGGGTGCACGGTTGGACCAACAGATGATCAAATGGTGCAAACTCTTTTTGGACGAAGGCGAGGCACTGTGGCGCTTGCCAGGCCGCGAGGGCGGCTTGTACCGTGCCTGGCGCTACCTGGTCTCGGTCGATCCCGCCCTGAGCAAAGAGGAACGGGAGCGGCTCGACGGTTGGCCGCAGGAGGCCACGGAGGGACTGTTGCAGGCGCTCGACAAGTTGGGCGTGACAGAAGATGTGGAGGCGTATCTCCGGGCGCACCTGCTCGCGCTGCCCGGTTGGGGCGGGATGTTGTGGTGGCACTCGCAGCAAGCGGGCCTCGACACGGCATGGCTGCTCGAATACCTGGCCGTCCGTCTGTCCCTGGAGTGGGCGCTTTGCGCGCCGTATCTGCCCCTCCTCGATGCCCTACGCGAACCGGCAGATACCGCAGCGAACGCGGTGCTACCGCTTTTACACGCGTGGTGCCGCTGGGGCGGGATTACGCCGAAGGCCTGGCGGGACTTGCATCCGGAGGCGAAGCGGGCTGGCCTCGCGTGGATCGATCGATTCGTACGGATCGACCGTTGGCACATCTGGTTGGAGGCGTGGGAAGAGACGTATGAAGCGCACCTCCGGGAGTCCCTGTGCACCCATTCGAGCGCGGAGCCGGCGCAACCGGCGGTGGCGCAACTGCTGTTTTGCATCGACGTCCGATCCGATGCCTTCCGCCGCCACATCGAACAATCCGGTCCCTTTGAAACGTACGGGTGTGCCGGCTTCTTCAACCTTCCCATCCGCACGCGAGCGCTGGACAGCGTGTACGCCCATCCGTCGTGCCCGCCCATCGTGGCACCAGAGGTGGAGGTCCGCGAGTCCGCCGCCGATGCGGAGTCGGTCATGGCATACCGTCAGCGGCGTAACGCCGCCCGGTTCGTGGGCCGGATGTTCAAGAAGACGAAGCAACACGTATTGGCGAGCTTGGCCTTGCCTGAACTCAGCGGGCCGTGGCTCGGCATGAGCACGCTGCTGCGGACGGTGGCACCGTCTGGAACCGGTCGCCTCCTGCGTCTCGCGGATGAGCTGGTGGAACAGAAGCCACCCACGCGCTTGTCGCTGTTTCGCGCATCGTCGGCCAGGGACGCGACCGCCAGGGACGTGACCACCGGGGCGTCGGGCGTTCCGGTGGGAATGACCGCCCGAGAAATGGTGGACGCTGTGGGCGGGCTATTACGCTCCGTCGGCCTGACGTCGTTTGCTCCTTTGGTTGTGGTCTGCGGCCACGAAAGTCAGACCGTGAACAATCCGCACGCGGCCGCCCTCGACTGCGGCGCCTGCGGCGGTGCGGCCGGGAGCTTCAACGCCCGCGTGTTCGCCGCCCTGTGCAATCTGCCAGAGGTGCGCGACGGGCTCGCTCGGGAGGGAATATGTATTCCGGAAGACACCGTCTTCGTGGCAGCCGAACACGTGACGACCACGGATGAACTGCGATGGCTCGATATCCCGGATCTGCCTCACGCAGCAAGAGATGCAAAGGCGATGCTCACCCGTGCGCTGCAGGAAGCGCGCTGGCATACAAACGTCGAGCGAATGGAAAAGCTTCCACACGCCAGTTCGGTGTTAAACCCTGTCCGCGAAATGAACCGCCGCGCCACCGATTGGAGTGAAATTCGCCCGGAGTGGGGATTGGCAGGTAACGCCAGCTTCGTCATCGGAAGCCGGCGCTTGACCGCGTCCGCCGAGCTTCACGGACGGGCATTTCTCCACAGCTACGACTGGCGCGTTGACCCGGACGGGGATTGCCTGGCCTCCATCATCGGCGGCCCAGTCACCGTGGCTCAGTGGATCAACCTGCAGTACTACGCGTCCACCGTCGCCCCGCACGTGCATGGCAGTGGGAATAAAGCCACCCAAACCGTGACCGGTGGCATCGGAGTGATGCAAGGCAACAGCAGTGACCTCCTGACCGGGCTACCATGGCAGTCCGTGGCCGCGTCGGATGGGGTGCTGTTTCACCGGCCGCTCCGACTGCTCGTCGTCATCGAGGCGCCGCGGGCGCACATCGAACGCCTGCTCCGGCACGATCCAGAGTTCTGCCTCAAGGTGAAGAATGGATGGCTGCGCTTGGCCTCCATCGATCCCGAGAGCAACTCCTGGATCACCTGGGAACCGGATAGGGTGGACGCCCTGCTCGTCCATGCGGTGTAACGCCCGGAAACCAGTTTCGGCCGGCGAAAACCCGTTTCTTCGCCGGCCGATTGTTTATTTTACCGCCGCCTGCAAGAATTCCCCCTGCTGCTTACGCATCACGCGCTCCTTGTACTGACGCTTCTCCTTGTCAGACATCGCCCGGTACTCCTTGAGAAACTTCTCGTACTGGGGGATGATTTCGGCGACCGTCCCGTATCCACGCACCTCACCGTATTCGAGCCACAACGCCTTTTCGCAGAAGCTCTTCACCTGGCCAATCGAGTGGCTGATGAAAAAGATGGTCTTGCCACGCTCCTTGAACTCGTTCATCTTGTCCAGACACTTGTCGGCAAAAGTCTGGTCACCCACCGACAGCGCCTCATCAATGACGAGGACGTCCGGATCGATATTGACCGAGATGGCAAAGCCCAGGCGCGACTTCATCCCGCTCGAATAGGTCTTAACCGGCTGGTCGATAAACTTCCCGATATCAGCGAACTCGATAATGTCCGGCTCCATGGCGCGAATCTGCTTTTTGCTGAAGCCAAGCATCAGGCACTTCAGCTCGATGTTCTCACGGCCGGTCAACTGATTGTTCAGGCCGGACGAAATGGCGATAAGCGAGGCCTGGCCGTCAATCTTAATCGTGCCGCTGGTCGGTGGCAGGATGCCGGCGATAATGTTGGACAGGGTCGATTTGCCCGATCCGTTCACGCCCACGATACCGATGACGTCCCCTTTGTCCGCCGTGAAGCTGACGTTGCGCAGGGCATAAAAGTCTTCGCCGTAGCCACCAGGGAGAATCATATCCAACAGGCGTTCGGATGTGCGCTTAAACAGCTTGTATTTTTTTGTTACGTTCTCGACAATGACTGCGTGTTCCATATTTTTCACATCCATCTCAGGCATGGCACTTTACATATAGTCGACAAAATGCGCTCGAAACTTGAGATGCACCATCGATCCAAACACAAAAAATAGGATGACGACAACCCAAAAATACACGGTATAACTGGCGTGATCGACCAGATACCAGGACGTGCCGAGCAAGGCGGAGCGGTAACCCTCGACGATATAGTACAAGGGATTGAGCCGCATGATGACCTGCACCAAGTGCGGTAGGTGACTGGGGTCCCATAAGAGCGGTGTCAGATAGAGCAGGATACGCACCAACGACTGGACGATCATTTGCACATCGCGGACCACCGTTGCCAACGTTGAGGTGATGAGCGAGAAGGAAACCAACAGCGCCAGCAGACCAAACATGTAGTAAGGCAACTGTACCAGATACACAGAGACGTGGTACGGTGTGAACTGAAAGATGATGAAAATGACGGCTAACAGCATCAGGTGCTGATAGAACTTGGCGGTAATGACGTAGGTCGGAATCACGCTGATGGGGAAATTCATTTGTGCCACCATGCGGATGCGCGTGTAGACCGACTTTGAGGCCTGTAAGACGGCCTGGTTGACGAAAAACCAGACGGTCATCCCGGCCAGCATCCATAGGATGAAAGGGATATGGCCAACGGGGTGGCGGCCACGAATGCCGTAGCCAAACACGAACCAGTAAATGGCTATCTGAATCATCGGGTTTATAATTTCCCAGAGAATGCCGAGGTACTGGTTGCTGTTGTCGCTCTTCAGCTCAAACAGCGACAGCCGGCGAATCAGGTACAAATTGCGAATGTGTTCCATCAAAACCGTTACGGCTGAACGCATGCTGTCTTCCTCTCTCCAAAGACGTGCTTGACGACCCGTTCGGCAGACTCGCCACACTCGAGACTGCAGAAGCGCTGCGCAAACGACTGCAACTCCGGGGTCGCTTGGAACCCGCGGGCTTGCGCTGCCTCGATTGCGGCGATGAGTTCGTCCGTGGTGCGCACCAATGGCCCAGGCGCCTGCCGCTCAAAATCAAAATAAAAGCCCCGCAGCCGGTCGCGGTACGTCTCCATATCGTAAACGTAAAACACCATCGGTCGGCGCAGATTGGCGTAATCAAACATAACCGACGAGTAGTCTGTGATAAGCAGGTCTGAGATTAGATAGAGATCGCGAATGTCTTCATAATTCGACGCATCCAACGCAAAACCCTTGTACGCCGACAGGTCCAGCTGCTCGGACACCAAATAATGTAAGCGTAAGAGCAGCACAAACGAATCGCCAAGGCGCTCCTGCATCTGGGCCATATCCATCTTCAACCCAAACCGGTAACGGCCGACGTCGTAGTACTCGTTGTCACGCCAGGTCGGTGCATAGAGCAGAACCCTTCGCCCGTCCGCAATCCCCAGCCTCTGGCGAATCTTGCGCACGGTCGCCTCATCGCGGTGGGTGTAGAGATAATCGTTACGCGGGTACCCGGACTCAATCACCTCGCCGGTGAAGCGAAAGGCCCGTCGAAAAATTGCGGTCGAATACGCGTTCGGTGAGACCAGGTAATCCCACTTGGCCGCCTCGCGATAAAACTCCTGCTTGTACCCTTCATCCGTCTGCCCCGGAATATGAACCTCGTCCATATCGCCCGCTAGGCGCTTGAGTGGCGTTCCGTGCCAAGTCTGAAGGTATACCGTATGGCGCGGTTTCGGAATCCACAAGGGCAGCCGACTATTGGTCACCCAGTAGCCGGCTCTCGCCATCGCCAGCCACCATGCGCGCGAGAAGCGCCGGACATAGGGAACCCCATGCTCGGCGAACAACGGCACCGCATCCGGATGAGCGCTCCACAAGAGGCGAAAACCTGGACAGTTCTCCCGCATGTACTCATAGATAGCCCGCGGGTTGCAGCTGTATTGGCGCCCCATGAAGCTCTCGAAGACGACCAGGCGCTTGTCCGCAGGCAGCTGCGAGAACGCTTGAAAGTAGACCCGAAGCCCACTCTGCAGCCAACGCCTGCGTCCCATTTTCGAGATCCATGACTTCATGTGCAAACGCGCTGTCCTCCCCACCGCTTCACATCTATTGGCCGACACCCAGGGCGTCTGAATGGACCGCAGCCGGCGCCGCGTAAGACTCTCCGTCCGCGAGCAGATAGTCCAACAGGTTTTTGCTCGATTGCCCTTGCGAATATTGGTTCCACATCGCTGCAAATTGTTGCACCCGCTGGCGGTCAAACGCGTCTTCCCGAATCACCCGCACGATATCCGCCGTCGAAAACACCACCGGACCGGGTACCGCCGCCTCATAATCGGTCCACAGTCCGCGATGGCGGGTGTAGGTGGAGAGGTCGTACGGATAGAAAATCATCGGCCGGCCCAACAGGGCGTACTCGTACGGAATGGACGAGTAGTCCGTAATCAGATAGTCCGCCAAGAAGAGCAAGTCGCTGACATCCGGGTAGTCGGAGTAGTCAAAGGCAAAGCCCTTGTGCGCGTCCAAGTCCGGAATGCGGCTTTTCATCGCCGGGTGCAGGCGCAGAATCAGGGCGTACTCCTCACCCAGCCCCCTTCTTAAGCCCGCGATATCCAAGTGCAGCCGAAACGAATTCAGCTCCCCGTCGCGAAACGTCGGCGCGTAGAGAATCACCTTGCGTCCAACGAGTGCCGGATTCTCACGGCGCAGGCGCGCCACCACCTGCTCCCGGTGCCCCGCGTCAAAAAACTTGTCGGTCCGCGGCACCCCGGTTCGCAGCATGCGCTCCGCCGGCAAGCCGAACGCCTGCTCAAACTGCCAGGCCATCGCGTCCGATCCGACCACCAATTTGTGAAACTGGCTGTAAACCCGGCAAAACCGCCGCTTTGCGCGGGCGGTCCGATGCTTGACGCTTTCGTCCCGGAGGCCAAACGTCTTCAGGGCGCCAGCCGCATGCCACAACTGGATGCACTCGACCCCCGGCCGGAATCGAACCGCCGCCAGAAATCCATAATAGTTATCGACGATGACAAACCGTGACGTGGCAAGGTGGTACACACCCCGGACTAGGTGCCATGGTTTCCGGGCCGTAAACGGAATCGCGAGCGCACCCGGAATCTCAGCCCCCATGGTCCGCCTGGACGCAGTCAGGAAGACGGCGCGCTTGCCCGTATCGCGCCGCCGTAACTCCTCATAGACAAACCGGCAGTTGTCACCGAACGTATCGACAAACGTAACCTTATCCTGTATCGGAAACACGCTGCAAAGCGCAAACAGTACGCGGAACCAAAACAGATACAGTTCCACGGCCAATTCTCTAACCATTGTTGGCAGAGAGGAGGTCCTGTTTGATTTGCGTCGAGGAGATGCCAATGGTCCGTGGTAAATAGACCACCTCGCAATACTCCTTGAGAAAATCAAATTTCCCCCTCCAATCGTCTCCCATGACAAAAATGTCGATATTGTGCTCGATGACGTCGCGCACCTTTTGTTCCCAGGAGACTTCTGGAATCACCTCATCTACATAGCGGATGGCCTCCAGGATCAACTTTCTATTTTCATAGTTGTAGTAGGCTTTCTTGTTCTTCTCCGCGTTAAACTCATCTGTGGACAGGCCCACCACCAAGTAGTCGCCCAACGCGCGCGCGCGTTTGAGCAGGTTGATGTGGCCCCAATGCAAAAGGTCAAACGTCCCGTACGTCAAGACTTTTTTCACTGCACATCCTCCTTTGAGGCGGTTGGCATACAAGCCAAGCGTTCCTACACAAACAGCCCCGACCTGCAGCCGGATTCGTCTCGCGACCGCCAGAAACGGTGCGGCGCCGCACTCGGCGACTGCCCATCCGCTACAGGCACAGGCGTGGGAATGGGAAAGTCGGACGCACGCATGAGGTTGTCCGACTTTCGACATGAGGATGGGCATATTTTCAACTCGTTACCATACTCGTGATTATATGCTTGACGTGCAGGCAGATCAATGGCGAATGATGCCGAATCAGGCAACGTTCGCTTGGCCAATCGGGGCCACCCGAATCTCCGCCTGCTCCAGCGCCCGCCGAATCTGCGCCGCATATTCAAGAGCGTGCGGACCATCGCCGTGAATACACACAGTGTCAGCCTGAATGTCGACGTCCACGCCCTGCTGCGACAACACCTTGCCTTCTTTGACCATGCGGATGACCTGTTGCACCGCCTTTTCCGTATCGTGAATCATCGCATCCGGCTGCCGCCGGGAGGTCAGCGTGCCGTCCTTTTGATACGTCCGATCCGCAAACACCTCGCTCGCCGTACGCAGGCCGATTTTTTGTCCAGCCCGAACCAACTCACTCCCTGACAAGCCAAACAGGATGAGCTCCGGGTTGACCTTGTACACTGCTTTCGCAATCGCCTCCGCCAGCGGAGCGGATACCGCCGCCATGTTGTACAGCGCCCCATGCGGTTTCACATGCTGCATACGTCCGCCACAGGCGCGGACAAACCCGTCCAGCGCCCCTATCTGGTAGACGACGATGTCATACGCCTCCTGTGGCGAGATGTCCATGTTGCGGCGGCCAAATCCCACCAGGTCTTGCAATCCTGGATGAGCACCAATGGCAACACCTTTCCCCAGCGCCAATTCCACCGTACGGCGCATCGTCGTCGCATCCCCCGCGTGAAACCCACAGGCAATGTTGCACGAGGTGACCACATTCAGAATTTGTTCGTCATTGCCCAGCGTATACGCGCCAAAACTCTCACCCAGGTCACAGTTCATATCCAACCGAAACATTTGCGTTCCCCCTTCCTCGGTTAAAAGGGCTGCCTTCCCACCCAGCGGCGGGGCGGCAGCCCAACGGATACACCGCGTACGGCTTGCTCAGTTTGCCCGGTATGTGGCAAACGGGGTGTAGCGGAACCGCTCACTCATCTCATCCAGTTGCGCCAAGGTTTCGGCAGACAAGGTCAAATCGACACTCGTCAGGTTTTCCGCAACCTGCTCTTCGCGCGTCGCCCCCACAATGATGGTCGCCACAGCAGGCCTCGTCATCAACCAGGCCAAGGACAGGGCCCCCGGCGTGCAGCCGAGGCTGGCCGCCAAGTCGGCCACCTGTTCCCCGAGCTGCAGTCGGTCGTCGTTCAGTCGGCGGGCAAAGTTCGGGTCTTTATCCGCGCGCGATCCGCTCGGCGCTTCGCCCCCGCGCCGGTATTTCCCGGTGAGGATGCCGCCGGCGAGCGGAAAATACGGAATCAACCCGATCCCCTGGTCAAGACAAAGCGGCACCAGCTCCGCCTCCGGTGTCCGATCCGCCAGCGAATACGAAGGCTGAATCGAGACGTACCGTACCCATCCGTGCGCGTCGCTGATGGCCAAGGCCTTCATCAGTTCCCAGGCGGCGTAGTTGGACGCGCCTATGTAGCGCACCTTCCCCGATTGCACCATATCGTCCAGCGTGCGTAGGGTCTCTTCCAGTGGGGTGTACGGATCGAACTGGTGAATCTGATACAGGTCAACGTAGTCCGTCTGCAGCCGCGTGAGGCTCTCTTCCAGCTGGCGCATCAGGTGCACCCGGGAGGACCCGCGCTCATTGGGGCCATCGCCGCGCTTCATGCCTGCTTTCGTCGCCAGCACCGCCTGTTGCCGGCGGCCCTTGAGCGCCTTGCCGATAATTCGCTCCGACTCCGTGCCGCTGTAGATGTTGGCCGTGTCGATAAAGTTGATGCCCGCATCGAGGGCTTTATGCAAGACACGAATCGAAGTCGCCTCATCCGCGCGCGATCCGAACGCGTTCGTGCCCAATCCCAACACGGAAACCTCCAGCCCACTGGCTCCCAGCCTGCGATACTGCATATCATCCCATCCTTTCCGTGTCCCTTCTCAGACCGCTCGCAGGGCGATCCGTCACTCACCTTTCCACTGGCTTGTCTGCGGCGATATCTGAATGAAGATGAAGAAACGTGATGACCCCGAGGCATGACCCGGATGTAATCAGACCGCGAAGAGGCCGGTCGGCTGCGACAACGCGGTCCGCAGCTCGGCCATTCCCTGCTCGCGTTTGTCCTGCAGCGCCCGGGCCTGCTCCAGGTTCACCCAGACGAAGCGCAGCGACTCCCCCGCCCGGGCCTGCGCCAAGAGCGGTAAATCGACGTCAATAACCTGGGCTAGAACCGGATACCCGCCCGTCGTCTGGTGGTCAGCCAGGAGGACTATCGGCTGGCCGCCACCCGGAACCTGCACGGCCCCGACCGCAATCGGCTCGGACACCATCTCGAGTGGCCGCGTGAGTTCCAGAGCCGGCCCCTGGAGCCGATACCCCATCCGATCCGATTGCGGGGTAATCGTATACTCCGCCTGGACAAACCGTCGTCGGGCCTCCTCAGTGAACGCCTGCGCTTGCATCCCCGGCAATACGCGCACCAACGCCCGGGGTCGATAGTCCGGCAACAGACCCGGGTTGACGGTCCAAGCGGCAAGGACAAACGGGCTCCTGTCCGTGCCCGCGGCCGCGTCCTCGCCGGCGACGGTCAGCGCCTGCTGGCGGGCCTGCCCGAGCGCAGACGGCGCACCGAGCGGGAGCACATCCCCGGCCTTGAGGGCCCGCCCCGCGAACCCGCCGATGCCTGCCCGCAGGTACGTGCTGGCGCTGCCCAAGACCTTGGGCACCGCAATCCCGCCAAGAGCCGCGAGGTACATCCGACACCCCCGCGCACTGCGGCGAAACTCCAAAACCTCCCCCCCGCGCACCAACACCGGCCGCCACGTCGGCACTTCCTGGCCGCGAATGTGGGGAACCATGCCAAATCCACACAGGGCAATCAGGGTATCCGCCGGAAATTGCAACTTTGGGCCTAACACCGTCATCTCCAGCCCGGCGGCGTCTTCTGGATTCCCCACTAGGAGATTCGCCACGCGCAGGGCTAGGGAATCCATCGCACCAGAGACAATCACGCCGTACTTCTGGTGGCCGTACCGTCCGAGGTCCTGCACCGTCGTCAGCATCCCCGGCTGCAGCACATGGATACACCCGCCAGGCGAATTGACCAGGGTCTGGACTGCCCGCTGGTCGGCCTCCTCGGATGGATTCGCCCCAGTTGCTGCAGTGTGGCTGATCTCGTCGAATGGCAGGGATGTCGTGTCCCCGGGAACCGCGGGTTTTGATGCTGCATCCGTTGGCGCCGCGAACGCCTGCTGCGACTGTCGTACCCAATTCGTCACATCGGGCGTATCTAGGGACCCCGACTCCTGCGCCAACCGAGTATACTCGTCTTTATCGATGGCGCGAAAACGGACGATATCCCCCGCCGTCAGCAGGCTGGGCGGATTGGAGTCTGGCCGAAACAAGCGCACCGGCGTACGCCCGATGAGTCGCCACCCGCCCGGAGTTTCAATGGAGTAGACGCCGGTTTGCCCGCCGGCGATGCCGACCGTGCCAGCAGGGATGTGAGTGCGCGGCGTACTCAGCCGCGGCGTGGCAATCTCCTCCGACATCCCGCCGAGATACGGAAACCCGGGCGCAAAACCAATCATATATACTCGGTAGCGGCCGGCCGTATGTATCGCGACCACCTCATCTGGCGTGAGGTGGTTGTGGGCGGCCACATCCTCCAAATCCGGCCCAAACTCGCCGCCGTAGCAAACCGGCAGCTCCACCTCCCGGGCCGGAGGCAGGGGGAACTGTTCGGCACTTTGCAGCGTTTGCAGGATGGCCGCGCGCGCGTGCGCGTAATCCGTCTCACACGGATGGTAGTAAACCGCCAACGTCGTGAATGCAGGCACACACTCGACAAACCCCGGAAACGGATCTGCCTCCAGGGCATACATGCACTGGAGTACCTGGGCGTGAACCGCCTCATCCATCACCTCACCGAAGCGGAGGAGCACTGCGCTGTCACTCAAAGGATGCATTTCCACTCGGCTCACCTCGCGCATTCACTTGCCAAGCTTCTCCATCCACCTTACAGAAATTCGCGGAGAAAGGCCACTCCTTTGGACTGCCCGATGCAAGGCTCGGTCCTTAGCGACGGCTGCGGACAGCCGCCAGCAGCGAGGCGTATACCTTGGCGTGCGCCTTGTCTGTCCGCTCCAATGTCCGTAATTCGGAAAGGTAATCCGTCACCGCTGGCTTCCCCTGGCTCCGATTCCAGTGGTGGTCTTTCGCCATTTGCTTGTCCGTCAAATTGAAGTAGGTATAGTATACGTCCTTGGGTCGGTCCCCCAGCGGGTCGTCCCAGGTCACATCCAGCTGATACCAGCGCCCGTGCAGCTCCACCTCATTCCACATGTGCGATCCGTTCGCAGTCCCGGTCAGGATGCGTGTGGGAATCCCTGCGTCACTCAACATGCGGTAGGCCAGCAGGGCGTAGCCTTGACAAACCGCCCGGCCCTTGGCGAGCGCGTCATAGGCGGTGTAGTTCGTCTCCGTGCGGTCGTACTGGACGTGCTCGACAATCCAGTCGTGAATCGCTTTTTCTTTTTGAAAGTCCAGCATCCCGGGCTTGAGGATTTGCCGCAAGACCTGGTGGACGCGCGTGTTCACCCAATCGCTCTGCGCCTTCGACTCCCGGTACGACACGCGGTACAGCACCGTATCTTTCTCCTCATCTTTCTCCTCCAGCCAGGTACACTCCACCGACCAGCGGCTGATGTTCCAATACACGTACGGATCGACCGCGGCGGCCTGTTCAAACGCCTGCTCCGCCTGCTGCACCGACTTTAATTGCGGCCAAGATAGCATAAACGAGCGGTCCCGATGTTCTAAATGTTGATAAATTTTCGCCTTAGCGTCCGGCGTCGGGGCGCTGGCGCGAGGCCGCGTCACGTGCACCACCGCGGCCGTTTTCACAAGCTGCGGTCTGGCTGTGGAAATCGAGGCGGCCGGCGCAGACCGGGCAACCGATACCGTATTCAACGCTTTCGCTGCGGGTGGATTGGCTACCCCACGGCTTAAAAAGAGCGGTTCCCAGGTCCCACTGACCATGAAGAATGCCATCATCCCCAGTGCGATTGTGAACCAACGTCGCCGCATGCCCGACGCCCCCTCTTCAGCCGGCCGCCAGGAGGGAATTCCCAGAGCCGGCGTCACCGTTCCAATATCGTGGGTTTATTCTAGCATCTCTCGTCCGAGATGAGCGAGTAATTTAAGAGTTGTTTCATCGCGTTTTGTACAAACGTGGGCCGGTCTGTTTCGACCTGCTATCTTTTCCACGCTTGTCCCAATTGTACCCTGATCCCGGGGAGGGCGTATACTAGGCACGAGGAGGGGTGTCCCAATGAAAATTGAAGTTTGGTCGGATTTTGTCTGTCCGTTTTGCTATATCGGCAAGCGCCACTTGGAGCAAGCGCTGTGCAGTACAGGCCTTGGCGACAAGGCGGAGGTCGTCTTCAAGAGCTTTGAGCTCGATCCGGACGCTCCCGTGAACCCGGGTGTATCGGTGCACGAGCGGCTGGCTGCCAAGTACGGCATGAGCCTGGAGGAAGCCAAGGCAGCCAACGCCAAGATGGCCGAACGGGCGGCCGCCGTCGGCCTGACGTACCACTTTGACACGATGATTCCCACCAACACGTTTGATGCCCACCGATTGGCCCAATTCGCCGTCCAGAAAGGCGTCGGGGAGGTGATGGTGGAGCGGCTGTTCAAGGCGTACTTCACCGATTCCCTGCACATCGGGGACCGTCAGGTGCTCGTCCAGCTCGGTGTGGAAGCGGGCCTCGATAAAGAGGAAACCGAAGCGATGCTAGAACAGGGCGATTTCACAGCAGAAGTTCGGGCCGATGAAGGGGAAGCGCAGGAGTTGGGCATCCACGGCGTGCCGTTTTTCGTCATCAACCGCCGCTACGCCATTTCCGGCGCGCAGCCGATTGCGTTGTTTGTGGAGACGCTGAACAAGGCATGGGAAGAGGAACAAAACCAGCGTCCGGCACTGGTGCGCGTGGGCGAAAAGGAACAAGGCCCCGCGTGTACGGACGGATCGTGCACCCTTTGAAGTGACTTGCGCCTCGGAAGGGCCTGCCCGGCTCGCTGCGCGCGGACAGGATGCATCGTCGCGCCGCCGCTTTACGACCGCTGGGCAGGGTCCACTTTCCCCTTCTCCTCTCCGATGCGAAAACATGCTATAAAAAGGGAGAGGAGGGAGAAGCGCAGTGGGGATTGTATCTCAGTTCTTCCGTAGAGAAAAAGGAGAAAAAATCGCGTCCGGACGCAGGCGGTGGCCCGACAGGCTGGCGGCTGTCGTATTGTCCGCCGCGCTGGTGAGCGGATGCGGGGCAGCTGGGTCAACCCAAGCGGCGCATACGGCCAACCCAACGAACACGGCCAATTCGGCAGCCACGCACACGAACGCACAGGACCAAACCGCGACGTCACGCACGAGCGCACATAACCAAGCCGCGGCGTCTCACGCGCAGGGGTCGAACGACTCTGCGGTCCATTCCGAAGCCACGCATCAAACCCCGGTCACGGCCTCATCCAAACCGACGCAGAGCCATAAAACCACCACATCCAGCGCGCCGAAAGGTCTCGTGCCGGCCGTGGTGACGCGCGACGTGGACGGGGACACCATCCACGTCCGCCTGCACGGCAAGGACGAGACGATTCGAATGCTCCTTATCGACACCCCCGAGGATGTCGATCCGGTCAAACCGGTGGAGCCATATGGTCAGTCGGCTGCCCAGTACGCCAAGAGCCGGCTGCCGGTGGGCAAGCACATCTACTTGCAGGAAGGGCACCCCGGTTACACACGCGATAAATACGGACGGTTGTTGGCGTACGTGTACATCACCCCGCACGACATGTACAACGCGGACGTGGTGCGCAAAGGATACGCCCGTGTCGCCTATATCTATCCGCCAAATACGGATCACCTGTCAGAACTCAAGGCGGACCAGGCGTACGCGCAAAAGCATCACCTGGGCATCTGGAGCATCCGCGGGTATGTCACATCAAACGGCTATAACCTGTCGATTGCCTGCAGCTGGGCCGCGAAGCACCATGAGTCGACCCGCGGCTGCAGCGGGCAGGCGCCATCGACAAGCAGCGCGAGCAGTTCGAGCAGCCACGCCAGCAGCCCCAGCCACAAAAGCAGCGGGAGGACGAACGGATCGACCAGTTCGACCAGCGGGCTCAGTATCGTCTCGTCGCACCTGAGCGTCGCCCCCAGGGAAAAAGCCAGCATCACCATCCGTACGAAGCCGGGTGTGCGCGCGACAATTGAGGTCGACTACAAGAGTGGGCCTAGCCACGCCAGTGGCCTGGGGGCGCAAACCGTGCCAAAGAGCGGCCTCGTCACCTGGAGCTGGACGGTGGGCAGCAGCACCACACCCGGAAAGTGGCCGGTTATTATCCGAGCCAACGGGAAGACACTCAAGACCTACGTGTATGTCTCCTAAGGCACGTGAAAGGGAGCCATTCTCTTTGGCTCCCACGGTTGCGGTTCAGCCCGCCTGGGTGCGCGCCTTTGCGGAGCTCCAGGCGGACACCCAGCGGCGACCCAGGTCCACCCTTTCATGACCATAAACCTCCCATTCAGCCATCTCCCGCCCCCGCGGTTTTACCAGACGATCCCGGACGCCTATAATGGGTCAGGGGGGATGAGCATGTGTGGACGCTTCACCCAGGCGTTTGAAGACTGGTCGGAGGTCTTGGCCTACTTTCAGGTAAGCGGAGATGGTTCCTGGCCGGCGCGTTATAACATCGCCCCGACGCAGGACGTGCCGATTATCGTCAGCCACGGTGGGGAACGGAAAATCGGTCCGGTGTCCTGGGGGTTGGTGCCGCGCTTTGCCGGCGCGAAACGGTCTCTGCGCCCCATCAATGCGCGGGCCGAAACCCTGCTGGAAAGCCGCTGGTTCCGACCCCTTCTCGCCAACCGACGCTGCGTCATCCCGGTCGATTCGTTTTACGAATGGCGCCAAACCGATAAGCAGCCGCTGCGCATTCACCTCGCCCGGCGCCCGGTGTTTGCCCTGGCTGGCATCTACGACACGTTCACGACGGCAGACGGCTGCAAGGTCTCCTCGTTCGCCATCATCACCTGTCAGCCCAACGACTTCATGGCCCCTATCCACAACCGCATGCCGGTCATCCTCGACGAGTCGGCACTGCGCGTGTGGCTGGACGCCGGTCTACGCGACGCCGAAGCGGCCGCCTCGGTCCTCACACCGACGGATGAAGAGATGACCGCCTATCCGGTGCACCCGCGCGTCGGCAACGTACGCCACGATGACCCGGAGTTGATACGCCGATTCGACTCATAGAAAGGGGGGCTGGTCTCGGCGATGCCGGAGAACAACACAGATTCCCACAACCATACCTCACGGCCGATTCCATCCCCGCCGCAGCCACCTGGTCTGCGTGCCGCGTTTCACATTCGCAAATCCCCGTACCCGTGGGAAAAAGCGGTGATTGCCGGCCTCGGCGTCGGCGTGCCGTTTGTCGTGGGCGCTCTGTTCGGACAGATGGACAAGGGGCTGCTGGCTTCCATGGGTGGGTTTGTTGCCCTGTACATTCATGACGATCCGTACCCGAAGCGCGCAAAAAAGCTCTTTGCGGTGCTCCTCGGCCTGGCGGCGGCGCTGGGCCTGGGGACACTGGCCGCCGTAAGCGTGTGGACCATGGCGCTGGCGCTTGGCTTCGTCAGCTTCGCGTCCACCCTGTGCGCCCGTGCCTGGCGAGTGCCCCCGCCCGGCGGGTACTTTTTCATGCTCGTTTGCTGCGTCGCTACCGGCTTACCGGTCCATCCCAGCGAAGCGCTGCTGCGTGTGGGGCTCTTGCTCTTGGGCGGATGTTTTACCTGGGTGTTGGCGATGGGCGGTTGGCTCATCCGCCCGCACGGACCCGAAACGCAGGCACTGGTCCGAGCCTATAAGAACGTGGCCAACTACCTGGCAGCTCTGGACACCCCGAGTCTCGACAGCGCGCGCCACAACGCCACCCTCGCGCTCACCCAGGCCGAGGAGATGCTGGTGCATGCCCGCGGTCCCTGGCGGCGTGGCCGCATCGACATTGACCGCCTACTCTGGGGGCACCACCACGCCACCCGCATCTTCCTCGCCGGCGCCACCCTAGAGGGTGAAGCAGGCGTCCGGGTGCCGGCGGATTGGGTGGGCGAGGTCAAGCGGCTGGCCACCCAGATTGAAGGCGGAGAGAGGTCCGGATCGCAAAACGCGGCTCAGGGGTCAATCCGGTCGGCAACCCAACCGGCGGCTTCGGCGGCCGTACCGTCGGCAACCGAGTCGGCCCAGTCGGCAGCCGCATCGTCGGGCCACACCTTCGCAACACCGCGTGCAGGCACACACCCGGCGCTCCGCCGCTTGGTCGAGGCCATTGCCGAAGCGCAGACTGCCCTTGAGCACCCACCCGCTGCCGGCAGCGAGGTACTGGCCCCGGCGGCGCCGAGTGTGAAGTCGGTGCTCAGCAGCGCCCTCAGCGGCAACTCGTTGGCTCGGCCGGCCGCCCTGCGCAACGGGATTGCCGTCTTTATTGCGACCTTCATCGGTCGCCTGCTCGGCGACGTGCGACCCTACTGGGTGCCGTTGTCCTGCTCGTCCGTGCTGCAGGGAGCCACCGTCATGGCCATCGTGCACCGCACCCTGCAGCGCGCCATCGGCACCTCGGTCGGCGTCTGCATCGCCGGCGCCATTCTCGCGGGCGGTCTGCCTCCGGTCGCACTGGCCTTTGTCGTCATGGCGCTGCAGTGCCTGGTGGAACTGATTATCCCACGCAACTACGCCATCGCGGCGACCTTCATTACCCCGATGGCACTGATTCTGGCAGAGGCCGGCCGACCCGGAACAGTCGGGGCGTTGGTTGAGGCCCGACTGCTCGACACCCTGGTCGGCTGCGCCTTGGGCTTGGTGTTTGCCCTCGTGCTCTGGTCCCAGGCTTCCTCAACCCGTTTGCGCCCGGCTATCGCACGGACGCTGCGCCACGAAGCCGAGCTGATGCGGATGGCGGGAAATACGGATTGCGACGACGCAGACCTTTCCCGCCAGGCCCGCAAGGTCCAGGCCGCGTTAGTCAATACACGATCCCTGTTTGACAGCGCGGTCCACGAACTTCCGCGCCAGCGATCCGCCTGGGAACCGCTGTGGCCGGTTGTGGTGGCCATCTCTCGGCTCGGGCTGCTCCTGATGGCCACAGCCGTGCATCAACCAATCCGGCGGCGAGCGGTGGAGACGGACGAGATCGACAAGGCGTACGAATGGCTGAAACAGTTGGCGGACCTGGCCCAGCCGCGGACTCGCGCCAAGCAACTGCATGAGCTGTCCGCCCACCCGCCCAAGCTCAGTCACCACCCGACCTTGCAGGCGGCGCTCGCCGTTTTGGCCGACTCCCTGCAGGCGGCCGTGCACCAGTTGGACAAAGCCCGGTCCCGCCGTGTCCCATAAGAAGTCGTCCGGAGAGGGGTCAGGCCTTCTTTCCGGACACGCCCCTAAGACGGTGTGAGTGCGACGCGCCTACCGCGCGGATTGCCGGCTCGCGATGTCGGCCGCCAGGATGACCAAAAACGCCACAAAGGCCAAAAGCGGCGGTGTGATGAAGCCGAAGATGACAAACTCGGGTGTTGCGCACGAGACGTAGGATGTGCAAGAGGCACTGGCGCCCAGTTGGGGCACCACCTGCAGGAGGTAATGGTACAGGGAGAGGATAGAACCCACGGCAGCCAGAGTGAGCGTGTACGGGCGGGACGGAATGCGGCAAAGAAAAGCCACCAGGCTGATGAGGGCAATCGGATACATACAGATTCGCTCATACCAGCATAAGTCGCACGGCAGCCAGCCGAGCCCCAAGCTCCAATACAGGCTGATGAGGCTCGCCAGCAGCGAGACCCCCAGACGCAGCCAGAACCACTTGTTCATCGACCTTATCCCCCACATTCGCATGTCCCTTGCATCGCCTGATGTTCCTGAAACACCAACACGTCCACCGCCACCCCGGCTTGCTCCATGCGCTCCGTGTCCATGGCCGATCCGTACGCAAACACGAGCTACGTGGCGTCCCTGAGCGCCCGCGCCACGCGCCAATCCCCGAGCTGAATCTCCGGCATCTTTGCGCAGGGTCCCGTAGACAAAAACGTACACGCACATCACCTCTTGAAACTTGCAGTGCAAAGGGCATGCGGTTAGGACAGAGTAATCTCCCTCGAGACCCCCACGGCTTCATCCGTGTCCTCCTCGCTTCCGCCCAAGTGGGGATTCAACCAAACTGCCAGACACTCTGACTCAAGTTCCCATATCGGTAACTGCGGTGCAGCAGCGTCGCTGTCTGCGTGTCATCCGCCGCGCCCATCGCGTAAAACAGGGGGATGAAGTGCTCATTTCCGTAACGAGGCACCGCCAAGTCGACATTCGGGGCAAGCGTCCGGTACTGGAACAACGAAGAGAGGTCCCACTGCCGTACATAGCGTTCTAACCACGCATCGAATTCGACAGCCCACGCGTCGGTTCCTTCGTCCCGCCAACATTGGAAGTCCTCCCGTGTGAGCTCTTTCCTCCAGTGTACCACCTTAATTAACGAAAAAGTAAGTTACTTATGTATAGTAACCAGGGAGGTTGGAATGCGATTCTCAGCGAATGGCGGAAACGGCGATGCCGTCGGCAATTCATGAGCGATCCCTGATTACTTCACGAGCCCGAGCGCCTGATAATCTTTTCGCGTAACAATCCCGTTCACGGGCAAGCCGTGCGCCCTTTCGAAATCCTTGAGGGCACGTTCCAAGCGCGGATCGAATCGACCGTTCACCGGGCCGTTGTAAAAACCAAGTTTCTTTAGACGCGCTTGCACAAGTTGTACATCCGCCCCAATGTGGCCCTCTTTCAAAGTACGCAAACGATAAAGCGGATTCCCAAGAATGTAGACGCGGGTTCCAATCGGCACCCGCCCGTAAAGTTCCTCTACGTCGTGGTTTTGCATACGAATGCAACCGTTGCTGGTGTAATATCCAATGGAGGCGGGCTTATTGGTCCCGTGAATCCCATAAATCCCCCAGGGTACGTTCAGCCTCATCCAACGGGTGCCGAAACCGGATCCCCAGTTCTCCTGTTTGTCGATGATAACCCACTGTCCCACGGGCGATGGGGTATCTGGCTTGCCCACGGCAACAGGGTATTTCTTCCATAATACCCCGTTCAAAAACACTTCCATCTGACGGGTGCGCGTATCGATTTTGAGGAAAACTTTTCTTGTTGCTATTACGTGGGGTGAATGTCCTGTTTGGGCGTCAGCGATCGGATCGCCAACAACGAGGCCCAGCCCAAGGCCAATCGTCAGGAGGAGAAATCGAATGGGTTTCATGGCAGCCCCCGGGTTCCTGATTCAGTGCTCATATTTAAGTTGTCCGCAACTTGGAATCGATTTATGAGCGGCGCATTATGCAAGCAAAGCTGGCTTCCCCAAGCCGACCGCGGTAAAAATGGACGAATGACTAGGACACTCGCTTATGGGGGCGTCATATATGTGGTGTATCTTCCGGAAAGGAGAAGAGGATGTAAATGGAAAAAGACCGCGATGAATACTGGCATGAGTCTGAGCCGGAGCACGACTCGCCTCCGTCGTACGATGACGACCACGAATCTCCTTACTATTATGGGTACGGTGCTTACTACGCTCCGGCACCCAGCTATGGATATGTTCCTCATGGGGTCGTCCATCACCACAAAGTCATGAAGAAGATCAAGAAGTACTATCATCCACCTTACGTCGCTCACCATCCGTACGGTTGCCCGCCCGTCGTATGCGACCCGCATTACGTCGTGAAGGAACACTGTGTTCCCCGGGAGGTCCCGGTCGTTCATCCGATTATCTACGTCCACAAGCACAAAGTCGTCAACGTGCCTAAGCATTACTACAAACCCGTTAAGAAACACATGATGGTCGATCCCGGCTGCCCTTGCCCGCCACACCTGTTTTAAGTTGTTTGCCTGTCGCACCCCAAGGCGAGCGACGACGGTTTCCGCGAGGCTGTATCCGTTTGTTGTCGGGTGCCCTGTCGGGTCAGGGCACCCTGTTTGATTACGGAGTCGCTCGATTGCCGGGATCGCTCGGTTTGTAGCGATTCGATGTGGCTGCTCGATGTAGTCGCTCGGTTTATGCGGTTGCTCGCTTCATGCCCCTAGTACATGCGATATCGCTGGGAACGGAAACGGACAAACGTACAAGACAAAAAACTTGGCGCATGAATCCGGTACGGGGTCGACTGGACGCCGGTGCCGCAGCGGATTATCCTTTCGAGAGAAGGGATATCCTAGCACAGCCAACAAGGAGTGGACAAACCGTATGCAAACGGATCGAGAAAACGCAGCCCTTTTAGTGATGGACCTGCAAAACGGCATTGTGGGGCGTTTCGTTGACAACGAGACCGCACTTGTCCCCTTTCAGAAGGCCATCGAAGCCGCTCGTCGCCACCAGATTCCGGTCATCTTCGTACGCGTGGCGTTTCGCGAAGGGTACCCAGAAGTCAGTCCGCGCAACAAAGCCTTCTCCGCCATCGCGAAGACTGGCGGCATGACGCAGAGCGAAGAAGCCACCCAGATTCACCCGTCCCTCCAGCCGCAACCGGAGGAACCCATCGTGACCAAGGTGCGCGTCAGCGCGTTTGCCGGGAGCAGCCTGGAGAGCATCCTGCGCGCCAAACAGATTGATCGCTTGATTCTCACCGGCATCGCCACCAGTGGTGTCGTGCTATCCACCGTGCGTGAAGCCGCAGATAAAGACTATGCCCTGACCGTCCTCTCCGACGCCTGTCTTGATGCGGATGCGGAGGTACACCGCGTCCTCATGGAAAAGGTGTTCCCGCGCCAAGCCGATGTCCTAACGGTGGACGACTGGATCGCCAGCTTGAACTAAAGACGGCAAGCCCTGCCGGCCTCCGCACGCCCAACCACGACCAGTGCCACCAAGAGTGTATCGCAGAGAGAGGCTATCAATGACCCTTAATGATGTATGGTTTTAGTTACCAGGATATGTTTTATAAAGAGGACCTTGTTTTGTTATCCATCATGATCCGTCAGTTCTCGCGACACCAATACGGCCGTCGGAAATGATCGCTAATCACCCAACCGGCGGCCTCAAACCCTGCATGATGAACTGAATGGTCCGCTCAATCTCTTCTTCATCATTCCAGTCATACTCGCGCAGGACGAGTGTACGCAGGAGGATATAGCCGGCAACGGTTGTCACGATGAGACGCAGGAGTGCCAACGGGGGCATCTGCACGAGCTCCCCTTTGGCCTGAAAATGAGAAATGATATGAACCAGCCTGTCAGCGACCTGCGGAAAAATCTGTGCCTTGAACTGCGCCTGTAACTCGGGATGGAACGGAATCTCGTGCAGCAGAATTTTCAGCACGGGCGCATGCCTCATCGCAAACTCCAGCCGATTTCGCATGACTGCCCGGAGAAAGTCATCGAAATGTTCATAATCCGTGTGTAGCACCTTCTGAAAATCTCGCAAAAACGGCGCCACTAATTTCGGCATGATGGGCGCCACAATGGGGATGAGCAGGTCTTTCTTAGTCTTGTAATGTCGGAAGATAGTGCCTTCCGCCACACCCGCTCTCTCGGCGATCTCGCTCGTCGACGTCGCGGCATACCCTTTTTCTGCAAACATTTCCACAGCCGCTTGGATGATTTTGATTTGCTTATCCGTCATCTTCTCCTCTTCACCGAGACGAAGCAGGGAAGCCAGCCATTGTTCCGTGTCTTCAGCCATTCTGCCTTACTCCCGTATCAGTGAGATGGGCAATACCCGTGCACGATTCCAGCGGCATGATTTTGCTCAACCACCTAAGCCAGGTGGCCATCGTGTCGATGTTAAACAAGCCGGAGAAGAACACCTGCGGTACGTTGACTTCCTCCCCACGGCTAAAGCCGGGGGATTCCAACGCTCACACGCTGG
>NZ_AUMH01000022.1 GCF_000430585.1 Alicyclobacillus herbarius DSM 13609
TGAAGGCGCGATCCAGGTGCCGTAATTCCTGTTGAAGCGCAACACTGGAAACTTCATTGAGCCATACCATGTCAGGTTGCCGTTTCAAGACTGTCAATTGAGCCGACAGATCCTTGTAGTACAGACGTTTGCCTTCGTTGTAGTACGCATCTGTCTTGAGGCGTAAGCCCCAATTGTAGACAAAGCGAACACAACCAAACGTCTTGGCGAGGATTTCTTTCTGCTCTTCGGTCGGATAGAAACGGTATCGGTAGGCTCTCTTTTTCAACATACTTACATTGTAGTACCATATACAGTGTAAAAAACGAAACAACTTTCGCCTAACGGCGAGCGCCTTATATTCCCAGAGCTAGCTCGGGGTCTTACGGCGCATATTGATAAATTCGTGAAGTGCGGACGGGGACGGCGCGGCGATCGCCACGCCTTTTCGTGAGGGTCATCACCTAGGCTATAAGAGGACGCGCAGCAACTGGAACGCCACGATATAGGCGACCGCGGCCAAGGCGAGCAGAAAGCCGCCCAGGAGAGCGAGCAGAAAGCGCAGCACCCGAGTTTGGGTGCCGAGCGGATCGAACAAAAACTTGTCCCACTTCAGGGCACCCAACGCCCACCAGGTGGCCCAAGTGCCAAACAGGAAGGCAAGCACGAATAACAGTCCGTCCGCCGCCAACACGGCGCTATTCGACAGGGTTCCCGTACCGGTCATTGTGGTCGGCATATTGGGCCCTCCTTCACGAGATGTAGGGGTATTGTACCATGCCGACAGGGAAGCGAGGGACGGGACAAACCTGCCCAAAACGCCTGTGCCCGCCCCGGCGGCTTTTGCGCATAGGCTGGGCATCATGATTTTGAACGCCGGTTCATAAAGGTAGAAGCCTTAGTGGCCGGTGACCCATCTACAAGGGTGAACGATTATCAATAGCGAAAAATCATCAAGCTGGATACAAATAACCAGCACCCAGCAATTTCGATATGAACGAGATTCTCCCTTCCCGTTCTCTATCATCGTTTCCTCCAGCAGAACGGGAAGGGAAAAGTTCAGAACTGGGTCGGCTGTCCGCTGGCTGGTATAAAGCCCCTATTCGTCTCGGTTTCCGATTTCAAAAGCGAAGATATTAGAATGGCGATGACCAGAAAGGCCGCCAGCACATAGAAACCGACAAAACTGCTGTGCGTGACCTGCTTTAAGTAGCCAACTAGGTACGGACCAAGGAACCCACCTAGGTTCCCGATAGCGTTGATGATGCCCATGGCTGCCCCGACGACTTCGATGCGCAAGATGCGACTGGGGATGGCCCAGAACGGTCCGTAGGGGCCATAGACGCCGATGGCCGCAATGACGAGAAACACCATGCTGATCATGGGACCGTGCCCAAGCAACTGCCCGGCGACGAGCCCAATCGTTCCGACGACCAGAGGCAAGGCGACGAACAACCGGCGTTTGCCCGTCTTGTCCGAGAGATATGAGGTCACAATCATCGACAGAAAAGCGAAGAAGAAGGGAACCGCAGAGAGCAGGCCGACCGTGCCAGATGAAGCAATGCCTTGAAAGGACTTAACGACGGACGGTTCCCAAAGCGAGAAGCCATAAAATCCGCTCATCCAGAAGAAATACCCGGCTATCAACCACCAGACCGTCTTGTTCGTCAATGCGGCACGAAGCCCGGCGTCGTTTGGTTTAGTCTCGTTCTCCGCAGCCAAGACGCGAGTCGTCGCCGCTTTTTCCGATTCCGTCAGCCACCGGGCCGATTGCGGTTTGTCTGTGACCGTAAACCACCACACGAACGCCCAAATGATAGGCGGCGCCCCTTCAATGATAAAGATGTCCCGCCAATTGAGGAAAGTTAACAGCCACCCCGTCAATGGCGCCATGATTACGGCTGAAATGGGCAGACAGGTCATCCAAAGCGCGTTCGCCCGCGCCCGCTCATCATTCGCAAACCACGAGGCGAGCAGGACCAACACCGCGGGCCAGACTCCACCCTCAAACACTCCCAGGACAAACCGAGCTAGATACAATTGTGTGGGCGTTTTCACGAGACCCGTAGCCATGGCGGACAAACCCCAGAGAATCATCAGGATGAATACAACCTTTCGGGCACTCCATCTGCTCGCTAGGTAGCCACCAGGGATTTGCAAGATCATATAGCCAACGAAGAAGATGCCGGAGGCAAAACCGGCGGCCGAACTGGTTATATGGAAAGAATCATCGATGTACGGCAGGATCATGGACACGTTGATCCGGTCCATGTACGCCATCATGTACATGACCACGGCAACCGGAATGATGTACCACCATCTCCGAACAGGCAGCGAATTCATGACAATCCTCCTCCGTTCCGCTCTCATGTTTCCGGTTTCATACGTGGTGTATAAAGACCGCCGCCCGAGGAAGGGCGGCGCATTGAAGTTACGCCCATGGGGACCCTACACCGGCTGATACTTCGGCGCGTAGCGAATGGCGGCGCGGATGGCTTCCACCATCGAGACGGCGGAGGCGACGCCTTTACCAGCGATGTCGAAGGCCGTGCCGTGATCGACGCTGGTGCGAAGCGTCGGGAGCCCGAGCGTAATGGACACCGTCTTCTCAAAGTCCATCACCTTGGCGGCGATATGCCCCTGGTCATGGTAGAGGGAGAGCACGGCGTCGTACTGACCCTGGCGCGCGAAGTGAAACACCGAATCGGCCGGCACGGGACCAACAACGTTCATCCCCTGGGCCAAAGCCCTTTCGATGGCCGGGCGGATGGACTCCACTTCCTCGCGGCCCAGGAGCCCGCCTTCGCCCGAGTGCGGGTTGAGCCCGGCCACGGCCAGCCGCGGCTTCTCCCCCGCGAGGGTCGTGAGCGCACGGTAGGCGCGGACAATTCCGGCGTGGACGAAGTCTGGATTGGCAATCTGGCGGCAGGCCTCAATCAACGGCACATGCCGCGTCAAGAAAAAGATGCGCACGTTCTCGATGAGGAACATGGTCATCTCGTTCTCTACGTGCTGCAAATCGGCGAACATTTCCGTGTGCCCGATGTAGGGCACCCCGGCGGCACGCAGCGCTTCCTTGTTGATGGGTGCCGTGACAATGGCGTCCACCTGACCGGCCTGCGCCAACTCGACGCTCCGCTTGACGTAGTCAAACGCGGCCTGGCCGCACTGCGCCTGAACCTGGCCGAGAGCGAGGCTGGCGACGTCAATGTTGTCCAAATCCACAACATCGACCGTGCCCGCCGTATACAGCGCTTCGTTAGGCTGGGTCACCGCGTGAATGGAGACCGGGATCGACAGCCGCTGGCGGATGTCCTCCAACACCGCGCGAGAGCCAATGACCAGCGGCCGGGCGCTCGCGTATAGCGCGGCGTCGGTCAAGGCCTTCAGCGTAATCTCTGGCCCAATGCCGGCGGCGTCTCCCATGGTGATGGCAATTACCGGACGTTCTAACATGCGTTCTCCTCCTCGTGATGGCAATCGAATGGATGTGGCGCCCGCTTATACGTGACACCCGCTGTATGTGGCGCCTGCACGCCAACCCCAAGTTGGTCAGGCGCCAGACAGGAGCACCTGAACGCTGTCGTAGACGGCGCTTTCGGGCCCGACCGATCCGCCCTTGGTCACGACGCGCAGGTTGGCATAGGGGCCGGAGACGACGCGGCTGAGGATGCATAGCGGCCACACCTCGTGGATGGGTTCCAGCGCTTCCGCCCGCAGGCGGTGCAGCACCTCGTACGCGACCTCGCCGCCCGTCACGTAGAGTCCGTTCAGCGGCACGGTCTTCAGAACCGCTTCTGTGAGTTCCGCCAAGGCCTCTGAGACATCCACCGCCCGGCCGCCACTGCAGGCGACTCCGTCGGTGCGCACGCCGACAACCTGCTGCCTGGAGAACGCGTCGGCCACCTGGGCGGTGTAGGCCTGCAGGCTCTCCGCGCGCGTGTCCGCCTTGACGAGAGACATCGGATGAATGCGGATGAGTTCCCTCCCCAACCGAGTCTCCAGGTAATCGAGTTGGCGGCAAGTGGTGGGCATCGGACTCCCACAGACGAGAAAGACGCGGTTTTGCCCGGCCGCCAGGGCAGAGAAGTATTGGGCCGTGAACGGACCGGGATCGATGGGCAGAACGGGAACCGGCCAGGTAGCAAATGACCGGGCCAAGGTGGCGATGTCGTCATCCGTCTCCGCGTCGCAGATGACGAGCAGGCGTTCGCGCCCGAGGCTGCTATAGCGCCCTGCGACCGCGGAAAAGCCCTGCTCCACCTCGGCCGAGGTCAGAGACAGAACCGGCAAGCTGGTCTGCTGCCGCAGCAGCTCGACGAGGTTCGCTGATGTCACCGGGGTATGGATGTCGCGCGCGATTTCCGTCTCATCGACCGGAACCCCGTGCACGTATAAACGACCCCCGCGGACCGTCCGTCCCGATGCCGGGAAGGCGCACACCACCACTCCGACCGCCCGCTCGGGCAGGAGTTTCAGCATAGCCTCCGCCTCCGCCCCAATCGGGCCGCGAAACGTGCTGTCGATCCGCTTGGCAAACCGAGTATCGGTCCCCCATTCGGCAAGTACCCGCCGCATCAGGGCTTGCACGCGCTGGGCCGCTTCGGCAGGTGGCAGAAGCCGCGTGCCAGTGTTCCAGATGGTGGCGACGCCACGCCGTGGCGGGAGCACCTGGTCATGCCGCAGCAAGGTTTGGGCCTGCCAGCCGAGCTGTCGAAACAGCACCGCTTCCGCGTTGCAGCCGGTCAGGTCATCGCCGAATACGAGGATATTCATGCCCATCTCCTCCTACGGGTGCTGTCAGTTTACGTGTTCTGGAACGAGCCTTGACCCCCGCCTTACGTAACGTATGATAACAATATATAACACAATCGAACACAACATCAACATATTTTCGCGAGAAGTTAGTAGTCCAGTTCCTTTAGTGCCATCTCCTGATAGATTCCGTTGCTTTTTTAGGGAAGATGCGTTCGCTCCAGGCTATAATGGACAGAGACACGAAACACGGGAGGAATCCGGATGCTGGCTGCGCAGAGGCGCAAGGAGATCTATCACCTGTTGGCCAAGCACGGACAGGTGGAGTTGCAGCAGCTGGCGGCCCACTTTCAGGTCTCCATGATGACCGTCCGGCGCGATTTGGAGCAGCTCGAGCAGGAAGGGAAGGCGCGCCGGGTCCACGGCGGGGCTATCCTCGCTGAACAGAAGTGGATGCCCGACAGCCTGGAGGTCAAGTCCACCGCCAACACGGAACAAAAACAGGCCATCGCCCGCAAGGTGATGAGCCTGCTCAAGCCCAACCGATCGATTTTCTTGGATGCGGGCAGTACGGCGTACGAAGTGGCGAAGGAACTAACGGCCTCCTTCGAGGAACCGCTGACCGTTTGCACCCCGGACTTGCAGATTGCGCAGCATCTTGCCCAGACCCGCCGCTTCCAGGTTTACACCTGCGGCGGCCTCGTCGACCCCGCTACCGGGAGTTCGGGCGGATCGTTCGCGATTCAGATGATCCAGGCCCTGCACGCGGATGTGGCACTCATCGGCTGCGATGGACTGACCGTCAAAGACGGCGCCATGAGCGCGCGTACCGAGCAGGTTGCGGTCAAACAGGCAATGATGGCGCGCAGCCTGCAGGTGGCCTTACTGGCTGACAGTAGCAAGTTCGGCCGCGTCTCATTCGCCACCATCGCGCCGCTGCACGCCTTCGATTACGCGGTCGTGGATGAGATCTTCGATGAGACCCTCGCCGAAGGCCTACGGAAGGCCGGCGTCGAACTGATCTGAGGAGCCGTCCTGCCTCGTCAAAACCACTGCACCCACTGCAGCGGGTGGAGCAAGGTGGCCGGAACGATGCCGAGTGCAAGCGTTCCGGCAATGCACAGCCCGAGCAGCAGGTTCATCACAGGGTGCGTCTGGATGACGGCCGCTTCGCCGCGGGTATCCAAGTCTTTACGGAACATCTGGCGCACCCACCCCAGGTAGTAGTAGAACGAAATGATGCTGGTCACAAACAGCAGGATGCCCAGCCAGACCGCCTGAAAGTGAATGGTCTCGACAAATATGTAGAACTTGCCCAAAAAGCCACCGGTCAGGGGCATGCCGGCGAGCGACAGCAGGAATACGGTCAGAGCCCCGGCCAGCCAGGGCGATTGCTGAAAGAGGCCCTGCAGCGCGTCGTCGGTGTGCGTTTTTCTCGCCCGGGCCACCACCGAGACTACGGCAAAGGCGCCAATGGTCATGAACGTATAAGCAAACAGGTAGAACACCAGGCTGTCGAAAAGCCCCGTCCAGTCGGTGTAGTTGGGACCGATGAGAGCCAAGGGAATCAACGCGTAGCCGGCCTGCGCGATGCTGGAGAAAGCCAGCAGACGCTTCATGTTGCGCTGCGGCAAGGCGATGAGGTTGCCGACCAGCATCGTCACCGCCGCCAGGATGCCCGCCCAGTAAAAGACGTCGCTCGTGACCCCGTTGAAGATAAACAACAGCATGCGCAACAGCATCGCGAACGCGGCCGTTTTCGACAGAGTCGCCAAAAACGAACTGATGGGTGACGGCGCGCCGTCATACGCGTCCGGTGTCCACATGTGAAACGGAACCAGCGACAGCTTGAAGCCCATGCCACAGAGCATGAGGATGAAGCCCAAGAGGACGATGGCCGGGTATTGCTGGTACAGTTCGCTGCCGTGCTGGCCGAGCTCTACCAGGTTGGTGGTACCGGAAATTCCATAGATGAACGACATCCCGTACAGCAGCGCCGCGGACCCGACGGATCCCATAATGAGGTACTTGACGCCCCCCTCGACCGAGCGTACAGATTTCTTGCGCACGGCAATCAGGACGTAGCTGGCCACCGAGAGCAGCTCCAACCCCACGTAGAGGGTGATAAGGTCGAAGGCGGAGGCCATTGCCAAGGCGCCCGCGACGCCAAACAGAATCAGGTAAGTGTGCTCGGCGGCCAGCGGTTGCCGGGCGCTGTACGCATACGAGAAGAGCAGAATCAACGCGGCCGAGATCAGGATGAGCAGACTGAACACGCTGGCAAACCCGTCGACGAGCATGGTGTTTAGCGCTGCGGTCGGCTTCGCAGCGAAATGCTGTACAGCCGGCACCATCGCCACCAAAGTGCCGAGGAGGGATGGCCATACCAGCCACCGCCGATTGCCGTGCAGGAATATAAATTCGAGAATCATCACGACAAACGCGGTCACGGAGACGACCAAAAGCGGGCCCATCGTCAGCCAATAGGGTTGATGGAGTATGTCTGGCATGAGTTAACCCCCTATCCCAAGCAGCGTGCCAGCCGACAGGCCGAACAGGTTGCCGATGATTTCTGGGTACACCCCGACGACGAGCACGAGCGCGGTCAGGACAATCAGCGGTAGGTATTCCACCGCCCGCGCGTCGACGGCCGCCGCCACAGGCACCCGAGGGCCAAAGGTGGTTTTCTGAATCGCGTATAACAAGTAGGTCGCCGACAGAATGAGCCCCAAGAGCCCGACAAACGACAGGTACGGGTGGCCGCCGAAGGCGCCGATAAACGCCTGAATCTCGCTGATGAACCCGCTCGTCAGGGGCAGGCCGAGCGACCCCAGCGCAGCAAACAGGAGAAACCCCGACAAGGTGGGCATCGACTTGGACAGGCCGCCCAAGCGGTCCATTTGGGACGATCCGGTCCGCTCCTCGATAGCCCCGGCGAGATAAAACAGAAACGCGGTCAGGAGTCCCGAGGAGACCATCATGAACATCGCGCCCTGAAGCCCCGCCGAGTTCATGGCCGAAATCCCGAGCAGGACCAGCCCCATGTGGCTGATGCTGGAGAAGGCGGTGAGCCGCCGCCAGCCCCTCGCCGCCCAGGCGGCAAACGCCCCGTACAGGATGTTGATGACGCCAAACACGGCCAGGAGAAGGCTAAACCGGTGCACTTCATCGGGGAGCATGCCGACGCCAAAACGGAGCAGCACATAGGCGCCGGTCTTGGTCAGCATGCCGCCGATGAGCATGTTGGTGGCCGTGTCCGCCTGTTCGTGGGCCTTAGGCAGCCACGTGTGGAAGGGGACAAACGCCTCCTCAATGAACACCGCCAGCAACAGCACGAGGAACAACGCCGGCCGGATACCACCGTACACGGACGCGGCGTGGGCGACGTCGTGCTGCAGAGTGGCGATGGAAAACGTCAGCGTCCCCACCGAGCCTGGCAGCTTGGGGGTCGATCCGGCCGTCCCCCCGCTGTAGTACAACCCGGCCAGTCCGTATGCCAGCCCGATAAACACGACCAGGAGACCGACCGAGGCGAAGCCGCGGTAAATCAAGAACTTGTACGCCGCGTGCCGCCGGTCCGGGCCGCCAAACTGCAGAATGAGGAAAAACCCGGAAAACAAGGCGAGTTCCACGGCCACCAGGAAGGTGAATAAGTCCAGCGCCGTCAGCACGCCGAGAATGGCGGCGACCAGAAGGCCCTGCCAAAAGCGGTAGGCTTTCTCCTGTTCCGCTGGCCGCGGCACGCCGATAACCGCAAGCAGTGCGATGACGGCTGTCAGGGTGAGCAAAGGCAGCGACAGACCATCCACGCCGAACGACAGCCCAATCGTCAGGTTGTGCCCCAGCCAGACATTCGGCAGGGTAAACCAAGCCAGGGAGGCGACGTGTTGGAAGCCGTCCTGGCTAGATCCGTAACTGAGCCAGGCCACAATCGCCAAGACTAAGGAGACCAAGCACCCAAGGCCGGTGACCAGGCGGATTTCGGTGGGCCGGCGCGACGGCAGAACCAACGTCAAGAGCGCAGCCAGAAACGGCGCGCCTGGTAGCCACACAGAGAGCCCCATCTCTTACAGCACCCCCCCGACACCGAGCACGGCCACAACAACCATGACCACCAGACCAAACACGGCAATCATGCCGTACGCCTGCACCTGGCCGGTTTGCGTGTACTTGAAGGCCAGGCCGAGGATAGAAACCAGCCGCGCCCCCACTTCAATCAGGCCGTCGATGAGATAGCGATCGACCGCGTTCACCATCCGGGCGACCACCTTCCCGCCTGCGACCACGCTGTAGAAGTACACCTCGTCGAGATAGAACTTACGCAGGGAAACGCGGTACGGAATGGACAGCGACTCCGCGAGCCGATTCGGCGCCTCCGTGGGCCGCCCATAGAGCAGGAACGCCAAGCCAATCCCGAGCAGCCCCACCACCACACTGAAGGCCATGAGGGGCAAGCTCTCGTGCGCGACGAGTTGCGGGGCGGCAGTGCCCGCGCCGGGCGAAAAGTCGTTACTGAGGTACCGCTCCAGGCCATGCCCGTTCCAGGGCGTGTTGACAAACCCGGCCAGGGTCGCGAGGACCGCCAGCACCACCAGCGGAATTGTCATCACCCAAGAACCTTCATGCGCCGCCTCCACCCTAGCCTCGTCCCGGGGCTGACCGGAGAAAGTCAGAAAGTAGACTCGAAAGATGTAAAACGCCGTGCAGAACGCGGCGACCAGCCCCATCCAGTACAGCGCGCTGTGTCCGCTCTGCCAGGCCGCGGTCAGAATGTCGTCTTTGGACCAAAAGCCGGAGAACGGAACGATGCCCGCTAAGGCCAGCGCACCCGCCAGGAAAGTCCAGCGGGTAATCGGCATCTTTTTGCCGAGCCCCCCCATTTGAAACAGGTCCTGCGTGTTGACGGCGTGGATGACCGAACCGGCCGCTAAGAACAACAAGGCTTTGAAAAACGCATGTGTAAACAGGTGACAAACGCCCAAGGCATAGGCGCCGACACCGAGCCCCATCATCATGTAACCGAGCTGCGAGACTGTGGAGTAGGCAATCACCCGCTTGATATCCCGCTGTGTCAGCGCGATAAGGGCCGCCAAGAGCGCGGTGATGCCGCCTATCCAGGCCACCACGGTCATGGCCACGGGGCTTTCCAAAAACAGCGGATATATCCGCGCCACCAGGTACACACCGGCGGCCACCATTGTCGCGGCGTGAATCAGTGCAGACACCGGGGTCGGGCCCTCCATCGCGTCCGGCAGCCACACGTGCAAAGGAAACTGAGCCGATTTGCCGACCGCGCCGAAGAAGATGAGCAGCGCCGCCACAGTGATAAGCCCGTGACTCCCCAGCCAGGGCAGGCGCATCGTGTGCGCGGCCGCCGCCTGGAATACCGTCGTAAAATCGAACGATCCGCCCGTCCCCAAGAACAACAGGATGATTCCCGCGAACAAGCCGGTATCGCCAATGCGGGTGACGATGAACGACTTTTTCGCAGCCAAGGCCGCTTCCGGCTTAAAGAACCAGAACCCGACCAACAGGTACGAACAGAGCCCCACCATTTCCCAGAATATGTACAATTGCAAGAGATTCGGCGAGACGACGAGCGCCAGCATCGAGAAGATAAAGAGGTTGAGGTATTGATAGAACACCGCAAACCGCTCGTCTCCGTGCATATAGCCCTTGGAGAACAACAACACCAGCAGGCTGACCACGCTGACCACCACCAGCATCAGGGCATTGAGGTGGGTCAAGGACACCCCCACATCAATCGTGACAGAGCCGACCCGGAGCCAATGGAACAGCCACGTCTGGTTGCCCATCGTCCCGACTGGCATTTGGAAGAACACGAGCAGACTCAGGAGGCACGAGACCCCGGTCAGCGCCACCGACACCGCGCACGCCACCGCTTCCGGCACGCGCCGGCCCGACAAGAGAAGAAACACGTACCCTGCCAAGGGCAGGATGGGAATCAGCCATACGAATTCTGTCATACGTTCACCTTCCTCCCGGCCCGGCCTTCAAATTGCGCGTCCGAAAAGGGGTCAGGTAAGACCCAAGCAGTGCGAGGAAGCTAGCCCAAATGCGAGTCGAGCGTACGTCTTTCGGTACGTGAGGGGGCCTGGTCCCCAGTGGGGACCGTTTAGGCCGGGCGATAGCCCCGGAGCATTTTGGGCGCTGACGAAGCAATGCGATGGGGAGTTCTGGCCCCATTTCGGACAACCGCTCTAGTACTTTTCCGTGTTCAGGTCTTTGACCTCCGTACTCCTCCGCGTGCGGAAGGCCGCCACAACCAGCGCCAGCCCAACCGCGATTTCCGCCGCCGCGACGGTGATGGTAAACAGGGCAAACACCTGCCCGTCCAGGTTCGGCGCGGCGCCCAGGCGGGAGAACGTGACCAGGTTGATGTTGACCGCGTTGAGCATCAACTCCAGCGAGATGAGCACCATAATCAGGTTCCGCTTGGTCAACGCCCCGTACAGACCGATGCAGAAGAGGATGGCGGCCAAACCGAGCAATGATCCAGTCGGGACCGAAACCACCGGTGTATCCACTCACTCGTCCTCCTTTCGCGCCTGCGCCAGCACGACCGCCCCAACCAGCGCCACCACCAACAGCAGAGACACCAGTTCAAACGCAATGGTGTAATGAGCAAACAGCTCCTGACCGAGCGCGGCCGGATTCGAATGCCCGTGGTTGACATCGGTCGAGGAGGGCTGCGGCCACACCTGACTGCGGATAATCCACAATAAGGACGCGGCGAGCAGCACGCAAAAAACCGCGCTCGCCCCGTGGCGGAGCGTCCAGCAAAATGGCGGTTCCATCTCCTCGTGGTTCGTCAGCATAATGGCAAACATCATCAGGATGGTGATGGCGCCAGCGTAAATAAGCACCTGGGCAATCCCGACAAACGGAGCCCCGAGCAAGATGTAGACCGCGGCACAGCCGATGAACACCGCCCCAACGGCCAGGGCCATGTAGATGACTTTTCGCATCGTCAGGAAGGAGATGGCAGCGCTGAGAATCGCCAAGGCGATGAGAAAAAACGCAATCAGTGATGGGTGAATCGTCATTCGCCTTCACCCACCTGTGCCTCCACCCGCTCTGGATGGTTTTGCTCGTAGCGCTGTTGGTTGGCGTAGAGCCAGTTCATATCCAGGTAGAAGTCGTCCCGGGTCTCCGACGCCAACTCAAAGGTATCCGACATCAGAATCGCCTCGGTAGGGCAGACCTCTGTACACAAGTCGCACAGGATGCAGGTGTCAAAGTTAATATCGAACGTATCAATCCGCATTTTTTTGTTGTGGTCTCGGTCGCCCCCAAGGGAAATGCAATCGGTCGGACAGATGCGGGCGCACTGGTTGCAGTTGATGCACAGTTCCGGGATGAACCGGTGCACGCCGCGGAACCGCTCCGGCCACTCGGGGCGAACATCCGGATACTGCACGGTGACCTTTTTCTTCGGCAGTTGACGCAGGGTGACGCTCATTCCTTTGAGAAATCCCAACATGTTCTTTCACCCCGTTTTGATCCATCAGCCAGGACCGGGTTATGGTCAAAGCCCCAGCGTTAAAATCGGTCGAGCACTTCTTACAGCGCCTTCACAACGGCCGTCAAGACCAGGTTCAACAACGCAACCGGAAGGAGAATCTTCCAACTGAACGACATGAGTTGGTCGACGCGCAGGCGCGGCAAGGTGGCGCGCAGCCAAAACTGAAAGAAAATGAAGGCCGCGACCTTAATCGCAAACCACAACCACCCCGGCAACCACGGACCCAACCAGCCGCCAAGGAACAAGGTCGCCGCCAGCCCAGCCATGGCGAACATGTACAGGTATTCGGTCAGCATGAAAAACGCAAAGCGGAAGCCCGTGTACTCGACATGGTAGCCGGCGATAAGCTCCGATTCCGCCTCCGGCAGGTCGAACGGGGTACGGTTCAGTTCGGCCGTGGCCGCCACCAGGAAAACTAAAAAGCCCAAAATCTGCGGAATCACAAACCACCACCGCTCCTGCGCGGCGACAATGTCGTTCAAATTGAGCGATCCGGCCATCAATACGACGCCGACCAGCGACAATCCGAGCGGGATCTCGTAACTGAGCATCTGCGCCGCGCTGCGCATCCCGCCAATCAAGGCATACTTGTTGTTGGACGCCCATCCGCCGAGCATCACGCCGTGAATCGTGATCGCCGACAGGGCCAGGTAGTACAGGGCCCCGATGCTTAAATTGGCGGTGAAGACGTGCGTGCGCGAGAATGGTATTACCGCCAGAACCATGAACGAGGGGATGAACGCGATGACCGGCGCCAACAGGAACAATGGCCTATCGGCCTTTTCCGGCACCACGTCCTCTTTAATCAGCAGCTTGAGGATATCGGCAAACGACTGGAACAGGCCGAACGGCCCAACCCGGTTGGGGCCAATACGAAGCTGCATCCAACCGAGGACCTTGCGTTCAAAGTAGATTTCGTACGTGACGACGCCGAGTCCAATGAGGAGGACGACCACCGTCCCGATGACCATTCCGACAAAGGACAGGCCAGTGAGACCTGCGTTATGCCACGCCCACAGCCAGGACATTCAGGCATCCACCTCCCCTAGGACGATGTCCACGGCACCGAGAATGGCAATCAGGTTGGCCAGGTTTTGGCCCTTGAGCAGCTTTGGCAGCAACTGCAGATTGACGAACGAGGGTTTGCGGATCTTCAACCGGTACGGCTTGTCTTTGCCGTCGCTGACGATGTAAAACCCGAGTTCGCCGCGCGCCCCCTCAATGCCGGAATAATACTCCCCTGCCGGCAGGCGGACGAGGCGAGGCACCTTGCCCAAGACCGGCCCAGAGTCCGGGATTTGCTCCAGAGCCTGCTCCACGATTTTCAGTGACTCTCGCATCTCCAACAGGTGCAAGTAATAGCGGTCAAAGCAGTCTCCCTGCCTGCCGAGGGGCACCTCAAAGTCGAATCGGTCATAGATGCTGTACGGTTTCTTCCGCCGCAGATCCCAATCAAATCCGGTGCTGCGCAGGTTGATGCCGCTCATCCCGTAGGCCAGGGCCGTCTCTGCGTCGAAAACCCCGACGCCGCGCGTGCGGTTGAGGAAGATTTCATTGCCGGTAATCAGGTCATCGTACATTTGAATCTTTTCACGCATGAACGGCACGAACGCCCGTACCTTGTCCAGCCAGCCCGGCGGGGCGTCGTATTTAACGCCGCCGATGCGCATGAAGTTGTACGTCAGACGCGCCCCGCTGATCTCGTTGAACAGCTGGACAATCCGCTCGCGCTCCTGGAACACGTACAAAAACGGGCTCATAGCACCCAAGTCGAGCAGGTACGTGCCGATGAACAACAGGTGGGACGCGATGCGCTGCATCTCCATCAGGATGACGCGCAAGTACTCGGCCCGTTCCGGGATCTCGAGGCCGAGCGCCTCCTCGACCGTGTGGCAGAATGCGTAGTTGTTCAGCATCGCTGCCAGGTAGTCCAGCCTGTCGGTATACGGAATGATTTGCATGTACTGCAGGTCTTCGGCCAACTTCTCCGTGCCCCGGTGCAGATAGCCGATGACCGGATCAGCGTCGAGAATGGTCTCGCCGCTGATTTTCACGACCAGCCGGAACACGCCGTGTGTGCTGGGGTGCTGCGGCCCAACGTTGAGGAGCATCTCTTCCGTACGCACTTGGTTGGCTTCGTCCAGCAGCGCCATCGTCCCGCCTCCCACCTCATGTTCACGGCCGCTGTCCATCGACCAGCGGCCGCTCGCTATTTACCCAGACATCGAAATCCTTGCGCAGCGGATGGCCGACAAAGTCGTCGTCCAGCATAATCCGGCGCAAATCGGGGTGCCCGCGAAACTCCACCCCGAGCAGGTCGTAAATCTCTCGCTCCTCCCAGTTCACGCCCGGATGCGCCGAGACCAAAGAGGGTACCCAAGCCTCTTCGCGCGGAGTCTGCGTCTTGAGGCAGACGAAGTGCCCCCGTTCGGTGGACTGTACAAACAGCACCACCTCAATTCGGTCCGCATAGTCGGTTCCAGCCATGCACTCCACATAGTTCAGACGCCAGTCCGGGTGTGTGCGCAGGTAGTCGACCACCTGCAGCCACTGCTCGCGGGCAATCTTAAGCATCGGCTTGTGGTGCGCGGCACCACTGTCCAGGACGGCCTCGGGACCAAACTGCTCGACGACCGCCTGGCGCAGGCTGTCCGCCGTCGCCTTGGCTTGCTCCACACGCGGGTCCGGCGGCGCTTCTTTCTTCGCGGCAGCCGCCTTTGCCGCCGGCTTGGCCGCAGCCGCCTTCGCGACCGGTTTTCCGGCAGGCGGCTGGGCAGCAGCGGCTGGTTTTCCGGCGGACGGCTGCGCCGAAGTACTCGGCTTCGGCTTGGGCCCATCCGCCCCCTCGGCCTTCAGGTCCGCGCTCTCGGCGGTGCGCTCTTTGTCGGCGGCTGGGGAGTCTGGTGTCCGCGATTCGTCGCTCACGCCTGTTCCACCCTCCTCGTCCGTGCCTCGCGGCGGATCTTGTGCTGCAGCAGGTTCAACCCGTAGATGAGAGCAGGCGGCGAAGGCGGGCACCCGGGGATGTAGATGTCTACGGGGACCACCTGGTCAACCCCTTTCACGACCGAGTAGCTGCGTACGTACGGGCCGCCCGCGGTGGCGCAAACCCCCATGGCCACAACCCACTTCGGCTCCGCCATCTGTTCATACAGGCGGCGCAGTAGAGGCGCCATCTTTTTCGTCACCGTACCGGCCACAATCATCACATCCGACTGACGCGGCGAGGCACGAAAGAAGATACCAAACCGATCCATGTCATAGTGAGAGGCGCTGGCGCCCATCATCTCAATCGCACAACAGGCCAAGCCGAAGGTCAGCGGCCATAGGCTGTTGCTGCGGGCCCAGGCCTTGAGCTGCTCCAGCGGCTGCAGGAGTACACCAGCCCGCCGCAGCTCCTGATTTTCCTCCGGGGTCAGTCCTTCGTACTCGAGGACCGGCAGGCGGTTGGCTGGGTTCAGTTCCATTCAAGCACCTTCTTCCTCCACGCGTACGCCAGGCCCAGGATGAGAATGACGATGAACAACAGCATCTCAATCAGCCCAAACACACCCAACTGGTGGTAACTGATCGCCCATGGATACAGAAACAAAGTTTCCACGTCAAACACGACAAACAGGAGAGCGAATAGGTAATAGCGAGCGTTGTAGCGGACGTGGGAGTCACCAAACGGTTTGACACCGCTTTCATACGTCTCCAATTTCCCGCGCGAAGGGCGGTTGGGCCGCAGCAAGGGACCGATGACCCAGATGGTCGCAATCGGTAACAGCACGGCAAAGACGATGAACAGGACGACGAACAAATACTCACTGAAGTACTGTGGCATCCACCATCTTCCCTTCTCCGCCGAGGGTCTAACCCGGAGGGCCGTCTCCGGCGTGAGCCAACGCATGGAAAACGTGTGACTCGGTGGGATAATTCCGACTCCATCAAATACCGATATAGACGTAAATATTATAACAGACGTGGTTGAGGGTGTAAAACGCCCGCACTGGCGGGCGTGTTTCCATCCTCGTGAAGTGTTCTCGCTTGGCGATCTCGGTTGACTCGTGAGGAGATGTGAGGAACGTTACGAGACGCGCGCAGGTAGGTCGCGTATCTGATGGCTCTGGGCCGGCATTCCTTTTTGTACGAGACGCCGCCCGCGGCCGCTCATCGCCAGAGCCAACGAACCCGCCAAGAGGATGAAGCCGAGCACACATAGGAGCAGAAACAGGTCCCGGTCCGCGTTGGCCAGCGAAGTCGCCTTCGCGCTGCTGGCCAGCATTTGCGTGACGACGTTCTGTGCGTCGGTGCTGGACATCCCTTGCCCCATCAGCCTCTGTACCTGACCCGTCAACCCGGCCGTCTCCATCGGATTCGCCAGACTGAATTGGGCGCGCAACTGTTCGTAATGAACGGCCGACTGACGCGTCAGGAACCAGGCAAACACCGGCGCCGCTGCCGCCCCCAGTACGTTGCGCATGAAGTGCAGAGAAACGGATCGCCAGCGTGCCTGATGAATATCCCCGGACAGTGCGGTCGACAGGGCGCCGGACACAAGGACCACGCCGATGCACGATCCCGCCAGTCCCATCTGCAGATACAGGCTGGGCCAGTCGGCGTCGACGGACATCTGCCGCCACAACGCGGCCACGCCGAGTACCGTTAGGGATGCCAGCACCCCCAGCCAGCCTGGGCCGATGAGGTCATGCAGCCAGACACAAAGAAGCGCCGCAATCACGCAACCGATAAAGAAGCTCAAGTAGAACACGGTCATCTGGTGCGGTACAGCCCCACGAACACTGCGCAGGAAGCTGGTACTGCCAATCAGGATTGCGACCAGGGCGACATGGCTCGCCGCCGCCATCAACACCCCAAGCCACTGGCGCGGCGTGGCCAACGCGCGAAAGTGAACCAGTGGCCCCTCCACGCGCAGTTCATTCCAGACAAACAGAGCCAGAAAGACGGCAGCCAACACAAGCCATGGCCAGACGTTCCAGTCACCGATGCCGAGCTTCTGCAGGTGCGCCAGCGGCCAGATGAGGCTTGCAATGGCCAGAACCAGGCAGACCAAGCCCCGAATGTCGAACGGATGATGCCCGTGGTGCGCCTCGGAATGAGGCAACACACGACTGCCCACCAGAAGGGCAAGCAACCCCGGCACCCCGCAGATCAGGTAAAACAAGCGCCACGCGTCCGCCCCAAGCGACATCGCGCCAAACACGGCCCCGAGCGACGTGGAGCCAAACAACCCGCCGATGGCCAAAAGCAAGAACCAGTTGCGGACGTGGTTGGGGAAGGAGACAAGGCTCACCGGCAGGATGGTCAGAAACAAAGCCCCGGCGGTCAGGCCCTGCAGTCCTCGTCCGAGCACCAGCACCCAAAGCTCGCTCGAACAGCCGCTGATGAGGGCGCCAAGGACAAACACTGCGACCAGCGCAAGATAGCTCCGCCGCAGTCCCAGATAGCGAGACAACACCGGCCCCATCGGAACACACAAGGCAAACAGCATATTTGAGACCAAGGACGGAACCGTCATCGCGTACGTTCCCGCCGTCACCGTGTTTTCAAGCAGGCCTTGGTTGAGAATATACGACACGTTGAGCACGTACTGCGGACAGATGGTCAGCAACGTTAAGAAAGAAATCACTACGTAATGCGGTAAGAGCGGTTTGGCCGAACCCGCGTGCGCAGTCTGACTCACAAATCCTTCCCTCCATAAGACAGTGTGCAATCTCCCGTGACAGAAAAGCGTGCCTGGCTGGCGAGTACGCCAACGAGGCACGAACAAAACTATTTTAGACAAACGAAACAATGCTGTATAATACCTGTTTTGAAATCAATCCATAACGCAGATGTTATAACTATGCGTGTCGGAACAGCTCTATAAGAAGGTGATGGAGTTGGATTTGTTGCAGTTGCGTTACTTTCGGACCGCGGCCAAGCGCCAACACCTGACCCAGGCTGCGCGCGAACTGCGAGTCGCACAGCCCTCCTTGAGCCGGTCCATTGCTCGACTGGAGCAGGAACTCGGGGTGAGCCTGTTCGACCGTGAAGGGAGAGGCCTGCGATTGAACGAGTCTGGACGGGCGTTTTTGCGCCGGGTGGAGAAGTTGTTTGCTGAATTGGAGGATGGGATACGTGAGGCGCAGGATCTCGCACGGGCCGGTCAGGCGGTTATTCGGCTGGCCGTCTCGGTACCGCGGATCTTACCCGACTTACTGGCCCCGTTTCGCGCCCTCCACCCTGACGTGCGATTTCGCCAGTCAATGCTGCCGACCTCTCGGTTGGAGCAGGCGCTTACGCTGGGTGAGGTCGACCTCGTGTTTTCCACCGTTCCGCCGAAGGCGCCCGACATCGTCTGGACCCCGTTGTTGGAGGAACCGATTTACCTCGTCGTCCCGGCCTCCCATAGGCTGGCGGATCGGCAAGCGGTGCGCTTGGTGGAAGCGGCCGACGAAGGGTTCGTCAGCCTGCACGAGGGCTACGGTTTTCGCCAACTGACCGACGACTTTTGCCGGCAGGCGGGCTTTGAGCCCAACATCGCGTTTGAGGGAGACCAGCTGGACGTGATGGCGGCGCTCGTGACGCAAGGCTTGGGTGTGGCGTTCGTCCCAGCCCTTACGTGGCGGCAAACCCGGCAATCCGGCGTACGCCGGTTGCGCATTGTCGATCCCGACTGTAAGCGGACGATTGGCTTGGCATGGTCAAAAACGCGTTATAGGAGCCGGGCTGCCGAGCGCTTCGGGCAGTTTGTCATCGATTACTTTGCGCAAATGCAAACGGACCTCTGAAGGGGTCTCAAAAGAAAAGAGACACCACCCGGAAAAGGGTGGTGCCATGGAACATACGACTCGCGTATCGGGCTTTTTTGCCCCGTGGCTGACCGTGAACGCGTCAAACCGGGCCGACAGCCTGGCGCGCTGTCAGGCCTCGCTGCGGCCCAACAGGTGGCCGGCCTGGGCAGATTTCTCCGCCGTCTCCAGCCGCAGCGAAGCCCGCCGCAAAGCGGCCTCAGCATCTGCCCGTTCCTCTGCGGTCGCGGCTCTGGCCAGACGCTCTTCGGCCTCTTCCTTCGCCCGCTGTGCCCGGTCCACGTCGATGTATCCGCCCACCTCCGCCGCATCCGCCAAAAGCGTGATGCGATTCGGCAGGACCTCGAGAAAGCCGCCCGTGACGTGGATGAAATCCTCGCCAGTCGGGAGCTTCACCTTGACAATCCCAGGCTTCACGGTGGTCGCCAACGGTGCGTGACGCGGCAGGATACCCAATTCCCCGTCGCCGCCTCGCAGCGAGACCATGCTGACCTCCTGCGACAGAAGCTGCCGCTCTGGCGTGACCAGCTCAAACAAGACCGTACTCACAGCGCCACCTCCTTGACGATGGAGTCTACTCCTACACGGTTCCTGCCTCGCATGCACAAGCAGCTATGTTCGGTTTGCTCAAGCAACCGGGTTCCGCTTGACTGCTTACGAGACCTTGATGCCGTCCTTTTCGGCCGCCTCGTAGACTTCGTCGATGGCACCGCGGTAACGGAAGTACGTCTCCGGAATCTCGTCGAGTTTGCCTTCCAAAATCTCCTTAAAGCTGCGGACCGTGTCCTTGATGGTCACGTATTTGCCCGGCAGACCCGTGAACTGTTCGGCCACGAAGTTCGGCTGGGACAAGAAGTTCTGGATTTTACGCGCCCGCTGCACGGTCAGCTTATCTTCATCACTCAGCTCATCCATGCCCAGGATGGCGATGATGTCCTGCAACTCGCGGTAGCGCTGCAGCACCTGCTGCACGCCGCGCGCCACTTGGTAGTGCTCCTCGCCGACGATATCGGGCGACAGCGCACGGGACGTGGACGCGAGCGGATCGACCGCAGGATAGAGACCCATGTCGGCAATCCGACGCTCCAGGTTGGTGGTGGCGTCCAGGTGTGCGAACGTGTTGGCCGGCGCCGGGTCCGTATAGTCGTCGGCCGGCACGTAGATGGCCTGAATGGACGTGATAGAGCCGCGGACGGTGGAGGTGATGCGCTCCTGCAGCTGACCCATCTCCGTTGCCAGGGTCGGCTGGTAACCGACGGCCGACGGCATGCGCCCGAGCAACGCCGACACCTCGGAACCGGCCTGCGTGAAGCGGAAGATGTTGTCGATGAACAGTAGCACGTCGCGCTGTTCCACGTCGCGGAAGTACTCGGCAATCGTCAGACCGGCCAGAGCCACACGCAAACGCGCGCCGGGGGGTTCGTTCATCTGGCCGAAGACCATGCTGGTCTTGTCGATGACGCCCGAGTCTTTCATTTCGTGGTACAAGTCATTTCCTTCGCGCGTACGCTCGCCGACGCCGGCGAAGACGGAATAGCCGCCGTGCTCTTTGGCGACGTTGTGAATCAGCTCTTGAATCAAAACGGTCTTACCGACACCGGCGCCTCCGAACAGGCCAATCTTGCCGCCCTTGATGTACGGGGCGAGCAGGTCGATGACCTTAATACCGGTCTCGAAAATCTCGACTTTCGTGCTCAAATCCGTGAAGGCTGGCGCCTTGCGGTGAATCGGCCACGTTTCGTCCGCCTGCACCGGGCCCGCTTCGTCAATCGTCTCGCCAAGCACGTTGAAGATACGCCCGAGCGTGCCCTGTCCGACCGGAACACTGATGGGGCGGCCCGTGTCGGTGACTTCCGCACCGCGGACCAGTCCGTCGGTGGACGACATCGCAACTGAGCGCACCACATTATCACCCAGGTGCAGGGCGACCTCCAGTGTCAGGTGAACGGGGACATCGCCTTCGTAATCGATGCGCAAGGCGTTGTTGATGGCCGGCAGCTGCCCTTCGGGGAAGCGGACGTCCACAACCGGCCCCATCACGTTCACGACCTTACCCTTGTTCACGAATTCCCCTCCTCTTACTTCAACGCCTCGGCACCGCCGACAACTTCGGCAATCTGCGTTGTAATCGCCGCCTGGCGCGCACGGTTGAGCGCCAGGGTCAGGTGCTTAATCATGTCTTCCGCCGCGTCGGTTGCGTTGCCCATCGCCGTCATCCGGGCGCCAAACTCGCTCGCCTTGGCGTCCAAGATGGCCTGGTACACAAGGGTCTCTGCGTAGCGCGGCAATAGCGCCCGCAGGAGTGATTCCGCATCCGGCTCGTACAGGTAATGGACGACCTTCGCGTCCTCCTCACCCTCGACGCTTGACAGCGGCAGCACCTTTTCCACTTTGGGCCGTTGTGTAATGGCGTTGATAAACTCGTTGTAGACGAGGTACAGCTCGTCAAATTCCGCGTCTTGGTATGCCTTGACAACCTGCTCGACGATGCCGCGCACACTCGCGTAGGACGGGGTGTCCGGCACGCCGATAATCTCGCCGCCGAGGGGATAACCGTGACGGCGGAAGAAATCCCGCCCGCGGCGGCCCACGGCGTAGATGGTATACGTGGACTTGTCCTTATGGCGAAACTCTTGCAGCGCGGTGCGAATCACCTGCGAGTTGTACGGCCCAGCCAGTCCCCGGTCGGCCGTAATGACGAGATAGCCAGTGCGTTTCACCGGCCGTTCAGCCAACAGCGGGTGCTTCACGTGGCGCGCATCCCGAGACACCCCAGCCAACATCTGGCGCATCTTCGCCAGATAGGGCTTGGACTGCTGCACCGCTTCCTGCACCCTGCGCAGGTTCGCGGCAGCGACCATCTCCATCGCGTTGGTGATTTGCGCCAGGTTGCGCGAGCTTTTGATCCGACGTTTAATGTCTCTGGCACTCTGCGGCACCGGTTATCACCACCTTGCCTGCCGACCGCCTTGCGGCGGTCCTGCATTCCCGGAGCGCGACGGGCCTTCACCCGCCGCACCGCCGGATTAGGCGACAAACGTCGCCTTGAACTTCTGCACCGCTTCCTTCAACAGGTTGACCGTCTCGTCCGAGAGGTCCTTCGTCTCCACGATGTTTTGGAAGATCTGCGGATAGTCGGTCTTGATAAACGTCAGCCAGTCCTTCTCGAACTTGCGAACGGCACTGGTCGGAATATCATCCAGATGGCCGTTGACTGCCACCCAGATGGCAACCACCTGCTCCTCGGCCGTCATCGGTTCGTACTGGTTTTGCTTCAGAATTTCCATGGTCCGCTCACCACGGGCCAGGCGCGCCTGCGTCGCCTTGTCCAGGTCGGAGCCGAATTGGGCGAACGCCTGCAGCTCGCGGTACTGGGCCAAGTCGAGCTTGAGCGTACCGGCGACCTTCTTCATCGCCTTAATCTGCGCTGCAGAGCCGACACGAGACACCGACGTACCAACGTTAACCGCGGGCCGCACGCCGGAGTAGAAGAGATCCGACTCCAGGAAGATCTGACCGTCCGTGATAGAGATCACGTTGGTCGGGATGTAAGCCGAGATGTCACCAGCCTGCGTCTCGATGAACGGCAGCGCCGTCAGGCTACCGCCGCCGCGCTCGTCGCTCAGCTTCGCCGCCCGTTCTAGAAGTCGCGAGTGCAGGTAGAAGACGTCGCCCGGGAACGCCTCGCGGCCAGGTGGACGCCGCAGCAACAGCGACATCTCGCGATACGCGGCTGCCTGTTTCGACAGGTCATCGTAGACGACCAACGCGTGTTCGCCGTTGTACATGAAGTACTCGCCCATCGCGCAGCCCGCGTACGGCGCCATGAAGAGCAACGGAGCGGGATCGGACGCGCTGGCGGTGACGACGATGGTATAGTCCATGGCGCCATGCTTACGGAGCGTCTCCACCACCTGTGCCACCGTCGACGCCTTCTGCCCGATGGCGACGTAGATGCACTTCACGCCGTTGCCTTTTTGGTTGATAATGGTATCGACCGCAATCGCCGTCTTCCCGGTCTGCCGGTCGCCGATGATGAGCTCGCGCTGACCGCGGCCAATCGGAATCATGGCGTCAATCGCCTTGATGCCCGTCTGCAGCGGCTCGTGCACCGATTTGCGGTCGATGACGCCTGGCGCCGGCGACTCAATCGGGCGATAGGCAGCCGCTTCAATCGGTCCGCGGCCGTCAATCGGCTGTCCGAGCGGATTGACGACACGGCCGAGCAGGGCCGGACCCACCGGCACCTGGGCGATGCGTCCGGTACGCTTCACCTGGTCGCCTTCCTGGATACCCTCGACGGAACCCAGGACGACCACGCCCACGTTATCCTCTTCCAGGTTGAGCGCCATCCCGTATACGCCGTTCGGGAACTCGACCAACTCGCCGGCCATGACGTTGTCCAGACCGTACAGACGGGCAATCCCGTCACCGACCGAAAGGACGATGCCCGTGTCATACACCTGTACCTGCGACTCAAATTGCTCTATCTGCTTCTGTATCAGCGCACTGATTTCATCCGGTCGAATACTCAAAGGGTTCCCTCCTTGCCAGCTGCGCCAGCCAGCAGTCTCTCATCGAACTGCGCGAGCGCCCCTTTGACGGTCGCGTCGATGACGCGATTGCCCAGCCGAAACCGATAACCGGCGATGAGGTCCGGATTGACCTCCATATGGGCATTCACCTCGCGCCCCAGCGCCGCTCCAAGCTTTTGGGAAAGCTCTTTCTGCTCTTGTTCTGACAACGGCAACGCGGTTTCCACATCGACGCGGACACGGCCTTTCTCCGCCTCGACCAACTCGTGGAACTCCTCCGCCACCGCGGTGATGTATTCGCTGCGATTGCGGCTGAACAGCACGCCCAAGAACTGCAGGACCAGGGGATGAACCGGGTCTTTGAACAGGTTCTTGAGGCGGCCAAGCAGGCTGCTGTTTGCCATGTCGTTCAAGATGTTCGAGATGACCTTGAGCTTGTCCTCAGCGCTGATGAGTGGGTGTTCCACCATCGTCTTCAGACCGTCGTTGGCTTTGAGCAAGGCCGAGACCAGGGTCAGCCCCTGGTCCACACGCTCCAAAGCGTTGTTTCGTTTGGCCACCTCAAACAGACCTCGCGTGTACCGGTTTGTGACGACGCCGCTCAGCATACCAGCTCACCCAGGCGCTTTTCGGCCTCTTTGAGCATCTTCTGGTGTACCTCAGGCGTCACCCGTTCACGCAACAACCGGGCGGTCAGCTCGACCGTCAGGCCGGCCACCTGATTCAGTACGCTATCCAACGCCTCCTGGCGTTCCCTGTCAATCAGCTTGCGGTTCTCCTCCAAGAGGCGCGCCGCCTCTGCTTCGGCGGCGGCGACAATCTGCCGCGCCTGCTCCTCTGCCCGAGCCCGCGCCGCGTCCACCATCTGCTTCGACTCTTGCCGAGCCCGCTCGACAAGTTCACGGTGTTCCGCCAGCAGCCGCTCGGCCTGCGCCCGGCCCTCTTCCGCTTCGCGAATCTGTCGCTCAATGTACTGACGGCGCTGTTCCATCATATTGCTGAGCGGCTTGAAGCCAAAGCGGATGACGATGGCGAGCATGATGAGAAACGCCAGCAGCGTGACTATCATCGTGCCGAGTTCAAACACCTGCGTCACCCCTTCCCGAATTCTCCCATCGACACCCTCAAACCGTCACACAACAGGCTTACAGCACGCCCTGCGTAAACAGAATGATGATGCCGAATGCGAGCGCGATGACCGGGAACGCTTCGACCAGCGCGACACCCAGCAGGGCGCTTGCAAAGATGGAACCGCGCGCCTCCGGCTGACGGGCCACACCTTCGACGTATTTGCTCATGACCAAACCGTCACCCACACCAGAACCGACAGCAGCCAATCCCAACAGGAGCGCCACCGCAATATCAAACAGGGCTTGGACCATAACTTGGCTCATGAAACTTTGTCCTCCTTACACATGTGCATTTGCTGATAATGTGGATTTCGTATATGCCACTTCTCAGGCAGCTCGTTCAACGATCCGCCAGCTCGTTCAACGATCCGCCCGCGGACACCGAATTTATCCGCGCCCGTGACCGGGTCAGGCTGTCGCCTCATGGTCGCCATCACCGTGCGCCTTGTTCCCGATGTACAACGTCATCAGGATGGTAAACACATAGGCCTGGATGGTGCTGACAAACGCACTGTAGAATACCCAAACCACCAACAGCGGCAAACTCCATGGAATGAACCCGAAAATCATTGGCGCCCCCGCCAACACGCCAATCAACGCTTCGCCAGCGAAAATGTTACCGTACAGACGCATGCCGTGCGTCAGAGGATTCGTGATCTCCTCCAGGATGGCCATCGGATTCTTATAGTGTTTGAGCCACTGCAAGGGATGGCGCAGACCAATGGCGTGGCTGATGACCCAGACCATGATGGCCAGCCCCAACGCCATGCTCATGTTCGCCGTCGGCGAGTTGAACAGCTCAATGGCAAACTCCTTGCCGCTCTGGTGAGCCTTGGCGATGTCCTCCGCAGTGATGCCCAGCCACGGAATCGGGTGGCCAATTTTCAAGTCGAGGACGAAGATCAACCCAAGCCAGTTGGCGATGAACAAAAACACGAGCATCATAAAGGCGAGCGGCAGAACCCACTGCACGATCCGCTCGTTCGGCATCGTCTCTCGCGCCATATTGGTTACGAATTCGGCCGTCCACTCCACGACGTTCTGCATCCCTCGCGGGCTGCGCATGTCCATTCTGCGCACGCCGAGGCGGACAAACACCAACACCAACAGGCCCGCGAGGATGGTCATCGCGACGGTAGTCAGGTTGGTCGCCCAGATGGTCCCCTTAAACAGGGTAGGGAACGGCGTCACTCTGCTTTCACCTACTTTTCCCTTGGAGATTTGCCACGGTTCCTGGCGTATCCATAAAGTCCCACAAAAATAAGGACGAAACCGAGTAAATAGCCAATCAGCGCGGTATACGGATTGACGTTCGGCAGTTTGACGGCCGCGACGATGACCGCCGCCAACACCGCCAGGCGCGTAAACATGCCCAGCATCCCCGAGGCAAACAATGCCTTGCCCTCAATTCCGCCGTGCCTGTGGCCATAGCGGATCATGCTGTAGACTGCGTATGCACCACCCGCCTCACCGAGCAGGAGACCGTTCATGATGGGACGCCACGGAACGGCAACCGCCCAAACCACCGCGGTCAACAGGAAGCCTGCGGTACCCGTCAAGGCTATAAGGCGTATCCGTGCATCCAGTTGCTGCATGTCGTTCATAACTTATCTCCCAGGACTTGTTTGGCGAGGAACGCGAGCCCGGACGCGCCGACGAACACTCCAAAAAGCACACCGACGGCTGTCACCCATGCGTGGTGCCAATGGACAGCGAGACGCTGACCTAAGTAGCCAAAGACAACGATACAGACCGCCAACTGCAAGGTTGCCCCCGAAAAGAATGCAAACGTTTTCCAGGGACTAGCCTGCTTATGCTTTCCGTCATTGTCCGCTACGGCCGTCACCACCCATCGACTCTGGTGGGGTCATATAAATTGGACTGCGGCGTGCTGTTCTCTGTGCATTGGCCTCGCCGCGATTAGCCGGAACCCTCGCTAATACTATCGAACAATGCTCAGTTGTGTCAACGCAGAAACCCCGATATAGCGGCGAAAACGGGGAATACCAGCGGTTTGTTCATAATTCTGCCGTTTTCCTTGGGTTTCGGCTCACCCAGTTCATTTTCCGCCCTAATATTTTAGTTTAGGAAATTTGTTGCAAACGCTCTCTTTTGATCGTTGCCCAAGGTCAGGCGGCAGTTGCCAGCCACTGCCGCGCCCAAGCTCATCCGGCGCCTCCGTAGACAAACGGCTGCGGCCGCGGCGCCCCGGTGAACCAGTGGAGAATCGCCGCCACAATCCGCCGCGAGGCCTCCCCATCACCGTACGGGTTTTTCCGTCCAGCCATGTCCGCATAGGCAGCCGCGTCGCTAAGCAACTGCGCCGCCTCCCGGACAATCTGCGCTCGTTCGGTACCGACCAGACGCAACGTCCCGGCGGCAATCCCTTCGGGCCGCTCTGTGGTGTCACGCATGACCAACACCGGCACGCCGAGACTCGGCGCCTCTTCCTGAATGCCGCCGGAGTCGGTGAGAATGAGTGTCGCACGGGCCATGAAGTTGTGGTTATCGATGACCCCGAGCGGATCGAGCAGGTGAATGCGCGGGTGAGAACCGAGAATGGAAAACACAGTCTCGCGCACGCGCGGATTCAAGTGCACCGGGTAAATCAGGTGGACATCCGCAAACCGCTCGACAATCTCAAGAGCAGCGGCGCAAATCTGCTCCAGCGGCGCCCCCAAGTTCTCCCGCCGGTGCGACGTCATGTAGACAATACGGGCATCCGACGGCAGAGCATCCAGCACCGGGTGGCGATACGTTTTGCGGACGGTGGTCCGCATGGCGTCCACAGCCGTGTTCCCGGTGACGAAGACCGACTCCATCGGTTTTCCCTCCCGCCACAGGTTCTCGGCTGACCACTGAGTAGGAGCAAAGTAGAGGTCAGCCAAGACGTCCGCCAGCTGCCGGTTCATCTCCTCAGGGTAAGGGCTGTATTTGTCGTACGTACGCAGTCCTGCCTCCACGTGCCCGACCGCCGCACGCTGGTAGAACGCGGCCAAAGCCGCGGCAAAGGTGGTGGTGGTATCCCCGTGCACCAGGACAATGTCCGGCCGCCGCTTGGCTATCACCTCCTCTAGGCCAGCCAAAGCCTTGCGGGTAATCGTGCCCAAGGTCTGATTCGGTTCCATGATGTCCAGGTCATCATCGGGGGTGACCTGAAAAACTTCGAGCACCTGATCGAGCATCTCCCGGTGCTGAGCGGTCACACACACGTACGACTGCACCCCTGGGTGCTGCCTCAACTCTGTCACCAAGGGCGCCATCTTAACGGCTTCAGGCCGCGTACCGAAGACCGTCAGGACGCGTACCGGGCGGCCGCTGATCAGAGGCCTTCGCGTATCCATCAGCGCGTCCCGAACAACCGGTCGCCGGCGTCGCCGAGCCCAGGCACAATGTATCCATGGTCGTTCAAGCCTTCGTCGACCGCGGCTACATAGATGTCGACGTCGGCATGCGCCTCCTGCACCCGGGCGATACCCTCAGGTGCGGCGACCAGGCACATCAGTTTGACAGAGGTCGCCCCGCGCGCCTTGACCGCTGTAATCGCCGCCACAGCCGATCCGCCCGTGGCCAGCATCGGATCGACCACAATCACGTCGCGCTCCTCCAAGTGCGCCGGCAGCTTGCAGTAGTACTCCACCGGCTTTAGCGACTCAGGGTCGCGATACAACCCGACGTGGCCGACCTTGGCGTTGGGAATCATGTTCAGGATGCCGTCCACCATCCCCAGCCCCGCTCGCAGAACGGGCACCAGCGCCAACGTCTTGCCGGCGATGACGCGGCTCTTTGCCGTCGCCACCGGCGTTTCTACCGTCGTTTCGGCCAGCGGCAGGTCGCGCGTAATCTCGTACGCCATGAACATGGCCACTTCCTGGACTAAAGCCCGAAACTCTTTCGTGCCGGTTTCACGGCTGCGAATGTACGTTAATTTGTGCTGGATCAACGGGTGATCCAGTACGTGAACCTGTCCCAAGAACACACGCTCCTCTTTTTTCAACACACCCGGCAGGAACCGGCGGCCGCCATAGCGAAGATGGCAGCTTGATGAGCACATTATAACAAACCAGACCTCACAGTATGGTAATTCTAGCCCCCATTGCGGGCAGACTGTAGGCAACGAGTGGTCCAGCAGGAGGGATGTGTGTGCGAGGGAAAGTGCGTGCATGGCTTTCGCGGTGGCTGGAACCTGAACTGTTTCAGCCGTTTTTATTGGGTGTCTTTCTGTCCCTCACCTTATCCGAGTTCGTCCGCGGGGCACTCGTCTACTCGGTCCTGCCCACCTATGGCAGCACGGTGCTTGGCTTTGCGGTAGAATGGGTGACCTTGGCGCTGTCTGTCCACTACTTCGTCGACAACATCCTGCGCTCTCCGGTCGGCTGGCTGATTGACCGACTGGGGCCACGGCCGGTCCTGTTGGCCGGATTTGCCCTGGCCGCCTGCGCCATGTACGGCATGATGCAAGCCCGCAGCATCCAAATGCTGCTCCTGTCGGCCGCCGTGTTTGGTATCGGCGTGACCCCGGTGTGGCCGTCTGCGGTGGCGGCCATCGGCCTGGCCAGCCCGGAGCAAAAGCGCGGTACGTTCATGAGTTACATGTATATGTTCTGGTTGGCCGGAGCGGGGTTGGGGCCGGTGCTTATCAACTTCGTTGTGGCGCGCAGCTACCGCCCGGCCTTTTGGGTGATGGTCTTGGCCGAATGCGCCGCCCTGGCGCTGATCTGGGCGATGGTACGCCGGCGCCCGCAAGCCTTCAGCAGGTATGACCCGGCGCTATACGGGAAGTCCCACGCAGATGAGGGGCATCATACCCCGACCCCGTCGCTGTCTGTGGCCTATCTGCGCGACCTGTGGCGCAACGTTCGCGACGTCGCCTTTTTGTTTCCCGGCATGTTTGCGCAGATGTTTGCCGTCTCGACGCTGGTGCCCATTCTCTCGCTGTACGCCCGCGTCGTGCTTCACCTGAGCGCTGGCATGTACAGCGGCCTGCTTGTCTTCGGGGGCGCCTTCGCCGTCCTGCTCATGGTCCCCGGCGGGCGCATGGTGGATAGGCTGGGCTCGCGCTGGTTTTTGGTCGGCGCGTTTGCCATCTGCGCCGCGTGTTTGTTGATTTATCCGACGTACCATCGCATCGGATCGACCTTTGTCATGGTCGCTGTGGTGGGCATCTGCTACGCCTTCATCCTGCCGGCGTGGAATTCGGTGCTCGACCATTCCATCGATCCGGACAAGAAAGCGACGGTTTGGGGCGTGTTCATGACGATTGAGGGCATGGGATCCGCCTTGGGGCCGTATGTTGGCGGACTGTTGTGGGATGGTTTCGGGCCGAGCGCCCCGTTTTGGTTCTGCGGCGCCGTTATCGCCCTGATGGCCGGGTTGTACGCCATCCTGCCGATTGAGAAGGCCGCGCACAACCGCCGCATGCGCCAGGCACGGCGTGCCGACTTCGCAGCCAATCCAGCCAGCTCGTCCCTTGGCGCCGCCTGTTCTGTCCCCGGCACGGCGAGGACTTCCACGAGCACGGCCTGTTCCGTCTCCACCCTGGCAAGCCACGACTCCGGCGTGGCCCGTTCGGGCGCCAGCAGGAAGCGGACAGTGGAAGCGAAGGCGCGGGCGGGCGAGTCGCGCTCCCTGTCCGCGCGTCGGGACGGGCACGTCCGATAGTCCTCGGCTTGCCGGCCGCGTTTTCCTACGGCACCGGCCCCACGTTTTCAAGGAAATTTTGAGGTTCTGGCAGTATTGTAATCCACGAGGGATGCATTTCCCGGTGTGCTGCCGGAACCCAACCCCACGGAGCACACCCGCTTCAACCCCCATATCCCCTGCCGCCGGCAGGGATTTTTTTTGCTGTGCGACGGGCCCCAGTGCTGCGGGACCTGCCTCCCCGCCAGCGCTTGGCCAACGCTTCTCGCTCGAGACGATGGCCGGATTGGCCCATCCAGGCACATGCAGCAGTCGCCTAGGCGAATCTAGCCGCCCAGTCGCCGTCGCGCTTCCGTCGGGTCATAGACAGCCCGGGCGCCGCCAATTAAGGGTGGACGGGTGCGGGCCATTGTCACGTGCGCACGACCGACCAGAGGCCGACGCGGCCGCACGGGCACCACCACCGGCTTTAAGTGCATGCCGATGAACGTGTCGCCAATGTCGATGCCGGCGTCCGCCGCCACCGCCTCGACGAGACAGGCATCCGCCATCTCAGCGAATGCCACAGCGGCCGCAGCGCCGCCAGCCCCCGGCACCGGAATCGCCATCACTTCGCGATATCCCCGCTGTATGGCCGTCTCCCGTGTCACCACGAGCGCCCGGTTGAGGTGTTCACAGCACTGAAAGGCGACCGCGCAACCAACGGCGGCGGTCTTGGCCAGCACGGTCTCCACCAATACCCGACCCACATCCAACGACGTGGCCGTACCGATGCGCTGACCGGCCACCTCGCTCGTGGAGGCGCCGACCACCAAGAGCTTTCCCGGCCCCAGGTCGGCGGCCGCAAACAAATCCTCCAGACACGCCGCCAACTCCGCGCCTATGGTTTCAGGGTCCAGCGGCGGGAGCCCGGAGTCTGTGTATCCTATCCGATTCTCCGTCACCGCCATCACCTCATCCAAATTTGCTTCAGCACATTCCGTGCGTGCGTTCAATTTCGTTCATCTTGTCCACACGCCGCGCATGCCGTCCGCCTTCAAACTCGGTCGTCAAGAAGATGCGCAGAATCTCTGCCGCCAAGCCCGGCCCGACAACCCGCTCGCCCATTGTCAGCACGTTGGCGTTATTGTGTCGGCGCGCCATCTCTGCGGAGAACGTGTCGTGTGCCGTGACGGCGCGAATCCCATCCACCTTGTTGGCGCTGATGCACATGCCAAGGCCTGTCCCGCAGACCAAGACTCCACGCTCATATTCTCCTCGTGCCACGCCGGTAGCCACTTTCAACGCGTAATCCGGGTAGTCCACCGACTGCTCGTCCACCGTGCCGAGGTCGTCGTAAGCAATCCCCATCTCGTCCAACACCGGCAGCAGCTCTTTCTTCAACCGAAACCCGGCATGGTCACTCGCAATCGCAATTTTCATCGAACTTCTCCTCGCTGTCAGCGCCCGTGGTCTTTTCACCCGGCGCCAATTTTTCCACCAACACCTGCAAATAGCGTTCAATCTCATCCGCGCAGCGGTCGTAGACCGTTTCATCGCCGCCGAACGGATCGGCAATCTCAAGCTCAGGCCAGCCGGCAAACTGGGGCAGTGCGTGAACTTTGCCACAGGCATGCGGATGGCGCCGACATAGCTCCTCGGCGTGCTGACGGGTCATGGTCAAGATTAGGTCAGCCTCTTTGACCAGCCGCTCGTCGACCGGCTGCGCTTGGTGCGTCGTATCCGTGATGCCGCGGCGGCGGAGAACACGGGCCGCTTGTTCATTCATGGGCGATCCGGCCAGCGCATACAACCCGGCCGACTCCACGACCCAATCCAGTCCTCTCTGCTCCACCACCTGCCGCAATAGGTGCGCGGCCATGGGGCTGCGACACGTATTGCCCGTGCAGACAAAAACGATGTGCACGGCCGTCTCCCCCTTCCTGGCAAGCGAGAAACCACCTGTCTTCAGTATACTGTCTGCATTTTCCCGCAGGCAATCCGCGCCGATGCCAGGTTTATTCCCAACGGCAAGCTCAACTCGACAAACCCACCGAAAGGTCAATCGACGAAAAAGTGCAGGCCAAACCCGATGAGAATCGCCGCTCCGAGCAGCTGTCCATAGACACCCACCCAACGGCTGGCGCGTTTGCCAATCAAAAGCCCCAAACCGCACATCAAAGCCCCAAACACCCCGAAACTAAGCGCCGCCGTGACGCCAAAGGCCGTGGTGCGGAGGCCGAGACTGAAGCCGACCGATAGCGCATCCAAGGACACCGTAGCGGCGAACACGGTGATGGCGGTCAGGGAAGTCCCGAGCAAGGGTGCCGCATGCGGTTTGAACAGAGTCGTGTAGACCATGTGCAGCCCCAGGCCAATCAAGACGAGCGCGGCAAACCACTGGGCCACTTCCCCCATCAGGCCCTGCAGGACCATCCCGGCCAAGAGTCCAAAGACCGTAAACATGACATGATAAATGCCGATGGAGAGCATCAGTTGGATAGCCGTATCGCGCTTTAAGCCTTGCAGCCCGAGCCCTATTGCGAGCGAAAACGCGTCCATCCCAAGCGCCAGCGACATGACGAGGATTTCCAACAGGTCATGGAAGTGATCTGCCAACGCCATCCCCCTCTTCAACGCCCTAAAAATGTATGCGCCTGTCCAGCCGGACATGATAAGGGCGAATCTGAAAAATGGCGTTTTGACGCAGCTTTGCCCCACCCGTAGAATGAAGTGATGATATCTTGAAACGGTTGTCCAGCGCGGGCTGGGCCCAGGCCAGAGGGGGATTCTGCATGCGGCTTTGGCCTCAGAAACATCAGAAACAACTCTATAGAACGGATGGGGATAAACACCACCCCCGCCGCAGACGGGTGGCTGCGGCTTGTCGCGCAGTTTTGGCTGTTGCGGCCGGAGTGGGCGTGTGGACTTCCCTGGCCGCGGACACGGTGCCCGTCCCGCAAACGGCAGCCGCCAAGGCGAAAACCCTGGTTGCCCTGGGAGACTCCATCACGTACGGCTGGCAACTCCCCGGCAGTGCGAACGGACACCCGTCGCCGTATGCGTACCCTTACCTTGTTGCCCGACAACTCGACTATCAAGTGAAGGACTTCGCGGTACCCGGCGCAACCTCCGGTGACCTGCTGCGGCAGCTGCAGCAGCCAAAAGTCAAGGCGGCATTACGGCAGGCGAATACGGTCGTCATCGACATCGGGAGCAACGACCTCTTGCAGAGCGCAACCGCCCTGTTGAACCGAACCCTGGCGGGAAAGGCCAACGTGGGTCAAAGCGATGTGGCCCAGTTCCAGCAGGCCTTGACCACGTACGCGAACAACCTGCCGCAGATTGTGGCCCGAATCCAGGCACAAACCGACGCGCCGATTGTGCTTTTCGATCTGTACAATCCGTTCCCGGACAACACCATCCTGCATAACATCGCGGAGCCGCTGCTCGCCGCCGCCAATCAGACCGTCCTGAACACGGCGGCAGAGGCGCACACCCTGGTCGCCAGTGCCTATCAGCCGTTCAATCACCACCAAGATAAGTACGTGCGGCTAAAGCAAGATGATGTACATCCGACTGTGGCCGGGCAGCGTGTACTGGCACAATCCGTCCTGGAGTCGTTGGACAATCCACTCTGGCATGAACCGATGTACTACGCTCTCGCTCCTCACGGGGCCGTGGTGCGGGCGCAGGCGATGGATACCGCCAACGGCATCTCTTGGCTACACGGAGACCAAGCGGATTTGGTGATAGGTCGTGTCGGGGAATGGTTGGAAGTGGTGACTCCGGAGGGTCAGTCCGGTTACGTCGAAGGAAAATCGGTGCGGCTGCTGCTTCGGCCATGGAACAACGATTCGTTTGCCTCGTTTCGAGCTTCAGTGACGCCGATCAAGCTGAGGGTTGAACGGCCGCATCAGGCGACGCAGACTATCCACGGCTTCGCCTGGTCGGGCTGGATCTACGCGCCGCTGTCCGACCTGGCGCACGCCGCAGGGGAAACCTGGACGTGGGACGAGACGGGCCGCGAAGCGCGTGTCAGCACGCCGGCCGTGGCAGCTTGGGATATCCTCGATGGCACCTCGCAAGAGCTGACTCGAGGAGTGGCCTCGGGGTCCACGCTTCCCAGCGAACCGTCTACCAATCTGACCGTTCGCGCCAAGCCGCGCCTAGTCTTGCCCGCGGCCTCCGCGTACACCGCGAAGCCGCAGTCGATCTCGATGAAAACGCGCGGGATTCTAGTCAAGATTGACGGCGAAGATACGAATCTGCGCGCTCAGCCCCTCGTTGTGGGCGGGCAAATCTACGTGCCGGCGCCCGCGTTCTGGCAGGCGCTCGGCCTGCCCGTGACGGGCGATGCCACGCCGCCGACGAGACAGGAGACCGTACCGGACTTCATTCGCCGGTTCCCGTGATGCATCGGGCGTCGTTCAAACTTACCGCAAGGAACGACGCAAAGAGGTACGTGCAAAGGATGGCCTTTGCGTGGTATAAAACTTGAGCCGACAAACCCGCGTCCTTTCACCCGATCAACCAGATCCCCGGACTGGCCTGGGGCTTAAACGCTGTAGACGCGGCCCGCGGACGCCTTCTGTAGCCGGTTCATGACCGCCGCCCCGACCCCGTCCGGGGCCACTCCCTGGACCAAGATGTAGTCGACGTGGGAGCGGTCAAACTCGCGCAGCAGGCGGTACAGATGCTGAGCCAAAGCCGCGTCGTAAGGCTCCCCAGGGGCCGGCGCCCACGACTTGCAGCGCCCAGCGAATGGACGCTCAGAGATTACGGCTAGGCTTTTGCCCGGGTGGGCATCAATAAACTCCATCATCGCCACCAAAACCCGGGCCCCGTCTCCCCACCAAACATGAACCTCTGCATCGGGGGCGTAGTGGCGGTACTTCATCCCCGGCGACGGCACATTGCCCGCATCGGTAGCCTCCCCGGTCAGTTGCGGCGCCAGCTCCACCGGAATGGAAAGAGCCTCTTGCAGCTGTTCGCGCGTGATCCCGCCTGGGCGATAGATCACCGCCTTGTCGTCGCCGATGCGTGCGACCGTGGACTCAATCCCCACCTTGCAGGCGCCGCCATCAATGACACCGTCAATCTCGGCGCCCAAATCTTCTATCACATCGGAAGCCAAGGTCGGTGAGGGCCGACCCGATTTATTGGCGCTGGGCGCGGCCACCGGACACCCAGCACGGCGAATCAGCTCCCGCGCCAGGTCATGGTTTGGCATGCGCACGCCCACCGTATCGGTGCCAGGGTGCACCGCCGCCGCAATCCGGTCGGACACGGGCAGAATCAGGGTCAACGGCCCCGGCCAGAACACTTCCATTGCCCGCCGCGCCGGCGCGGGGAGTTCATCTGGGTTCGCGACGACGTCCGGAAGTTGCGCCAGGTCCGCGATGTGGACAATCAGGGGGTTATCAGCCGGGCGTTCTTTGACCAGAAAAATTCGCTGTACCGCTTCCTCTCGCTCCGCGTTAGCCCCCAGGCCGTAGACCGTTTCTGTCGGAAAAGCGATAAGACCGCCGTTATTCAAAAGCGTGGCCGCCTGGGCTAATCCCTCCCATTCCGCGTCCGACGCGTCCGGATTGACCTGCCAAACCTTGGCCATGATGATGCCTCCTCAACTTGACTGCGAAAACCAGTGATGAACGGTCCGCCAAAGCTCTTCCCCGTAATCCACCGAGGCCAGTCGTATGGCAACCTGCGTCTTGCCGCCCGCTGCATTCGGGACGTCAATCGTCTCCAGCGGCGGCAGATCTGGAAACCCCCCCGTATTCGGCACCGCATCCCCGTCCGCGATATCGACGAAACAAAGGGGCGGAAACAACACGCACCACCAGTTTGCACCCGCTCCGCGGCCGATGGTGATGCGCAGGGCTTCGTAGTCGCCCGCCGGGTAGACTTGGTTTCCATAAACCTTCGTGGGGAAGGGGACACGTCCAATGTCTGCCTTCACATCGTATCGAAATCCGTGCGCTTCGACAACGTGATCCGCCAGCGTCCGCACCTCAGGCAGGTGCTGGCGGAGAATCGCCTCGGCCTGCTGCGGTGTCTTGGCCTGCGCCAACCACTGGGCGACCTGGACCACCACCGCATCGCGCACTTCCCGCTTTAAGGCTTGATCCGCCGCGCTATCGCTATTGGCCAGGATGCGCAAACGCAGCGCCTGTTTGGGAATCGGCTTCGCGTGCGGCGCCGCCAGGGCAATCTCAGTCAGCTGCCCGCTCCCGGATTCCGTGCGAGAGTTGGATAACGACCTACCGAGACAAACCACCGCTGCGACGACACCCAAAAACATGAGCCAACGTTTTCCTCGCATCCACCATCCCCCGTTCCTATCATGTCTAGCACCAGTGTGGCCAGACCGTGATAGGTTTAAACGGGGGCATGGGACGACGGTCGCAAGCGGACGAGTCGAACCCATCGCATAGGGCCGATCCGTGCGTATCCTGACACTTCTACCGTATTCTGGAGGTCGCACGTATCTCGGCGCTTCATCTGTATCCTAGCGCTCCCCCATCACCACGCGCAAAATCCCGCGCAAATCCGGGATCGCCTGAAACCGCCAGCCCCGCCACAAGGATGCGTGTACGTCCGTAAACAGGCGCATGACCGCGTGCGCCTGGTCATGGCCGACCTCCAAGAGGATGGCGGCTGGCCCCGGTTGAAACGCCAAAGCTGCGTTGCGCGCCAGCAGCCGGTAGAAATCCAGTCCATCCTCCCCTCCATCCAAGGCGAGGTGCGGCTCGTAATCGCGCACTTCAGCGTCCAGCTTCGCGACCTCGCGCGTCGGGATGTACGGCGGGTTGCTAACGATGAGGTTCCACTGCCCCGCCTGAAGCGGCAGAAACGCCGCAGCATCGCCCAGATGCCAGTATACCGTTGCGCCCAGCCGCCGCGCGTTGTCGCGAGCCCAGGCGAGCGCCGCTGGCGAGACATCCAGACCATGGACCTCCGCGATAGGGCACTCAAGCGCCAAGGTGACCGCGATGGCCCCGCTGCCGGTCCCAATGTCGAGGGCGCGCCCGTCCGGGTGTTCGTGCAGCCAACGGATGGCCTGTTCCACCAGCACTTCCGTCTCGGGTCTGGGGATTAAACATTCCGGCCCCACGCTAAAACTGCGGCCGTAAAAATCAGCTTGGCCGAGGATGTGCTGCAGCGGTCGCCCCTTGCCCCGCTCAGCCACCCACTCCCGCAGCCGCGCCTCGTATGAGGGCGCGAGCGGATGAGCCAGGCGTATGAGCATCTGGGTTCGTGTCCAGCCTGTCGCAGCGAGCAGCAGTTGCTCCGCCTCGGCCCGTGCCACGGCAGCGGCTTCCCCGGTATCGACAAAGCGGCTCTGCGCGCCCCTGGACAAGCAAAAAGAGGCCCAGTTGAGGGCCTCCTGCACCGTCATGCCTCAGCCGCCTCCAACATTTGCGTCCGCTCCGCAACAATCAAGGCCTGAATGATTTCGTCCAAGTCGCCGTCCAGAACCGCCTCCAGGCGGTGCAGCGTCAGGCCGATCCGGTGGTCGGTCACCCGGCTCTGCGGGAAGTTGTACGTACGAATGCGTTCGCTTCGATCTCCCGTCCCCACCTGGCTGCGCCGGTTGGCGGCCAGCTCGGCCTGCTGCTCCTGCTGGTATTTCTCGTACAGCCGTGCGCGGAGGACACGCATCGCCTTGTCGCGGTTTTTCAACTGCGACTTCTCATCCTGGCACGAGACCACGATACCGGTCGGAATGTGGGTGATGCGTACCGCCGACTGCGTGGTGTTGACGCTCTGGCCGCCCGGGCCGGTGGAACAGAACGTGTCAATGCGCAGGTCCTTCTCGTGAATCTCGACCTGAATGTCTTCCACCTCGGGCAGCACCGCCACCGTAGCCGTCGAGGTGTGAATGCGCCCGCCGGACTCGGTCACCGGCACGCGCTGCACGCGGTGGGTGCCGCTTTCAAACTTCAGCTTACTGTAGGCGCCGCGTCCCTGAATCGACAGCGTGACTTCCTTCAGCCCGCCGATATCCGTGTAGTGCGCGTCAATAACCTCCGTCTTCCAGCCGGATCGCTCCGCGTAGCGAGTGTACATGCGCAGCAAATCACCGGCAAATAAGGCCGCCTCTTCGCCACCGGCCGCCGCGCGGATTTCGAGGAAGACGTTTTTGTCGTCGTTTGGGTCTTTCGGCAGCAACAGAATTTGCAGCTCCTGCTGCAGCCGTTCCAGCTCGGCCGTGTGCTGTTCAATCTCTTCGTTGACAAACGTGCGCATTTCTTCATCCAGGCGCTCGTTGAGCATCTCCTTGGCCGCCTCCAGGTCTGCCTGGGCACGCTGATAGGCCTGGTACGTCTCGACCGTCTCGCGCAGATCCGCCTGCTCCTTCGCGTACTCACGCAGCTTCTCCGCGTCCTGAATCACGTCCGGATCGCACAAGAGGGTGCTCAACTGCTCGTACCGCCGGACCATCGCATCCAGTTTATCAAACACGGCTTCACACCTCCTCTCCGTCGCGGCGGCCGCACGCACACCGCAAAGACACAGACGCCCGAAGAAGCTCAAGCTCTCCGGGCATGCCGACAAGGGAGCGGCGATACCGCTCCCAAAAAAGCCTGCAGGGCGCAGGCTATTGTTCTTCTTTTTTGTTCAGACCGTACTTGCGGTTGAAGCGCTCGACGCGTCCGCCCGTATCGACAAACTTCTGTTTGCCCGTGAAGAACGGATGGCAGTTCGAGCAGATTTCGACGCGCAGGTTCTCTTTGACGGAACCCGTCTCGAACGAGTTCCCGCACGCACAGGTCACCGTCGTGATATGATAATCCGGATGGATGCCTGTTTTCATTCCGTGCTCACCTCTTTCGTTGCTGACACACTAATCGTCAGTATAACACACGGAGAGAAGTTTGTCACTACGTGCACATGCTCACGGGGGCGAGGGAGAACATAGTGAGAACCGCGACACAGACGTCTTCCTTACGTGTGGATGGGATCCCATACTCAAGCGAACACTGTACTTACGTCGATGGCTTCACCATCCTCTCTCCTTCCGTTTGACTTCCTCCCCACGCCGAAAGCCGGGGGATTCCAACGCTCACGCGCTGGATTTCCTGCTTCCTTGAGGCTTGCCTTGACGCCTCGCAGACTGCTTGCGCCCTGGTCTTACAGCCTCTCCACAGGCTAACACCGCCAGCCCGGCGGCTAAGATGTTCTTTGCGGCATTCACGTCTCGGTCGTGATGCTCTCCACATTTCGGACACGTCCATTGCCGAATGTCGAGAGGCATTTTCGGCATGATGTGGCCGCATTGGGAACACCGTTTGCGTCTAACGGCGAGCGCCTTATATCCCCAGGGCTAAAGCTCTGGGTCTTACGGTGCATATGGATAAATCTGACGTGGGGAATATAGCGAAGAGCCCGCCGGATCACGCAGAGCTCCCGTACACCACCCGCAGCCGGCTTGCAGATGCCGGCTGCGAAATGCTGACACGAGAACACCTATCAATTCGAGGTCTTCAAAACGTCGTGGTCCACCCAGCGTTCCCCGTTCAACTCGCTGATGATGTTGATGGCCACGCGGGCGCCGTCGCCAGAGGTGATGATGGTGTGGACACTGGTACCAGCCACCGTACCGGCCGCCCAGATACCAGGCACGCTTGTGCGTCCGTCTGCGTCCACCACAATGACGGTTTTGATGCGCGGCTCCGTGGCAGGCTTGGTCTTAAGGCCCACCTGCTCGGCAAGGTCTGTCCACAACCCGGTTGCAAACAAGACGTGCTTCGCCTCAAACCGACTGTCCTCGGTGAGGAGGGCGAACCCTTCCGCCAACTTTTCAATTCCTGTCACTTTCGTCTCAACGATGGTGGCACCAAATCGTTGCGCCTGCTGCTTGCCCTGCTCCACCAGGTCAGGGCCAGTGATGCGGTCAATCCCGTAGTGATTCTCAATCCAGGCTCGTCGCGTAACGCTCTGATTGCTGTCCAACACGACCGTCTTCTTCCCCGCGCGGGCAGCAAAAATGGCGGCACTGGCACCCGCTGGCCCGGCGCCGATAATGGCGATATCGTACATCCTCCCACTCCTCTCTGCTTGCCTGACCTCTATTTTGAAGAATCTGCACGGCGATTTCCACTCCTTCATGCAAAAGACGCAGGCGGACGTAAGCCATCCATTGGCCCCATTCGCCAAAATAATAGTTATTTATCCTTAATTTCATTGATTTGGAATGGTTGCGCACGCTATGCTGTTCCTGTGCTTGGCCATATACCTAGGGGAAGGGGTTGGATGTAATGAAAAAGTGGCTTTCTATCGTACTGGGTGGCGTTGTCTGCTTCCTGTTCGGTGGTATCACCGCCTTTGCCAATCCGCAACCCAACGGCGACCTGGAGTGGCCTGAGTGGCTGGCCACACACAGCCCGCAGCCAGCTGGAGACCTGGAATGGCCAGAGTGCCTGAATACCCCGTCGTCGCCACAATAAGTCACCGCCATAAGCAGAGAGCATCCCTCATAATCGGGCCACACCAGGGAACCGGAATCCCCGGATCCCTGGGTATCCCGAATACCTGCATCGCGCACGCGTTCTCTCGCCAACAAAACGTATAAGGCGCATCGGTAGGTGCATCACGCCACATCTGGATATCAAACCGGTCAAATCTGTCCAAGTACCAAAATCAAAAATCTCTTCGTCAGGTTGTCCACAGTGGGTCTTTTTGATGAGTCATGGAAAGGGGAAAGCCGTATCAGGCTTTTTTCTCCTTGCGCAGCTCTAAACTCGCGAGAAATTCCGCGTTCGTCTTGTAGTGCTTGAACTTGCGGATAAACAGTTCCGTGAAATCCTGGTTGTCACCCATCGACTTGCGGATGGCCCAGACCTTTTCCAGCTCCTCCCGGCTCTGAAGCAGCTCTTCCCGGCGTGTCCCGGAACGGCGAATGTCGATAGCCGGAAAGACACGCTTCTCGGCCAAGCGGCGTTCCAAGTGCAGCTCCATGTTTCCGGTGCCCTTGAACTCTTCGTAAATCACGTCATCCATGCGCGATCCGGTTTCCACCAAGGCGGTTGCGAGGATAGTCAGGCTGCCGCCCTCCTCGACGTTACGCGCCGCGCCAAAAAACCGTTTCGGGCGGTGGAACGCGGCCGGATCGATACCACCAGAAAGGGTACGGCCACTGGGCGGTACGACCAGGTTGTACGCGCGAGCCAGACGCGTGATGCTGTCGAGCAGGATAACCACGTCCCGCTTATGTTCGACCAAACGTAGCGCCCGTTCCAACACCAATTCCGCGACCTTGATGTGGTTTTCCGGTACTTCGTCAAACGTGGACGCGATGACTTCCCCTTTGACCGACCGCTGCATATCGGTCACTTCTTCAGGGCGTTCGTCAATGAGCAGAATCAAGAGCTCGCTTTCTGGATGGTTAATCGCAATGCTGTTGGCAATTTCCTTCAGTAAGACGGTCTTCCCGGCTTTCGGCGGCGCTACAATCAATCCACGCTGTCCAAATCCGATGGGCGTGAACAGATCAATGATGCGGGTAGCAATCCGTTCCGGCGTCGTCTCAAGGGTCATCCGTTTCTGAGGAAACAGTGGGGTGAGAGCGGGGAAGTGAAGTCGTTCGGCAGCCTGCTCGGGACTCACTTGATTCACGGCTTCGACGTGCAGGAGCCCGAAGTACCGTTCGTTTTCCTTCGGCGGTCTCACCTTGCCGGAGACCAAGTCTCCGGTTCTTAAATCAAAGCGGCGGATTTGCGATGCGGCTACGTAGATGTCTTCTGCGCTGGGCAGGTAGCCGACCGGTCTCAAGAATCCGTAGCCGTCAGGCATGATTTCCAGGATGCCTTCGGCAAACATGAGTCCGTCTTTTTCTGCTTGTGCTTTCAGAATGGCAAAGATGAGTTCGCGCTTTTTCATCGACCCGTAATACGGGATTTGGAACTCTCGCGCGAGTTGATAGAGTTCTGTTAACTTCTTCGATTCGAGATCCCGTATGTCCAATAGGCGTCCCCCACATTCAGCGATCCGCTCGGACGTATGGCGTGCATGTTCTCAACCGGCCCCCGATGAAACGAATCCATCAGGGGCGCAAGATAAGGGCATACTACGCCACGCCGTCCTAGAGCCTTCTGCATTATATCATGTTTACCCGCACAATTGGATCCTATGCCGGGCGGTTCAGAAGATGCGGCGGCCCACCACCGTGGCTACGGACCACAGGGGACGGCTGTCCTCATACCGCACCGGCGGCATCGGTCTGGATGGGCTTGCGGCTCAAATCGTGGATAGCCTCGACAAACCGCACCGTCCCGGTCTTAGCCCGCATCACCAGTGAATGGGTACGCGCCCGCGCCTTGCCGAGAAAGCGCACCCCGCGCAGCAACTCGCCGTCGGTCACGCCGGTGGCGGCAAAAATCGCGTCGTCCCCGCGGACGAGATCGTCCATGGTCAACACTTTATCCGCATGCGTGATGCCCATCGCGTGCATGCGAGCCAACTGGGCGTCATCCTCGGGCAATAGCCGAGCCTGCATTTCGCCACCTAGACACTTCAGAGCGCAAGCGGCCAACACGCCTTCCGGGGCGCCGCCAGATCCAAACAGGATATCGACCCCGGTGTCCGGGAACGCGGTGTTCAGGGCGGCCGCCACGTCGCCGTCGGGAATCAGCTTGATACGCGCCCCTGCCGCGCGGACCTCGTGAATCAGGGCTTCGTGCCGGGGACGGTCCAAAATCACCGCCACGACGTCACCGATATCTTTTCCCTGCGCCTTAGCCACAGCCCGCAGGTTGTCGGCGACCGGCGCGTCGAGGTCAATCTGCCCTTTAGCGCTCGGCCCCACCGCAATCTTTTGCATGTACATGTCCGGGGCATGAAGCAGAGTGCCGCGCGGGGCCACGGCCACCACCGCCATCGCGTTCCATAATCCCTTGGTCAAAATGTTCGTGCCTTCAAGCGGATCGACCGCGACGTCCAGCTCCGGCGCCTGCGCACACCCCAGCTCCTCGCCGATGTACAACATGGGGGCCTCGTCCATTTCGCCTTCTCCGATGACAACCGTGCCATGCATCTGTACGGTGTCGAACATGGCGCGCATCGCGGAGGTTGCTGCTCCGTCCGCCTCCATTTTCCGCCCGGTCCCCATCCAGCGAGCAGACGCCAATGCCGCCATTTCCGTCACGCGGACAATTTCCAGCGCCAATTCGCGTTCCATGCTATCCGTCTCCCATCTTCGGCTCCGTTCAGGGGGCTTTTTCAATCCAATCCGCCTATATAATACATCATATTTGTCGATATGTGATATACGATTGGCGGGTTCCTGGACGAGAGAGGAATTTGCGCGGCCCTGCCGTAATATACGGAGGAACACAGAACTGCGTGTCCGGAAAGGGGTTGCCACATTGACGCTGAATAAATCGCTCATCAACCCGCGCGTGCGCGAACTGAAGATTTCCGGCATCCGTCGGTTTTTCGAACGAGTCCGCGAGTATCCGGACGCCATCTCACTGACCATCGGCCAACCGGATTTCCCCACGCCGAGTCATGTTGGAGAAGCCGCCAAGGCGGCCATCGACGCTGGCCGGACCACGTATACGCCAAACGCCGGCATTCTCGATCTGAGGCAGGCGGCGTCCCGCTTTTTCGCCAGCCGCTATGGTCTCCAGTACGACGCGGAGCGTGAGGTCCTGGTCACGGTTGGAGCCACGCAGGCCATCGATATTGCGCTGCGCACCATTTTGCAATCGGACAGCGAGGTCATCCTGCCCGGACCCGTATATCCCGGATATGAGCCGCTGATACGGTTATGCGGGGCCGTCCCGGTCCACGTCGACACCCGCGACACCGACTTTAAGCTCCATCCCCAGCGGCTGGCAGAAGCCATCACCCCGCGCACCCGTTGCGTCATCCTGCCTTATCCAAGCAACCCGACGGGAGCCGTCCTCACTGAGGACGAGCTGGCGGCCATCGCCGAGGTGGTGCGGGGACGGGACCTGTTTGTACTCTCAGACGAGATCTACAGTGAACTGGTCTACGAAGGGGTGCACCATTCGATTGCCACCCTCCCGGGCATGCGCGAGCAGACGATTGTCATCAATGGTCTGTCCAAATCACACGCTATGACCGGATGGCGCGTCGGCTTCCTTTTGGCCCCCGCCTTCCTCACCGAGGAGATGGTCAAGGTCCACCAGTACAACGTGTCCTGCGCCGCGAGTGTAAGTCAATACGCGGCCCTCGAGGCGCTGACAGCGGGCACGGATGACGCCCGTCCCATGCGCGAGGCTTACCGCCAGCGCTTGCAGTACGCGTACCAACGGCTGTATGACTTGGGCTTCGAAGTGTCCCGCCCCGGCGGTGCGTTCTACCTGTTTCCGTCCATCCGCCGGTTCGGGCTGAGTTCATTCGAGTTTGCGGAAAAGCTGCTGCAAGAGGCGCGCGTCGCCGTCGTGCCAGGCGACGCCTTTTCTGCCTATGGGGAAGGGTACGTGCGGATTTCTTATGCTTGCGATCCGTCCGTCTTAGCGGCAGCATTTGACCGGATTGGGCGGTTTGTCGGGCAGACGCTGTAAAGGGGGCGCTGTAAAGGGCTGTAAAGGGGCGCTGTGAGGGTGGCCCGCCTTCATGGGCTGGACCCGCCTGACCGCGGAACACCCCGCCAGTGCGCAGGGCCACTCACCGCAGCAGCCCTATTGTCATCGCCGCGGGCCCGTCCTCACGTATCGTGTTGTTCCGAGCGCCAGCGCAGGTACTCGCTGACCACCCGCACCCCCACCTCGATGGCACCTTCGGACGGATCCATCTTGGCGTGATGCAGGCCGTGCGGGGAGTCGACGCCGAGCCAAAACAAAAAGCCAGGGATGTCGGCGAGGAAGTAGCCAAAATCCTCTCCTGTCATGGCTGGCCCGCACTCAATCACGTCGGCAACCTGGGCAGTGCGGGCCCAGTCGAGGAACTGGCGGGTCAGTGCCAGGTCGTTATCGACCTGGCGGTAGTTCGCTCCGTAGTCAATCTCCGCCCGGCAGCCAAACCCGACCTCCACACCGCGCACCAGCGCCTCGATGCGCGACTTGACCGCCGTCATCACGTCCGCGGACAGGGTGCGAATGGTCCCCTCTAGGCGGGCGTGTTCCGCGATGATGTTCTGCTTTGTCCCGCCGTGAACACAGCCGACCGTGACGACCGCGGCGGCGAGCGGATCGACATTGCGGGCGACGATGGTCTGCAGCTGGGTGACCAAGTGGCAGGCCGCGACCACCATGTCGTTGGCCTGATGCGGGAAGGCGGCGTGCCCCCCCTTGCCGTAAAGGTCGATAAACAACTCCGAGGTGTTGGCAAACAAAATCCCTGGCCGCGTGGCAATCGTCCCCACCGGGTATTCGGGAGCCACGTGCAGGGCATAGATTTCATCCGGCCGCCAGGCCTGAAACTCGTGGCTGGCTAGCATCGGCCGGGCGCCACCGGGGCCTTCTTCGGCCGGCTGGAAGACAAACAGCACGTCGTCGGCCAGCGGTTGAGTGACCACCCGCTCCAGCACCCCGAGGGCGATGGCCATATGCATGTCGTGCCCGCAGGCGTGCATGTAGCCTTCGTGTTGCGAGCAAAACGGGTGGCCCGTCTCCTCCACCACCGGCAGGCCGTCGATGTCGGTCCGGTAGGCCAACGTACGACGGGGATTGTCTCCCCGCACGCGGACGAGAATCCCCGTCCGCCAGGTCTGAATTTGCAGCCGATCTTGAGGCAGCGAGCGGATGATTTCGAGCAACAGCGCCTGCGTCCGCCGCTCCTCAAACCCCGGCTCGGGAATCTGGTGCAGACGGCGCCGGATTTCTATCAAATCCATGCGGATCATCCCCTTTCCGGACACGCACGAAAAAGGCCGGGGTTACCGTCTTGGCGCGTCTCAGTGAGCGAGCCAAACGGCCCCCTGGCCGAGCGCCGAATCAGAGCTGGCGCAGCTCCTGCTTTATCTCAATTTTGGCGGGATCCGTATCGCCGATGTTCTTGATGATGCGCGCCGGAACCCCAGCCACTACGACCCCGGGCGGGACGTCCTCGGTGACGATGGCCCCGGCGGCCACGACCGATCCCTTACCGACCGTGACGCCTTCCAGGATGACGGCGTTCGCGCCAATGAGGACGTTGTCCTCGACCACCACCGGCTTGGCGGAGGGGGGTTCAATGACGCCCGCGATGACCGCCCCGGCGCCGATGTGGCAGTTAGCGCCAATCAGTCCCCGGCCACCGATGACGGCGTTCATGTCGACCATCGTGCCGGGGCCAATCACAGCGCCGATGTTGATGACCGCGCCCATCATGATGACCGCGTTGTCGCCGATTTCCACCTGATCTCGGATGATGGCGCCCGGCTCAATGCGCGCCTTAATGCCTTTGAGGTCCAGCAGGGGGATGGCGGAGTTACGCCGATCCGCCTCAACCACGTAGTCTTCAATCCGACCCGCAGCCGCGCAGAGCACCGGCTCAATGTGCTTCCACTCCCCGAACACCACCCCGACCGAATCGGTCAGAAACGCGTGCGCGTCTGGGCCAAAGTCGAGACCGGCCAGGTTGCCTTTCAGGTAGACCTTGACCGGGGTCTTCTTTTCGCTGGTACGAATAAACTCAATCAGCTGATTCGCGTCCATCGGTTCGACCTCCTATGTATGCGAAAAGCAGCGGCAAACCCTTGGCCTGCCGCTGCCCACTCATTCTCGCCGGAACGTTCGTCGGCCGCTTGACCGCGGACGCACCGGGGCAGCTCACTGACGCCCTCGCCAAGATGACGCTTGGTCAGCTCCGCACGGTCGCGAGAAGTCCGCTGCCTGGTTACTTCTTGGCAACCTTGCTCCAGTCGGCCAGGAAGCGCTCAATGCCTTGATCGGTCAACGGGTGCTTAATCATCCGGTCAATCACCGCGTATGGGCAGGTGGCGATGTGCGCGCCAGCCTTCGCCGCCTCGGTGACGTGCATCGGGTGACGGATGCTGGCCGCGATGATTTCCGTTTCAATTCCGTGGATGTCGAAAATCGTGCTGATGTCCGAAATCAGTTCGACACCGTTGTAGCTGATGTCATCCAAGCGGCCGATGAATGGGCTGACGAAGGTTGCGCCTGCCCGGGCCGCCAACAGCGCCTGATTCGCGCTGAAGACCAGGGTCACGTTGGTCTTGATGCCGCGCTGGGCCAAGCGGTGAACTGCCTTAAGCCCTTCGCCGGTCAGCGGCACCTTAATCACGATGTTGGGGTGAATATCCGCCAAAGGCAGAGCCTCTTCGACCATACCGTCCGCGTCCAGGCTGACCACCTCGGCGCTGATGGGGCCGTCCACAATCTCGACAATCTCCTTCAGCACTTCGATAAAGTCGCGGCCCTCTTTGGCTACCAAGCTGGGATTGGTCGTAACGCCGCTGAGAATACCCATCTCAGCCGCGTTGCGAATTTCAGCGACGTTTGCGGTGTCGATAAAGATCTTCATGAATGATGTCACCTCACTCGAGAGTCCGCACCTATCATATCACGCTGGCGCGGCTGGAGGAAGTTTCACTGGCTTATCGGGAAGACCAAGCATACGTCTGGCTTCGGCTGGACTCGCGATGTCCCGATCTAGCTCACGGGCAATGCGGACGATGCGTTCCACAAGCTGGGCGTTGCTGTCCGCCAGCTGTCCCCGGCGATAATAGATATTGTCTTCAAACCCGACCCGGACATGCCCACCCATGGCCACGGCCAATACACCCATCGGTAACTGATGCCGGCCGATGCCCGCCACCGACCAGGTGGCGCCAGGCGGCAGCAAGTCGACCAAAAACCCTAAATTGCGCGGGCTGGCCGGGAGACCGCCCGGTACCCCGAGGACAAAGTCAAAGTGAAAGGGTGGCTGCACCAAGCCCGCGCGGGCGAGACGCCTTGCGTTTTCTACCATGCCCGCGTCAAAGATTTCAAACTCGGGCCGAACTCCGTAACGTTGCATCTCCTGGGCGATCCGCCGCATCACAGGGCCACTGTTCTCAAACACGGCGTCGCCAAAATTGACGGTGCCGCAGGTCAAGGTGGCCATCTCCGGGGCCAGCGCCAAGGGGGCAATGCGTTCCTCCACCGTCATGCCGACGGCGCCGCCGGTCGAAACCTGAATGATGATGTCGCACTTTGCCTGAATGGCCGCGATGGTCTCCCGAAAGCGTTCCCGATCTTGGGTCGGTCGGCCCTCGTCGGTGCGTACGTGCAGGTGGCAGATGCTTGCCCCCGCCTGCCAGCAGGCATACGCCGCCTCCGCGATTTCCTGCGGGGTCAGGGGTAAGTAGGGTTGTTCCGCCCGCGTCACCTCTGCGCCCACCAACGCCGCCGTAATCATGAATTTGTTCATGAGCAGTCCTGTAACGAAGTAATTTGAGGTTTGCGGCATGAAAAAACCTCCTGGTATCGTGGTAGTTGCCCAAACCAACCATCGACCAGGAGGGTGAAGCAACAATGGCTAAGAATGTGAACGCCAAGATTCAGCGCATCACGGAGGGGACTCTCATCGTCGGTATCGATATCGCCAAACACACGCACGTCGCACGTTGCGTGGATTGGCGAGGCATCGAACTGGGCAAGCCCCTCGCCTTCGAGAATACCATCTCTGGATTCGAAGGTCTAGAGCAGTGGCTAGCGGCACTCAAACATTCTCTTGCCAAAG
>NZ_AUMH01000023.1 GCF_000430585.1 Alicyclobacillus herbarius DSM 13609
TCTGATCCATTCGGGCATAGACCCTGCACATGAGCTTGGCTGGCCTCCACCCTTTCGATAGGCCGTACGAAGGACTGCTTGGGGCACAGACCCTGTGAGACATGAGAGGGTAAACCACGAAAGTGTTTGGTGGAGATCCGAGGTGCGTACCAAAATCTAGAAGACGGTGCTACACCGTCTGGTTTGGTACACCCTCAAACGGGTCCGCCCACTCACATCACACATTTTGCGGTCTGGGTACGCAAGGAGTCAAATGCGAAATCGTGCGATTGAGTGAGAAAAACGAAGAAAAACCTACTTTCCCTGAGAGAGGATGTTCATGCGAGGACTCACGTCCGGCGCGGTCAAGATGTAGCTCCACCGATTCAAACCACTGCGCCGATGGCAGCACCCATCAACAAGGAGGCGATTGCAAAGTGCCGAGGAACAAACCCAATCTGTTGCTTTTGGGAATCGACAGCTTGCGCGCAGACCACATGAGCCTGTATGGCTACCAGCGGCTGACGACACCGCACATCGACCGCTTTGCCGAGGGCGGCGCCGTATTTGCACACCATTTTAGTCCGAGCATTCCGACAACACCCGGGTACGCGTCGATGCTCACCGGTATGGACTGTTTTGGAACGGACGTAGTGGCCCTGCGCCACGGCGGACCGCTGGGCAACCATGTGACAACGTTGGCAGAACTTCTGGCTTTGCACGGGTACAACACCACTTGCGTCGGATTCACCGGTAACCCGGCGGCGCGCGGTTTCCAGAAGTACCTCGACTACGAGGCCTGGATTCCCGACGAGAGTGGACGGTGTCCGAAAGCCGAGAACCTGAACGAGATCGCTATCCCGGAACTAAAGCGGTTGGCCGGGAACGACGAGCCGTTCTTCCTGTTCATCCGCCACATGGACCCGCACTCCCCGTACCTCCCACCACGACCGTTCGAACGGCTGTTTTACGGGGGAGACGAGTACGACCCGGACAACCATTCGCTGGAGCCGGTGTACAACTTCAAGCCGTTCGCGGACTTCTTCAAGTCCTGGATGCCGGAAGGCTGCACCGATAGTCGTTACATCGACGCCCAGTACGACGGTGCGATTGCGTACATGGACGCATGCATCCAAAACATTTTCAGTGCGCTAGCCGAGCTTGGCATTGAGGAGGACACGCTCGTCGTGGTTACCGCTGATCATGGAGAGACCCTCAACGAACACGACTGCTACTACGACCACCATGGCCTGTACGAGTGCACTCTCAAGGTGCCCCTCGTGTTCCGTTGGCCGGGGAAGATCCCGGCGGGCCAGCGCTACAACACCACCTCGCTGATACAGGACATCATGCCTACCATCGTTGATTTGCTCGACATCGATACGGACATCGCCTTTAACGGACGGAGCCTAGCGCCTTTATTCCGGGGAGAGGCGAGAATTCCGGACACCGAGTTTTATATCACGGAGTGCACTTGGATGCGCAAGCACGGCTGGCGGACACCGGAGTGGAAGCTGATTCGGGCGTTGGAGCCAGACTTCCACTTCAAGCCCGAGGTCGAGTTGTACAACTTGCTGAAAGACCCACTGGAGCTGCATAACCTTGCCGACGAGGAACCGGAGATACGGGCCGTTCTCGAGGCGAGGATGAATGATCACATCGCCAGGCGCGAGCGGGAGACCGGTCGCACCAATCCGATGTACGTGAACCTGGGCTGGCACGGCCTCAAGCGCGGGCCGTTCACCTCGTCGCAGGAAGCGTACGACACACTGTACATCGGATCCATCAAGACGGCACAGTCGCTGCAGGCCAAGTCGAGGTAGCAATGACTTTGTTTTAGCCTGTCGCAAGCGGCGTAGAACGGAGGCGTTGCCCGGTGTCGGTACAGTCCAATTTTCTGCTGATTGTCGTGGATCAGCAACGATACGACTGCATCGGATACGCGGGGCGTTATCCGGTCCAGACACCCGCCATCGATCAGCTCGCTCGTGAAGGGATTTGGTTTTCATCGGTATACAGCCACATTCCGCTCTGCAGTCCGGCTCGGCAGTCGCTGATCACCGGCCGCCGGCCGGAAGCTTTCGGGAACTTGTGGAACTACGACAACGGGCTGAAGGTCGGGGCCCTCAATCCCGCAGAGTATGCGTGGCCGCGCGCGCTTGCGACGCTCGGGTACCGGACCGGTTACATTGGCAAGTGGAACGTCCACCCACACTATGCGCCGACCGAGTACGGGTACAGCGAGTACCTTGGTCTCGGCGAGTACGAGCGGTATCGAGGAGGAGAAACGATGAAGCTAGGTATCAACACAGTGCTGTTCGGAGGATACGACCTTGCAACAGCTGTTCGCTACATCAAATTCACCGGGTACCAGGGCGTTGAGTTGGCGTCCATTCCGGGAATGGTCGAACACCTTACAGATACGGCTACGGACGCAAACGTGCGGGAGATCCGCCAACTGGTGGAGGACGCGGGCCTGGAACTGTACGCCGTCGAGGCAGCGACTGACATCTTGGTGGCAGAAAACCGGGAGCGGTCGCGGCAGGTGTTTGAACGAGCCCAGAAGCTTGGCATTCCGGTGGTCACCATCGGCAGCAGCGGCGTTTCCGACGACGAGGCGAAGTTCGAGGCGTCGCTTCGCGCCATCGAGGACCTGGCTCAGGCTGCGGGGGACCTTGGGGTCAAATTTGCGCTGAAAATCCACTATGGGCAAAGCGTGTACAATACCCAAACCGCGCTTCGCTTAATGGAGGAAGTTCGGCATCCGGCCCTCGGGCTGAACTACGACCCGACGCACATCGGCCGTGTCGGCGACGATCCGGTTGCGGCGCTCTTGGCCCTTAAGGACCACATCATTCACATTCACATTCGCGACACGTTGATCGAACAGTTGAAAATCGCGCCGCCGCCGCTGCAGGTACCCGGTCGCGGTACGACGCCGCTTACGGAAATTGTGCGGACCGTGGTGGAAATCGGGTACCAGGGCGCGGTGGACCTCGAGATCATCGGTGCCAACCGTCTGGAACTGCCGGAAGTCGTCGCCATCGCCGCAGAGAGCCGCGGATATCTGTCACGTCTGTTCGAGGAAGTAGAAGCGCAAGTAGAAGCACAAGTCTAGTAAAAATGGAACGGTGGGGGATCTATGACACTCAAAGTGGCCGTCGTTGGGGTCGGGAACATCGGTTCGATTCATGCGCGCGTCTATCACGAGAATCCGAAGACAGAGTTGGTCGCGGTGTGCGACGGCATCCGCGAGCGAGCGGACGCGGCTGCGGCGAAGTATGGAGCGCGGGCGTTCTACAGCGTAGAGGAGATGATTGCGAGCGGCATTCACCTCGACGCCGTGAGCGTCGCCACCAAGGGCGTGGAGAACGGGAGCGAACACTTCACGCCGACGATGCAGCTTTTACGGGCCGGCATCCCAGTGCTCGGCGAGAAGCCGATTTCCAACCGGATCGACGAAGCTGAGCAGATGGTAGAGTTCGCGAAGAAAAACCGGATTCCATACGCCATCAATCTGAATCACCGCTTTACCCCGGCCGCGGTGCGGGCCAAGGAATGGGTGGACGCGGGTCGACTAGGCAAGTTGCACATGATCAACATGCGGATGTGGATCAACAACCCGGTGGAGACTTCACCGTGGTTCCATCTGCGGGCCCTGCACCCGCACTCTTTTGACGTGATGCGCTACTATTGCGGCGACGTGGCTCGGGTGGCCGCCTTCATGATGAAAGGTGAAGGGCGGAGCATCTGGTCGAACACGCAGGTTTTGCTGGAGTTCAAGAGCGGGGTCATCGGCCACCTGGTCGGCAGCTACGACGCGGGAGCGAGTTACGGTCTGGAACAGTGTGAAGTGGTCGGGGCGAAGGGCCGGTTTGTGCTCGAGGACGCCTGCGAGGTGTTGACTTTTTACCCACGCTACAGCATCGAGACGGAGACATACCGCTACTTAGGGGGCATGCGCTCGTTTAATGAGACGTTCAAGAGCCGCATCGATGCCTGGATTGAACAACTGGATCAAGGTGTCTCCTCTGAAGAGGTGGACGGCTCGGCGGCGGATGCGCTGGCGGCTCAATACATCATTGAGGCGGCCATCCGCTCGTTTGAAACGGGCACGATTGTCGAGTTGTAACGGTTGTCCGAAAGAGGGGCCAGGTCGTCGACGTCCGACCGGTCACTTCGCACGGCTATGGAGGGAACCCCTTGTGAAAATCATCTTTGTGTCATTGGACACCACGCGGGCCGACCGACTGGGGTGTTACGGCTACCCGAAACCCACCACACCACACCTTGACCGCATCGCGTCGGAGGGGGTGTTGTTTGAGTCTGCCTACGCGGCCGATATCCCAACGGAAGTGGCGCACACCGACATCTTTACCGGAAAAGTGGGCCTCACCACCGGCGTCGTCGCACACGGAGCGAGTTTGCACCGCTTGCCAAAGCACACACCCTGGCTGCCTGCCTTGTTGCGCGACGCCGGGTTTTTAACCGGCGCGGTCGACAACCTGTACCAGCTTAAGGAGTGGTTTGCCCGCGGCTATCGTTATTACATCAACTCGGCTGGCCCACAGCGGTGGATTGACAGGCGGACAGTCAACGACCTGGCCATGCGGTGGATTCGCGAGCACCGGTCGGACGATTTCTTTCTTTTCCTTCATTACTGGGACCCGCATACGCCCTATCTGCCGCCGGATGGATACGTGGAGCGGTTTTACGACGGGCACGATCCGTACGACCCGGCAAACCACAGCATGGACGCGGCGTACAACCACCGCGCGTACCCGTTTTTTAAGCACCATCACTACCGTCTCCTTGGACCGGTCACGGACGCCGAGTATGTGAGTGCCCTGTACGACGCCGAACTGCGCTACCTGGATGGCCTGCTGCAGGAACTGGACACGTGTTTGGTGGAGGAGGGTTTGTTCGAGGACACTCTTCTGGTTCTGTTCGGAGACCACGGGGAGAGTCTCACCGAACACGACATCTTCTGGGACCACTGCGGCCTGTATGAGACCACGGTCCACGTGCCGCTAATGCTGCGCTGGCCCGGGCGAATCCCGGCTGGTCGGCGCGTCAAGGGCTTCGTGCAGCAGGTCGACCTAATGCCGACGATACTCGAGGCCGCGGGTGTCCCGGTACCCACTGACCTCGACGGGCGGAGCCTTTGGCCGAGCATCGAGGGGCGGGCGGATGGCATCTGGGACACTGTGTTTCTCAGTGAGTGCGCCTGGCAAGCCAGCCGCGGGATGCGTACGGGGGAGTACAAGTTCATCCGGACGCTCGACGCGGGTCCCTTTGTCCGACCGCCGCGCGAACTGTACAACCTGCAGAGCGACCCGGGCGAAGAACACAACCTGGCCGATTCGCTGCCCGATGTCGCCTCAGAACTGGAGGGGTTGTTGGACGCGTGGGTGGCCGAGAAGCTCGCGGGGCGCGCCGATCCGATGGAGATTGTCCTGCGCGAACAAGGCCTTCCCTTTCGCCGCCGGATCGAACAGATTCTCCTTGACGTCGGCCTGACATGGGAGGAGTGGTCGGCCGCACCCGACAGGGACCGCTTCGACGGAGCGTATGCAAAGGCGAGGAGGCAGTGACCGACATGAAGCACAGGGGAGTGACGGTTTGGTTGACCGGGTTGAGTGGCGCCGGCAAGACAACCCTCAGCCAGTGCCTGGCGCACAAACTGAGGCTTTGCGGCTGCAAGGTGGAGGTACTGGACGGGGACGCGGTCCGCAAGACGTTGACGAAAGGACTTGGGTTTAGCCGCGAGGACCGCGTCGAAAACGTCCGCCGCATCGCCTACGTGGCGCACCTGCTCACACGCAACGGGGTCATCGTGCTGGTGTCAGCCATATCGCCCTATCGGGTAGCGCGGGACGAGGCGCGGCAGCTGATTGGCGACTTTGTCGAGGTGTATGTCAACGCCCCGCTTAAGGTCTGCGAACAGCGAGACGTGAAAGGGCTGTACAAACGGGCGCGTGCCGGCGAGATCGCCCACTACACCGGCGTTGACGATCCGTACGAGCCTCCGCTTCACCCGGACGTGGAGTGCAGGACTCACTTGGAATGTGTCGAAGAGAGTGCCGAGAAGGTGCTGGCCAAAGTGCGCGCTCTCGGATACCTTGAGGGAGTGCACGAAACGGTGTCCTGTCAAGAACCGTAGGATAGACCAGGGGGCGGGGCGTTCTGGCGATGCCGATGCACGAGTGGCTTGGTTTTCCGAACAAAATATCTGGTGCAACTCACGCATAAACAAACACAAACAAAGAATATGTGGTATAATAGGACACATATCACGTAGGGATCCGTGCATCGGCAGGCTTCTCTGTTGGCTCGTGGGGTTTCTCGTAGGCTTTATAGACACGTCGCCACTCAAGGGAGTGTTGAACGACGATGATGAGTGATCACAATTCCAGCAAGAACAAGGACGGAATGGTTAGGGTCTCTGAAAACACGTTGGATTCCATCAAATCCAGACTCAAAGCGCTCATAATCGAAACCCCATCCTGGGGATATGCCAACAGCGGGACTCGCTTTAAGGTGTTCAAGCAACCCGGGGTCCCGCGCGATCCGTACGAGAAGCTGGAAGATGCGGCTCTCGTTCATCGATTGACCGGTGCCTGTCCAAAGGTGGCCATCCACATCCCGTGGGATAAAGTGGATGACTACCAGGGCCTTAAATCGTATGCCGAGGATTTGGGCTTGCAGATTGGTGCCGTCAATCCGAACCTGTTCCAGGATGACGAATACGCGCTCGGAAGTCTCTGTCACCCGCGCAAAGAGGTGAGAGACAAAGCCATCGGCCACATGCTCGAGTGCGTGGACATTATGAAGGCCGTCAATTCGGATGTCCTGAGTCTGTGGCTGGCCGACGGCACAAATTATCCTGGGCAGGACGACTTTCGCAAGCGCAAACACTATTTAATGGAAGCTCTCCAACAAGTGTACTCCGAATTGCCGGAAGGCGCGCGGCTGCTCATCGAATACAAGTTTTTCGAACCTGCCTTCTACCATACCGACCTTCCGGACTGGGGAACGGCCTATAGCTTGAGCCTGAAGCTGGGCGACAAGGCACAGGTCTTGGTGGACCTGGGGCATCATCCGCAGGGTACAAACATCCCCTACATTGTGGCAACGTTGTTGGACGAGGGCAAACTGGGTGGCTTCCACTTCAACAATCGCAAATACGCGGACGATGACCTGATGGTTGGCGCGATTGATCCCTATGAACTCTTTCTCATTTGTCTGGAGTTGGTCAGTGCGGCCGAGGACCCCAGGACGGCAGCTGGCGCAGCGCAGGTGGCGTACATGATTGACCAGTCTCACAACATTGAACCGAAAATTTCGGCGATGTTGCGCTCGGTGGAAAACATCCAGACCGCGTTTGCTAAAGCACTGTTGGTACCGCGGGACGAGCTCGCGGCAGCGCAGGCGGAAGGCGACGTGATTCGCGCGGAGAAGATTGTCTCGGATGCCTTTCAGACGGACGTCCGGCCGCTGTTGGTGGAGGTTCGGGAGGAACTAGGTGTTCCGGCCGATCCGCTGGCCGCCTACCTGGAGAGTGGTGAAGCAGAGAAGCGGCTGCAGCGGGGGACCGGGGGGCAAGGGTGGACGTGAGGGCCAGGTGGCGCGGATTTGCGGCGGATTTGGGAGCGAGCAACGGACGTACAGTGCTCGGCGAGTTTGACGGGAAGGTGCTCTCACTGCGGGAACTGACGCGGTTTGCCAACCATCCCGTGACGCTGGGGGATACGGTGTACTGGGACTTCCCCAGATTGTTCCACGAGGTTTGGCAAGGCCTCTTGAAAACGAGGCTTACGGGTGGGGTGCGGACGCTTGGCATTGACACCTGGGCGGTTGATTTCGGTCTGTTGGATAAACACGGTGAGCTTCTGGCCAATCCCCGTCATTACCGCAATCCGCACTTCGCCCAGGCGATGACTCGTGTATTGGCGCATACGTCGAGACAGGAACTGTTCCAGCGCACTGGAATTCAAATCCTACCTATAAATACCATATTCCAATTGGCCTATTTGGCAATTGAGCGTCCGCAGCTTCTGGCCGCAAGCCAGCATGCGGTGTTGTTGCCGGACCTGTTCACCTACTACTTGACCGGGGAGTTGGCGAGTGAATTCACGAATGCCACGACGACACAGCTATTGCGTCAAGGAACAGCGATGTGGGATGCGGAACTGCTCAAGGCGGTCGGGCTTCCATCCGGACTGTTCCCGCCGGTGGTGCATCCCTTGCACCGACTCGGCCAGCTGCGTTCTGAACTTCGCGAGCAGCTCGGGACGGATACCATTGAAGTCGTCAATGTGGCCGAACACGACACCGCCTCGGCGATTCTCGCACTGCCGTGCGAATCGGAGAACGTGGCATACATCTCGAGCGGAACCTGGTCGTTGGTGGGAACGCTGGTCGGGCGGCCGCTCATCACGGAGCAGACCGAACGCTTCAACTTTACCAACGAAGGCGGCGTGGGTAACTACCGGCTGTTGAAAAATGTGATGGGGTTGTGGTTGCTGCAGGAGGTGCGGCGCATCTGGCAAACGGAGGGCCGGGAGGTTTCGTTCGCCGAGATGGCAGCCTTGGCCGAGACAGCCCCTCCGATGACGTGCGTGATAAATCCGGACGCAGACGTGTTTCTCGCTCCGGACCACATGGTGCGCGCCATACGCGCCTACGCGGTACAATCCGGGCAGCAGCCCCCGGCGACGGAAGCGGCACTCCTGCGCTGTATCCTCGAGAGCCTGGCGCTCAAGTACCGTTACGTATTGGAACACCTGGAGCAGGTGACCGGGCGCCGCTTTGACGCGATTCACGTAGTCGGTGGCGGGGTACACAACGCCACCCTCTGCCAATGGACCGCAGATGCTACCGGGAAGACGGTGATTGCGGGACCGGCCGAAGCGACGGTGGTCGGCAATCTTTGTGCGCAGCTGGTGGCGGACGAGGAATTGAGCGGTCTCAACGAGGTTCCCGCGTTAATCCAGCGTTCGTTTCAACAGACAATTTACACGCCTAGCGCCGAAGACGGACGCTGGGACAGCGGGTATGAACGGTTATTGGCGCTGGTGAATGAGGAAAACGCTATGCCGACCAGCACCCCATTGGGACAGGCTGGCAGGACGAACCGTTAACAGGTAGTCCGGAAAGGTCTTTCCGGACACGCAGTTGAAAGGAGATCATCTTTCATGACGGCAACCTTTGTTCAGACTTCCTTGCGGGAATTAGTAGAACGATCCAATCGGTTGGGGTCGGATCGATCCGTTTGCAACTGGGGCGGTGGCAACACGTCGATGAAAACGGAGGAGACCGACTTCCGCGGGCGTTCAGTGAAGGTCCTGTGGGTGAAAGGGAGCGGATCGGACTTGGCCGAGGCGACGGAAAAAAACTTCACCGCGCTGCGCCTGGATGACGTCCTGCCGCTTTTGGAGCGGGACGCGTTGAGCGACGAAGAGATGGTCGAGTACCTGTCCCATTGCATGTTGGACGCGCGCCATCCGCGTTCTTCCATTGAAACGTTGCTACACGCGTTTCTGCCGTTCCCTCACATTGACCATACTCATCCGGACAGCATCATTTCGTTTTGTTGCGCGGATAACGGCCGTCAGCTCGCAGAGGAGCTGTTCGGCTCGCGCATGGTCTGGGTGCCTTACGTACGGCCCGGGTTTCAACTCTCCAAGATGATTGCCGAGGCGGTGGCCGCAAACCCCAACTGCGAGCTGGTGCTCATGGAGAAGCACGGTCTCATTACGTGGGGCAATACGTCCGAGGAGTGCTATGAGAACACCTTGCGGGTGATTCGCGAGGCGGCGGATTTCATCGCAGCCCGGATAAACCCGGAAACGGTGTTTGGTGGCGCTCGGCACGAGGCGCTGCCAGAATCGCGGCGAAAAGCCGTGGTCGCCGAGGTACTCCCTGTGGTGCGCGGGCTCGTCTCCGAATCGCAGCGGATGATCCTCACGTATGACGACGGCGAGGACTTACTGCAGTTTGTGAACAGCCAGGACGCCCCCGCGTTGTCGCAGGTGGGCGCGGCGTGTCCGGATCACCTCGTGCACACTAAGCGCGTGCCGCTGTTTGTCGACTGGCGGCCGGACGAGGAGACGGTGGAGCAACTCCTGGACAGGCTGCGCGAGGGTATCGCTGCCTACCGCGCCGCCTACACCGTATACTTTGAGCGCAATACGGACGGTCAACAGTCCATGGCCGATCCGTTCCCGCGCGTCATTTTGATTCCTGGCCTCGGCGTCATCGGCACAGGGAAGACGAAGAAAATGGCGAACGTCGCGGTGGCGCTGTATCGTCGTGCGGTGGCGGTGATGAAAGGGGCGACCGCCCTCGGCCGGTTTGTGTCACTCGATGAACACGAGTCGTTCCGTGTTGAATATTGGCCGCTGGAACTGTATAAGCTTTCGCTCGCTCCGCCGGAAAAGGAGTTGTCTCGCCAAGTGGCATTGGTCACTGGCGGTGCCGGCGGCATCGGCAGCGCGACCGCCGAGCGCCTGGCGGCGGCAGGAGCCCACGTCGTGATTGCCGACATCAACGTGGAGCGCGCGAACGAGGTGGCGGAGGAGCTGGCGAGTCAGTTTGGGGAAGGCACGGTCACGTCCGTTTACTTGGATGTGACGCGCGAGAAAGCGGTGGAGGACGCCCTGCGGGAAGCGGTTTTAGAATACGGTGGACTCGACCTGTTGGTCTCGAATGCGGGCTTGGCCAGTTCCGCTCCGGTGACGGAAACCAGTCTTGCGGAGTGGAACCGGAACCTATCGGTACTGGGCACTGGCTATTTCTTGACCTCGCGGGCCGCGTTTGCGATTATGAAGCAACAAGGGACAGGCGGCAGCATTATCTTTGTAGCTTCCAAAAACTCGGTGTACGCGGGCAAGGATGCGGCTGCTTACAGCAGTGCCAAGGCGCTCGAGATCCACCTCGCTCGCTGCCTGGCGGTCGAAGGCGGCCCGTATGGGATTCGCGTCAATTGCGTGCTCCCTGACGCTGTCTTGCAAGGTTCCCAGATTTGGAACTCAAGCTGGCGTGAGGAGCGCGCTGCGGCGTATGGAATTTCCCCTGATGAATTGGAAGAGTATTATAAGAATCGAACCCTCCTGCACGTCAACGTGGTGCCGGAAGACATCGCCGAAGCGATTGTGTTTTTCGCCTCGGCCCGCGCGGCGAAGACCACCGGGTGCATGTTGACCGTGGACGGCGGCGTGGCGGCAGCCTTCACCCGGTAATGCAGGATGAAAACTCCCAATGGTAAGTCGGTGATGAGTTCAATGTTGATGGCAGACCGGCACCGCAAAATTGTGGAACTGGTGGAGCGCGAGGGAAGTGTGCGCGTCTCCGAACTCAGCGAGCTGTTCCAGGTGACCGAAGAGACGATACGGCGGGATTTGGATAAGCTGGAAGCCGAGGGCAAGATCCTACGCACGCATGGTGGCGCGGTGCGCAGTGACGAGCCTGGGTTGGAGATCCCGGTCTCGGAGCGGGAAATCGAACGGATTGAGCAAAAGCGGGCCATCGCCGCGAAGGCGATAGAGTGGGTTGAGCCAGGAGATCAAATTATCCTGGACGCCAGTACGACCGCGTGGCAGATGGCGAAGATTTTGCCCGACATCCCGCTAATTGTGGTTACCAATTCGGTCAAGGTGATCATGGAGTTGGCCGGCAAGGACAACATTCAGGTCATTTCGGTGGGCGGAAACCTGGCCGCCAGGTCGCTCTCGTTTGTCGGTCCCTTGGCCGAACGTTCGCTGGACAACTACCACGTGCGCAAGCTGTTTATGTCGTGCGGCGGCTGCCATCTGGACTATGGCATCAGTGAGGCGACGGAAGAACAGGCACGAGTCAAGGCGAAGATGATTGCCAATGCGGATGATGTCATCCTGTTGGTGGATTCGAGCAAGTTTCAAAGGCGTGCGTTCACCCAGATTGCGCCGGTCGAGACGGCGGACGTGGTGATTACCGACGCCGAGGTGGACCCGGGTATCGTGGAACGGATGGAAGGCTTGTCCATCTCGGTGCACATTGTTCAGGAATAGGTTGTGGGCTGTAGGGACGATTACCCCCACCGGAAGGTGGGGGTTTTTTGTTGGATAAAGAGCCTTTAGAAAATCCATAGTGAACGTATACACAAAGGTAACAGAACCTTCACGAACGACAGCTAATCTGAGCATGCGCGGATTTTCGACCGTCGTGCGGACGAGCTGGTCCGGTGCCCGCGCCCAAGCTTCCCGTACGAAATGGGGGAAATGGCTCATGCTCTATTTGCTGGACCTTGCGCTTCTATATGCATCGGTTGTCTTGTCGTTTCTCCTTCGCTTTGGTACGCACTGGCCGACGGCGAACTGGGAGGCTGCTCTGCACCTGTTGCCGTACCTGTTAGGGCTGGCGGCACTACTGAGCTACCTGCTCGACCTGAACGGTGGGCCGCGCCGCAAGCGTATGGGCGAAATTGTCCCGATTCTCGTGTTTTTGAACGGGGCCTTATTTGTCCTCTGTCTGGCCCTCTCATTTTGGACTCGCCAGTTTGCGCTCCCGCGCAGCATCGCGGTCACCGCGTGTCTGGTCAATCTCCTGCTCGGCGTGCTCCTGCGCGGCGCTTGGCAGCGGATCAAACAGCGGTCCTTGCCCCGCCGGGCGGTGTTGGTGTGTCGCTCGGCGGGCGAGGGACAGGCCTTGCGGCGGCAGCTCCAGTCGGTGTCGACACCGCTGTTCCAGGAGCTGCGGATTGCGGCGGCGGGAGCCGAGCACCTGCGCCCACTCGAGGCCGACACGGTCATTCTCAGTCCGAACCTGCGTTGGGAGGACCGACAACAGATGGCGCTCACGGCGCTTGAATCCGGGCAAGAGGTCAAGGTCATGCCGTCGGCTGCGGACCTGATGCTGAGCCGATGCTCCGTGGAGCAACTCGGCGATACGCTGTTGTTGTCGATGCATCCGCTCGGCATCTCGGCGGCAGATGCCCTGGTCAAGCGCGTGATTGACGTATTGGGTGCGCTCGTTCTGATGCTCGCCACTGCCCCCATCTCCCTCCTGTTATTTCTGCTCATTCCGCTCACGTCCCCCGGCCCCGCGCTGTATCGGCAAGACCGCGTGGGCCAGAACGGGCGGGTCTTCACCATTTACAAGTTCCGCACCATGATTCCGGAGGCGGAACGCACAACCGGCCCGGTCCTGGCCGCCGCGGGCGATCCGCGCGTCACCCCGTTTGGCCGCATCTTGCGTGCCACTCGTCTGGATGAGCTGCCACAGCTGTTCAACGTCCTTAAAGGGGACATGAGCCTGGTCGGCCCCCGTCCCGAACGTCCGGAGTTCGTCCGCCAATTCGAAATCCGCATTGCGGGGTACGGTCTGCGGCATGTGGTTCGGCCGGGACTGACCGGACTGGCCCAGGTGCTTGGCGAGTACTCCACCGATGCGGCCGAAAAGCTGCGTTATGACCTGTGGTACGTGCGCCACTATTCGCCCGCACTCGATTTGAAAATCCTGCTCCAGACCGTGTTTGTTGTCCTGCGTCCAAGTCGGGCGCGTGGGGTTAAGACGAACCCCATCCCACTGGACGCCAGTGTCAAGTCGTAACGAAAACGATGCAAAGGTTGAGGAGGCGCCTACATGCTACAAACGACTACTGCGGCTCAACAGCTGCTGGAGCGCATTCACAGCCGCACGGCCATCGTGGCGGTCGTCGGTCTCGGCTACGTGGGTCTGCCGTTGGCGGTGGAAAAGGCGAAAGCCGGGTACACGGTCATTGGGCTCGACCGGAACCCGCGCCGTGTAACCGCGGTTAGCCGAGGCGAGAGTTATATCGACGACGTCTCGACGCTCGAACTGGAACCTTTGGTGACAGCTGGACAGCTGCGGGCGGGTCAGGATTTCGACGTCCTCGTGGATGCGGACGTGATTGTCATCTGCGTCCCGACGCCATTGACGAAAAACCTTACCCCTGATTTGCAGTACGTTCGGCACGTGACGGAGGAAGTTGCGCAGCGACTGCGACCGGGGCAGTTGGTTTCGCTGGAATCCACCACTTATCCGGGGACGACGGCCGAGGTGATGCTGCCCATCTTGTGCCGGAGCGGACTCCTTCCCGACCAGGACTTTTTCTTGGCCCATTCCCCTGAGCGGGTGGACCCCGGAAACAAGCTGTTCACCACCAAGAACACTACTAAGGTGGTGGGGGCGATTGGGGAAACCTCGTTGCGTGTGGCGTCCGCCTTTTATGAAACCACCATCGACCGGGTGATTGCGGTCAGCAGCAGTCAAGCGGCCGAGTTGACCAAGGTGTTTGAAAACACGTTTCGAGCGGTCAACATCGCGTTGGTCAACGAGTTAACGATGCTTTGTGACCGACTCGGGTTATCCGTTTGGGAGGTGTTGGATGCTGCGTTCACCAAGCCGTTCGGCATTATGCCGTTCTATCCTGGTCCGGGCGTGGGTGGCCACTGCATCCCTATCGATCCTCACTACTTGGAATGGAAGGCGAAAGAGGTCAACTTCCACACGCACTTTATTTCCCTGGCGGGCGAGATCAACCGCAGGATGCCTGAGTTCGTCAAGGACAAGGCGGTGCGTGTTTTGAACGACGCGGGATTGGCCATTTCGGGTGCCCATGTGCTGTTGGTCGGTCTCGCGTACAAAAAGAACGTCTCCGATGTTCGCGAGTCCCCCGCGTTGGAGGTCATGCAGCTCCTGCATCAGGCCGGGGCAGAAATCGCCTATCACGATCCGTTCGTCCCCGAATGTGTGACGCCCATCGGTTTGCGAAAGTCCGTTCCGCTAACCGATTCGGTGCTTGCTCGCCAGGACCTAGTCGTCATTACGACCAACCATGACGAGGTGGATTATCGGCGCGTGGTCGAGCTGTCCCAGCGCGTCCTCGACACCCGCAATGCCACGCGGGACGTGCCGGAGAGAGATGGAAAGGTGTGGTTGTTGTGACTCAGGTGGCGGTCATTGGTGCGGGGCAGTGGGGCCGGAATCTCGTACGTACGTATGCCAAGCTCGGGGTGCTAGCGGTGGTGGCTGATGTGGACGAGACGGCGCGCGCCCTGCTCAGCCAGGAACACTCGGAGGTGTCGTGGTGTACGGATTTCCGACAGATTTTGCAGAGTGACATCCCGGCGGTGGCCATTGCGACGCCGGCCGCCACGCACTATTCACTCGCCCGCGAAGCGCTGCTGGCGCACAAGGATGTGTTTGTCGAAAAGCCGTTGACCCTGTCGGTCAGTGAGGCGCGGCGTCTGGTGGAGATCGCACGGCGGACAGGGCGGGTGCTGATGGTGGGCCATCTGCTCCTGTTTCAGCCGGGGATTCAGAGGTTGAAGCAGTTGATTGATGAGGGGAGGGTGGGCGTTGTCCGCAGCATCCATCAGGAGCGGGTCAAGTTGGGCCGTGTGCGCACCGTTGAGGATGTGACGTGGAGTCTTGGCGTGCACGACCTGGCCGTGCAGCACTTTCTCATCGGTACGGCGCCAGAGCGGGTGCGCGTGGTGGCACAAAACGTGCTGCCGTCCGGGGTTGCGGATGACGCCTATCTACACCTGGGATACCCTGGCGGGACGTGGAGCCATCTGCATGTTTCCTGGCTGTGGCCCATCTCACGACGGAGTCTGACCGTGATTGGCAGTGAGGGCATGTTGGTGTTCGACGAGATCGCCCAAACCTTGACGTATCACCACAAGGGGGTTCATCCCAATCTCGAGGTGTACGACGAGGGAGAGGAGATGGTCCTCTCTTCCAGCGAATCGGCGTTGGAGTTGGAGTGCCGTCACTTTCTCGAGTGTGTCGAAACGCGCCGGAAGCCGATTGCGGACGGGAAGCAGGGGTTGGCGGTGGTCCAGGTGCTGGAGGCTGTGGCGGAACAGCTACGGGTCAGGCGTCGTGTGCGGAGAGGGGGATACCGGTGAACGAGTCTCTGTATGATGTCCACCCCTCCGCCTGGGTCGACGAAGGGGCAACGATTGGGGAAGGAACGCGCATCTGGCATTTTTGCCACATATCCAGCCGCGCGCACATCGGTCGGGACTGCAATCTCGGACAGAACGTGTTTGTCGCAGATAACGTCGTCATCGGCAACCGCGTGAAGATCCAGAACAACGTGTCGGTCTACGAGGGCGTTACCCTCGAGGACGAGGTGTTTTGCGGTCCAAGTGTGGTCTTTACCAATGTCCGCACACCGCGCAGCGGCGTGCCGAGATCGGCCCATGAGTATGAAAAGACCCTGGTCAAGCAAGGGGCGACGCTTGGGGCCAATGCGACCATTGTCTGCGGCGTCACCATCGGCAAGGCGGCCTTAGTCGCGGCTGGTGCGGTCGTTACCCACGACGTTCCCGACTACGCACGGGTGGCCGGCGTTCCGGCGCGTCTGGTGGGTTGGCAGTGTTGGTGCGGCGAAAAGCTCACCTTTACCGCAGGCGAGGCCCGTTGTCAGTGCGGGCGGGTGTACCGCCGGAGTCAAGACGGTGTAAACGCGATTGTTACTCAGGACGGTCTCGCCAGGCATGAAATACCGACCGTACAGGCGAAGGGAGCGACTCTTTGATGACCGTTCAGACCCCCTTACGGATTCCAATTTTTCATCCGGGAACCGAGTGGAACGCCTTGTCCGCGGAAGTGCTGGCGGCCGTCGAGCGTGTGCTCCGGGACGGACAGTTCATCCTCGGCCCAAATGTGCGTGCCTTTGAAGAGGAAGTAGCCGCCTACCTCGGCGTGCGTCATGCGGTCAGCGTCAACTCCGGAACGGATGCCCTGGTCATCGCCCTGCGTGCGGCTGGGATTGGCCCCGGGGATGAAGTCATCACGACGCCGTTCACGTTTTTTGCCACGGTGGAGGCGATACACCACGTGGGCGCCTCGCCCGTGTTTGTGGATATCAATCCGGATACGTTTAACATCTGCCCAGAGGCTGTGGAGTCTGCGGTCACGGAGCGGACCAAGGCACTGCTGGTGGTGCATCTGTTTGGTCGCTCGTGTGCCATGGATGGCTTACAACGGGTGGCTGAGTCGTATGGGCTCCGGTTGGTGGAGGACTGTGCGCAGGCGTTTGGTGCCACTTACCGCGGCCGTAAGGTCGGAACGATGGGTGACGCCGGGTGTTTCTCGTTTTTTCCTTCCAAAAATCTGGGGGCGATTGGGGATGGCGGCCTGATTGCCACGAACGACGACCGTCTGGCTGAATTTGCTCGCATGCTGCGCACGCATGGGGGACGGGACAAATACCGGAACGAAATGGTCGGTTACAACTCGCGGTTGGACGAGGTGCAGGCTGCGGTTTTGCGCGTCAAGCTGCCGTATGTGGACGCTTGGAACGAGCGGCGGCGGCAGATAGCGCAGGTGTATAACGCAGCTTTTGCGGGTCTTGACGGGGTGAACACCCCGGAGGGCGCTCCGGAGTTGGAGCATGTGTATCACCAATACACGCTCCGCTTCCCGGCCGCGGTGCGCGACGCTGTCCAGCAACGGTTGGCTGAAGCCGGTGTCGACAGTAAAGTGTACTACCCAGTGCCTGTGCACCGACTGCCGCTGTATGGCGAGGGCCAGCCTGCGCAGCCGGAAGCGGAGCGAGCGGCGGCGGAGGTGTTGTCCCTGCCGATGTGGCCGGGGCTGGGAAAGGAACAGCAGGAGCGTGTCATTCAAGCCGTGAGCGAGGTGTACCAATGGGCCATGTCGCGTTGGGTGTGAGGACGAGGGGGCTGAAGGCGTCCTTCTTGCGCGAGACAACCCTGCTGGTGGGCGGTACCGCGCTGGCGCAAGGGATGGCCATTCTCGCCACACCACTACTCACACGGGTGTACGGACCTGCCGATTTTGGCGTCTACGCCACGTACACGAGCCTGCTGTCGATTCTCGCCGTTCCGGTGTGTCTGCGCTATGAACAGGCGATTGTGCTGCCCGAAGACGATGTGGAATCGCTGCGCGTGTTGGTGATTTCCTTGTTGGCAACCCTTGGGTTTTCGCTGCTGGTGTTGGCCCTGACCGGGTGGTTTGGAGGTAGCCTGAGTCGGCGACTGCACGCTCCCACCCTGGGGAACCGCCTCTGGCTTTTGGCCGTGGCGCTGGCAGCCACCGGGCTCTACCGGGCGCTGAGCGCCTGGGCAAGCCGGCAGGCGCGCTTTCTCGCGGTGGCGCGGACAAAGGTGACCCAAGTCCTCGGCCAGTGCGCGATTCAGGTGGGCCTGGGCGCTGCCACACACAGTATAACTGGCTTACTGATTGGGGATGTGGTGGGTAGAGCGGGCGGATCGACCAGTTTGGCCATGGGATTGTGCCGGCGCAGCGTATGGCAGGGGCTCAGCTGGCGGGAACTGGGACGCACCGCCCGCCGCTACGCACGCTTTCCATTGGTGTCCACCTGGGCGAGCCTCTGCAACGCTCTCAGCCTGCAGCTGCCACCGCTTTTAATGGAAGGGTTGTTCAATCCCACGGTAGCCGGCTGGTACTCCTTGTCCTACCGCGTCCTGGCGGCGCCCTTGACGCTGATTGGCCAGGCGGTAGGACAGGTGTTTTACACCCGGGCGGCGCGCCTGACCGACGATAATTCCCAACTCGCACGCCTGACGAGCGGCGTGGCGGTGTACCTCTTGGCTGCGGGCATGCCGCTGTTTACGTGGCTCGCGGTAGCGGGCGAGCAGGTGTTTACGCTCGTGTTTGGATCCCACTGGAGCACCTCCGGCGTGTATGCGAGTTGGCTGTGTCCGTGGTTCCTAGTGTGGATGGTCAGCAATCCCCTAAGCAATCTGCTGTTCATTCGCAATTGGCAAGGCTTGAACCTGGCGGTCACTCTGGGGGAACTAACGACGCGGGTGGCCTCGGTATGGGTGGCGAGTGTGTGGGCGTCGCCGGAGTGGGCGATGCGCCTGCTCTCCGGCGCCGGTGTCGGTGTGGCCGTGTTGTCCCTCTGCCTGTTCCTGCGGGCCGCTCGCGCCTCGCGGGTCCAGATGTTGGCACGGATGTGTCTAGTGCTGATGACGGCACTGCCGTTTGTTCCTTTGTACCTGGTTGCACGAGCGTTCCCGATGCCGGGGTTTTGGCTGCTCTCCGTCGTGGGGATTGGCCTGCACTACGTCGCCTTGGGGCTGCTCCTGTTTTGGCAATCGGGCAAACGGTGGGGGTGGACAGCGTGAGAATCATTTATGTCACGTCCAGTTTTCCGTACGGTCCGGGGGAAGCGTTCCTGTTGCCGGAGCTCACCTACCTGCGGGATGCAGGGCATGACCTGTGGCTGATCCCGCTGTTTGCCAAGGGGGACGTGGTGCACAGCGGGGCGCAAGCCTTCCTTCCGCAGACACTCGTCTGGCCAAAAGCCAAAGCCCGGCTCCTGCTCCAGGGGTGGGTTTGGTTGCTGCAGAACCCGGGTCTGACCGTCACCACGGTTCAATCTGTACTCTCCAGCCGGACCTTTGGCATGCGCCTCCGGAACTTCTACTGCCTCCTGTTGGCCGCAGCTTTGGCCAGTGACTACGGCAGTTGGGAGGCCGACCTGATTCACGCCCACTGGCTGCATTACCCATCCAGTTTCGCCATGCTGCTCAGCACCCTCACTGGGCTGCCGTGGGTGGCGACCGGCCATCGCAACGACATCCTGGCCGACAACCTCCTCGGTGAGAAACTGGACTCCGCCGGCTTTGTGCGCTTCATCTCTGAATCAGGCCTAGAGGCGGCTCGCGCTCTCGCTCCAGAGGCAAACTTTCGCCACGCCTGCGTCTTGCACATGGGGGTGGATGTGGGACAAATGAGAACGCCAGGGGAAGGGCAAGTTCCGTCGGGACCGCCGGTTCTGTTATGTCCAGCCCGACTCAGCGAGGTCAAGGGCCAGCGCTACCTGCTGGAGGCGGCGCGCCAGGTGCTTCAACGCGGCCAGAGATTTTCCCTGTGGCTGGCAGGGGATGGGCCGATGCGAAACGAGTTGGAGACTCGCGCGAAAGAGTTGGGGCTCGCGGAGGTGGTTCGCTTCCTAGGCGTGGTCGACAACGAGACCCTCAAATCCTGGTATGTACAAGGCGTCGTGCAGGCGGTCGTCCTGCCCAGCCTGCATGAGGGGATCCCGGTCGCCTTGATGGAAGCGATGAGCTGTGGCGTACCCGTGATTGCCACGGCAGTGGGGGGGACGCCGGAGTTGGTGCGCGACGGGGCTGGCATCTTGGTGCCGCCTAAAGACGCGACGAGCTTGGCGGACGCGATGGAGCGCATACTGACGGACGCGCAGGCCTGTGCGGAGATGTCCGCGGCGGCCTCGCGCGTAGTGGCCGAATCGTTTTCGATTGAGCGAATTGGTCCGAAACTGGAGGAACTGCTCGGCCAGCACGTCCGGCTGACCAGTGGATTATACGGAGACCGTCTGGCCCCATCGGATGCGGCTGTAAGGCCAGCGAGAGAAGAGGTCTGATGTGTGATGTCCATGTGGAAAGTGCCTGTATCGACGAAGTCATCCGCCTTAGCAGGGCCACAGCCGCTGGCGTGGACCATAGTCGAGAACGGTTTTTTATTCTTGTTCCCGCTTACGGCTGCGCTCGGTCCCTACCTGTTGCCGCTGCATGTTCTGGGAATCAATGCCTATGGGTTTCGCGTTTTCGTGTTGCTTTGTGCGGTTGTGTCGGGTGTGGGCTGGTTAAGACGGCCGCGTCTGCCGCGTGCTCCGATTCTGATTGGCTACCTCAGTCTGGGTGCGCTGTGGGTCATTTGGGGTGGTCTGTCGCCCCTGTGGGCCGGTAAGGCGTCTCAACCACTGGCCTTGTTGGATGTGGTGCTCGGCTTTCTCGTTGCACTCCCGCTTGCACGTATTGCGAATCGTCCGGCTGAAGCGCAGCTGGTCAGTCTGCGCCGCGGTTGGGTTGCCGCCTATCTGGCAGCTTTGGCGGTGGCGGCTTGGGAACTGGTGAGCAATCACCATCTGCCCGGGTATTACGCAGAGCACGCCTCGCCATGGAAGCTTCACCACGTAGTCATCGCGACCTTTGAGAACCCCAACAACTACGCTGCGTTTATCACCCTTAGCCTACCCTTTCTGTGGTGGTCGTGGCGGTGCGGCGGCCGGGTCGCAAAGGGAGTCTACGGTGTCCTGCTGCTGACTGTGCCAGCCCTGCTCGCCCTGACGGCCGGGCGGCTTGGGATTATCGGTGCAGTCCTCGCATTGGCCTTGCTCACAGGGTTCCGCGTGCGCACCCTGCGCGGGCTGATCTGGGCCGCCTGCGGCTGGGGCGTGATGTACCTGGTATTTCAGGCTGGTCTCAGCTTCAGCGCCTCCGACGCGGAGAAAATCCGTCACACCTTAGGTACGCCCACATTCTCTGGTGCCGAACCCCTGGGTTCTATCGGCCAGCGTCTGAATCTGATTCGGAACGGAATTCACTTCACCCTTCTCTCTCACGGTTTGGGCTTTGGGCCGGGGAGCTTTGAGTACCTAATGAGCCACCACGTAGGTATCTACCCGACCGGCGGCATCATCAATCCGCACAACTTCTGGATGGAGGTGTTGAGCGAATACGGCGTGATTGTGTTCTGCGGCTTGCTGTTCTGTCTGGCGGCGGTCTTCCTGGCCGCCTGGCGGGTGCGCAGGGACACACCCAAAACACAGGTTAACATTCGTGCCGCCGCTGAGGTGGTTCTGGCCGGTCTGCCCGGATATGGCTTTGCCGCCATGGAACACAGTTCCTACATTAACCAGCCGGTCAACTGGGCGTTCCTCACTTCCATAATGGCCATGGCGGTTGTGTTACGCGGCTTGACCGCGTCGGCTGGGGAGAAGATCGAGGCAAGTCAGGAGGGGGACAGCCGTCCACGAGTGGTGCACCTGACCAGCGTCCATGGGGCCACAGACACCCGAATTTTCATCAAGGAGTGTCGCACCTTAGCTGCGGCTGGGTATGAGGTGGTCTATCTCGTACCCGGCGGCCAGGGAGGATGGCAGGATGGCGTGCACATTGTCTCGGTAGGCGACCGAATGAACCATCGGCTGCTGCGGATGACGGTGCAGGTGTGCCGAGTGCTGTGGTGGTGTCTGGCAAATTCCGCGGACCTCTACCATTTTCACGATCCAGAACTGCTTTGGGTGGGCTGGCTCCTCAAGGCGCTCCGGAGACGGGTTATTTACGACGTGCACGAGGACGTCCCGCAGCAGATTCTATCACGCCACTGGCTTCCCAGGTGGGTGAAAAAACCGCTCGCTTGGTGGATTGGGCGCTTGGAGCAAGCCACCGTGCGGAAGGTGGATGCGGTGGTTGCAGCCACCCCTTTTCTCGCCCAGCGCCTTAGGCCTGCTGCCCGGCGCTGCGTGGTGGTGCGAAATTATCCGAGGATTGAGGAATTGAAGCCAGCAGCACTGGAGAAACGGGCGATCCGTACGCCGGACAAAGCCTTGGTCACCTACGTGGGCGACCTGACGGCGCCGCGCGGGGTGTGTGAGATGGTGGCGGCGATGGAGAAGGTGAATACCAGATGTGAAGCCGTATTAGCCCTGGCCGGTCACGTTTCTCCCCCAGAGTTGCTCACCCGTCTCAGCCAGACGGCTGCTTGGCAATACGTCGACTACCAAGGCTGGCTTTCTCGATCCGAGGTGCGAAATCTGTTGCATCGCTCGGATGTCGGGTTGGTGCTGATTCACCCTGAGCCTCGCTATCAGCAGGCGTATCCGGTGAAGCTGTTCGAGTACATGGCGGCGGGCGTGCCAGTGGTGGCCTCCAATTTTCCAGTCTGGCGCGAGATTGTGGAAGGCAGTCAGTGCGGGCTGTGTGTCAATCCACTCGATGTTGACGCCATCGCGGAGGCTGTCTGCTGGATCTTGGAGCATCCCCAGGCGGCTCGGGCCATGGGCCAAAACGGGCAGGCGGCGGTTTGCTCTCGCTACAGCTGGGACTCCGAGGCAGAGGCGCTGCTGGCATTGTATGGCGACCTGCTGGGCCTCCCTGCGGCGAAAAATTTCCCTGTCGAAGACGCACCCGTCTGGGCGTCGGCCAGCGCGCTGAAATAGCAGGTCCGGAAAAGCAAGTCCGGACCAACCTCTGAAAGGGTGACGTACGTGAGTACCGGGTTTTGGCTGACCGTGCTGCTGATCGTTTTTCCATACACCGGATACCCGTGCTTGCTGTGGGCGCTGACAAAATGTATGCGGACACCGCAGAAATCGCGAACACCTGACTCCGTCGGGCCTGCGGCGTCCTTGCCGTCGGTGAGCCTCATTATCTCGGCGTACAACGAGGCCGACGTCATTGAGGACAAACTGCGTAACACGCTCGCCATGGATTATCCCAACCTGGAGGTGGTCGTGGTTTCGGACGGATCGACCGATGACACGGAGGACATTGTCGCTCGGTTTGCGGACGCTGGTGTGCGGCTTGTGGGCCTGCCTCAGAATCAGGGGAAAACCGCGGCACAAAACTGCGCGGTAGAGGTCTGCCGCGGGGATATCCTGGTTTTTTCTGACGCCAACTCCATGTACGCTCCAGACGCCATCTCGGAGCTGGTAAGGCCGTTTGCCGACGCCAATGTGGGCTGTGTTTGCGGCGAGCTTCGGTATACGTCGCCAAGTTCGGGCGGATCGGCCGCGGAGGAAGGCGTCTACTGGCGGTTCGAGCGCTGGATAAAGCGACTGGAGGGCCGCCTGGGATTGCTGTTAGGGGCAAACGGCTCCATTTATGCCGTCCGGCGTGCATGCTACGTTCCCCTTCCGGCTGACATCATCAGTGACCTGGTGGAGCCGCTCTTCGTCTTAGCGCAGGGTAGGCGCGTGGTCTACGTCCCGAGCGCATATGCCATGGAGTCGACGTCCAGCACAATGGGGGTCGAGTTTCGCCGCAAACGCCGCATTGTCACCCGCAGTCTGCGCGGGGCGTGGTATGCAAGGCGCATTCTTTCGCCCTGGCGGCACCCACTGTTGACGCTCTTGTTCCTCAGCCATAAAGGGTTGCGCTGGCTGGCGCCCGCCTTGTTGGTGGCTGCGTTCTGGTTGAACGCCCGTTTGGCCCTTAAGTCAGAGACTTACGCGGTGTTACTCACCATGCAACTCGTGTTCTACCTGTTGGCTGGGATTGGCGTGTTGGCGCCGCGGCTGAAGAGTCGGCTGGTCACGCTGCCGACCTACTTCTGCGTCGTGCATACGGCCGCGTTATTAGGGCTGTGGCACGCTATCTGCGGCGGCAAGGTGGTCACCTGGAAGCCGTCGCGCTAAGGCCTGCACGCTGCCGTGTCTCAGGCGTGGGAACTTCATTCACTACGAGGTGAGAAACGTGAAGGTGATTGTGATTGGCGCGGGGTACGTCGGTTTGGTCACGGCCGTTTGCCTCGCGGAGCTGGGGCATCAGGTGACGGTCCACGATACGGATGCGGATAAAATCAGCCGCTTGCAGGCCGGGCGAACGCCGTTTTACGAGCCTGGACTGGAGCAAGCACTGCAGACGCAGGTGAATCTGGGACGGCTGGAGTTTGTTGGTACCGTGAGAGCGGACTGTGACTGGCAGGTGGCGCTGGTGGCGGTGGGTACACCCGCAGACGCGGACGGCGGGGCTGATCTGCGGGCGGTGTTTGCCGCGGCTGCGACCTTGGCCCGCACCTTGCCACTCGGGGCGGTGGTCGCGTTGAAAAGCACAGTGCCGGTGGGGACGGCCAACCGGATTGGCAGGTGGCTTGCCATTCACGGACGCGAGGATTTGCGAGTCGCTTCTGTACCGGAGTTCCTTCGGGAAGGCTCGGCCCTTGCCGACGCTCGCCAGCCCAATCGCCTCGTTATCGGCGTAGAGGACGAGGGTGCGTTGACGGTGTTGCGAGAACTGTATGCCGGGGTTGACGCCCCGGTGGTTTACTGCGACTGCGCCAGCGCGGAAATGACGAAGTATGCGTCCAACGCCTTCCTGGCGACGAAAATCTCGTTCATTAACGAGATTGCCAACATCTGCGAACGGACGGGAGCGGACGTCCGGCGTGTAGCTGAGGGCATGGGACTTGATCCACGCATCGGACCGGATTTTCTCCGCGCCGGGCTGGGCTACGGCGGGTCCTGCTTTCCCAAAGACACGCAGGCGTTGGTGCGCATCGCCGGGGATGTGGACTATGACTTTCAACTCCTCAAGGCGGTAGTCCGCCGCAATCAGGAGCAACGAACCGAGCCGGTGCGGCAGTTGACGGAGTGGCTGGGGGATTTGTCCGGGAGGCAGGTGGTGTTGTTGGGCGTAGCCTTCAAGCCCCACACCGATGATGTCCGCGAGTCTCCAGCGCTGGACCTAGTCGCCTGGTTGTGGCAGCGCGGCGCCAGAATGCGTTTGGTCGATCCGGTGGTCCGCCGCGTCCTTTTGCCGGAGCTGGGTGTGGTCAAGGTGATGTCGGATGCCTACACAGCGCTTTCTGGCGCGGATGCGGCCGTGCTGGTGACGGAATGGCCAGAGTTTGTCCAACTGGATTGGCTGCGGGTGCGACAGGCGATGCGGCAGCCGTTTCTATTCGATGGCCGTAACGTATTAAATCCGCAACAGATGTTGGCTATGGGCTTCACCTTCCGTAATTTTGGCTGCCGTACACTGCGCCTGGCCGGCCAACTGAAGTGACGGTTGACGGAAGCGGCGGTCCAGTAGCCAAGAGAAGCGATGGCCGACCAAAGATCCGAGCCTGTAGCCGGTTTTATCCCTCAACGAGGGCGGATTGTTATGTTGTGCAAAAAATATCATACTATTGTATAGTGGGACATGATTGCGATAATACAGGGGGAGTGATACCATCTCTAGTAAATAAGTAGCAATCTTTGATAGACCTCTTGCCGGATTCGCTCCTCGACGTCAAAGGAGGAATGGCCAAGTTGGAAGGCACGAAGTGTTCCATCACGGTGTCGGTAAACGGGACGTCCTATACGCGGGAAGTGGAGCCGCGTCTGCTGTTGGTCCACTTTTTGCGTGACGAGCTGGGGTTGACCGGGACACACGTGGGCTGCGATACCAGCCAGTGTGGCGCATGCACGGTGCTCTTGGAGGGGAAGGCGGTCAAGTCGTGCACCGTACTGGCGGTGCAGGCCGACGGATTGAACGTGACGACGATTGAGGGGCTGGGGAAAATCGACCAGCTCCACCCGGTGCAGGAAGGTTTTTGGGAGAAGCACGGGCTACAGTGCGGATTTTGCACGCCCGGCGTGATTATGACGGCAGCCGGGCTGTTGGCGGACAACCCACACCCAAGTGAAGCGGAGATCCGCGAAGGATTGGAAGGGGTTATCTGTCGCTGCACAGGGTATCAGAACATCGTCCGGGCTGTGCAGTACGCGGCAGAGCGGACGACCGCGTCGCAACCTCAGCCGGAGGTGCAGGTGGCTGCAACGCGGGTGGAGGAAAGCGGTTCCACTCGCGATTCGGAAGGGGGGACAAAGGGATGAGCACCGTCTTTGGACAGGTGGTTAAACGCCGCGAGGACCCACGCTTTATCACGGGACGCGGACAGTACACGGACGATGTGCAACTGCCTGGTATGCTGTACGCGGCGATTCTGCGCAGTCCGCACGCACACGCCCGCATCATCAGCATCGACGTCGAGGCGGCCAAGCGGGCGCCGGGGGTGGTCGCTGTCTACACAGGTCGCGACCTGGCGGACAAGATGGGGACCGTCCCGACGGCCTGGATTCCCCCCGAGTCGAACCTGAAGACCCCGCCCCATTTTGCCTTGGCGGTCGATCGCGTCCGTTACGTGGGGGACGGAGTGGCCATGGTGGTGGCCGATAGCCGCTACGCCGCGCGAGACGCACTCGACCTCATCTCCGTCCAGTACGAGGTACTCCCGGCGGTGGTGGATCAGGTTGCCGCGATGCGTGAAGGTGCGCCTGTTCTGCACGAGGAAGCGCCTGACAACGTCGCCTTCCACTGGCAGGTTGGGAATGCCACGGACGAGGTGTTCGACCAGGCGGAGGTGGTCGTGCGACACAAAATTCGCCAGCAGCGCCTGGTTCCCAATCCGATGGAACCACGGGCTTCGGTGGCTCAATACAACCAAGCGACCGGCGAACTGACCGTCTGGGTCACTTCGCAGAACCCGCACATCCACCGCTTCATTCTGTCCGGCATCCTAGGCATTCCAGAACACAGGCTGCGCGTAGTGGCGACCGATGTCGGGGGCGGCTTTGGCGCCAAGATTGCCGTCTATCCAGACGAGGCGCTAGTGGGATTTGCGGCCATCGATCTCGGGCGTCCGGTCAAGTGGACGGAAGACCGGCGGGAACACTTTGTGGCCACCACTCACGGTCGGGATCACGTGGAGGAGTTGGAACTGGCCGGGACAAAAGACGGGCGCATTCAAGCCCTTCGCGTGCGAGCCTATGCCAACATGGGGGCGTATCTGTCGACGGCGGCCCCGGGGGTGCCGACGATTTTGTTCGGCCTGATTGTCCCGGGTCCCTACACCATTCCGTACGTGGGCGTGGACGTGTACGGAGTCTTTACCAACACCACGCCGACCGATGCGTACCGTGGCGCTGGACGACCAGAGGCGACATACCTGATCGAGCGCATGGTCGATTTGTACGCGCGGGAAATTGGCATGGACCCGGTGGAGGTGCGCCGGCGCAACCTGATTCCGGCCGACGAGTTTCCGTACCACTCGCCGACCGGTCTGGAGTATGACAGCGGCAACTATCAGCTGGCCCTGGGGCGGGCGCTCGACATGGCCGATTACGACGGATTCCGCCGTAAGCAGAAGGAACTGCGGGCGAAAGGACGCTACATCGGTGTGGGCATCACCACGTACGTGGAAATCTGCGGCTTAGGCCCATCTCAGGTCGCCGGAGCGGTCGGATTTCAGGGCGGCCTATGGGACAGTTCTACGGTCCGCGTTCACCCGACCGGAAAGGTCACCGTGTTTACGGGCGCTTCTCCGCACGGACAAGGAGAGGAGACCACGTTCGCCCAAATCGTCAGCGACCGGCTGGGGGTGCCGGTGGAAGATGTGGAGGTGGTGCATGGGGACACCGCACGCATCTCCATGGGATGGGGAACGTACGGATCGCGCACGACCCCGGTGGCCGGCAGCGCACTGGCAGTAGCGCTCGACCGGGTGATTGACAAGGCGCGCAAGATTGCCGCGCACCTGTTGGAAGTGGACGCCGAGGACGTAGAGTGGGCAGACGGGCGCTTCCATGCGAAAGGGGCACCCAGCCGCAGCGTCAGCTTCCAGGATGTCGCCCTGCAGGCCCACCTGGCCTGGAACTTGCCGCAAGGCGTGGAGCCCTCGCTCGAGGCGCAAGCGTTTTACGATCCGGCCAACTTTACGTACTCTTTTGGCACTCACATCTGCATGGTTGAGGTCGATCCGGATACGGGGGATGTGCGAATTGACCGGTATATCGCCGTAGACGACTGCGGGCGGGTCATCAACCCGATGATTGCAGAAGGCCAGGTGCATGGCGGCATCGTGCAGGGCATCGGGCAGGCGCTCTGGGAAGGGGCGGTCTATGACGAACAAGGTCAGTTGGTGACCGGCACCTTTATGGATTACGCGATGCCAAAGGCGCGCTTTTTTCCCAACTTTGAGACGGCCTTCACCGAAACCCCAGCTCCGCACAATCCGCTCGGGGTAAAAGGGATTGGCGAAACGGGGACGATTGCTGCGACACCGACGGTCGTTAACGCTGTGTTGGACGCTTTGACGCCGTTCGGGGTGCGGGAGATTCCGATGCCGCTGACGTCGGAGCGTGTCTGGCGGGCGATTCAGGAAGGGGGGCGTGAGGAATGATTCCACAGACGTTCGCCTACCGGCGGGCCGGTTCCGTGGCTGAGACGATTGCCATTCTGCAGGAAGACAGAGGAGCCAAGCTGTTGGCAGGCGGTCACAGCCTGCTGCCGTTGATGAAGATGCGCCTGGCTAATCCCGAGACCCTGGTCGACATCAGCGGGGTGCGCGAACTGCGCGGTGTGGAAAAGGTCGGTGACGAAATCGTCATCGGGGCGCTGACCACCCACGCCGAGGCCGCGAAAGACCCATTGATTCAACGTCACCTGCCGGCCTTGGCTGAGGCAGCGGCACAGGTGGGCGACCTACAGGTGCGAAACCGCGGTACTGTCGGCGGGAACCTCGCCCATGCCGATCCGTCCTCCGATTTGCCGGCGGTGGCTCTGGCCTACGAGGCTCGGCTGACGGTGATTGGACCAGAAGGGAGAGAAGCCATCGCGGCCGAAGATTTCTTCCTTGGTCCGATGGTCACCGCGTTGCCGGAGGGACACGTGGTTTCCTCGGTGGCAGTTCCTATTCCGGCTGCCAACACCAAGAGCGCTTATCTGAAGTGCCCGCATCCGGCCTCCGGGTATGCGGTGGTCGGCGTGGCTGCTGCGGTGGCGGTGAGCGAAGACGGAACGGTGGAGCACGCTCGCGTCGGGGTGACCGGAGCCGGGGATTGTGCCTACCGTGCCTACGCGGTGGAAGAGGCCCTTTTTGGGCAGACGGTATCCTTGGAGCTCATCCAGGAGGCCGCGAGACACGCGGCTGAGGATGGCTCCATCGGATCGGACATCTACGCCTCGGAGGACTACCGGCGCCACCTGTGCGCGGTGTATACGGAGCGGGTGCTGCGGAAGGTGTTGCTGTGAATCATTCGTTTCAGGGTCCAGAGGACGTCGAGCGGGCGTTTGCAGAGGCGGGATACATCACGGATGAGGCGCTGGCAACTAGCGTGTTTCTCGCCCTGACGCTCAACCGTCCACTGTTCTTGGAAGGAGAGGCGGGGGTCGGCAAGACGGAGGTGGCGAAGGTGGCGGCCGCCGTCCTCGACCGCCCGCTCGTCCGTCTTCAGTGCTACGAAGGAATGGATAAGGCGAGCGCCCTCTATGAGTGGAATTACCCTTTGCAGCTGTTACACATTCGACTGTGGGAGCGCGAGGCCACGGACGCCAAGGGGCGCGAGGCGCTTGAGCAGGAGCTGTTTGGACCTCGCTTTTTGCTTCGCCGCCCGCTTTTGCAGGCTGTCAATCCGGACGGTCCAGCGCCGGTCTTGCTGATTGACGAAGTGGATCGCAGCGATGCGGAGTTTGAGGCGTTTTTGTTGGAGGTGCTGGCCGAGTTCCAGGTGACGATTCCAGAACTCGGTACCCTGCGTGCGGAGGAGGAGCCGTTGGTCGTCCTCACTTCCAATCGGACTCGTGAATTGCACGATGCCCTCAAACGTCGATGCCTGTACCATTGGTTGGATTACCCGTCTTTCGACAAAGAGGTACGCATCGTCCGCCAGCGGGTACCGGGCATCGGCGACCAGCTGGCTGCCAGCATCACGGCGTTCGTCCAGCGGTTGCGCCAGGAGCCTTTGTTCAAGGCGCCTGGGGTGGCCGAGACCCTGGAGTGGGCGGAGGCCCTGCAGGCGCTCGGCACAGTCCGTCTTGGTCCAGACCAGGTGACGGCGACACTCGGGTGTCTGGTCAAGTATCGGGACGACTTAGACCTCCTTCTGGGTGAGCGCGGCGGTGACCCTTCGCCCATTCACCGTCTATTGCGGGAGTCGGGGGCGACAGGATGACCGAAGAGAACCTGATTGCGTTTTTACGAGCGCTGCGGTCGTTCGGATTTCAGGTGGGTGCAGAGGAAGAGACTCTGGTCATGCGCGCCTTGGCGGCGGTGGGTTGGGAGCGCCCAGAGGTCTGCGCGGCTGCGGTGCGCGCCGTGGTCGCTAAAGGGGCCGACCAATTCTGGGTCTTCGACACTCTCTGGCGGCAGTTTCTTTTCACGCTGCGACGGCCAGAGTCGTCGTGGGTGGCCCGGAATACCCTGGCTGCCAACGTCGCTCGCCTGCGCGCCCAGCGTTGGACGCAGCCGCAGGTCATCTGGCGCGGTCGGTCAGCCCAAGAAAAAAGGGATGCGGTTGTGGATGAGGGCCAGGCCCAAACGGATATCGAGGTGGCGTGGCGAAGCGGGGCGAGCCGGGAAGAACGGCTGCGCCAGACCGACTTTGCCCGCTTGACGGCGGCGGAGCTGCGGGAATTGGCGCACCTGGCGCAAGGGTTTGCAGCCCCGGTGCGGCGCAGTCGACGTTGGCGAGCGTCTCGCCAGCGACAGGCGGTTGACCTGGCAAGAACGGTCCGCCGGAGTTTGGCTGCGGGGGAGGTCCTGCGGTTTGCGTATCAAAGCCGTGCTGACGTGGCACGGCCCGTGCTTCTCCTCTGTGATGTTAGCGGATCGATGGAGCCGTACAGCCGAGCCCTGTTGACGTTTGCCCACGTGTTGTTGTTGCGGCGTGCTCGTGTCGAAGTCTTCGTGTTCTCAACCCGTTTGTCCCGCATTACCCGTGAGCTGCGGCAGCAGAGTGCAGACAGGGCCATAACCGATGCGCTGCGGCGGATCCCAGACTTTGCTGGCGGCACCCGCCTGACAGACGCCCTGGCTGAGTTTCGTAGTCGATATGCCCGACGTATGCTGCAAGCGGGGGCTTACATCCTGCTGGCCACAGACGGCTTTGAGGCGGGTGGGGGCGAATGTGCCGCGCAGCTCATGCCCGGCATCACTAGTCCCAGCCTTCCCAGTCGCGGCGGTGCCCCGAGTTCTGGCGGCACCCAGGGTCACGACGGCGCCTCCAGTATCGTTACCTCGCTGGAGGCCGAGCTAACCTGGTTAGCGCGTTGGACACCCTGGTTTATCTGGCTGAATCCACTCGCCTCCGACCCGCGCTACCGAGCGGTGACGCTGGCAGCCGGCGTGTTGGCGCGCGTGGCCGATGAGGTGTTGCCAGCGGGCAACTGGGCGGACTTGGAGTCGGCCTGGCGGAGTTTACTGGAGCATTCGAGCAGACCGGGTCAACCGAAGGCAGCGGAGAGGAGAAGGCGGCATGTTTGATATTGTCCGGGAACTGAAAAAGGCGCTGGCCGCCGGGAAGAAGGCGGCCATTACCACCATTGTGGACACAGCCGGATCGGTCTATCGGCGGGAAGGCGCCCGCGCGGTCATCCACGAAGACGGGGCGATTGCGGGCATGGTCAGCGGCGGCTGTGTCGAATCCGATTTGTCCGAGTACGCCCGCGAGGTCTGGGAGAAGGGCGTTGGCATGCGCGTTCCGTACGACTTCCGGGCCGAGAACGACCTGATTTGGGGGCTTGGCGTGGGGTGCAACGGGGCGTTGACGACGTGGATTTTCCCGTTTGATCCCATTGGCCATCGAGACGTTGCAAAGGCAATCGTAGAAGAATTCGAGCGTCGGCGTACCACCCACACCCTGTATCGGGTGGGATGGGTAGTGGAGTCTGCGGACCCTGCCCGTTTTCCGGAAGGCGCCGTAGTTGAACTGGCAGAGCCCCTTCCGTGGGGGCTGGTGGAACGAGAGCTCGACGGGTGCCAGGTACTCCTATTCGTAGAAGAAGTGGTGCCCAGGCCGCAGCTCGTGGTGTACGGAGCCGGGCCGGATGCCGTACCGTTGGTCGAACAGGCACGTGTCCTTGACTGGTCGATTCACGTGTACGACCATCGGCCGCAGATGGCGACCAAGATGCGATTTCCAGCGGCGGACAAGGTGCAGGTGATTGACCGCACGGAATATGGGACGCAGGATTTTCCGACCAACGAAACATTTGTGGTGGTGATGACGCACAATTACGAGTTGGACCGAAACCTGTTAGAGCACTTGCTGCCGCAGCCGTTGCCGTACCTCGGATTGTTGGGCCCGCGCGCGCTTGGAACGGATGCTGGAAGACCTACGTCAGGGCGGTAAGGTGTTTACAGAGGAACAATTGGCCAAGGTCCATTCTCCGATTGGTCTGGACATCGGCGCCGATACGCCGGAGGAGATTGCTCTGTGCGTGACCGCAGAGGTGTTGGCGGTTCGGAACCATCGTAATGGCGGATTTCTCAAACAGCGGATTGCGTCCCTGCACGACCGAGCCACGGCCGGGTTGCTTGTGGAAACTAAGGTCGCGACCGGCACCAGGGGAGACCCCCGGCCGCTCGACGAGTGGGGTCACTAAGCCGTATGGAAGGAGGCTTGTTGTTTCCCGGGCCGGTCACCGAGTCTGCGGCGGCCCCGGGACAGTCGGCGTATCCGCCGCATCGGCTTTAGCCACAGGGTTTCGTTTTGGGACGGCTCACCGCTTGCAGGAGTTGAATATACGCCTCTGGAGTATCCACATCCTGTCCCCATAACGGATTGGGGACGTCGAGCCACGCGACGCGGGATGGGTGGCGCATGAGAATGGATTTAGCGCCCGTATCCCCCGTCAGCTGGAATAACTCTGGAAACAGGGAGCGATCAAACAGCACTGGGTGCCCGGGCACCCCGGCGTAGCGTGCCCGTACGATGCGAGTCCCCTTCGCCCAATCCGCCCGGTAGCGCTGACAAAGGTCCTGGATGACGAATGCCGGCAACAGGGGTTGATCGGCGAGTAAAATCATCGCCGCATCGCATACCTGGGCGACCTGGGTCAACCCGGTTACGAGGGAGGAGCTCATGCCATCGGCGAAGTTTGGATTGACGACGATGTTCGTGTCTGGAATCCCCTCGACGCGCTCACGCACTTCCTCCGCGTGCGGCCCAACCACAACCACTAATGGAGATAATCCCCCTGCCTTTGCGGCCTCGACGACGCGCCGTACAAATGGCTTCCCGTCGAGGTCAAGGAGTGGCTTGGGACGCCCCATACGGGTTGAGCGTCCGGCAGCGAGGATGATGCCGGCAATTCGTTTCGGACGTTGCTTCTCATCCATCCGTATCACCCTCCGATATGGGACATTTCCACCTTGCGGCGGACCGTCTTCGCGGTTGCGTCGGTCCGTAGCTCCGAATACCTATCCGTCCGCTTGCCCCAGACCTGTCCGATAGCTTCCAATAACTCTTCGTCCGTGGCGCCCGCGCGCATCAAACTGCGAATATCAAAGCCACGCGCGGCAAATAGGCACGTATACAGACGGCCTTCCGCAGAGAGGCGTAATCGCGTACACTGCCCGCAAAACGGGCGCGTCACGGAGGAGATGACACCGATTTCGCCCTGCCCGTCCACATACCGATAGCGGGTGGCGACTTCACCTGGCGTCCTTGGCGGAACTGGCTCCAGGGGCCAGCGCTGGTCAATCCGTTCGAGGATTTCTGAGGCCGGTACGACATCGTCCATTTTCCACCCGTTTGAATTGCCCACATCCATATACTCAATGAACCTGAGAATACAGCCGCTACCGCGAAAGTAGTCCGCCATCGGCAGGATGCTGTCTTCGTTCCTTCCCCGGCGCACGACCATGTTGACCTTTACTGGTGCCAGGCCGGCCGCCTGGGCATTGTCAATGGCTGCAAGCACCTTGGCGACTGGAAAGTGGACGTCGTTCATGTTCATGAAGACTGCGTCGTCCAGGGAGTCGAGACTGATGGTGATTCGTTTTAAACCCGCGTCTTTTAACGCCCTGGCTCTTTCCTTGGACAGGAGCGATCCGTTCGTCGTCATCGCGATGTCGTCGACCCCTTCCACTCCGGCCAGTTGGGCGATAAGGTCTTCAAGGCCCCGGCGCAGGAGCGGTTCGCCGCCGGTTAGGCGAAACTTATGTACGCCCAGTCGAGCGGCCAGGCCCGCGAAACGGGCGATTTCTTCAAAGGTCAGCAGGTCACTACGCTGGAGGAACGCGAAGTCCGGTCCGAATACCTCTTTCGGCATGCAGTAGCGGCAACGGAAGTTACACCGATCTGTCACAGAAATGCGTAAATCTCGTAGAGGGCGCTTTAAGGCATCGGTAAGTGACACGCGAATCCCTCCTTTGGCGGGCGAGTGAACGGGCGAATGGGCGCAATGCGGCCGTACCATGCAGACCGACACCGGCACGTGTACCGTTCAACTTCCTTATTTATATTATAGATCACGAGGTAGGGCGGATTGGTGACAAAGTCATTGATCCCACGGCGAAAGCCCGGGGCTGGCCGGTGTAGTATGCACAACCTTACGTAGGAGGAGACGATCATTGACCAGTGAACAGCATGTAAAAGACGTGACGGCCACGACACAACCCAAGGTATTGGCACTGGGGGAGTTGTTGATTGATTTCACCCCCGTTCATTCGGAACAAGCGGTTCCGGTTTTTGCGGCGAATCCGGGGGGCGCTCCAGCCAACGTATGCGCAGCCTTGGTGAAGTTTGGCGTTCCCGCGGGATTCATCGGCAAGGTGGGGGATGACGCGTTCGGTCGCCAACTGGAGTCCACCCTGCAGACGGTGGGTGTCGACACAGCCGGCCTCGTCCTTTCGAAAAGTGTACCGACGACCCTGGCCTTTGTCCATCTGGCCGCGGACGGCGAGCGCTCCTTCCATTTTTATCGCCATCCTGGCGCAGATACACAGCTCAACGTCGAGGACGTGGACCTGGAGCGGGTGGCTCGCACGCCAGCCTTTCACTTCGGATCGGTCTCGTTGACGGACAATCCGGCTCGCTCGGCTACCTTCACGGCCGCGGATATAGCCAAACAAGCTGGCCGCCTGGTCTCATTTGACGTCAATTTACGGCCGATGCTCTGGTCGGACTTGGCTGCCGCAAAAGCGGAGATTCAACGCGGGTTAGAGTTTGCACACGTGGTCAAGTTGTCGGAGGAGGAGCTTGCCTTCCTTTGTCCAGAGGTTGCCGAGGAATTGCCAGCGCTCGTTGAGTACCTAGCGCGCTCCCGAACAAAGCTTGTGCCCGGTGCGGATACACTGGCGCCGGTGCCCATCCGTTGGGTGAAGGCCATCGAAGCCCTAACCGAGAAGCACCTTGTGTCTGTCTTGCTCGTCACCCTGGGGGCGCATGGAAGCCTCGTGTATGCCCCAGAATGGCGCGCGGAGGTGGTCTATGTGGCAAGTCTCCCTGTCCAAGCCGTGGATACCACCGGAGCCGGCGACGCGTTTATGGCTGCGGTCTTATCCCGCCTGGCGCAGATAGACTTCCGATTGGACAAGCTGAGCTCGGTCGATTGGCCTGCTGTCGTTCGCTTCGCGAATGCTGCCGGCGCCCTCACCGCCACCCGGCACGGCGCCATTCCGGCGCTGCCTACGGTGGATGAGGTTGCGGCATTGTTGGCAGACTGCGCCGGCTACAAGGTGTAAAACCCGGCGGAGACAACCACGGATTGGCCCTCTGCGCAGCCTATTATGCACAGCCTGCCAACGCCTTACGACATGCGGGCCAGGGCCAACTGTTGCAATTCTTCGCGGCAGTCGTGACAAATCATCCGTCCGTGGAACGATTCAATCGACTCGTCCAGGTTGCCGCAGAAGATGCAGGCCGGTTCATACCGCTTGAGAATGATTCGGTCCCTGTCGGTATAAATGGCGAGTGGGTCTTTGATCTCGATGCCGAATGTGCGGCGGAGTTCAGCCGGAATGGCAATCCGCCCGAGCTGATCAACTTTGCGGACAATCCCTGTCGTTTTCATGTCCGTTGCCTCCAATCTTGCGTTCAGTGCTTACATTCATCCCTATATAGTCCGTCCCCGGATTCGGAAATGTGGGGGTAAGTGTGCACGGATTCCCACAAGCACTGTCCGTTTCCAGAAAAATGAGGAGAGCACGATGCCGGTATGTATAGCCGACAACGCAGCCGGACATACTGATGAGTGTAAGGGAGGCTGATGTGCGATGCTACCGCAGGCCTTAATACTGATCCAGTCAGTTTGAGGCAGGTTGCGACGAACAGAAGCGGTACCTTACAGGGAGAGCGGTCGTGTTGGCCGCTCTCTTTCATGTTTTACCGCTTGACAAGCTGGACTCAAATCGCCTACGGTCAAGAAGATAAGGAGGCTTGTCCGTGGGTGAGAAGCCAAACATCCTCGTCTATGCCGAAAAGTTGGCGGACATATATCAGGAACTGCTCATCGCTGCAGGCGTTCCGGCCCTAGCCGCACGTAGCCCAGAGGAGGCAATGCCCCTGTTGCCGGAGGCGAACATCGTGTTGGGATGGAAGGTCCCTTGCGAACTGTGGCCGCTCGCAACCCGAGTTCGCTGGATTCATGCGGCTGGCGCCGGTGTCGACGATCTGGTAAACTGTCCGCATCTTCCAGAAGGCGTCCTCATCACGCGGGCGGTCGACCAATTTGGCGCCTCTATTAGCGAATACGTATTCTCCTACTTGCTCTACCTTCAGAAACCGCTGCGACGGTGGCGTACGAATCAGCGTAAGCGCCTGTGGCAGCCCTGTCCCATAGGGGACTTAGCTGGGCGCTGTATGGGGGTAGCCGGAACCGGCTCCATTGGACAAGCCCTGATTCGGCGGGCCGTTGCATTTGATATGCGGGTGAAAGGACTCAACCGTACTGGCCATCCGGTTCCGGGGGTGGAACGGGTATATGCGTTGAATGAATGGCACTCGTTTGTTGAGGATGTCGACGTACTCGTTCTCACCCTCCCGTTAACGAAAGAGACTTATCACGTGGTGGACGAGACCGTTTTGCAACGGTTGCCCGAGGGGGCGATTCTCGTCAATGTCGGCAGGGGGGCGCTGATTGACACCAAAGCGCTTATCCCGTACCTTCAGACTCGGAGGTTTACTGCCGTATTGGACGTATTTGAGGAGGAACCCTTGCCACCTCACCATCCGTTGTGGAAGTTTGAAAACGTATGGATAACTCCGCACCAATCCGGGCCCAGCGACCCAAAACGGATCGTCAAACAATTTGTGGAAAATCTACGGCGCTATCGGGCAGGAATGCCCTTGTTGGGGTTGGTAGATAAGCAGCGCGGGTATTAAAATGCATCGCCGGACAACCTCTTGAACCTGACGCCAAGTTTATCTTGAGGAGGAACATCAGTGGCTAATCCGGAGTTCCAATCATTACAGCCGCTGCATTCGTTATTGAGTTCCGCGGTGGCTTTGCCGTTTGCGAAGGCCGTGCGGGAACTAGGGTGTGCGGATTTACCGCAGGCACCGTTTGTCGATGAGATTCAGCCGTATTTGGACACGGCTGCCTTTGACCGGCCGAATACTGCAGAGACGCGCCTGGCGGTGTGGCGCGCGGTGCAAAACGGTCGAGTGTTGGCGGTCGAATCGCTGCCCGACGGGGGCATGTTGTTCCATGTCCAGGCACGTCTGCAGGGCGGTCTGGGCATGGATGTACGCTTGCGCTATCGGGCCGATACTTGGCGCGTTCAATCCGTGACATCCATTCACCGCATTCCGTTTCAACGGACGAGATCGTTCATGTATTTGGTCTCGGCGGCATCTGTCGTCGTGGCGGGATTGCTTGGGTTCTCTTTAGCAGTCGGGTTGCATGCCGGCAGCTCACCCGCACAGCCGGCGTTGACCAAAAACGGGGTCGAAAGTTGGGCCAAGGCGCATGGTTACCAGTTGGTGAAACCCGCGGCCGGCCCCGTGTCGTCCACTCCCGTAGCCAAGTCGAACGGGACATCCGCGGCGCACAAGTCGGTCACTCCGGCCAGCGGGGATAAGACCACGGCGAAAACCGGGGCGGCAGCCAGTACCAGTCCCAAAAAACCTGCCGTGAAGACCTATACGTACACGCTGCACCTGGGGACACCTGTGCACGATTTGTCCGTATTCTTGGAGCAGCACCACCTGGTCAAGAGCGCCATTGCGTTTGACATGGAGATGAAAAATACGCACGCGGATGCAGACCTGCGGCCAGGAACGTATACGTTTCGTTCAAACATGAGCGAATCGGACCTGATTCGCGTCTTAAAGGCAGGGCCTAAGTCGTAACGCACGGGAGGGGGAGGAAGAAACGGTCATGACGCTAAGGCTGGATCACATTGTGCATGCGGTGCATGACCCCCACCAAGCGGCGAAAACCTTTGCCGAGCGGTTGCTGGTCCCAACCTCCACGGGGGGACGCCACGAGGCGTGGGGGACCTACAACACGTTGGCCCCACTCGCGGCGGCGTATCTCGAATGGGCCAGCGTGTTTGATGCCGGTTTGGCGGCCGATAATGAATTTGGCCGCTGGCTGCTGTATGACCTTGAGCGTGGGGAAGGGGTAAGTCAACTCGCCGTCACAGCGAAGGACCTAGACGCGGTGGCGGATAGATGGCGGCGGGCTGGGTTGCCGTTTATCGGCCCTGTGCCCGGGCGCCGAGTCCGGCCGGACGGCAGTATGCTCAGCTGGCGGTTGCTGTTTCCTGCCCGCGAGTCGGGCGAGGCGTTTCCCTTGCCGTTCCTCATCGAGTGGGATGAGGGGCAGGCACCCGTAGCGACACCTATGTCCGCACGGGACGTGGCTCCCCTCCACCTTGTCAACCTGCACGCGTGGGTTCACAGCCCGGACCACACGTATACCCGGATGGCGGCCTATTACGACGGACTATGGACGCCGCCCGTGTGGATGGAGCACAAGGGTGTGCGGGTTCTTGTTTGGGACTTGGGGGCAGCCAAGCTGTGGCTGTGGCCAGAGGGGACGAGTGCGGTCAAGGCGGAGGTTCCTCGTGTCTTAGAACGGGGCGAGCGTGTCGTGGCGGCCGACTTTGTCCGGTCGGCTGAGCAGCGCGAATGGGATGGACAGTCCCTTTTCCATGGGCAGCCGTGCCTGCACGGTCTCTACGTCAGCGTGTTGCAGCCGCAGGAAGGTAAATCGTGAAGCGTGTGCCAAACCCTTTTTCGCTGTGCACCTCAATTTGTCCGCCCATGTCGCGGATGATCCGGTAGCTGATGGTCAGGCCGAGGCCGGTTCCGGAGGTCTTCGTGGAATAGTACGGATTGCCGAGGCGTTCGATTTCTTCCGGCGTCATACCGACCCCTGCGTCTGCAATCACCAGCGCCACCCGGTTGTGTTCCCGGTGTCCGTAAATGCGTAAGGTTTCTCCTTTCGGCATCGCTTCAATCCCATTTTTCGCGATATTCATCAGGGCCTGGTCAAACCGTTTGGGGTCCCCCCAAACGTACAGGTCGGGTTCGCATAACTCGACGATATCAATGCCCCGCAATACCGCGTACGGTGCCATCATGTCGACCAGGTGGCGAACCCGTTCGACCACATCAATCCGCGTCTTTTCTTGCGCGGTCGGCTTGGCCAGCGATAGATACTCGGCGATGATGTCTTCGGCCCGATGCAGCTCCTGAATGCTGGTTTCCACATACATCTTCTGTTTCTCGAGTGGAATACCGTCGTCCCGTAAGAGCATTTGCAAGAACCCGCGCACGACGGTCAATGGATTGCGAATTTCGTGCGCGATGGAGGCGGCCAATTGCCCCATCACCTGGGACTGTTCAATGTCTTGAACGTGCTTTTGCATATGTCGAAACTCGTTATGCTGCTCAATGATGGTGACGGCAATCCAAGCCAGCACGGCGTGTGCCATAAGGTAAATGACATCAAAGGACAATCGTTGCGGTGAAAAGATGCCTGGCTCCGAATCGGCCATTTGAAATAAGGCGGTGGTCAAGAGGACAGCGAAGGCGGCTGTACTGGCCATTACAACTGCAGTCACCATCCGCGCCCGGCGGTTTTGCTTGCGAAAGTTGGGAATAACGACGTACAAGGCAGGCAGCACATAGATGTAGCTGATGAGAACAGGGTACGCGGCCGATCCGTCCAGGAGCGCCTGGTACGCATACATGACGACGGTCAACGCGACGGCGGCCCATTGGCCCAGGAACAGACTGGCAATCAGCCATGGCACCGCGCGCAGGTCATATACGTGATGTCCAATCGATTCGGGAAATGTCATACATAACATGATGGAGACGGCAGCGCTGATGGCGGCAACGATTTTTATGTGAATATTGGTGATGTTGGCCCGTTGATTGACGATGCTCTGGCATACGTACAACGGGACCAGGATGTTCGCGATATTTAAAAGCAGGTCTTTCACATCGGTCAACCCACTCAACTCCACCTACAACATCCCTTGTTTCTGCATTCCCTCTCCCCAAACGCATGCGGTCTGTATGGTCTTTACGGTCTGTAGTGGGTCCACAAGAGACAACAAAAACCGGTGCGGTCATGCAAAAATGAGTGCCACCCATGCAAAAATGAGTGCCACCACGCACACCCAATGAAGTATTGTACACTAACGCCAGTCCTCTGGGGCAAGTCGATCAGGATACATGAAAGAAGCAGGAAAAGCGGCAACGACCTAGTCACAGGTGGCTGCCGCTTGGACGTCAGGTTTCAGGGTGACGCCACATCTCGGTGGACATCCTGCGGTGGGGATTTATGCCGAGCGGACGATGGTCTGATTGCGCTCCGGACCGACGGACACGTAGCGAATCGGAACGCCGACCAGTTCCTCAATCCGGGCGACAAACCGCTGCGCCGCCTCCGGCAGTTCTTCGAACCGACGGCAGTCCGACAGGTCTTCTGTCCATCCCTCGTGCCACTCGTACACCGGGGTAACCTGCTCCAGTTGATAGGCGGGCAGAGGGGTATCGTAGCGTTTCCCGTTCCATTCGTAGGCCACACAAAGGGCGACCTGATCCAACCCCGATAGTACATCCAACTTCATCATGGCCAACTCCGTATACCCGTTAATCCAAGCCCCGTAGCGGAGTGTGGGGATGTCGAGCCAGCCGCAGTCGCGCCGACGCCCGGTGGTTGCGCCGTATTCATGGCCTTGTTCCTGGAGGTGTGTGCCATACTCATCCGCAAGGGCGGTTGGGAACGGGCCCGCACCCACCGCGGTGGTGTACGCCTTGGTAATTCCGGTCACGCGTGTAACCGCCTGCGGCGGTAGGCCGGCGCCGGCAGGAATGCCGCCAGCGATAGGAGAAGACGACGTAACAAACGGGTACACCCCCCAGTCCAGGTCCCGCATGATGCCGAGCTGCCCTTCCAAGAGAACGTATTTGCCGGATTGAACCGCATCTTGAATCAAAGGCATCGTATTCTGGATGTACGGCAGCAGATATTCTCGCGCCTCGGCCAACTCATCCCAGAGGGTTTGAAAAGGCTGGGCGAATTCTTTCATGCCCGGCATCCGTTCCAATTTAGCGGCGTACGCTTGTTCGACGCGGCGGCGAAAATGTTCTAGATCTCGCATCTCGCCAATCTGAATACCAAACCGTCCGGCCTTATCCTGATAGGCAGGGCCGATGCCCTGCAACGTGGTGCCGACCTTGCGGGAACGGGCGTATTCTTCATACTGGTCCTGCCAGACGTGATACGGAAGCACCAGATGCGCGCGTTCGGAGATGACGAGGTTGCCCGTAGCGATGCCCGCTTCATTCAGCGACGCAAGTTCTTTCACCAGGTTCATCGGGTGAATGACCACACCGGTTCCCAGCACAGCTTTCGTCTTCGGGTTGAAGATGCCAGATGGGACCAGGTGCAGCGCAAACCGGCCATGTTCGTTGACAATCGTGTGGCCCGCGTTGCCGCCCCCCTGATAGCGGATGACCATGTTGGCATCAACCGCGAAGTAATCAACCATCTTTCCTTTGCCTTCGTCGCCGTATTGGGCGCCCACCACTGCGTGCACCATTTGCGTCGCCTCCACGTTAAAAAGATAAAGCATCTCGGACCGTGTTCGCCGGCCTCGTTATCCACGCGTGCACATATGCACTTCTCAGTTTACGATGCGCGTTGTTATGTGTAAAATTGATTTGTTGTATACTTTTTATACGGATTCTGCATAAAGGTCCAACGATGTGCGGATAACCTCTACAAGCGATGTGGATTGCGAGGGATGCCTGTGGACACCTGGCTTCGCACCTTGGTGACGGTGGTCGAATCGTCGACGCTTGTGCAGGCGGCCGAGTCGTTGCACCTTACCCAACCAACCGTCACCCGGCAACTGCAGCAACTGGAGCAACAGCTCGGCGTGCGGCTGTTTGACCGGCTGGGGAGACGCCTCGTCCTCAACCGCGCGGGCGAGGTGGTCTACCACTACGCGAAGAGCCAACAAAGCCTCTACGACAAGATGCAGGCGGAACTCGGTGCACTGGCCGATCCGTACGTGGGCACGGTCTATCTCGGGGCAGGACTGACGCCGTCCATCTATCTTTTGCCGCCGCTGTTGGCGGAATACCGCCGGCGCCACCCGCAGGTTCGGTTTCAAGTGACGAGCGGATCGTCTAAGGAAATCGCTGCGGCCCTAGAGCGGCGCGAAATTGACTTCGGCGTTGTGACGACGGTGGATGAAGGCATGACCGATCTTTGGACGATCCCGCTCTTGCGCGATGAATTGTTGCTGGTTGCGGCGCCGGGTCATCCCTTGGCCGAGCGGGGCGCGGCATCGGCGGCGGAGTGGATGCAAGAGCCACTGGTGTTGATGCGCAAAGGATCGGGTCTGCGGCGCATCCTCGACAATCTGGCGACCGAACACGGTCTGACTCTGCAGGTAGCGATGGAAACGGACAGTCTCGAAAGCATCAATCGCTTGGTCCAACTGGGGGTGGGTCTGTCCTGTCTACCCAGGTCCTGTGTCCAGGACGATATAGCAGCCGGGCGGTTGGCGGCCATTCGCACGCTGGATGGGGAGCTTGGCGCGCGCACCATCACCCTTATCGGTCGTCGCGAAGGAACTCTGTCTGCCTGCGCCGGGCGGTTTATCCGCGTGTTGTCGGAGTGGTGGAAGTCGGACGCACACTGAGGTGTCCCCTTTCCGGACATGAACTTGTGTTTCGACAATTTGTGTTTCGACAGGGAGACCTTCTGATTTCCGAAATTCTGCAGATATCCTCAATCCATGAGCAGTCCTGTAACGAAGTAATTTGAGGTTTGCGGCATGAAAAAACCTCCTGGTATCGTGGTAGTTGCCCAAACCAACCATCGACCAGGAGGGTGAAGCAACAATGGCTAAGAATGTGAACGCCAAGATTCAGCGCATCACGGAGGGGACTCTCATCGTCGGTATCGATATCGCCAAACACACGCACGTCGCACGTTGCGTGGATTGGCGAGGCATCGAACTGGGCAAGCCCCTCGCCTTCGAGAATACCATCTCTGGATTCGAAGGTCTAGAGCAGTGGCTAGCGGCACTCAAACATTCTCTTGCCAAAG
>NZ_AUMH01000024.1 GCF_000430585.1 Alicyclobacillus herbarius DSM 13609
GGCCACATAGATACCCGCCCCCGTGCCGGCGAAGACCGAAAGCAGCGTCGCCACCCCCACCAACGCAATCGTCCACGGCAGGCTGTGGCCGATGACCGCAGTCGTCGGCGTTGGGTAGTAGGTGAAGGATAGTCCCCAGTTGCCGGTTAACAGTCCTTTTAAATAATCGAAGTACTGCAGGATGAGCGGCTTGTTGCTAAAACCAAACTGCAGTTCCAAGGCGTGCAGCGCGTAGGGCGTCAGGTGGCCCTGAAACTTAGCGAACATGGCCTCGGCCGGATCGCCCGGCATCATCCGCGGCAGGATGAAGTTGATGGTGACCGCAGCCCACACCGAGATGACGAAAAACACCAACCGGTTGATGACGTATCGCACGCTCGCGCCTCCTTGAATACCGGCTTGAATACCAGGTTCTCGACATGCGGGGGGGCAGAAGGAGTAGAAATCCTTCTGCCCGGATGCAGGACCGACGCACTATGCGCAGTCCTGTCACTTCCCGCCGCAAACCCGCAATGCGACATTGAAACTAAGAGCGCGGTTTCAAGTGCATCACGACAATTTCCGGCGCTGGCCAAGCCCAGGCGGCAGGCGTCACATACGGATTGTTCGCATCTGGCCAACCGGTGTATTTGCTGTCGTTGTACTCATACCAGGTTGGGCCCTCGAAAAGCGGAATGGTCGGCAATTGCTCAGCGACAATCTTCTCAATTTTATAGACCGCCTGTTTTTGCGTGCTGGCATTAGTCGTCGTCGAGAACTCCTGCAACGCTTTCTCCACGTCGGAGTTGCTAAATTGCTCATAGTTTTGCGGACCATTCTTGCCGTACGTGGTTTTGTAGATGTAGTATGGATTGGGCCCTGTACCCGACGAATAAATGGCCAACTCGAATTTGTGGTCTTGCAGCATCGACATGTAGCCGCCGTACTGCTGCTGTTGAACCTGAACCTTAATACCGATTTTTTGCAAGTCTTGGGCAATCATCTGCGCCGACATATCCCAGTCGGTCCAACCCGCTACAACCTGAAGCGTAAAGGACAGTGGCTTTCCGTCCGGGGTCTCAAATACGCCACTTGAGTTCTTTTTGAAGCCCGCATCCTCCAGCAGCTTTATCGCCTGCTGTTGGTTATACGTAAACTGGGTGTCTTCTTTTGGCAGGCTGGGGTCGAGCCAGTCTCTCATAATCGGCAGTAGCACTCCGGTCGGATTGGAGGCCTGTGGATATCCGTATTCAGCCTTTTTAATTAAAGCGCTGCGGTCAATCGCCAAACTTATGGCCTTGCGCACCGTCAGGTTGCTGAGAATCGGGTTTTTCAGATTGGGAATCACCTGAACGTTGTTGTTGGGCGGGAACCAGTAATGGTTATTCGCGCTTTTAGACACATAGACGTTTTGGATGTTCGGGATGAACTGGCTCGACCAGTCCGCTTCCCCCTTGGCCAGCGCCAGGTTCGCCGAGTCGTTACTGCTGTACGCCGGCATGTCAATCTCCGGCACCGGCGGTTTGCCCAGATAGTAGTCCGGATTGGCCTTAAACTTGTAATCTTGGGACGAGAAGCTGTCCAGTACATACGGACCTGTGCCAACCGGATTCTCGTTGTTGGTCTTCTTTGGGTCCTGAACGTTTTTCCAGATGTGCTCCGGCACGATGTAGGTCTCCAGTACGTACATGGCAAACGGAACGTCGGGCTTCTTGAAATCGAAAACGACCTTGTAGTCACCGTCCGCCTTGACGTCTGCGAGTTCCTGCCATACACCACTGGTATCGAGCGCCGGATTTTTCTTCAACAGATTGAACGTGAACACCACGTCTTTGGACGTGAACTTCTGCCCATCGGACCATTTGACGTTGTCGCGCAGCGTCACAGTGAGCGTCTTGTTGCCATTACTCCACGACATGCTCTTCCCAAGGAGCCCATACTTCTCCGGTCCCACCAGGTTGTAATAAAATAACGGTTCATAGATAAATCCATCCGTTCCCGGATTGGCCGTCGTTTGGAACGGGTTGAAGTTCCGTTGAAAGCTGCCGTACGGTGCGGGCACCATCACCAGTGACTGCCCCTGTCCACTGCCGTGCGATGGCGTCGCATTGGTTTTGCCAGAGGAGCTGCTACCGTTGTTCGTGGTCCCACCAGACCCAGAACCACAGCCGGCGATGGCTGCCGAAAGCGCTATCGCGACAGCGGCGGCACTACTGATCTTCCAATGTTTTTTCATCTCTCATTCGACCTCCTTCGAAAGCTTCCGTCATATCGGCGTCAACGTGGATATAGACTGTGACCTGCAGTCAACGCCCGCATGCGCGTGCAGATCAGGTCTAACGGGCCGCGCTCGAAACCGATTTCTTTCGTGGGTGCACGGCACCACATGCCACACTCCCCCCCCTGATCTTTTCGGTTTCTCTCTTGTCTTTCAATCAGTTCTGCACTGGACGTCTTTCCACAGACCGCGGACTCCCTACGGTTTCGCGTACCACCAGCTCCGTGGGGACCGTGATGATGCTCGGGAGTTTTCCGGGTTCGCCAATCAGCCCCAGCAGCTCCTCGGCCGCCTTGCGCCCCATCTCTTCACGCGCCTGGCGGATGGTGGTCAATCCGGGTGTCACATACCGAGCCAAGGTAATGTCATCAAAACCAATCACCGAAATGTCCTTCCCTACCTCCAAGCCATGTTCACGAAGCGCGCGGATGGCGCCGATGGCCATCAGGTCACTGGCGCAGAATAGGGCCGTTGGCCGCTCGGCACACTCCAGCAGCCGGCAAGCCGCCCGGTACCCACTCTCTTCCATAAAGTCACCTTTCAAGATCCACTCCGGACGAAATGGAAGGTTGCGCCGACGCAGTTCCTGTTGGTACCCAATCAACCGGTCCTGTCCCGGTTTGGAGGCAAGTTCATCCCCGAAGAAAGCGATTTCTCGATGACCGCACTCGACCAGATAGCGAACCGCCGCCATCGCCCCACCAATGTTGTCGGAGGTCAGGTAACTGGCCCGCGAACCTACCAAATCTAAATCGATGAATACGCACGGAATCTGGCTGTTAGCCAGCTCGAGTAGTCTCGGGTCCATGCGTGGCACGCCGAAGACCAACACCCCATCCACTTCACGATGGCGGGCGCGTGCCTCGAAACCGCTTAACACCTCGTCCAATTGCCGATCGGCAAAAAACAGCACATCGTAGCCTTGACGTCCGACCACATCCCGAAACGCGGAAATCAAATCATTGAAAAACGGATGGCGCAGACCAACATTCACGTAGTCCTCGAAGAACACGCCAATGCACATGGTGCGTTTTGTCGCCAAACTACGCGCCACCGCGCTTGGCCGGTAGCCCAGTTCTTCCGTAATCCGCCGTACTTTCAACCGCGTTTCCAGGCTGACGTCCCGGTACCCGTTGAGTACTTTGGATACCGTGGCAGCCGAGACACCTGCACGCTTGGCTATGTCGTAGATGGTCGTCACACGGCACCTTCCTCGCTTATCAGAAAGCGCTTTCGAAAATATGGTAAGTCATTTTAGTTTTCACGATAGAATGAAATTCGACAGAAATTGTGGAACTCCTTCTAGATACATAAAAAATTTTTGAAGGCGGGACCTGCTCCCAAGGCCCCGCCCACCCCGGCCTCCTTTACGCGCGTTGATCGCGAACGAATTTGTAAAGCAGCACTAACAGCGCCCGCCGAGTCAGAATACCCAACAGTTCACCACCGTCTTCCACCACACACAGAAACGGCCGGTTGATGGACAATTCCAGCGCCCGCAACAGCGATTCCTGCGCCCGGATGCAGGGCACCTCCTTTTGCATGACTTGATCAACCGTGGATTCGGATAACTTTTCAAACTCAATTCGTTCGTTGCCTAGGATGGCATCGAGAATCATCGTCTTACTGATAATACCCTGAACGTGAGAGCGTGTATCGAGAACCGGAATGGCCGAGTAACCGCTCTTTATCAAGACCAAGAGTGCGTGTTCCAGGTTGTTGAACGGTTGGACACAAGCTACATTCTCCACTGGAATCAGCAAATCCCGGATATTCGTTGCCAGAATGTCCTTGTTCTGCATTTCCGTCACAAACGACGCCCTCCTAGCCTCTGCAACTTTACGCTCTTACCAGAGCTGCACCCCTGGATAGAGCGCCGCCCTCCATAATTGTACCTTGTTCCGGGCTCCGGATGGTGGCGATTCTCCGACACCACCCAAGCCTTCGTGTTCGGCATGAGTTCCGCAAATTTGCTAAACTGGTATTGAGGTCATGGTTCAAGGAGGAGATTGGCGTTGCCGTTTTGGTTTCACGAGCCGGCGGCCCCTGGGCACTTCCTCGGCTGGAAGGTAAACAAGATGCTGTACTCGGGACGGTCTCGTTTCCAGCAGATTGAATTTGTGGAGACCGAGGAGTTTGGCACAGCCCTGGTGCTGGATGGTGTCATGCAGACCACGGCCGGAGATGAATACATTTATCACGAGATGCTGGCCGGAGTTCCCTTGAGCGCTCATCCGAATCCCCAACGCGTGCTCATCCTGGGCGGCGGGGATTGCGGGTTGGCATCCACCGTCTTGCAGGACTCGCGTGTGCAAGAACTGAAGATGGTTGAGATTGACGAAGAAGTCGTCAGCCTGTCCTGTACATACCTGCCGCGGCACACGCGAAGCCTGCAGGACCCAAGGATGAGCATCACGTATCAGGATGGTGCCCAGTTCCTGAGCAATAGTCGCCCCGAGGTATACGACCTCATTCTGGTCGACTCGACCGATCCGGACACCACTGCTGGACAGTGGCTATACACGTCCGAGTTCCACGCGTCCGTTCTGCGCGCCTTGAAACCGGGCGGAGCATACGTACAGCACTCCGGCACGCCCTTTTACGATCCGGACGTTGTCCGCCGCGTCAGTCACGACGTGGCCGAGCGCTTTCCAACCTGCCAAGTATATTGGACAACCATCCCCACCTATCCGGGGGGTCTATTCACGTTTACCGCGGGCAGCAAAGGCCTCGACCTGAGCGTTCCGCGCACCCGGCTGTCCTGGCCAACGCGCTGGTACAACGAAGACCTGCACCGCGCCGCCTTTGCCTTGCCAGAATCGTTGAAGGCACTGCTGCCCGCGTCGGTCGTTTCCTCGTCGGCGTCCCCGAGCTGACACCGGACAGTAGGCAGGAAGTGGCGCCACCTCAAGGCCTCCCATAGGTTTTATAGGCGCCGCTTCTTGCGGCTTGCCGGCGTTCCTGCAGGTGCCGTTTGGCCACCCGGCGCCGTTTGTCCGCGTCGAACCTCGAACACATCACTCAACAAGTACCAATTCTGCGGGAAACTGTTGGGCAACACCCAATAACTTAAGCCTCGTAGCCGGTATTCCTCAATCAGATGAAACTTTGCTGCCACGCTCAGGGCGTCCTCAAACCATACCACGTGACGCCGCCCCTGTTCGTCCGTGTAGTGGAAATACGGAGACGCGGACGGCTCATCCCACAAGACTTCCGCTTCGCGCTCAATCGCCAATTCCATGGCCGATTCGGAGGATAACCCAGCGGCCCGTTCACCCTGCCGCCACGGCAAAGCCCAGTCATACCCGTAAAGAGCCATGCCCATCAAGATCTTGGTCGAGTCGATTTGGGACGTAGCATAATCCAACACGGCCTTCACCTGATTGATGGGCGCCACCGCCATCGGAGGACCACCGACCCATCCCCACTCATACGTCATCAACATCAGAAAATCGACAACAGCCCCCAGGGCACGGTAATCGAACGCCCCCATCCAAGAGGCCATCGGCATATCGGAAGTCTTGGGACCGAGCGCGATGGAGATCGACAACTGGTTTCTACGCGCCTCAGTCCCGACCTCGCGGACAAACTGATTGTACAGCTGGCGGTCTTCCGGACGCAGGTGTTCAAAGTCCACGTTGATGCCCGCAAACCCCTTTTGCCGAGCGACCTGCAGCATGTTGGCAATGAGCCGCCCACGAATCGAACTGTTGCTGAGAATCGTATGGGCCAGTTCGGTGTTGAACGTGTTGCCGTCAAAATTCGTCACCGTGACCAACGGCCGGATGCCAAGTCGCTTTGCAGCGCGTATCGCTTCCTCATCGTGCTGTGGCACCACACTCCCATCTGCCCGAGCCTGGTAGCTAAAGATGGAGAGGTATGTCAGGTTTTCGATTTCCGCAACGAGATTGGCATCGCTGCTGCTTCCTTGCGGCAGCAAATAAGCGTTCACTTCGATGGTTCGCCTTTGTACCACGGGTTCGGGAAGGTACAAGGTCCGCCCCGCGATCAGCGCCTCGGCCTCCCGATGCCCGAGCCAAGCACGCAGCTCTTGTTCCGTGACACCAATACGGCGTGCCAGCTGCGGTATCGTCTCCCCTGCCCTGACGACGTAGGGCTGTGCCATATAGCGATTGCGTGAAGGCAAGAGCAAGTGCAGGCCTACGGTCAACCGATCCCGCTGGCCTAATTCGTTCAGGCGTAGAATTCGTCGGGTGGAGACCCCAAATTTGTCGGCAATCCGGGTGACGGTGTCTCCCGGCTTGACGGTATATATCAACATCTTCATTCCGCCCCCCATGCATATCCTCGCTTACCCTATGCATGGGCGCCCTGCCATGTGCCGTGCTCAACCCGCCGTGTGCTGAGCCGGTTTGTGTACGAGGACCACGGCCGTGTCGTCCTGATAGACGACCTGCCAATCGGATTGACTCTCCAGATAGGTGACAATGGAGTAGCCCGGCGGGAACAAAGCCGCTTGAAACCGGTATTTACTCAATAACTCGGCACACTGCCACCACACGTTTTGCAGCGCCAGGTAATCATCAAACACGCCGCTTTTCAGGAACACGTCGGTCCGGCCATCGACGAAGGTCGGCACGCCGCGATAGATGAGGTAGCCGCCCCAGTCATACGCATTCAGGAGCCGCTTCGTCAGGCCGTGCCGCTCTAAGTAGTCGACCGCCGCCACCGGATAGGCACTGGTGCTCAGGTGCTTATCCAGCGGTCCTTTTACCCCATCCCAGTGGTGTACCCCATAGAGGGTGATGGCGGCAACAGCCACGGCGCTGATGCCCCGAGACACCCACCGGAGCCACCGCCAGTCGAACAAGTGGACCATCCGCTTCTCCCAATCCGCGAGGACCTGTGTGAGGAGCGGCACGGCGCAAATCGTGGTATAGGGCAAAAACCGCTGATAAATCAACGTCACGGCAAACGCGCCGCCAAAAAACAGAGTCTCCCGGAGCGGCAAGTGAACGGGACGTGCCAACAAGACCAGAAAAACGACAATCAGAAACGGAAGTACGACCTGCTGAAACGAGGCGTCATGGAAATTTGGAGAATGCCACTCCATGATGTTATCCACCAAGTCTTTGTTGGTCGACAACAATCCATAGGTGAACGCCTGCAGGTGGTTCGGATTGAGCAAGCCCAGGGCGAGGCCGATTCCGGAGGCGGCCAAGAGACGGATACGGATACCCCAGGAGAGACAGAAGGCTTGCAGTCGACCGATGGAGGGTACGAAACTAAGCATGACCTCAAGCAGAATCACGACAATTCCGATGCTGGCCGACGCGTGCGCGTTCGCCCAGAGCCACAACAGCGGCGGCAGCAACCAAATGATGGCCTGTCGGCCGTTGCGGATAAGGCTCAACGCCCAAAGAAACACCGTAAACAAGAGATACGACACCAGCTGCGGGCGCAAGGTCCAAAAGTCGAGCGCCACCCAGGTAGCGGTACAAGCCGCCAAGGCGCTTAAGCCGCGGGCACCTCCGGAGGCATTGACGCCAAGTCGGTAGAGCATAAAGACGGTCCATGCATGCAGGCCGGCGTACAACAACCAAGCCCCCAAGAACTGAAACCGCTTTGTCAACCACGCCAGGACGACTTCAAACAACCACTCATGGGTGACCCAGGGGTAGCCGCGCATCGTCCAGGAGAACGGGTCCGTGGTCGGTACCTCGTGGTGGGCCAACATGTAAAATCCGGCAGCCAGGTGCCAAGGGGTGTCCGGATCGGTCAGGGGGCGCATCGCGTATACTGCAAACCAAACCACCCATACCCAAAGCAAAGCATAGGGCCACAAAAACCATCTGCGCCGTTCGGACACTCGCTCACCCCCTTGCCGGTCGCAGGCAGACGCCCTAACGAATGACCGGATTGAATTCCCCTTGACGGCTCCGGAGGTGAACGTACAAGTTGGCTTGTGCGAGCATGGAGAACGGGGAAGTGAAGACAAGCACAATCCCGTTGACTACCACGGTGACAATCGGGTTATGGACAAAGCCTGCAACCAAAAGACCAATCGCGGCCTGCACCAAAGAAACAAAGAAAAACGTGACGACCAACACCCAAAAGACCCGCCAGCCTTGTTTGCGGGTCAGGTTCCAGGAACGGCGAATGGCCGACCACAGCATGATCGACTCTGTAAAGACGATGGGAGACGTCTGTGAGCAGCGCACAGCAATCCAGATTCCCACGACCAAAGCGGCCAGTGCGAAGATGCTGGCGACAATAACCCCGGCGACATTTCCACCCGCGACCGCGACCGCAAAGGAGGCTATTAGGCTGGCTATAAAGACCATCACAGTCAGCACAACCAACCACAAAAACCACCAGAGAACGGTAGTGACGGCCACGGCAAACAGGCGCCGGGCAGACACAGAGAGGGATTCATCTAAGGACGGAGATTTCCTGTGGGCCGCGAGGTGCAAGGATAAACGGAGCAGCATGCCGAACAACAGCGGCATCACCACAAGGGCGCGCAGCAAGCCGAGCACGGCGACCACCGCCGAATTATCGCCCGCAGTTCCGGTCGTCGCCTGCGAAGCGTTGAGCCATTGCTCCACCGATTTACTGTGCAAAAGCACCTGGAATACATCCGTCCACTGACTGACCGCATGGTAATCGAATATGGCGAGCAAGACCAAATACGGCACCAAAATGCACACGGTTGCCGTCAGCCAATAACGCACGTGCGCCCGATACTGAGACCAGGTCGCCGCCAATACCGCGCTCACCCGCACCTTGTCAAACTCAAAGTCTTTCCAGGAATCGGCCACGAATACATCCTCCCAATCCTCTCACATCCCCCCTATCATAGCATACGTGGGCATGGTCAACGGGTCTTTACCTGCGAATGTCCATGAGCATGCTTTGGTACAACCACCAGATATCCTTCCATCGGTCCTTCGTGGGCCGCGTCCTGGTGGCTTGTACAGATGAGCCGAAACACCCCGGGCTTATCCGCGTGGAATTGCAGAGACAACACCTGATTGCGCTGTACGACCCCCTGCACGTTATAGTGTTCGAGATACACCGGATGGGTGTGCCCCTTCAGCCCGCGAATGCGCAAATCGACTGTGTCGCCTTGGTTGACCACATACACGCCAGGGTCAAACCGATAAACCTCTTTCACCGATCCGTCCGCCTGTTTGGCCCGAATCTCATCGGTCACCACCTGATAGACGACCGGGTGTGAAGCTTTCGCGTCCGCATCGGCGCGAGCTGCCGCCCAGGCGATGGAGCTGGTCATCCCGCTGAACACCAGGGCGAACGACCAACCGACCGCCAGACACACACCACGGGCGCGCCAACGGATGCCAAGCCGAGCACACGGTTGACGGTGATGCCAAATCCTAATACTCCGCCCCCTTGGTCGACGAATGCTGCCCGTCTTACGTTGAACTTGCTGCGACAACGGACATATCCTCCTTCGGGTTAACCATTTTTTACCGGTTAGATTGCATCAACGGTCCCGATTTATACATGTCCGCTTCCGCCTCTATGCCGGATTTACGATGGAGATCCGCGTAATGACCACCCAAGCGCAACAATTCGTCATGGCTTCCTCGCTCGACAATGCGTCCTTGGTCCAAAACCAAGATTTGGTCGGCATGCCGAATGGTCGACAATCGGTGCGCAATCACCAGGGTCGTACGGTCCTTGGCCACCGCCGTCAGCCCGCGCTGAACCAGCGCTTCGGTACGGCTGTCGAGGTTTGCCGTCGCCTCATCGAGAATTAAGACCTTGGGATTTAAAGCGACAATACGGGCAAAGGAGATCAACTGCCGTTCCCCCATCGACAGGTTGGCTCCCTTCGCAAACAGGCGTGTATGGTATCCCTCCGGCAGGCGCTCAATGACCGTATCCGCCCCCACTGCGCGGGCCGCTCGAACCACGTCCTCCTCCCCGATATCCTCGCGAAACAGGCGGATGTTGTCGAATACGCTGCCCGTGAACAAGTAGACGTCCTGTTGTACCATACCGACCAACCGGTGGAGATCGGTCTGGCGTAGGCGTTGGATGTCCATGCCGTCAATACGGATGGATCCGCTGGACGGATCGTAAAAACGGACCAAGAGACTCATGATAGAACTCTTCCCAGCCCCCGTGGGGCCAACAATGCCGATGAACTGGCCCGGTTCCGCCGTGAAGTGGATGTCTTTGAGCACCGGTCGGTCGGGGCGGTAGCCAAACCAGACGTGATCAAACTCCACCCGCCCACGCACGGATGTTGGCTCAATGACCGTTGGCTTGGGCGGGTCGGTAATCGTCGGCTCTACCCGCAGCACCCCGCCGATGCGCTCCGCCGCCACCATCGACGACTGAAGGGTGTTCCACTGCTGGGTAATAGAGTTAATCGGCTGGAAAAACTGCCGAATGTAGCTGATGAACGCGTACAAGGTGCCGAACGGGATGGCATGGTGAAGGACGGCGGTGCCGCCGACCCAGGCCATTAGCGCCACCGCCACGTTGCCAAACAACTCCAGAGACCGGTTGAACATCACCGACAGGCGGTATTCCGCCACGTTGGCGCGGTAGTGGAGCCCGTTCAGCTCCGCGAAGGCTTGGGCCTGCCGGGACTCCTGGCGAAAAATCTGGATGATGCGCATGCCGGCGAGGTTTTCCGCCAGAAACGCGACGATGTTGGACAGGCGCGTGCGCGTCGTTTGATAGCGCTGCCGCAGACGCCGGCGAAACAACATCGAAATTGCAAAAATCACCGGGATGACCACCATACACTCGAGCGCTATCCGTGCATTTAATTGAAACATCGCCACAACAATCATGACAATGGACAGTCCGTCGCGGATGAGGCTGAGAAAAAACTGCGTAAAGAATTGACTGACCGTCTCTGTATCACTGGACACATTGGTAACGAGTCGGCCCAGGGCTCGCTCGTCAAAAAAGGCCATCGACTGGCGCTCGATGTGTTCGAATAAGTCCTGGCGAATGCGTTGAATCACGCTTTGACCGGTGTATTGCAGGAGCAAAATCTGGAGGTAGTTAGCGACGACGCCCACCGCCACCACCCCGATGTAGACGAGGCTGATGACGAACACCCCATGCAGATTGGGATGGGCCACCGAGATGTCGCTGTCTATGGCAATTTTAACCAAGTAGGGCTGTAGAACCGAAGTCGTGTTGAAAATCACGACCAGGGCCACGACAGCGAGGAAGTTCCATATGTATGGGCGCGCATACGGCAGCAGGCGCGTCAGGCTGTGTATCCCAGCACCCTGGTTGGGACGGACCGGCCCCGCGTTCGACGATGCACTCATCCCGCCACTCCTCCTTCCTCCTGCAGGGCATAGATGGAAGCGTACACACCACCGGCCGCCAGCAGTTCGTCGTGCGTCCCCCGTTCGACAATCACCCCATCGTCCAGAACGAGAATGAGATCGGCATGGCGCACGGCGGACAGACGATGGGCAACCACAATCGTAGTCCGGCCACGGCGGATTCGACGCAGGTTTTCCAGGATACGCTTTTCCGTGTTCATGTCCACCGCAGACAGGCTGTCATCCAAAATGAGAATCGGTGCTTGTTTAAGCAGTGCCCGGGCGATGGCCGTGCGCTGCCGCTGCCCGCCGGACAGGGTGATGCCCCGTTCCCCAATCAGGGTTTCGTATCTCTCAGGAAGCGCTGCGATATCGTCGTCCAAGCAAGCCAGCCGGGCGGCCTCGGTGATTTCTGCGGGTGTGACCTCTTCCCGCGAAAAGCCAATGTTTTCCCCAATACTGGTGGAAAACAAGAAGCCATCCTGAGGCACGTACGCAATCGCCTCGCGCAGATCGGCCAGGGACAGCTGACGGACATCCACGCCATCGATGAACACCGTACCCTGGGGCGGATCGAAAATCCGCGGCAAAAGATTGACCAACGTTGTCTTGCCGCCGCCCGTACGGCCGACAATTCCCACGGTCCAACCGGCCGGCACGTGAAACTCGATGTCGCGCAGGACCGTCCTGTGGCCGCCAGGGTATGTATAAGCCGGGAGTCGTACCTCAATCTCACCGCGAATCAGGTCCCGGCGCACAGGCCGAGGCGCGTCCACGATATCCGGCTGCTCGGTCAGCAAGACGTGCAAACGGCGCAGGGACGCAGAGGCACGTTGAAAGTTGTTGAAGACGAAGCCGAGTTGCTGAAGCGGCTGAATCATCATGGTCAAATACAGGGTAAATGCGACAAACTCGCCGAGGTGGATATGACCGGACACGGTCAGCGACCCACCGTACAAGAGCGCGATGGCAAAACTGATGGACCCCATCAGCGGAATCAAGGACTGAAACGTAGCGCTACGCCGAAACATCTTCATTTGGCGCTGAACAATTGCATCCAGTCTGGCCGCGAAGCGGTGAGCCTCCACCGGTTCATTCGAGGTCGCCTTGATGAGGCGAATGGCGGATAGGCTCTCCTCGGTGAGATCGGCCATATCGGACAAAGCCTCCTGCACGCGCCGAGACGCTTCACGCATCCTAGGACCGAAGTAAATGACAAATAAGGGCACCAAGAGAATCGGCAAGATGGACACCAGGGTGAGCCTCACGTTGACCGTGCGGAAGGTCATGTACAGAGTGGACAAGAGCAAAAAGATGGCGTTGGTCAGGATGTTCATTCCTCCCGCCAAAGCTTCCCGTACGGCCCGGACGTCGTTCAGGGCGTGGTTGAGCAGATCGCCCGTGCTGCGTTTGTGATAATACGCGGCAGACAGCCGCTCCCAATGGAGAAACAGGCGTTCGCGGAGCTGATACTCAAAAGTCCTTCCCAACTGTCCGTTGATCATCTGGCCGATGCCGTATAAGACGACATACAGGATGCCAATGATGAGCAAGGCGAGGCTGTACATCGCAATGCCATGGCCGGTCAAACGCCCAGCTTGCAGCGCGTCGGTAAACTGCCCAAGCACATGCGGAAACTGAACCGTGACCACTTCAGACGCCACAATCGATAAGGTGGAGAGGCCATACATCCATTTCTTGGTCCATAAAAACTGCTTGAGTAGGGTTTTTGGCTCGTCGATAGGTCGTGCACCCCCTGCGTCCCTAAAGATTTTGCCCTGCGTGAGAAACCGCCGCTTCAGCGCGTGAATATTGCGTGATACAGATATTTTACATCATAAAACACCATCGTGAACGCAGAAGGACACATAACAGTAAGGCTGCGTAAGGTATCCCCCGCAGCCCTGTTCGTTACACGATGTAGTTATTCCGTTGCGAATCCTATTTCGGCTTCAGTCTGCCGATGGATGCGCCGTCGCACGCAAGCGCTCAACGCGCAGACAGTACATCCTTAACGCCCGGCGCCGTAGCCGGCAATCCGGTCCGTGATCGTCTTCTGCTGCGCCTCGAAGTCAGGCTTACCCAACAGGGCGAACATGTTCTTCTTGTACGCTTCCACTCCCGGCTGGTCAAACGGATTGACCCCGAGCAAGAGACCGCTCATAGCGCAAGCCAGTTCGAAGAAATAGAACAGTCCGCCCAGCGAACGAGCGCTGCGGTCCTTGACCGAGACCAACAAATTGGGAACTCCCCCGTCGGCGTGAGCCAACGCGGTCGCCAGGCGAGCCTGGTCATTAACCCAGGAGACGCCGCGGCCGGCCAGATACTCCAAGCCATCATCGAGCGACTTGTCGGACGGAACCTGGATTTCATGCTGCGGCTGTTCGATTTGGACGACCGTCTCAAACAAGGTCCGTAGCCCTTCTTGCACGTATTGACCCAGCGAATGCAAGTCAGTCGTAAACCCGAGTGACGACGGATAGATGCCTTTGCCGTCCTTGCCCTCGCTTTCGCCAAATAACTGCTTCCACCACTCAGCAAACTGCCGCAGCGCGGGCTCGTAAACCGCCAAAATCTCGGTCGTCTTGCCGCGCCGGTAGAGGACGTTGCGCACAGCCGCGTAACGGTACGCAATGTTCTCGGTCAGTGCGGGTGTCGACAAGGTTTGCTCCATGGTCGCCGCGCCTTGCAAGAGCTCGCGGATGTCGATGCCGATGGCGGCCAGCGGCAACAAACCGACGGGCGTCAGGACCGAATAACGGCCGCCAACATCGTCCGGGATGACAAACGTACGGTAGCCCTCCTCCTCAGCCAGCTGACGCAGGGCCCCTTTGGCCTTGTCCGTTGTCGCGACAATCCGTTTCTTGGCCTCTTCGGGCCCCACTTGCTTGAGCAACCAAGCGCGCAGAACGCGGAACGCCACCGCAGGCTCCGTCGTGGTACCCGACTTGGAGATCACGTTTAACGTCACCCGCTTGCCTTCCAAAAGCCGTAGCAAATCGTGCAAACCGTCAGCGCTCAAGTGGTTCCCGGCAAAATACAGCTCCGGTCCCTTACGCTGTTCGCGGGAGAGCTGATTGTATCCTTCCGGTTGGCACCACTCAAACGCGGCCCGTGCGCCGAGGTACGATCCGCCAATGCCGATGACGACCAGTGCGTCGGATTGTTCCTTTATCTGCTCTGCAGTCTCCAGTAGGTCGGAGAGGCCCGCTTCCAGGGTCTGTGACGGTAAGTGTAGCCAGCCCAAAAAATCCCCGCCTGGGACGTCACCCTGCCCTAGGCGCCGATGCCACTCATCCACCACAGGCTGCAGCTGCATCCACTCACGCTCTGCCGCCGCACCGGCGACAAAACGTAAATCCAGGTTAATCATCTCTCTCGTGCACTTCCTCTCCTAGCAGTTGCACATCCAATCTCACTCTATCAATCCCACGTTGGGATGACAAGTTAAACCGTTTTCTTGGCTACGAGCATCGAACGGCAATACCTGGCCGGTGCCGCATCTTCACATATTGGGTCAACGAAAGACAAATCCGGCCGCGGCATACGCCAGTGTGCAAGCTGCCGCCACCCAAAGCGACGCACGTAGCTTCATGCGCGCGTACTCCATCACCGGCAGCCGCATCACGGTGGCCATGGCGACCGTGTTATCGCTCAGGGGCGACGCAAAGCCGCCAAACGTGCCACTGGCAAATACCGCGCCCGCAATGAGCGGCAGGGCGGTGTGCGTGGTCGCGGCCAGGCTGAACCCCAGCGGCAGCAAAATTCCCCAAGTCCCAAAGGATGAGCCGACCACATACGAAATGGCGCAGCCAAAGACAAACAATGCGGGCGCAATCAGACTGGTGGGAATGAGGTGCCCCAGCGTGCGCTCGACGTAGGTATCAAACCCCAAATCCGTGGAAACCGCCGACACCGCCCATACCAGAATCAATAAGACGTTGACCCCCATCATTTCGTTGCCACCCTGCAGAACGCCAAACAAGACGCGTTCCAGCGGTTGGCGGCGCAAGGCGTACCAGACCACACTGACGAGCAGGGTGCACAACAGCGCCTCCAACATCGCCTTAGCCGCGTTGGCCTGCACCAGCGCGGCGAATAAGCCGGGCGCCTTGGAATGCCCGTCCCACCAGGTGAGAAACAGTGTCAGGACCAACAACAACCCTAACGGCAAGACAAGGTTCCCTGTATCCGGACGCACCCGCTCGGCAACCAATTCAATGACGTCCGGGTAGGTTTCGTGTTTTCGCTTCCCTTTTTCTGAAGCCTGAGGAGCTTTGTCCACACGTGCCTTGCCGGTCTCCTGACGGACGGCCTCAAGTTGGCGCGCCGATATGGCAACTCGCCCCGGTCCGCGCACCTCCCCACGCCGGCGCGCTCGTCGCAAACCCGGTATCGGCGGAGCCAATTCACCAGCCGTTTCCAGATACGCAACCTGCGGCGCCACCCGCAGCCGCAAGCGGTTCGTAACCGCGTGACGGCGCGGAGCCCGACCATTCCGCTGACCGTTGGCGTCACGCGCTTCATCCGCGCGGTCCGTCGCCTGGTGACCTTCTTCCGTGAACTGAGGAACCGCGCGTGCCTCAGGATGTGCCTCGCGGCCGAAAAAGGTCCGGTACAGCGCAAACAGAATCATGGCGATGGCGAAAAAGTTTAGAGGTATGCTGAGCAGATACAATCGATAAGGGGAGCCGGGAATCGCCTGGTGCCGGCCAGCGGTCGCAATCAACCCGACCATATAGCCGACAAACGCCGTACCGATAGGAATGACCGCACAGACGGGGGTCGAGGTCGCGTCAATGACAAACGCCACTTTTTCCGTGGCCACCTTCAGGCGGGAGAAGACGCGTTCCATCACCGGTGCCACCGTGATGATGCGGAAATCGGGCGCCATGAACGTGACCAGGGAGGACAACCAGGTCACCGCGAACGCACCACGCTCCGATTTCACCCGCTGGCTCATCCACTCCGCGAATCCGGACACGCCTCCCGTCACTCGGACCAGTCCGACAAACGCGCCAAACCCGTAGAGAAACACCAACAACCGCAGGTTGTCTGACACACCAATTTCCTTCAAGATGTATGTCAGGGACGCTTGAATCCCACCGAGCAGCGTTGGATGCAGCATGTAGGCGCCGACCAGCAGTCCCAGCATTAACCCAGGTAATACCTGCCGGGTCCAGAGCGCAATCGGGATGACCACCAGAAACGGGACGGTCGACCAGATGCTCGCATGCACGACACGCTTCCCCCCAATGTGGAACCTCAACCCTGCATAAGATTCCACTGGCAGAGCAAAACATGCGAGCCCCCGCAATCTACCCGATTCCCAGCCTTGCCAATGCCTCTATAACTTCCTCCGCCCGTGTGAGCGGGGACTCGTCCTGCCTCGCCTCGCCTGCCTGCGCATCGTAAATCTGCGGGTCAGGGCATACCACAGCGCCTCAAGCCCGCATCGGCGCGCGCCATCTACATCCGCTCGATAGTTATCGCCAATCATGACCGCCTTGTTCGGCTGTGTGCAAAGCCGTTCACAGGCGGCTTGGTATACGCTCGGATGGGGCTTGGCCGCCCCAATATCGGCGGAGATAATCAACGTTTCCGGTTGAAAATAGGCGTCCAAACCGCAAATCACCAGTTTACGCCACTGCATATCGGGCGATCCGTTCGTAATGATCCCCAGCCGTGCACACGACTGTAACTTTTGCAACATCTCGTGCGTCCCGGGAAAGACGAACAGAGTCCGCTCAAGCGTCTCGTCATAGCGGCGCTGAAACGCCGCAGCCTCTGCCTCCGTTCGCTCCACGCCAAAATCTCGCCAGGCACGGAGAAACCGCTCCCGCCGTAGGTCATCCATCGTAATCTCCCGGGCGTCGTATTCGACCCACAACTGTTCATGATGGTGCATGAAACGCGCTTGAAATCCTGTCGGCAGCGCCTCGCCATACAACGCCTCTAAGGCCTCGTGGAGGCCAAGGTCATATTGCCGGCGCGTGTCGACTAATGTGTGGTCCAAATCAAAGAACACAACCTCATACGCAACCATGGAACAGATCTCTCCCCACAAACGTCGCTTCTCATCCATATTATCATGTTACCGTCCACAAATTACCGTCCCTACCACGAATCGTTGGACGGTTGCAAGCCTCTATGGATACGCTTACAATCGATAGGTACGAATGTCCAGCGTTCTCTAGTGGATATACCATCATCTCAACGCTGGATTCCAGCGCTGAATTGCATCTCGATTTCACCGCCCCCGCCCGGATGGAGGGAACCACATGTTTACTCCTGCTCGCTTCGTCACCTTCTTTGCAGCTTTACAGTGGCTGGGATTCATGTTTGCCAATACCGTGGTCATCCCACTGTCCGTGGGGCACGCGTTTCAACTGACACCCGAACAAATCAGCGGGGCCATGGCTCGGTCGTTCATCCTCACTGGGGCCGCCTGCCTTGTGCAAGCGGCATTCGGTCATCGCTTGCCCCTGATGGAAGGCCAATCCGGCCTCTGGTGGGGGGTGGTGTTAACCCTTTGTTCCCTCGCTCACGGGCCGGGCGCCCTGAAAACGGTTGGTAGCAGCCTTGAAATTGGCATGTTGCTCGGCGGTGTGGCGCTCGCTGTGTGCGCCGTGTTGGGGCTGCACCGCTTGCTCAACCGCTGGTTTACCCCGGTGACAATGGCGGTGTTGCTCATCCTTCTGGGTTCCCAGCTGGTGGATATCTTTTTTAAAGGCATGGTTGGGGTGACGGAGAGTGGAAAGATTCAGCCCGGCGTCGCCAGTTGGGCGCTACTCGTATCTCTGTTGGTCGCCGTCCTGACGATTGCGGGCAAGGGGCTGCTCAGCAACTTCTCGATTCTCATCGGCCTCAGTATCGGTTGGGTAGGCTATGTGATTTTCTTCGGATCGCCCGCGGCGGCCACGCCGCCGTTCCGGCACATGGCGGACTGGTTTGTTTGGGGAGACCCGTCTTGGAATTCCCTCGACGTCGGCATTCTGTTGACCGCCATCGTGACGGCCCTCATCAACACGACCAACACCATTGCCACCCTGCGCGCGGCAGAACCGACGCTCGCCATCACGGTCACAGATGCGGGGTACCGGCGCTCCTTGTTGGTTTCGGGTCTGTTCACGGCTTTGTCCGGGCCACTGGCACAGGTCGCGTACGCCCCCTACACCTCCACCATCGGTTTTCTGCGCACCACCCGCCTGGTGACCAAGGCGCCGTTTTTACTTGGCGCCGCACTGTTCGTGGTCATGGGTTTGCTGCCGCCCGTAGCAGGTTTCTTTTCACGCCTGCCCGTCCCTATCGGGGACGCCGTCTTGATGGTGGCCTATCTGCAACTCTTTGGCTCTGCCCTGCAAAACCTGGAAGGCATCACGTTCCATTTCAAGTCCATTTACCGCATTGCAGCCCCGGTGCTGCTGGGACTGGCGATTCAGGCCCTGCCGGCCGCCGCCTTTTCCAGTCTGCCACAGGTGCTGCGGGCCGTCCTGTCCAATGGCATGCTGGTCGGTGTCTTGATGGCCGTGATCTTAGAAAACGTCATCCCTTGGCACCGATTCGCATCAGGTTCCCAAGCTCCGCAAAGGGTTCAGGCAGGGCCTCAATCGGCCGGGATGGACCAGTCGACCCGCTGTCGATAACTGCCCGCCTGCGGACCCTGGTGGATGGTCACAAAGAGACGATCCGTCTGCGGCTGATAGACAGCGTCCCCCTCGGTGACGGTGCGGCCAGTCCGCGGGTCTTGATAGACGACGGTTAGATGGGTGCCGCCGTCCAGTTCGGCGTAGGCGCGCATCCAACGAACGAGATCGCCGCGCAGCTCGTCGGGATGTGGCGGGGCATGAAGGTGCAGCACGCAAAAGTTGGTCTGGAAACCGGTGGCATCGCTCGCAATATCCGCCTGTCCCAGGTGATGGGTGAGCACATAATCGCGAAATTCCGACGAGTTTTGTGCCCGCAGGTGCAGGGCCTGTCTGGTCATCACCGCAAACGAGACGGCGAACAGAACGACGATAGCCCCACCCAACAAAAGCCATAACCGATTGCGTCGAACCTGTGCACGCGTAGTCGTGGAGACGGACATTTCGGAGACAGGCCCCCTAAGCATACTGTCTCTTTTGAATTTAACGTTAACCAAGCGTGCGGACCCTGTCAACGCCAACTTATCCGTTGCTCACCCACCAGTTTTCGATATGATAAAAGTAACCTTCAGCCAGACCGGGCTCTGGCGCGTCCCCGCTCTGCCAATGAACCTGCGCGGAATACCCGGCTGGCGCTCCGTATTGAAATAGGAACACATACGGCGGGTCTTGCGAAAAGTCGCGCGCAATTTGCGCATAGATTTGTTTGCGCTGCTGCGCATCGACGGTGTCATTCCCTGCCTCCCATAAGGCATCTGTCTGTGGATTCTTGTACCAGCCCATGTTGTCCCCGTTGGGCGGAAAGTACATCGAGCTAAAAATCGAAGCTTGATCCGGATCAGGCGTGTTCAGCGTCCAAGCTAAAAGCGCCGCCTGAAACTTGCCAGCATTGAGATCCTGGTCGACCCAGTTGGAGAAATCGACCGCCTGCGTCTTCACCTGAATGCCAACCGCCTTGAGCTCATGCTGGATGATGACAGCCTCCGCGGCCCGTCGGGTGTTCCCTGCGTCGTACTGAAGGGTGAAGGTAAAACGATGTCCGTCCTTGACAAGGATTCCGTCCTTCCCCTTTTCCCACCCGGCCGCCTTTAGGAGTTGTTTTGCCTTGGCCCGGTTGTAGTGAAACTGCGTCGCCTGGTCATCGACATCATACCAGGTGTTCGGGAGAAACGGGGAGTTAATCACTGTCCCGGCACCGTTCAGGAGGCCTTGTACCATCGCCTTGCGGTTTAGCGCATAGTAAATCGCCTGCCGTGTACGTGGGTCACTGAAGGGATCAAAATCACCTGGGAAATTGTGCGCGTCGAAGTTGAACGCGAGAAATTCGTAGTGTGGACCCGGCTTCGTAAACACACGCAAATTCGCCTGCTTCTTCACCGTCGGCAACTGGTCAAACGGGATGGCTGCGTCAATGTCCACGTCCCCTTGCATGAATGCCTGCGTCAAGGCGTTCTCGTTGCTGTAGACCTTATCGACGATTTTCTGGATATGCGGACGCGGCCCCCAGTAGTTGGGATTCCGCTCGAACTCCACGTATTGCTTCGGCTTCCACGTTTTCCAGACCCACGGACCGTCGGTCACCGTCTTGTCCGGATTTGTCCCGTAGGCGTACGAACGCAAGTCGACGGCGGAAACGTCTTGTAACACGTGTTCGGGCAGGGGTGTCAGGGTCGCCAAATAATCCGCAAACGGTGCGTACACCTGTTTCAACGTGATGCGAACCGTGTGCTTATCCACCGCCTTTAAGCTTTGTACTTTGTCGAACTCCGTGTACAAGGGGGATCCCACATCCGGGTTGAGAATTTCCTTGATGGTGAAAATGACATCTTCCGCGGTCAAAGGCCGCCCGTCACTCCACTTGGCGTCCGGCTTCAACTTCACGGTGTAAGTCTTGCCATCGTCGCTGATGGTCAACGGGGCCGCAGCCAGGTCCCAGGGCTCTACCACGCGCTCCCCGGAACGGTTGAAATCATATAACGGCGCGAATATGAATGTAGCGGCGTCCTGGGACGCAGTATCGGTCATGTAGAGCGGATTTAGCGTCGTAATGTCCGAGATCGATCCGTACGTCAGTGTTCCGCCGGAAACTGGCTTGCTCGACGCCGGCGGCGTCTGTGCGTTGGAATCGGCGAAATGGGCACACCCTGCCGTCAGTAGGGCGACGAAGGCAGCCGCCACCCCCACCGCCGTGATAGAACCCCGTGTCCGGTTGCTCATGCCCCGCATCCTCCTCAACCATCCTCCCAGTTACATGTCCTGAATTCTATCGCTGGAACGGGTTGAATGCAAAGCCCATGGCTGCGCCACAACATGGGGAAAGCCGGACGAGACCCAGGCAGGCCAATCTGCCTCGTGCCCGGTTCCATCTCGTCCGGCTATTGAACGGTTCCTTCTCACAGAAACAGCGGATTCCTGCCTTACGGTGTGTAACCCAGAACCGACATACCTGCCGCCGGGTTGTCTCACCGTTACGCCAAGGGGAAGTGACACGCCACCAACCGCCCCGGCGCCAGTTCCTGCAGCGCGGGCTCCTCTTCCCGGCACCGCGGCTGGGCGAACGGGCAGCGCGTGTGAAACCGACAGCCGCTCGGTGGATTGGCCGGCGACGGGACATCCCCCGTCAGGATAATGCGCTCGCGCTTGCGTCGCACCTGTGGCCGCGGAATCGCCGACATCAGCGCGGCCGTGTACGGGTGCAACGGCTGGCGAAACAACTCGTCCGTCTCCGCCACCTCCACCATCTTGCCTAAATACATCACCCCGACGCGGTCAGAGATGTGCCGAACCACGTTCAGGCCGTGGGCGATGAACAAATAGGTTAAACCCAACTCCCGCTGCAGCTTCATGAGCAGGTTCAAGACCTGCGATTGGACCGACACATCGAGGGCCGATACGGCCTCGTCCGCCACGACAAACTTGGGACCCGCAGCGATGGCCCGGGCAATCCCGATGCGCTGCCGTTGGCCGCCCGAAAACTCGTGCGGGTACCGGTTGCGGCGGGACGGATCGAGCCCGACCAAGCGCATCAACTCGACCACCCGCTCGTCTCGCTCCTTGGCGCTCAGGCGCTCGTGCACGCGCAGCGGTTCCGCAATGATGTCTCGCACCAAAAACCGTGGATTGAGCGATCCGTACGGGTCTTGAAAGATGATCTGCATTTCACGCCGCAAGCGGCGCACCTCGGCACCAGGAATCTTTAGGATATCCCTGCCCTCGTACAATACCTCGCCGCCGCTGGCTCCCTGGAGCCGGAGAATGACGCGTGCCAGCGTCGACTTGCCGCACCCGGATTCCCCGACCAAACCAAACGTCTCACCCGAGCGAATGCCAAACGAGACATCGTCGACCGCGCGTACGTTGCCGACCACCCGGTTGAATAAACCCTTCTGAATCGGAAAGTACTTCTTCACGTTTCGGGCCTCGACCAGATATGGGGTGGCCGTTTCAAAGGATGTCGTCCGCTGATGATCAACGCGCTCGACCTTCTGGGCCTGCTCCGTCATGATCGATTCCCCTCCCCGGCAGATGCATCACGATTGTCCGCCGATGCCCCGGCTTGCGCAGCCGGTTCCGCGACGCTCCCCGCAGCCACCCCGACGGGCTGACCGCTTGCGACTTGTTCCGCGTACCAACAGGCCACCTTACGCCCTTCCGCCAGTTCCTGCAGCGGCGGTGCCTCGCTTTGACACCGCTTCGTGGCAAACGGACAGCGTGGATGAAAGCGGCAGCCTTTGGGCAGTCGAGCGAGGTTCGGAATGCTGCCGCGTATCGTGTACAACTCCGTCCCTCGTTCCCCTTCAAAACCGGGGATCGACTGAAGCAGACCGATGGTGTACGGATGGTGGGGACGCTCGAAAATCTGTTCCACCGTGCCTTCTTCGACGATAATACCCGCGTACATCACCGCGATTCTGTCGGCCATTTCCGCCGCCACACCCATGTCGTGGGTTATGAGCATCACCGCAGTCCCAAACTCCTGTTGCAACTGCCGCAGCAGGTCCAGAATCTGCGCCTGCACGGTCACGTCGAGGGCGGTGGTCGGCTCATCGGCAATCACCAGCTCGGGGCGGCAGACCAGCGCCATCGCAATCACGACCCGCTGGCACATCCCGCCCGACAACTCGTGCGGATACTGGCGCGCCCTAAGCTCCGGCTCGGGAATGCCCACCTGCCGCAGCATCTCGACCGCCCGCGCCCAGGCCTCGTCTTTGCTCACCCGTTCGTGCAGTCGCACCACTTCGGCGATTTGGTCACCAACTGTGAACACCGGGTTGAGGGCATTCATCGGCTCCTGGAAAATCATCGCAATCTTTTTACCACGAATGCGACGCATCTGGTCCTGGGTCTTCGTCAGCAGGTTTTCACCCTGAAAATGGATTTCACCATCTAGGACAAGGCCCCCGTCGTATTCGGTAAGGCGCATGACCGACAACGAAGTGACGCTTTTCCCGCTCCCGGACTCGCCGACGACGCACAGTGTCTGTCCCGGTTGGATGGTCAGCGACACCCCGTCGACCGCCTTGACGATGCCGCCTTCGGTAATAAATCCCGTGCTTAAGTTCCTGATTTCGAGAAGCGGCTGCGCCATTCTTCCAGCCTCCTTTTCGAGATCTTTACGCGATAACGGGGGTCCAGAGCGTCGCGAATCCCGTCGCCGATGAAGCTCACGGACAACACCACCAACAGGATGCACAGGCCAGGATACAGCGCCTCAATCGGGTTGGTCAGCATGTAGTCCTGCGCGTTGCTCAGCATCAAGCCCCAGCTGGTCTGCGGCGGCTGAATGCCAAGCCCGAGATACGAGAGACCCGATTCACTGAGAATGGCCCCACCGACCATCAGGGTCGCATTGACGATGATAGGTGCCGTCGCATTGCGGATGAGGTGCCGTGCAATGATGGTCCAGTGGCTGACGCCAATGGCACGCGCGGCCTCCACGTACTGCATCTCCCGCAGCTGCAGGAAGGTCCCTCGTACCAGACGCGCCACGCCCATCCAACTCGTCACGCTGAGGACAAGGATGAGCAGTTTAAACCCAGTCCCGAAAAGCGCCATGATAAGAATGTTTAGGAACAAGAGCGGAATGGAGTTCATCACGTCGACAAAGCGCATCAGAATGACATCGACCCATCCGCCAAAGTAGCCGGATATTGCCCCGATGACCGTGCCGATGAGCACCGTGCAAAACGCGACCGAAAAGCCCACGACGAGCGAAATCCGCCCCCCATAGAGCAGGCGCGTAAAGATGTCGCGCCCAATCTCGTCCGTCCCCAAGAGGTGCCCATCCGTTCCAGGAGGCAGACTGGTGTGCAGCATGTCCACTTTGGCAGGGTCGTACGGGGTCAGTACGGGAGCCAGAAGGGAGGCTAGGATAAAGATAAGAAGGACAATCGATCCGCCCACTGCAAACGGGTTTTGCAAAAACTTGCGTACCGCGATGCCCCACAGGCTCTGCGGACCGGAAGCGATGGTTTCCGTTGCCGCTGTCGTTACCGGTTCCGCGGCCAAACTCAGGTCCGGATTGTCCACCGGAGGCAATTGGCTCATGCCGACACGCCTCCCTTCTTACCCAGTTGGACGCGCGGATCGACCACCGCGTAGAGGATATCTGCAATCAGGTTGCCGAGCACTACCATCACCGCAGTGATGACGGTGATGGCCATCAGCACCGAATATTCCCGAGCAAACGCCATCTCCACAAACTCGCGCCCCATCCCCGGCCAGTTAAATACGTTTTCGGTCAGGAGGGCGCCCCCAACCAACACCGGCAGGTCCAGACCCAGCACCGTAATCACCGGGATCAACGCGTTACGCAGAGCATGGCGGTAGATGACTCGCCGCTCCGGCGCGCCCTTCGCGCGGGCGGTGCGGACAAAGTCCTGATGCAGCACCTCCAGCATGCTGGCCCGGGAGTATTTGAGATACCCAGCCAAGAAGCCAAGCGCCAACACCGTGACCGGGAGCACCATGTGCCACAACAGGTTTCCAATGTCGCCCTGCTTCCCCATGGACCACATATCGGATAAGGGAAACCAGTTCAGTTTCAGGGAAAAATACTCCTGCAGCAGAATGCCAAACCAGAACGACGGAATCGCAAACCCCAGATACGCAATCACCGTCGCCACGTTATCCGAAATCCCGTAGGCCTTCGTGCTGTTGTAAATCCCCCACGGAATCGCGATGATGAGCGATAAGACCCAGGCCGCCCCCATCAGGATGAGCGTATTGCCCACCGTCGGCCAAATGATAGAATTCACTGGAAGGTGATTCTTAAACGTGTAACCGAAATTGCCGGTCAGCATGTCCTTCAACCAATGCAGATATTGTAAAGGCAAGGGTTGGTCGAGCCCCATGTTGTGTGCCTGGATTTTCAACGCTTCTGCGGACAGTCCAGGACCCAGCAGTACGTGCGTCGGTCCACCCGGTGCGGCGTGCATCAAGGCAAACGTGAACACCGTCACCAAAAACAACACCACAATCGACTGCAGGACCCGGCGAATCAGGTATTCCGTCATCGATGCATCCTCCTACAGACAGGGAAGGGATGAGGCCATCCCTTCCCTGTCACCGGTCGTATCGGGCTGGTTATTGATTCGATAGCCACCAGGTCTGTACGTGATACAAGTAGCCGTACGATAGTCCGAGCTGGGGTGCGTCCTGCGCCTTCCAATGCACCCGCGAGGTGTATCCGGCTGGGGCCCCGTACTGGTAGAGGAACACGTACGGCGGGTCCTGCGAGAAGTCCTTGGCAATTTGTCCGTAAATCTGTTTGCGTTTTGCCCGGTCGACCGTCGAGTAACCTTCGACCCACAACTTGTCGGTTTCTGTGTTTTTATACCAGCCCATGTTTTGCCCGTTGGGCGGGAAGTATTTGGAGCTATAGATCGATTCCTGATCTGGATCAGGTGTGTTCATCTGCCAACTCAACAGCACTGCCTGGAACTTACCGGGGTTGAGGTTTTGATCCACCCAGGCCGAGAAGTCGATGCCCTTTGGCTGGCAATCAATGCCTACAGCCTTCAGTTCCTGCTGGATGACGGACGCAAGCTGTTCGCGCCGCGTGTTGCCGGTGTTGTACTGGAGTTGGAAGGAGAACTTGTGTCCATCCTTTTGCAGAATGCCGTCCGGCCCCGGTTTCCAGCCCGCCTCTTTGAGCAACTGTTTGGCCTTGGTCGGGTCATACGTAAAGTTGGTGGCCTGGTCATTCACGTCGTACCAGGTGTTCGGTAAAAACGGAGAGTTCATAATCGTTCCGGTGCCCTTGAGGATATCTTTCACCATCGCCTGGCGGTCCAGTGCGTAGTAAATGGCCTGACGGGTCTTTGCATCCGTAAACGGGTCAAAGTTGCCTGGGAAGTTGCTGGCCTTGAAGTTAAACGCGAGAAATTCGTACATTGGGCCAGGTTTATTGATGACCTTGTCATTCTGGTTGTTCTCGACGGCACTCAACTGCTGCACCGGAATCGCGGAATCGACGTCGATGTCGCCTTTCATGAGCGCCTGTGTCATTGTGTTCTCATCGGCGTAGATTTTATAGATAACCTTGTCGATGTGCGGCTTCGGTCCCCAATAGTTCGGGTTGCGGTCGAACTCCAGGTACTGCTTCTGCTTCCACGTCTTCCACACCCAAGGTCCGTCGGTCACCGTCTTGCTGGGGTCAGCACCGTATGCGTATTTCTGCAGCTTGCTGGGGTCGACGTTCTTGAGTACGTGTTCAGGTACAGGCGTAAGCAGACCGAGTGCGTAGTTGAATGGCGCATAGACCTGCTTTAAGGTCACCTGCACCGTGTAGTCGTCCACTTTCTTGATGCTCTGTATCTTGTCGTACTCGCTGATGCCCGGAGAACCCGCTTTCGGGTTCATAATCGTTTTGAGGGTAAAGATGACGTCGTCCGCCGTCACCGGCTTCCCGTCGCTCCACTTGGCGTTTTGCTTGAGCTTGACGGTGTACGTTTTGCCGTCGTTACTCACCTTGAGCGGCTCGGCCGCCAGGTCCCAGGGCTGGACCACCAGGTTGCCTTGCGGATCGAGGTCATACAACGGCGCGAAGATAAACTGAGAGGCGTCGCCCGATGCGGTGTCTGCAATGTAAATCGGGTCGAGCGTCACGATGTCCGAAAACGTTCCATACGTGAGCGTTCCCCCATCGACCGGCTTATCCGACGATCCGGTCTGCGTCCCAGTCTTGTTCGCAGTTGCGTTTGTGCTGTTGCTGCTCCCATTCCCCCCAGTGCTGCCGCAACCCGCCACCAACAAAGCCAGTGACGCGGCCGTCGCAACGGTCGCCATTGAAGCCTTTGACAGCTTCTTCATTCCTTAACCCCCTTAGGAAATCAAAAAAATGTATGCCTTCAGCGCCCGGGCCGCCTGGTGAGCTTTTCTACCACGCTACAGGTGGTCAACCGGTGCGTTGAATCCCCGTCGACTTGTGGGGCGTCGCTTGCCAATCCACCAGCCGATAATTGGGTCCCGCAACCAACGTCAACCCACTCTCTCTAAAGATAATATTCAGAGCAATTGTACCGTTAGCCAAGAATGGTGTAAAGACGAGAAAGAGTACGAGAGCCAGATGAAATATGAGAGCCTTATCCTGAATGGAATCGACAACAGTAAGTTTATTCTATTTTAGAAAATAGCAAGTTCGCAACCCTCAACTCTGGGGGTTTATATACTTTTCGTGATAAAAACAGATGAAGACTGACAAAATGACCGAGCACAAGACCGGCTTGCCCGCCACCGTCATCGGTTTCCCCAAAGTCGTGTGGATATAGAGGGCATTGACCGGCCACAACAGAGACAAGCCGGCAATGTTGAGAAAACACCCTGCGCCCAGCCACCAGAGGTCTACCGGATAGGCCATCCTCACCCGCTCTATGACTGTGTCCATTCCCGCCTTCACTCCTCGACAAAACACAGCGAGACCATCAACACATTTCGCCGTACCGACTGTATCCAGTCCGCAGTCGCCATGCAAGCATCCGCAGTGGCGCTTTAACGAGCCAACGCAGGCAAAACGTTCTGCAGTCCCTCCCGGCTCTTGGTATACTGAAGGGCGACAGCCGCTTGTCCCGCAGCCGACGGTGGCAAGACCTGAGTCGGCTGGGAATCTGCCTGTGCTACGGCTGCCCTGGTGGAGGTGAGAACATGCGCATCCTCCTTGTCGAAGATGAGAAACGCTTGGCGGCTGCCCTGTTGCAGTTGTTCAAAGAGCACAACTACGCAGCGGATGTCGCCCATGACGGAATCACCGGTTTGGATTTAGCCAGTACGAACAGCTATGACATTCTGGTCCTCGATGTCATGCTGCCCGGCATGAGCGGCCTGGACATCGTTCGCCAGCTGCGCGCCGAAAAGCTGGACGTGCCGATTCTCCTCTTGACCGCGCGCGACGCCGTCAGTGACCGGGTCGCCGGTTTGGACGCCGGAGCGGACGACTACTTGGTCAAACCGTTCGCCAATGAGGAACTCTTGGCCCGCATCCGCGCCTTGGCTCGGCGTCCTGCAGCGTTGGCCGGGACGGACGCCATTTCTGCCGGTCCCTTTCGGATTGACCTAGGAACCCGCGAGGCGACACGGGATGGGGTGGCGCTCAACCTGACGGCCAAGGAGTTTCAATTGCTGGAGCTGTTCATCCGGAATCAAGGCAAAGTGCTGGCGAAAGACCTGATTCTCGACCGCGTATGGGGTCCAGACGCGGACGTCATCGCCAATGCGGTGGAAAACTATGTGCACTTCTTACGCAAGAAGATTGACCAGCCCGGCAAGCCTTCTTACATCGAGACGGTGCGCGGTGTTGGATACGTGTTCAAAATCCCGGAGTGACAAGGAAGAGTTTAGGTGTTCAATCGAGTCCGACTGCAGCTGACCGCGCTCACCGTAACCCTGTTTGCGGTCCTGTACGCCCTGTCCGCGTACGCCATCTTTTCCATAGTACACCGCGCCGTCCTCCACAACGTCGACTCCCAGCTGATTTATGCCATTCACCAGTTTGAAGGCAATCCGGGCCACCTGACCTCCTTGCCGCCGAATACCTACTTTGTGATTCAGGAGGGCCCGGTGGTCAATTCCAATGCCGGATATGACCTTGTAACGTTCTTACAACACTGGCTCCAGCAGCAGAAACAGTCGCAGTCGGTGGTGGCCGATGTACACGGTCCGCACCAAACTATGTACCGCATCTACTACCAGCCCATCCTCGGCGACGATGACCACGTGTCGGTCTACGTCCTGCTGGCGCAAAACGTCAACCGCGAGTGGAGCGTGCTGTTTCAGCTTCGCGCCGTGCTCTGGTGGGTGGGCGCCACGGGCGCGCTCGCAGCGGCCGTCCTCGGGTTTTGGTTGGCGGCACGGGCGCTGCTCCCCATCCGGCAAGCCTATCAACGGCAGACTGAGTTTGTCGCGGACGCATCGCACGAGCTGCGCACCCCGCTGGCCGTTATTCAATCCAATCTGGACATCGTCCTCAGCCACAGCGATGAGTCGGTCATGGATAATCTGGAGTGGATTCAAAACGCGCGCGGAGAAGCGCGCAGGCTGGCGAAACTGGTGGAAGACCTGCTGACTCTGGCTCGTCAGGATGCGGACCGCGCCCTTCTGCATCAAGAGCGGGTGGAGGCGGACAGCTTGGTCCGCCGCCTCATCGAACTGTTTCTCCCGTTGGCCGATGCGAAAAACGTGCACCTGTCCGCCGATGTGGAACCGGGTATCCTCGTTTGGGGCGATCCGGATCGTCTACATCAACTGCTGGTGATTCTACTCGACAACGCCATCAAGTACAACCGCCCCGGGGGACGCGTCTGGATACGGGTAGAGACCAGCCGCAACTGGGCGGTGTTTCGGGTCGAAGACACCGGTATCGGCATCCCCGAGGCGGATGTTCCAAAGGTGTTCGACCGTTTCTACCGGGCCGATCCCGCCCGTCAACACGAAGAAACCACGGGTGCCGGCCTGGGCCTGTCGATGGCCAAATGGATTGTCGACGCGCACAAGGGCCGCATTCGCGTCGACAGCACGGAGGGGAAAGGCACGACGGTGACGGTGCAGCTTCCGTTGGCTTCACGAGGAGGCGACACGGACGGCCCGTCCCACCCCGAAACCCTCACAGGTGATAAAGACGGCGGATGACGTCGGCCAGCTCCATGGCCGCGATCTTCGCGTTTTCCGCCGCGTCCAAACGCCAGTCTCTATCTGGCAGCACATCGCGCAGGGTCACCGACGTGTCTGGGTTGACGCGGTAATCCTGCCCGGCCAAGGCGTAAAACTCGTTGATCCAAGACAGGGCGGTCATCAAATTGAGGTCAATCATGATGCAGGCGTGAGCGAGGACAAATCCGGGATGGCGAGAGCTTACACCGGCAAGCCCCCCGCGCCACGCCTGCGCCGTCCCCACCAGCTTACGGCCGTTTGCCAGGACGTTATACGATCCGTCGCAATAACTGCCTGGCAGTTCGCCGGTTGTGGCGGAAATCCCGTTTTCCTCCAGCCAACGTACCAGCGGCGCGCATAACAAACGGTAATAAGCGTCAGTGGTGGCGGCGGCCTGCTGGCGGGGAAGGATGAACGACAGGTGCAGCACCCCATCTCCCTGCGGCACGGCCGTACCCCCGGTCTGGCGGACAATGACCGCCAAGCCGCGGTCGCGCAGCGTCTGGGCAGCCGACTGCCCGCCCGGTCCGGCCACATCCTTGCGACTCACCGCAATCCCCGGATGGTGGGCGGATCGCCAGATGCGAATCAGGGCCGGGGATTCCCCTTGCGCCACCGCTTGTCCCAGTTGCATTTCCAGGTCCGCGTTGTATTGACCGTCCTCCAAAGCCTCCAAAAAGCTGAACTCCACCGTATCTGGCAGCAGGCTTCGCTCGTCCATGGCCAACCTGTCTCCTCTCCAGATTGCCGTAACGGCATCACTATACCAAATCGCGCGTCAGCAGAACAAAACCTCCGGATGCCAGCGGGCACCCGGAGGTTGCTTGAAGATGGCTTCCCAAGCCCTCAATTAGCCGAGGACGCGTGTGCACTTGATGAGTTTTGGCTGCCAATACGACGTATTCAACGACTGGTAGCAGACGCCCCCGTGTACGGTTGCCGAAATAAATTGCCCGCCGCCGGCCCAGATGCCGACGTGGGAATACGGTTCTCCCGTGGTGTTGAAGAAGACCAAATCACCTGGCTGCAGTTGGGAGACCGAGATGGCGTGTCCGACCTGTGCTTGAGCGGCTGCGACTCTCGGCAGAGTGATACCGAAGTGAGCAAACACGGCCTGGACCAGACCCGAGCAATCCCAACCGCTCGTCGACTCACCGCCATACTGGTACGGCTGGCCAAGAAACTGTTTCGTATAGTTGACAATATCCTGTCCACGGACGGATTGGGTTACACTCGCCGGCGGCAGTCCGCCTCGGGATGCGGGCGCTGGCGTCGTCGGTTGGGCCGAAACGTTGGCTGATTCGGCCGCCGGTTGCGAACCAGATGCCGCAGCCACGGCCGCGAGGTGCAGCACCATTCCTGGATAGATGAGGTTGGGATTGGAGATGGAATTCCAACGGATGAGGTCGCTCACCGTGACACGGTTGCGCTGCGCAATGAGCCACAGCGTGTCTCCCCGGCGCACCACGTACGTCTTGCCTCCAGTTTGGGTTTTAGCCGCCGTGGCAGTCGCGGATGCCCTCGAAGGTGTATCGCCCGACAATAAGAGAACCTGATTTGGATAAATGAGGTTTGGATTGGAAAGGTGATTGTACGCCGCTAGCTGGGAAACCGTGAGACCGTATCTGTGGGCGATGGACCAGACACTGTCCCCGGGTTTGACGGTATAGGAAGTGGCGGCCAGGGCAGTGGTGATGCCCACCGCTCCGGTCAGTGCGCCGCCGACTGCGGTTCCGGCAAGACGGCGGTAGAGTTGGTTGGAACGTCGCACGGAACGACGCAAGTGCTGTGGCTGTCTTCGGTGACGCTTGCGGTGTTTCACGCTATCGACTCCTTCTCTCGTCCTGCGGGGTTCGTTGACGGGTTCGGGAAAGAAGGATAGACCCTACACAAAAGCCCGCGATTCACCCTGAAAAAGTACATCCCCCCGCTCGCAGCCTAGCGATTCGGACGCTTAATAGACATAGATTTAGTGGAATTGTCGATAGTGTAACGAGATTTGTCGATAGACTCAAGACGTAGTTTCTTACAGACCCTCTCTCAGGGAAAGTAGGTTTTTCTTCGTTTTTCTCACTCAATCGCACGATTTCGCATTTGACTCCTTGCGTACCCAGACCGCAAAATGTGTGATGTGAGTGGGCGGACCCGTTTGAGGGTGTACCAAACCAGACGGTGTAGCACCGCCTTCTAGATTTTGGTACGCACCTCGGATCTCCACCAAACACTTTCGTGGTTTACCCTCTCATGTCTCACAGGGTCTGTGCCCCAAGCAGTCCTTCGTACGGCCTATCGAAAGGGTGGAGGCCAGCCAAGCTCATGTGCAGGGTCTATGCCCGAATGGATCAGATATCTGCTGGCTTCT
>NZ_AUMH01000025.1 GCF_000430585.1 Alicyclobacillus herbarius DSM 13609
GCGGCCTTCTTTTACCCAGCGTCTTATATGATATCCCATTTTTTCTAGCCCAATCACTAAGTTTCATAGATATAGAATATAATAAACGTCCATAGTGTCTATAAATTAGGGAGCAGTTTTCAACCCCTCATCGGAATCCAAGACGGCGATAAGTTCCAATTGAACGATGGCGCCATTGCGAAGCCGAGTCACAATCGAGTGCCGTGCAGGTCTGCTGTTGGGATCCGGAAACATCTTGACCCATTCTGTGTTTACGAGATCACGATAACGCTCCTCTTCTAGATAGACCGTGACGCGACCAATGTCCTCGGTTGTCCCGCCACAGATTTCCATAAACCGCCGCACGTTTTCGAAGGCAAGTTGAACCTGTCTTTCAGGTTTTTCGGGAATTTTTCCAGTTTTGGGGTCAGCTCCTGCGATTGCCGACGAAAAAACGATTCTGCCTAATTTCGCACCCTGAGGAATCGGCGTGCTCCCATGATTCACTCCTGGAATTTCAATGCTCTGTCGACGGCCCATCGTCGCCCACCTCCCACGAGAATATTGAGAAATATGACAGCGGTTACAGAGCTGTCAGGATTACCGCTTGGATACCCCTCTATCTATAATCAATATTGTTAACAATATTGATTATATATTTAATTAGTCATCTGTCAATAGGGAATAACCATTCGATTACGAATGGATTAATCAGCAAGAGACCGTCCGCCTACACCTAGAAAAGGCTGTACTAGACGGACGGCTGACGGAATTGTGGTTGGGCTGAGCGATAACCCCGGGGCCTGGTCACCAGTGACGACCGTTAAGGTCAGCGATAGTTCGGACGCCCCTTTCCGGACTACGTGCCATGGGGGTTCACCAAAGGTTCACTACGTCTTCACATCACTTCCACATCTGCGGCGTATGCTAATACCTGGGCAGGGCGGCAAACGTGGCCGCCATTGCCGCTGGCGAAGGTGGGGCCAGCGGCCGCCATCATCAATCTTCACTCACAGCTCCGCTTATACGTCAACCACTGCACCGCCGACAGGCCCCGGATTCGGCTCGACCCTGGTCATCCGCTCGTACTCGGCATCCGTCAACACCGACTCGTGCCCGCGCATGAGCAGGGCATAGGCGATGAGTCCTCCGAGCAGGCTGAACAACCACCCTCCACTCCAGAGGAACTTCAGCGGCGGGAAAACGAGTCCGAGCAGGGCAATCACCCAGCCGACCACGAGCGCTGCCACGGCGCGCAGGTTAAAACCGCGGGCGTAATCATAGCGCCCACTGTCTGAGTACAGCGCCAATAGGTCCAGCCGACAAGAGCGAACCAACCAATAATCCGCGATGGCAATGCCGTCAAACGGCCCAAGGAGGGTGCCGTACGTACCGAGCCAGTTGAAAATGTAGTTGCTGAACTCGGACATCACGTACCACGGCTGCATGCACAAAGCCAACAGGCCGGTGATGATGGCCCCGATGCCAAACGTGATGCGCCGCGGCCAAAGGTTCTCGAAGGCACGGGCTGGGGCCATGACGTTGGCGCCCACGTTGATAGTGACCGAGGACAGGATGACGACGATGCCCGAGACGATGACCATGATGGTCGGAAACTTGACGATGAGTTGAACCGGATCCCAGAGGGCTTGGTGATAGAGCACAACCGTTGCGGAAGTCACCGCGATACCGATGAAAGAAAACAAGGCCATGGTCAGCGGCATGGAGAGGGTTTGCCCAAGCACTTGCCCTTTTTGCGTCTTCGCGTAGCGAGTGTAGTCGGGGATGTTCAGCGCCATCGTCGCCCAGAAAGCAATGACCCCGATGACCGATGGGTAAAACGCGGCCCAAAACTTCGCCCCGTGAATGGTGGCCGGTGCGGACAGCATGGCGCCGAATCCCCCCGCTTGCGAGGCAGCCCAAATGAGGAGCACGATGGCACCAAGAGCGAGCGTGGGTGCGGCGAACACGGCCAGCTTGCCGATGGCCTGAGGACCGCGCATGGCAATCAAGACATTGATGGCCCAAAAGATGAGAAACGAAATGCCCAGGTGCCACGAGAAGCCGGTCCACCCCGGTATTACCCGGCCGAGAATGGCGTCCAGCGCCTGACCGCCGAACCACGAATTGATGCCAAACCAACCGGCCGCAATCACCGCCCGCGCCAAGGCAGGGATGTGCGCCCCCCACTTGCCGAACCACAGCCGGGCAAACACCGGATACGGAATCCCGAACTTGGTGCCGGCATGCGACATGAGCAAAATCGGAATCAGGACAATGCAGCTGCCGATTAAAATCGTCAGTACCGCTTCCCACCAGTTCATCCCAAGGGCGATAAAGCCGCTGGCCATCGAATAGGTGGGCAAACAGATGCACATGCCAATCCACAGCGACGCAAACTTGGCCCCCGGCCACGCGTGTTCTGTACGGTTGCAGGGACGTAAATCCTCATTCCAGAGGGCGTGATTCCCCTCGACGGAACGAACGGCCGCCTCGGTCAAGACCACGACATCACCCTGCTGCACTTGTGTCTGCATCGATTCGCCTCCTTTCCGGATGGCCGAGGGCAACGGTAGCCCTCAGCCATAATGAGCCGCTTTGTGCCTACGGCAGAAGCTCTACCATGCCGGTATACGTTTCCGGCCGCCGATCCCGGAAGAACTGCCAGGTGTTACGAACCTCCGCAATCTGTCGCCTATCCATGACGCCGAGCACAACTTCGTCCGCATCCCGCGAACCCATCGCCACAAATTCGCCGCGCGGGTCGACCAGGTACGATTGACCGTAAAACTCGCCCATGTTCCAAGGCGTCTCCCAGCCAACTCGGTTGATGGCGCCGACGTAGTACCCGTTGGCCACCGCGTGGGCCGGCTGTTCCAGCTTCCACAGATACTCGGACAGCCCGGCCACGGTCGCGGACGGATTGAGCACCAGCTCGGCCCCGTTCAATCCTAAAAGCCTCGCCCCCTCCGGGAAGTGCCGGTCATAGCAGATGTAGACGCCGATTTTTGCGTAGCGGGTGTCAAACACCGGATAGCCGCCAGAACCGGGCTTGAAGTAATACTTCTCCCAGAACCCGCACCCGGCCGGCCCCGCCTGAACCTGGGGAATGTGATGCTTGCGGTATTTGCCGAGATACCGGCCGTCCGCGTCGATGACCGCGGCCGTGTTGTAATACACACCCGCCAGCGCCTCTTCGTAGACGGGGACCACCAGAACGACGTCCAACTCCTTCGCCAAGTCCTGCATCCGACGGATGGTGGGACCGTCCGGCACCGGTTCCGCCGCCTCGTACCACTTGGGGTCCTGTTCCGTGCAGAAGTAGGGGCCATAGAAAAGCTCCTGCAGACAGACCACCTTCGCTCCTTCCTTGACCGCCTGTCGGATGAGCCGGACATGTTTTTCAATGGCCGCCTGCTTGTGCACCGCCACAGGCTCTCGCCCATCCACGTCGTGGTGCGCCTGGATTAAACCAATAGTGACCTCGTTTCCAGCCATGAACATGCCTCCCTTCGTTCACCCTCGGCGCGATACTACAAGACGTTCCCGTGCACCCGGCCACACCGCTGGAAACGGCCCATGCCCGGATGTCCGTAGAACTGGCCTCTGTCGACAATCACCTGACCACGCAGAAGGACTGTTCGCGCCTGGCCGCGCACGCGCATGCCCTCAAAGATGTTGTTGTCCACGTTCATATGGTGTGTGGCCGCCGAAATCGTACGTTCCACGTCCGGATCCCAAATCACCAGGTCGGCGTCGCTCCCTACCGCCACCGTACCCTTGCGCGGGAATAGGCCAAACAGCTTAGCGTTGTTGGTGGAAGTCAAAGCGACGAAGCGGTTGATGGAGATGCGTCCCTCGTTGACGCCGTAGTGATAGAGGATGGCCATCCGGTCCTCAATCGTCGGTGCCCCGTTGGGGATCTTGGAAAAGTCGTTCAGCCCGAGCTCCTTCTGCCCCTTGAAATTGAACGAACACTGGTCCGATCCGAACGCCAACAGTTCCCCATTGCGTAGTTTGTTCCACAACACCTCCTGATGGGATTTTTCGCGAAGCGGCGGCGACATGACGTATTTGGCCCCCTCAAAGCCAGGCCGCTCGTAGTCGCTGTAGTCGCAGACTAGGTACTGGGGGCAGGTCTCGCCAAAAATCGGCAGGCCGCGCTTGCGGGCGTCGCTGATGGCCTCTGCGGCCTGCGCGCAGGTGACGTGTACAACGTATAGCGGTGCGCCAGCAATCTCCGCCAGGCGGATGGCCCGCTCCGTTGCCTCCCCTTCCGCTTCCGGAGGCCTCGTCAAGGCATGGTACTTCGGCTCCACCTGGCCCTTGGCCAACGCCTCGCGCACCAAGACGTCAATCACGTCGCCGTTCTCCGCGTGCACCTGCACGAGCGCCCCACTTTGCGCCGCCATGCGCAGGGTCTGGAAAAGCGTCTCGTCGTCCACCTGCAGGTTGTTCTTGTAGGCGAGAAACACCTTGAAGGAGGATACGCCTTCGTCCGTGACGATGCGGGGGATTTCACTTCGCACCTGCTCGTTCATGTCCCCCACCATGACGTGAAAGGCGTAGTCGATTGCTGCCTTTCCCTCGGCCTTGCCATGCCAGGTGCGAATTGCGTTGTGCAGCGTGTCGCCCTTGTTGTGTAGGGCAAAATCAATCACCGTCGTCGTGCCGCCAAAGGCGGCTGCGATGGTCCCGGTACGAAAGTCGTCCGCCGTCACCGTGCCGCCAAACGGCATGTCGAGGTGGGTGTGCGGATCGATCCCGCCTGGAAACACGTAGCATCCTGTAGCGTCGATTACTTGACGGCTCGCCGTGTCGATATGGCGGGCAATCGCCGTCACCACCTCACCTTCAATGAGCACGTCCGCATCCTGGATGTCCGTGGCTGTGACTACGGTTCCACCGCGAATCACCGTTCCCATACGGCCCACCCCTCTCACTGTTTTTGTCTGTTCTATAAATAATATGATATTTTAGATAATATCAAACAGACTGCCTTGCCTACGCGTGGGCGGCTTGCCGCTGACGCCACGTTTCCGGCGGCCTGCCGGTATCAACCGGGATCATGGTGATGCAGCCGTCCACCGGACAGACCATGTGGCAGAGATTGCAGCCCACACACTCCTGTTCATCGACCACCAGGTTGGGTGGATGGTCTTGGCTCGGAACGGGGTGAATGCACTGGTGGGCGGCGTCCTCACAGGCAATGTAGCAGCGATTACAGTGGATGCAAAGGTCCGCATCGATGTGCGCGACTACTTTATAGGAAAGGTTTAGGTCGTTCCACTCCACGTATTTGTGGACCGCCTTGCCAATCAAGTCCTCTACACGGGCGAGACCCCGGCTGTCCAGGTAGTTGTTCAACCCGTCGATCAAGTCTTCGATGATGCGAAAGCCCTGATACATGACCGCAGTGCAGACCTGCACATTGCTCGCGCCCATGAGCAGAAATTCGGCCGCATCCTGCCACGTCGCGATGCCGCCGATGCCAGAGATGGGAACGGACACCTGCGGATCGCGGGCGCAATCGGCCACCATGTGCAGTGCGATGGGCTTGACCGCGGGCCCGCAGTAGCCCCCGTGCGCGCCTTGGCCATCGACGTGCGGAATCGGGTTCCACGTGTCCAGGTCGACCCCCATCAGACTGTTGATGGTGTTAATCATGCTCACCGCGCTGGCTCCGCCCTGGACCGCGGCGCGGGCGGTGTGGCGGATATCGGTGATGTTTGGCGTCAGCTTGACAATAACCGGCACTTCGGCCACTTCGGCAACCCACTCGGTATTTTGCCGGACTAGGTCAGGCACCTGACCAACGGCCGATCCCATGCCCCTCTCCGACATGCCATGCGGACAGCCGAAGTTCAGCTCAAAACCGTCCACGCCCGCGTCCTGAACCCGTTTCACCACCTCGTGCCAGCGCTCTCGCTTCGGCTCCATCATCAGGGACGCCACCACCGCCCGGTCGGGAAAGCGCCGCTTGACGTCGCGGATCTCACGCAGGTTATCCTCCAGGGGCCGGTCGGTGATGAGTTCAATATTGTTCATGCCGGCCATCGGCTGCCCCCGCAGGCGCAGCCCGGCAAAACGCGAGCTGACGTTAACGATGGGATTATCCGTCAACGTCTTCCACACTGCCCCGCCCCAACCGGCCTCAAACGCGCGCATCACCTGATAACCGCTGTTGGTCGGTGGCGCCGAGGCGAGCCAGAATGGGTTCGGGCTGCGAATTCCCGCCAAATTGCTGGACAGGTCCGCCATGCCTACATCCCCCCTTTGCCTTGTCCGCACAAGAACGCGTGCACCTCGCGCGCCGCCTGTTTGCCCTGCTCTGCCGCCTCCACGACCATCGCCTCGCGCCCGCCCTTGGCGAACGTGCAATCCCCGGCAGCGAACACTTTGCTCAGATTCGTGCGCGTTCCGTCGGTTTTGACCACTCCTCCTGTGTGCGCAACGCCAAACGCCTTAAGGAGCGCCGTCCGGCGCGATTGGCCGATGGCGCGGATGACCACATCGACCGCCACCATGAACTCACTGCCGGGAATGGGCAGCACCTGTTGCCGGCCATCCGCTTCACGGACGAGATCGGTGGCGACAAACTCGATGCCCTGTACGCGGCCACCGCCCCCGAGAATGCGCACCGGCAGACAGCGCCAGCGAAATTCGACGCCCTCCTTCTTCGCGAACTCGTACTCACTGGGATACGCCGTCATTTCCCGATCCGTCCGGCGATAGTAAATTACGACCTCTTCGGCGCCCAGGCGGCGAGCGCAAGTGGCTGCATCGATGGCCGTATTCCCGGCGCCAATCACGGCCACCCGACCTGGCACCGACACGGTTTCCCCGGTCTTGGCCCGTTCGATGAACTCGATGGCATCCCACACCCCAGACAGGTCTTCGCCCGGGATACCGAGCTCCGGGACATAGCCCATCCCGCAGGCCAACACGACCGCGTCAAATTCGGACACGATGGCGTCGGCAGAGATGTCGAGTCCCACCACTGTATCGGTGCGTACGTTCACCCCCATGTTTATGACCTGCTCGGCCTCCCACAGCGCCGCTTCCATGGGCAGGCGAAACGGCACGATTCCGTACGTGTCCAAACCACCAAGCTTTGGTTTGGTCTCAAACAGCGTCACAGCGTGGCCAAAGCGGCGCAGCTCGCGGGCGGCCGCCAACCCGGCTGGTCCACCCCCAACGACCGCCACGTGGCGGCCGCTGTCCGGTCCGGGCGTGAACAGCTGCACATCGTGCTCCCGAGCCCAGTCGGTGGCATAGCGCTGCAGGTCGCCAATGTGAATCGGTGCCTCGTCTGGAGCCAGGACACAGGCACCTTCGCACAGGTTCTCCGTAGGGCAGACGCGGGCACAACTGGCGCCGACCGGATTGGCTTCCATGATGACCCGGGCGCTGCCAAGTAGGTTGCCGGTAGCAATTTTACGGATAAACGCCGGAACGTCGATATGTGTGGGACAAGCTTTTGTGCAGGGAGCCTCGTAACAGTACAGGCAGCGATGGGCTTCATTCAGAACCTGGAGCTTCGGCAACGGCGGATGGATACTGCTGTGCAGCGCGTCGCCGTCAGTCTCGTCGCGCATGACCGACGGTTTGAGCGGAGGACTGGTCATGAGCATCCCCCCAACATGCTCTTGCCTAAATGATATGAGTATGTCCGTGCTGAGTATGTCCGTCCTCGGATAACCTCTTTAAAGCTCCAACCAGCGGCTGGTGATCACCTTCTTCCGGGTGTAAAACTCGACTCCGTCGCGGCCAGTGGCGTGCAGGTCGCCAAAAAACGAGCCTTTCCAGCCGGAGAACGGGTAAAACGCCATGGGTGACGGGACCCCGATGTTCACGCCCAGCATCCCGGCTTCCATCCGCTCGCGGAACTTGCGTGCCGCCGCACCGCTTTGCGTATACAGGACAGCCGCGTTGCCGTAGCGGGAACGGTTGGCCACCGCAATCGCTTCGTCCAGGTCGCGGACACGGATGACCGACAGGACCGGTCCGAAGATTTCCTCCTGAGCGATGGTCATCTCGGGACGGACGTGATCAAACAACGTCGCCCCCAAGAAAAAACCGGGGCCCCGCACCAAGTCCGCCTCCCGACCGTCCACGACCAAGGTCGCGCCTTCGGCCACTCCCTGTTCGATGAAGCGGATAATCCGGTCGCGATGCTCGGCGCGGATGACCGGCCCCAGCTCTTTGCCCGGCTCGAGTCCACTGCCCATCGGGAGCTGACGAGCCGCATCCGCAAACCGCTGGACAAACTCGTCCGCAATGGCCTCCTCGACAACCGCCACACTGCCGGCCAGACAGCGTTCCCCCGCATTCCCGTAGGCGGAGGCTACAAGAATCTCGACGGCCTTGTCGAGCACCGCGTCGCGGAGGATGATGTGGTGGTTCTTCGCGCCAGCCAGCGCCTGCACACGTTTGCCGTGGGCCGCCGCCGTCTTGTAGACGTACTGGGCCACCGGGGCGGATCCGACAAAGGAGATGGCGGAAATCTCCGGGTGAGTCAGCAGTGCGTCCACTACCTCTTTGCTCCCGTGGACGACGTTGAATACCCCTGCCGGCAAGCCGGCCTCCGCCAGCAACTCGGCTTGGCGCACCGCCGACAGCGGAGTCCGTTCAGACGGTTTGAGGATGAACGCGTTGCCGCAGGCAATGGCAATCGGATACAGCCAGAGCGGAACCATGAAGGGAAAGTTGAATGGCGTAATGCCAGCAACGACGCCGACGGGGTAACGATAGACCTCCGAGTCGATGCCGCGCGCAACGTCCGGCACGGTCTGGCCCATCATCAGGGTGGGTATCCCGCAGGCAAACTCCACCACCTCAATCCCGCGCCGCACTTCGCCACGAGCGTCGTCGAGGTTCTTGCCGTTTTCGGTGGTGACCAGAACCGCCAGATCTTCTTTATAACGCTCCAGCAAATCGCGGTAGCTAAACAGGATGCGTGCGCGCTCCACCACCGGGACGGCTGCCCACTCCACCGCCGCCTCCCGTGCGGCCAACACGGCTTTTTCCACCTCGGCGGGGGCGGACAGGGGTACCTCAGCCAACCGTTCCCCAGTGGCCGGGTTGGGTACCTCGAGCACCCCGACCTCCGCCGGCGCACAGAACGTGCCACCAATGTAGTTCTTCAGTTTCATCGGCAGTGCCCCTTTCTAAGTACGTATCACCTTTCTGGCCAACCTCGTTAATCGACGATGTGCTGCAACTGCGGTTCCTCTCTGACCATGCGCGCCAGCGCCTCGCCCATCACTGCCAAGGCATCGTCCACCTGGGCAGCGCTGACCGTGAGTGGTGGCGCGATGCGGACCGTGTTGCCGTATAATCCGCCTTTGCCAATCAGCAAGCCACTCTCCTTGGTATAGGCGAAGAACCGGTTGACGAGGTCCGGTGCCGGCTCCTTATGGCTGCGGACAAACTCCAGGCCCTGCATCAAGCCTTTGCCGCGGACATCCCCAATCATCGGATAGCGGGCCTTTAGCCCCTCTAATCCGGCCCGCAGCCGCGCGCCTTGTCTCTGCGCGTTGGCGGTCAGGTCCTGCTCTTCGATGACGTCCAGAGTAGCCAGCGCAGCGCGCATAGACACCGGATTGCCGCCGAACGTGGAGATGGTGCTGGCTTTGTACGCATCCCCCACCTCCCGCGTCGCCATCGTGGCCCCGATGGGATGACCGTTGGCCAAACCCTTCGCGAACGTCATCAGGTCCGGATTTACCCCGGCGTGTTCGATACCAAACGCCCGCCCGGTGCGGCCAAAACCGGTCTGCACCTCGTCTGCGATGAACAGGCCGCCGTACTTGTGCACAATGCGGGCAACCTCCTGCAGATACTCGTCGGGAGGCGTGATGAATCCGCCCACGCCTTGAATCGGCTCCACAATCAGAGCCGCCACGCGCCCGGACGTGGCCGTGCGAATGGTCTCCTCAAGGTCTTTGGCACACTCCAGTCCACAGGTGTCCGGGGTGCGGCCGAACGGACAGCGGTAACAGTACGCGTTCATCGCGTGCACCACGCCGGGCAGCCCGTGCATCCCCAACTTCCAGCCCGCTTGGCCGGTCAGGGTGGTGGCAAGGGCGGATCGACCACTGTAGCTGTGGCGCAGAGCAATCACTTCGTACGATCCGGTCGCCATGCGCGCCATCGCGATGGCCGTCTCGTTGGCCTCTGTGCCGCTGTTCGTGAAGAAACTGACCTCCAAATTCCCGGGCGCCATCCGGGCCAGGCGCTCTGCCAAGTCGACCATCGGCTCCGTGATGTACAAGGTCGAGACGTGAGTTAACTTTTGAATCTGGTCGATGACCGCCGCGTTGACCTGCTCCTGGGCATGCCCCACCGATACGGTGAGAATCCCGCCAAAGAAGTCGAGGTACTGTCTGCCCGCGTGGTCGAACAGGTAGCATCCCCTGCCATGGCTGAACACCAGCGGTTCATCATAGTAGGTCGCCACGCTCGGCGCCAGGTACCGTCTCTGCCGCGCTATCAGCTCTGCTGTCGATGTTTCCACCGTCATCCCCCATTGTCCGCAACTATTTGAATTGTCATGATAAACTAACCTGCGAATAAGGTATCATAGGTAGACTTCCGCATCACGATACATACTGTATGACCCTTCCCATGACATCCCCGACATACTGTCAATTCAGTCTTACCTGACGCGCTTTTTCATCTGGAATTTCCTTTGACGATGGGACAGAAATGGAGGCATGTACGATGCCCAATTGCGTCCGCGTTTCGGATGCCCTGAAACGTCCGCCGTTGCGTTCGTCCCGCCTCGTTGCAGGTAGCGGCGGCCTGTGGCGGCCCGTCCGCTGGGTACACATCCTCGACGTGCCCAACGCGCGCGAGCACATCCGCGGCGGTGAACTGGTGTTGACCACCGGACTGGGATTCGGCCAACGCCTGGAACAGTTTCAATCCTTTCTGCAGCAATTGATGGACGGCCAGGCGGCTGCGCTGTGCATTGAGCTGGGCACGACTATCCACGAGCTTCCTGTCCAGATCCGGCAGATGGCGGACCAAGCCAACTTTCCGATTCTTGTATTTCCCGAGCGGGTGCGGTTTGTCGATATCACGGAGGACCTGCACAAACAGATCCTCATCTGCGAGCGAGAGGCTCAGTATGAGGAAGACTGGGTCGAGGCGGTCATCGCCGGCCGAGCGACCAGGATCACAGGAGACGGCCTGCCGAGGACACCGAATACGTGCTGCCGCGTGGCGGTGCTTGCCTTCCAGTGTGTGGAAAGCCTCGAGGCGGCAAGCCTGAATGCAGTTCAACAAGTGCGCTCACCATCCGGGCACAGTCAGCCTGACTCGCGCGTAGATCGATTGACCGAATCGCGGCAAGGCCTCCTTCGGCACCTGATTCAGTCCGCCTTCTGCTCGCAAGGTTTCGGCGTACGCCTGACCACCCGCCGGGAATCCGTCGTCTGCTTGCTCGAACGTTCCTCAAAAGAGCGAGAGTGGACACACGCCCTGGACGCAGCTTTTGCAGAGCTGCACGCCGCCCTCTCCAGACAATTCGAGCCGCTCACCGCCACGACGCTTCGCATGGGCGTGGGCCGCGTCGCTACGACCCTGGTTGAAATTCCAAGCAGCCATGAGGACGCGCAAAGGGCGCTGTTCATCTGTCAACGAGTCCCAAGCCCACGCTGGCGCATGTATGATGAGGCCGGGGTGTTTCGCTGGTTGTCCTTGCTGGCCGATTCACCGGACGCGGCCGCCGTGGCCGCATCCGACTTGAATAAGGTCACCGACTACGACCGTCAACACGGCAGTGAACTTTTGCACACGCTGCGCGTTTATTTGGACTGCGACCGCTCGAAGCAGCGTACGGCCGCTGCCCTGTACATTCATCGCCAGACGCTGTATCACCGACTGGAGCAGCTGGCATCCATTCTGCAATCCAACTTGGACGATCCGGTGCAGCGTTTGTCCCTGCATCTTTCACTTTATTACCAAGCATTTTGTATGTCAGATCCAAACTCTATCTAAATTCACGCTGAATTATGTCCCCCTATATGCACTTTGAGCATCACACAATGCGGTGTATTATGATATACTATTTTCGAGATAAGCTATACCAATCGACCTGTACAAGTTTTCTGAGCTGGGGGGACGAACATGAGCAAATGGGTGTACCGATTTGATGACCCCATCCGTCCGGACAAGATGCTGCTTGGCGGAAAAGGGGCAAACCTGGTAGAAATGACCCAGGCCGGGCTGCCGGTGCCGCCCGGGTTCACACTGACGACGCAACTCTGCGGAATCTATCAAGCCCATCGCAATTTGCCGGAAGACGTTTATCAAGAGGTGGAAGAGGCCATTCAGTGGCTGGAAGAGCGCACGGGCAAGACGTTTGGGGGCGCGGACAATCCGCTCCTCGTCTCGGTCCGGTCGGGAGCTCCGATTTCGATGCCAGGTATGATGGATACGATTTTGAACCTGGGGCTCAACCCCACCACGGTAGAAGGCTTGGCCCGCCGGACGCAAAATCGGCGTTTTGCGCTCGACTCATACCGCCGTTTCATCCAGATGTTTGCCGATGTAGTCCTGGGCGTCCCCATCCATCGCTTTGAACGACAGTTGGAATCAGCCCGCCGGCGCGCTGGGGTGGAGACGGATCAACAGCTCAACGCGGACGCCCTGGCCGACATCGTCCACTCCTACCTTGACATTGTCGAGCACGAAACCGGACGTCCGTTCCCAGACGATCCTCGTCAGCAGCTGCGCATGGCCATCGGCGCCGTGTATGCCTCCTGGGACAACGATCGCGCCACGGTCTACCGCAAGGTCAGCGGCATCCCCGACAGCCTGGGCACGGCCGTCAACGTACAGGGCATGGTGTTCGGAAACATGGGGGACGACTCGGGCACGGGCGTGGCCTTTACCCGCAACCCGTCCACGGGTGAACCGGGAGTGTTTGGCGAATACCTAATGAACGCCCAGGGCGAGGATGTCGTGGCGGGCATTCGCACCCCCCAGCCCATTCAACAGCTTGAACAAGAAATGCCCGACGTGTACGAACAATTTATTCAGGTATGCGAACAGTTGGAGGCTCATTTTCAGGATGTACAGGACATCGAGTTTACGGTCGAACGCGGCCGCCTTTACCTGCTGCAAACCCGCGCGACCAAACGCACGCCAGAGGCGGCGGTCCGTATCGCCGTCGATCTGGTGGAAGAAGGCCGGATTGACCGGGCCACTGCCCTGAAACGCGTCAACCCGGCCACACTCAGTCAGCTGCTGCATATGCGCATGGACGAATCCGCCACAGTGACTGAGCTGGCCAAAGGGCTGCCTGCTTCACCCGGCGCCGCCAGCGGCCGCATCGTCTTTACGGCGGATGACGCTAAGGCGTGGGCCGACCGCGGTGAGAAGGTTATCCTCGTCCGTACGGAGACCACACCGGAAGACATCCATGGCATCCTGGCCGCCGAAGGCATCCTCACCAGCCGGGGCGGCATGACCAGCCACGCCGCCGTCGTCGCCCGCGGCATGGGCAAGCCGTGCGTGTGCGGGTGTGATACCCTGCGCATCAACGCGCGCGACAAAACGCTGCAGGTTGGCGAACGCGTGCTGGCAGAAGGGGACGTTATGAGTATCGATGGCGCCAGCGGCCGCGTATTCCTCGGCGATGTACCGCGGGTGGCACCGAAACTTTCCGACCACTTTCAGAAGCTCTTGTCCTGGGCAGATGAGACCCGCCGCCTAGGGGTGCGCGCCAATGCGGACACCCCCGAAGACGCGCAGCGCGCACGTGAACTCGGTGCCGAAGGCATCGGCCTCTGTCGCACCGAGCACATGTTCATGCACCCGGAGCGCGTGCCCGTGGTGCAGAGGATGATCTTAGCCGCCACCCAGGAAGAGCGCCAGCGCGCGCTGGACCAGCTGCTGCCGATGCAGGAAGACGATTTCTACGGCATCCTAAAGGCGATGGACGGTCTGCCGGTGACGATTCGCTTGCTCGATCCGCCCTTGCACGAGTTTCTCCCCAACCTGGAGAAACTGATTGCCCGCCAGGCCAGCCTACGTACCCGGCGCAGTCTGCTCCAGGGTGGACAGGAGGTCACCGAAGTGGATGCGGAACTGGCCGGTGTGGAGCAGATGTTGGCACAAGTGCGCGCCCTGCACGAACTCAATCCGATGTTGGGGCACCGCGGCTGCCGACTGGGCATCACCTTCCCAGAAGTCTACGAAATGCAGGTCCGCGCCATCTTCCAGGCGGCCGCTCGTCTCGTATCGGAAGGGCTCGACCCGCGCCCCGAAGTGATGATACCGCTCGTAGGACACGTTGAAGAACTGCGCCGGATGCGGTCTCTGGTAATCGACACGGCCCAAGCTGTGCTCGCCGAACGCGGAGTGAAAGTTCCAGTGTCGGTGGGAACCATGATTGAAGTGCCACGCGCGGCCCTGACCGCCGACCAGATTGCCACCGAGGCTGAGTTCTTCTCCTTTGGCACCAACGACCTGACACAGACCACATTCGGGTTTAGCCGTGACGATGCGGAGGGTAAGTTCTTGCACCAATATGTCGATGAAGGCATCCTGCCGGAAAACCCGTTTGCCGTGTTGGATGAAGACGGCGTCGGCCAGTTGGTCAAACTCGGCGTAGAACGTGGCCGCAGCACCCGTTCCAGCCTGAAAACCGGCATCTGTGGCGAACACGGAGGAGACCCCGCCTCCATCCGCTTCTGTCACAACGCGGGACTCGACTATGTCAGCTGCTCCCCTTTCCGTGTTCCCGTCGCCCGCTTGGCGGCGGCCCAAGCGGCCCTTAGTTGAACGCGCGGAACGCTGTGAAGACAGCCATCAACAGCGCCAGATGAGGCAGGTCCCGTCTGGCGCTGGTTCTTTGCAATTGACATGTTCATGCCGACACGGATACAATCGTAAGACGATGATCAGCGGTTCGTGGAATCCGGGCCCCGGACCAGGCAGGTGTTTGCGATGGACGGTCACGCACCCGCGGCGATTGACAAAACGATTGTGTTTACCGGTTTCATGGGGGCAGGAAAAACCACCATCGGCCGGGCCGTCGCCAGTCGACTGGGCCGCACCTTTATTGACGTGGATGAACAGATTGAGCAAGACTTCGGCATGAGCATTCCCGATATTTTCGAGACGTACGGGGAATCCGTATTCCGCACCAGGGAACGAGAGATGGTGCTTCGCCACTGCGGCGCAACTCGCAGTGTGCTCTCTCTCGGTGGCGGGGCATTTCTCCAGGATGAAATCCGCCGCGCATGCCTACGCGACGGCATTGTCGTCTATCTCGATATCGACTGGGACTATTGGGTCAACGAACGATACCGTCTGGTCGTAGATTCTCGACCGTTACTTCAGAAGTTAAAGTTAGAAGAAGTTCACGAGCTGTTTCTGCGGCGTCGCGCTGCATATCAGGCCTACCATACCCGCTTAAAACTGGATTATCAAACGGTAGACTGCGCCGTTGACCTGCTGCTTGAGTTAATCTGCGAGCAGATGTGCACCCAGGCTTCATAACAACAACCACTCACGATGGCGAACGAGAGCTATTCAACCCCGGCGCGCTTATTATGCGTCGCCTTAGTCCTATGGGCGGATTGGGCCATGCGATGATGTATGCCGTGGCCATTGCATCGGCCGTGATGGTCCTCCTGGTTGTGCTTTGGCGGGAATCAAAAGGGATGGAACTGGGGTAACGAAGGCGAGGGCGTGTTGCAGTTCCATTCGGAGTTCGACAACACGCCCATGACCCACGCTTTGAAGTTCGTCGATAGCGACATATCCCCGAATGGATTTAGGCTTACACTGCGTTCCGCATGTGGGTCTGAAGCCAGTGAATCACCTGACGCCAGTTCAACTGGATGGAAAGCATTCGAAGAATCACCACAGAGGTGACCAACCCCAGGAACGGCAGTGGATGGGTGTACCTATCCCCGCCTAGCCATACGGTCAAGGCGACAAATCCCGTTAACAAGGCTGGTACTTGCTCCTGGAGTACCACTGGTTTTCGCCCGGCCAGCACATCCCGAATCATGCCCCCGCCGACGCCAGCAAACAGAGCCACCGCCACAATGACGAACAGATTGTGGCTGACCTGACTCGCGTAAAGAGCTCCCTGAAGAGAAAACGACGCAAGTCCAATCGAGTCGAACAAATACCCCCAACGCCGCCAATAATGGAGCCACTTCTTTGAAACGACGTAGAGAACCGTCAACGTGACGAGCACGAGCAGAAACATCTGCTTATCCCACAACTCATTCACCGGGAGACCAATCAGGGTATTCCGAATAACTCCGCCACCAAACGAAGTCACCAGTCCGAGCACATAGACCCCCACCAGACGATAACGCGCCGCAAATGCCACAAAGGCACCACTGGCTGCGTATGCGATGGTTCCCATGGCATGTAAGAATGGCCATGCCCAATCTGTCCAGTCCATTTGTGCCTCCGTTCTGCGCAACGCTTGGGCTTGAACGCCGAGCGCCCCTTCTCAGCCCACCTACGAGACGACGCCTTCCCTTGTTCAACGGGCAATTCGCCACGGGTGGGTATAGACGTTGAACGCATCCCCGCGCACAAACCCAACCGTGGTGATATTTAACTCCTCTGCAATATCCAAAGCCAACGCCGTCGGGGCCGATTTCGCCAAGACGATACCGACCCCGATTTTCGCCACCTTTAAGACAACCTCTGAAGAGAGGCGGCCACTAAATGTGACCACCTTCCCATCAAGGGTCAGTCCTTGCCGAAGGGCGTAGCCGTACAGTTTATCCAGCGCGTTGTGCCTGCCGATGTCCGTACGCGCAAGAAGAAGGTGTTGAGTGTCCGCCAAACAAGCGGTGTGAACCCCACCTGTGGCATGAAACACGGCGGCTGCTTCCTCCATCTCCTTGACCAAGCGGAAAATCTCGGCAGCTCCCAAGGAGACGTCATCGTCCACCCACTTGGCGGTGTGGGCATCGTTCAGAAAGTAAAAGCTCTGCCGGCTCTTGCCACAACAAGACGCAATGTACCGTTTGTTGTAAAACGCCTGGTTGAAGTTCACGTCCGTCGTCGTGCGAACACGAGCCGTTCCCATGAACGTACTCAACTGCAGGTCTTTTATCTGATCCATAGACCGGATGACGCCCTCTGAAGCTAGAAATCCTACGACCAAGTCTTCGAGGTATTCCGGCGTACACACCACGGTTGCCATTTCTTGGTCATTCACATAAATCGTAAGGGCGTACTCGCTAGCGACCTGATCTACCTCGTCTTTATACTCTCCCGAACGGTACCGCAGTACCGGTCGCTCCATCTGCACAGGTAATCGCCCCGTTCGACGCATGCAGATGCGCCTCCTTCCTATGACGGCAGCCGTTCCCCCATACCGCGCAAAAACCCCAACAGCCAGGTCAAAGCGCGCTGCACGTTCGGATCGCGCAGGTCGCGCATGACACGCAAAAGGCCGGGTTTTCCTTTGCGCTCCAAGGCCTGTTGTCCACCCTCCAGTCCGGCCAAAGCCGCATCCCCTAGGGCTGCCAGGGTATCTGGCGAGAGACTGGCCACCACCTGTATGGCCATCATAGCGTTTTTCAGGATATTTACGACACCCGGTTTTAAAGCTTGTTCGAGAGCAATCGCCGCAACCCTTTCCTTTGCGCTGAGGAGGCCATGCAGGATGTCGAATACACCGCTGTCGTTGAGATCCTTGGCGACCGTCAGCATCTCCATCAAAACGTCATGGTGCTTAGCCACCATCACCGATAACTCCTGCAGCGCCTCCGCCTGCTGGCGTTCTGCGGTTTGTTCTGTACGCTCCACGACATTAATGGGTCGCGCCATGGGTCATCCCCTCCTGCACCTTGTCCTCCACTGGTACATATCCAGGTCGGCGCCACTTCCGTTCCACTTCTACGCCGCGTTGCGGGTTGCGGCGACCGAACCGTGGGTTGTTCCGCGGCAGTGGCGAATCGCCACGGGAACGCAGCACCTCCATACGCACATACGTCTCCTTATAGGCAGGCGTGTCTGTTCGCCTGTCCGTGGCCGATCCGGTTAGCAAGTTGACGGCCGCTTCGTCCCGGGTGGTGTTCATCGGTACATACAGCTCCTTGTCGTGGACCCGGTCGGTCACCACGGCGCGCAGTTTTACCGCTCCGTAGCGAGATACCAGCCGCACCAGGGAGCCTGATTCAATGCCCCGCTCGGCAGCCAGCTCCGGCGATACCTCCACAAAAGTGTCCGGCACCTTTTTCGCCAATCCAGGCGATTGATAGGTCATGTTCCCTTCATGAAAGTGTTCCAGCAAACGACCATTGTTTAAGAACAGATCGAACTCCTCGTCCGCGCCCTGGGGCGGCATCCACTCGGCCGGAGCTAGGCGCGCCCGCCCATCCCGGAAGGCAAAACCGTTCTCGTACAACCTAGGTGTGTCCGATCCGTCTGCGGCGACGGGCCACAACAGGCTGTTGTAACCGGCCAGTCGCTCGTACGTCACACCCGCAAACAGCGGGGCTACCTGCGCTGCCTCCGCCATCACGTCGCCGGGGTGGCGATAGGTCCAATTCGCCCCCAAACGATTCGCTATGGCGCAGAGGATTTCCCAGTCCGGTTTGGACTCGCCTAGCGGTGGCAAAACCCGATACAACCTCTGAATGCGTCGCTCCGTGTTCGTGAACGTCCCGTCTTTTTCAAGACTGGGGGCGGCCGGCAGAACGACATCGGCAAACTGAGCCGTCTTGGTCAGGAACATGTCCTGAACCACGAAGAAGTCGAGTCGGCTGAGCGCCTCCTGTACATGATTCGCATTACTATCCACCCAAGCCATGTCTTCGCCCATCAGGTACATGGCATGCAGATTGCCGGCTAGAATCGCTTCCAGCATCTGCTGATTATCCAGGCCGGGTTTCTCCGGAAGCTCAGTTCCCCAGACGGTTGCAAACCGTGCTCGCGCTTTTTCATCACTCACCAACTGATATCCCGGCAACCAGTTGGGTAAGGTCCCAAAATCGCAAGCTCCTTGGACATTGTTGTGTCCACGCAGCGGGAATGCCCCAGCACCCTTGCGTCCGTAGTTCCCCGTCACCAGCAGGAGATTGCTGATGGCCGCGCTGGTGTCACTGCCCCCGCAGTGCTGCGTCACGCCCATGGCCCACAGGATAGCCACCCCATTGGCCTCATGAATACGCTGGGCGATCTCCACCAAGTGCGCCTTTTCGATTCCCGTAACCTCCTCCGCGTATTCCAGCGTGTACGGAGCGAGTGACTCGACATACGCGTCAAACCCATTCACCTTATCCTGGATAAACCTAACATCGTGCCAGCCTTGCTCAATGATGTACTTCGTCACTGCGGCCAACCACACCGCGTCCGTGCCTGGTTTGGGCCGGACAAACAAATCGGCCCGCTCCGCCAATTCGTGCTTGCGCAGGTCCACCACCACCAATTGTTGACCATGCAGCTTGTGCGCCCGCTTGACCCGTGTCGCCAAGACTGGATGCGCCTCGGCCGGATTGGCGCCAATCACTATAACCAACCCAGCAGCGGCGATGTCGGCAATGGTTCCGGAGTCTCCGGCCAGCCCGACGGTGCGAAGCAGGCCATCGGTCGCAGGGGATTGGCAATAACGCGAGCAATTGTCCACGTTGTTCGTGCCAATCACCGCCCGCGCCAACTTTTGCATTAAGTAGTTTTCCTCGTTCGTCACCTTGGAAGACGAAATGAAACCAAACGCGTGCGGACCATACTGTTCCTTGATCTCGCGAAACCGGGTAGCAATAAGGTCCAGCGCCTCATCCCAGGTGGCCTCGACAAAGCGGTCCCCCCGGCGAATCAAGGGCTTGGTCAGACGCTTATCACTGTTGACAAAGTCCCAACCGAACTTTCCCTTAACACACGTCGAAACACCGTTGACCGGCGCCTTCTCGGTCGGTTCCACTTTGAGAATTTTGCGTCCTTTGGTCCACACGTCAAACGAGCAGCCGACCCCACAAAACGTGCAGACCGTCTTCGTCTTCTGGATGCGTGATTCCCGCATCGCCGACTCCATTTCCGAAATCGCAAAAATCCCCCCATACCCGGGCTCCACCTGTTTCACCAAGTCAATCATAGAGTTCAAGACAGGGCTGGAAATGCCGGACAGGTACCCCGCCTCTCCCAGCATGGACTTCTCCATCAGGGCGTTCGTGGGGCAGACTGAAACACAGTGCCCGCAGGAAACGCAGGACGATTCGTCAATCGGTACGTCATTATCCCAGATCACGCGCGGCATGTCCCGTTCCCAGTCAATCGACAGCGTCTCGTTCACCTGCAGGTTTTGACAAGCCTCAACGCAACGTCCACAGAGGATACACTGGTCAGGATCGTACCGATAGAACGGATTGGACATGTCCTTCTGATAGCCCTTGGGTCTGTACGGATACGACTGGTGCTCAATCTGCATGAGTTCCGCCGTATTATGTAGCACACAGTTCCCATTGTTGTTGTCGCAGACCGTGCAGTAGAGCATGTGGTTTTCCAAGATCCGGTCCATCGCCTCTTTGCGCGCCCTTTGCGCTGTCTCAGCCGTGGTGACCACACTCATCCCGGGCGTGACCGTGGTCGAGCAGGCACGCACCAACCGACCGTTCACCTCTACCATACACGTATCGCAGGTCTGTATCGGTCCTAAATTGGGATGATAACAAACGTGTGGATGTTCGACACCGTGGTCCAGCATGACCTGCAGAATGGTTTGTCCGGATTTCGCAGAATACGATTTTCCGTCAATCTCTACGCCCAACGCTGTCCCATTGGAGACGCTCACAAACTTCACCTCCGAACAAAATAAAAAACTCCACCAAAACCGGCCCTTCTAATCTGCCAGCTTCGATGGAGTAGTCCGAAGCACCCTCTGTACCCCGCAACCAATCCAAACAAACTATGACTTTTATCACAAAAGATCAATATGATTGTATCAGGGGTGGGAGATGGTGTCCAGCCCCAGCGGGCGGTCGAACACATATACAGTCATGGCCGTATCCGACTCAACATCGAAGTCACAATACAGCTTCACCAGCTTGGCGCCGACCGTTTGTTCGACCTCTTTGCGCACAGCTTCGTTCTTATAGATTTCCTTGACAAAAGTCGTGCGCAGTTCATGCACCATACGCCGTCCCTCTGTCGTCTGCGCGACAAACTTCTCCATTCCCGTCAAAGTGCCTTTCATCTCACAGATAGCCCACGCCCCCAAAAAGCGAGTAGTGATCTTCTCGGGCCCTTTTCCGGTGTGTTTCTTACGCACCTCTCGAACCACGTTGTTAAATTCGTGCACCACACGGGTAACGTCCAAAAGCCATCCCCCCGTCGGATGTATATCCCGCATCGGTAGACCGCCCAAAGGAAAAACCGGATTCAAAAACCGATTCTATGTTACCCCCGGTGCCCACCCGATTCAATCGTGCCTCTGTGCCCGGGTCAACGGTGCATACAACTCCGGCCTCCGGTGCCTTGGGTAGTCTAATGCGGGGTCCAATGGCTGTTTTCGAAGCAGGTGAAGTGAGGATAAAAGGTGAGGATAACCACGGAGAAAGGATTTCGATTACCCATTTTGGAGTCCCAACAACAAAGTGAGCCAATCTCAGGTAAGGACTTTGACGGATTCGGACATGCACTTTGAGAACTTTGATAAGATGTTGACAAGCAAGCTTTCATTTCTACTTTGCTTGCTGAGCAGTTCTCGGAAGACGTAGTTTTAGGAAGCTCGTCATTTTTTCGTGGAGGTGTCACCTTGGACTCGTCCCATGCGTTTCTTCATCGTCTTTTGATGGTATTGCTCACGGTCACCTCTGGTTGCGTGGACGCCATCAGTTTTCTCGCGTTAGGCCAAGTTTTTACTGCGGCCATGACGGGCAACACTGTGCTGTTGGGACTAACCGTCGCGCACGCACCCGGACTTGTCGCCGTGCGGTATGTCGCGGCCTTGGGCGGTTTTATCCTCGGCGCCGCTTTGGGGGCGTTCATATTAAGAAAAAAACCGAAAACCTCGCGCCTGGATGCGGCGGTCACCTTGGTTATCACGATTGAACTTTTTGCCCTCGTGATCTTTTGGATTCTCTCAACCTACGGACAAGGCTTGGCGGGAGGGCTTGATATCGACCTGGTGGTTGTACTGGCGTTTGCCATGGGCTTGCAAGGAACGGCTGCCCGCCGCGTGGGGATTTCGGGTGTGACCACGGTAGTAATTACCAGTACGTTACTCGGACTGATGGAGACCGTGGTCTGGCAGTGGCAACACTGGATAAAACGCGATTTGGATAAAGGCCACCCCTCCACTTCACGGGCCTCCTTGCTGTCCGCCTTAACCTGGATTACGGTCATCGTTTCCTACGGCGTAGGAGCAGCGATATGTAGCCTGCTCATGCGCGTGTTTGGCCTGCATGCCATTTGGTTACCCGTCTGCATCGTCCTGGTGGTCGTCCTGACATCCCTCTATACGTGTCTTAACATGGGAACCCGAGAAAACACCCACAATGTCAGCGCCTGACACACGCGTTCAGTGTTGAAAACGGCCTTCCCATACGAAGCGGGAAGGCCGTGTTGTTTGATTGACGTGTATCTGAGCGATAGGAAAGTACGGAGTAAGCCGCCTGCGCAATTCGTACCGTTTAGTTGCCTGAGTAGACAACAGGCATCGTAAACGGCTGCAGCTGCACAGAACCACTGGGTTTGCCGACGATGAGTTTGCCGGTTTGCTGATTGTAGACTTCCAATTGGCCCGCCGAGTTCCGGACCGCAAAATCACCCCGGTGCAAAGTGATTGTTCCCCCTGAACCGGTCAAGTTGATGGTATATCCACTGCTCGGAATGACTCGGTAGACATTGTCCAGCTGCACCTCGGTGGAAGGCACCCAGCCGTATCCAACGACGTGATACCACAATGTCACGAACTGTTTCATGCCCCCAGCCATGCCCGAAGTCATGAATTGCGCCATTTCATCAACGTGATAGGTTTGTCCTTTTTTCAACGCTACGCCGCTGGCCGGAAACAGTTTCGCCCATGTGGCATCATCGCAGACTCCCGTTTGGGGAAGGCCTACGGCCTTTTGGAACTGTTCTACCGCCTTCTTTGTGTTGGGACCGAATTGCCCATCGACCGACAGTTTTGGGGTGACGGCTGAACTCTGATTCAACGCCTGCTGCAGACGTTTAACGGCCGGGTATGATGTCGAGGAACTGGTTTCCGACAAGTTCCCATATAAGAACGCACTCGCTGCCGCATCACTCAAAGAGGAAAAGACGGGTACGGCACTATACGGCGACTTGGACCAAACCTCAGCCTTCGCATCGGTGCTCACCTTGTACAACGGCTCCGTGGTAGAGGCCGGCGCGGGTGGTGTGTTGGACGCCTGATAGTGCACGTAATCGCTGGCCGATCCGCCGGTCTGTCCCACGTACTCGCTCATAATCTGACTGATGCTGTTTGCCCAGCTGGAGTCGGTCGCATAATTGTTGTTCATTCCGGTTAAGGTGGGGGCTCCGCCGTAATTCGTCGCCCCGGGCGTCAGATAGTTTTGACGTACCTCCCACGCCTCAAACAGGATGGCGTACTCACTGGAAGGAAATGTGCCACCAAATTCATAGGCGTTTTTATCATAGGCCCCGTATCCAAACCAGTTGTTCTTATACAATGCCAGCGAGCTTGTACCCCATCCGGTCTCCAAAGCCGCATGGGCTACCAGATAGGTGGCATTTGTTCCATATTTGTTTTGTGCCTCGATAAAGTATGTACCCAGTCCCTCCATGTTTCCAGGGTGATGGGCGGCGATCCATTGATCGATTTGACTCGCTGTCACCGACTTGGGAGCCGGATAACGCAGGTCCACATTCGTATACGACGACTGTGAACTCGTCACAGTCACCCCGAACAGGGCAGACCAAGTCTGTGGCCCTACCTGTCCGTCCTGCGTCAATCCCTTAGCTTTCTGAAAGGCCTTGACGGCACTTTCCGTTTTCTGACCAAACTGACCATCTACAGTGCCACAGTTAAATCCGAGCTTGTTGAGCTGTTGCTGGATTTCCTTTACCGCCGTTCCGGTCGAACCCTGCCGGATAATGGTGCCCGGATACGCAGGACCCTTAGTCGACGAGCTAGAAGAAGAACTTGACCTGGATGAACTAGATGACGATGAACTGGTGCCGGAAGACTTGGACCCCGAGGATCCTGATGACGTTGATGACTTCGACGAGCTGGATGACGAGGAGCCTGCCGGATATTTCACGGCGGTGGAAGAGAACAGCTTGTCCCATGTCTGGACGCCTACAACACCATCCACCGTCAATTTGTTATTTTTTTGGAAGCTCTTCACGGCAGCCAACGTCTGCTTACCAAACACCCCATCGACGGTACCAGCGTGGTAGCCAAGTTGATTCAACCGCGTTTGCAGCGTCTTGACATCGCTCCCGTGCGAGCCGTTCACAAGGTAATGTCCAGGATAAGGAGGATGAGTCGATGATTTTGAAGACGTACCAGAATGAGCCGAGCTCGATCCGCTTGTTTTCGTTTCGCTTGAACTCGACCCGTTCTTGGTCGATCCGGAAGATGACCCGGTTGTAACCTTGTTGGCCGGCAATCCGCCGCCTGAGGAGAGATTGGCCAATGCCGACTTGAGTGCCGCCCACGTCTTTGGACCCACTATCCCGTCCACACTGAGCTTATGAGAACTCTGAAATTTTTTCACGGCTGACAGAGTCTTAGGTCCGAACACGCCGTCAACCTTACCACAACTGTACCCAAGTGTGTTCAGCGTGTTTTGTAAATATGTCACGGTAGAACCATGGGAACCTACACGAACGGTTTGATAAGTGGCTGCGTACACGACCATCGGGGGTTTTCCTACGACTCCGGTTGTCACGCCCACACCCGCACCGGCCAAAGCCACCAGGGCGGCATAGGTCCGTTTTTTCAACAGAATAATCCCCTCCTTGTGGACACACGTGCCCAGTTTGCGTTTGTATGAAAATTGCACTAAATCCGCTAGATCCCACTGAAAATCGTGGGTCTTTCTATCGGATAGATAGAGAGTTCGACAAGATGGACGAATTTCCTACAAGATCCACTTGACAATCGATATTTTTCGATGCGGCAAAAACACAAAGACGGAAGACGTAGTCTCGTTACTCGAAAATCAAGTAGAGGTGAACCGATTGGGACAAGGAAGTTGAAGTATTGAGATATATTTCCTATAGGGGCAAATAGGAGACAAAGACGGATGCTTGTGGCATGCGGGGCCATGCCAGGTTAGGCTCAACTGTGGGACACGGGGATAACTTGGGGCATCAAGCAGACCCCCCCGTTGCAAGAAGGCCCCCACGCATCCCACTCCTCTAGCCGTGTGAAGTGTTAAGAAGTGATATTGGCCGAAACGAAAGCGGGGTTGGTCCGTAGGTCCCCCGCCCGGGCCACCGGATTGCACAAGGTGCCGATGTTGTCGATGGAAATCTCAACCACATCGCCAGGTGCCAGCGTGAATTCATCCGGCGGCACGATGCCTGTCCCGGTCATCAGGACTGTGCCGTCCAGAATGGGATTATCTCGGAGCAAATATGAAATCAATTCTTCGACATCCCGACGGAGTTGCTGAATCCCGATGTTCCCCGAAAATACAGTCGCCCCGTCTCGATGTATGGTCATGGTGACTTGCCAGTCCTGCGGCCGTTCGGCGCCGGTGTTCCATAACAGGACCGGCCCCAAGGCACAGCTGTTCGCGAACACTTTGGCCTGTGGCAGGTATAATGGGTTTTCCCCCTCAATATCACGAGAACTCAGGTCGTTCCCAATCGTCCAGCCGATAATGTCCCCCTCTCGGCTAACGACCACTGAGAGCTCCGGTTCAGGCACCATCCACCGCGAATCCGAACGGAGGTTCAGCGGCCGCTCAGGAGCGACCAACCGTCGATAGGTCGATTTAAAAAACAATTCTGGACGCGCGGCGGCATAGACGCGGTCATAGACACTATCCTGTAGTTGTGTCTCCGCATTGCGCGCATCCCGACTCCGTTCGTACGTAACACCGGACGCCCAGACTTCGGTGCACTCCACCGGGGGCAGCAGTCGCCCCTGACGTTCCAGTTCAGTAAACGACAACGGCGGTCCCTGACGGAATTTCTCCATCGCATCAACGCATGGGATGTTTAACACACGCAGGACACGCCACATCTTCACCGGACACGTCCACTCCGGGATATGGCTGGTAATGCTGTATACGTCGTCACCTTCCAGCAAACCAAGGTGAACCTGGTTGTCTACCGGATGATAGAAACGCAACGTCCGAATCATGCGGAGCTCCCCTTTTTCCATCGTCTTAGTTTGCGAACTTTACCGTGCGAAAGTGTGTTTTCCATGCGTCGGGTTCGCTGAATTTGGGCAGGATGTAAGCCGGCTTTGGATCAATACCCCTGCTCCAAGTCAACCGCAGTTGGCAGTGGCCGACCTTCCCGATACGCCGAGTAGTTCTCTAGAATGAGGGGTACTAACCGACGGTTGTGGTGGGGTGTCAATCGCCGTTATGCAGGGAAATCAGCACTTGCGGCAAGTCCCAAAGGGGACTGGTAGCGGGCAATGGCTCCTCATGAAAGACATCCAGACCGGCGCCCGCTATCTCGCCCGACCTCAGCGCGTCCACCAAAGCCGCCTCATCTACGACATCCCCGCAGGCGAAGTTCAACAGCACCGCAGACCGCTTCATGCGGGTAAAACGCTGCCGGTCAAATAGGTGATACGTCTCACGGGTCCACGGCGTTAACACCACGACAAAGTCACTGACGGCCAAGACCTCATCGAGCTGTTCAAGGCCGACGACCCGGTCGTGATTCGGCAAGGACTCCGGAGTCCGCTTGACCCCGATGACGACCATGTCAAACGCCTTGGCTTTACGAGCCACTTCCTCCCCAGTGCTGCCCGCGCGTAAAGGATATCATCATTCCGAGTGCCTGATCCGCCATAGACCTACCGTGAATCCCGCGTGAATTGGAAAGGAGAATTCCGCGTTGTCCTCCTTGACTTCGCCAAGTTCAACGACCAAGATCCGACGCCCCTGGGCTGCCAAAGCCGCCTTTACGTATTCAAACCCAAAGCGCATGAGCCGATCCCGGTGTTCCACGACGATGGTTTGCACATGGGGATCCGCCAGCAACTTCATGAGCTTAGGCCGAT
>NZ_AUMH01000026.1:0-1473 GCF_000430585.1 Alicyclobacillus herbarius DSM 13609
GTTCGCCTCCCGGGGTCCAGCACCCCAAAGGGAGCGCTTGCACCCCGGTCCTTGGCTCTGATTGCGAATCACATTCGTGTTCGCAAGACTCTCTGTGCGTGTTTAGTTTTCAAGGAACCTCGTGACTTGCTTCACCTGTTCCCGCAGTGACCGGGCTATCCGGTCGCAAGCGGCATCGTTCATCGTATCACCCACACGCCATAATTACAAGCGGTAGATGATGGATGCCGATGTTTTGCGGTTTTCAGGGCCGCCGGTCGATTGGCGACGCTGACTAATATAGCACGGCTATCGAACGAGATCAAGTCGAAAATGAGATTCTTAGCCCGGGCCGCTGAGCACTCTTCTTTAACATCAATACTTCTTCGGAAACACACCTCGGCAGCATACCAATACCAAAACTAGCCATAAACATACAGGCCACTCAAACGTAATCGTTTCGAAAAAGGAGGGTGACTTACAACCGAAAGAAAACCTCATGTGATGGCTACAAGCCAAGCACGCTCTCCGTAATCGGTTTGCTACATGTTCCCTCCTTTTTCGGACTTGGTCCTTCATCACATTCAGTTGGGCCATATGCCAGTCCAGATAAATACCACACCCCACAGACGCATCGAAAGTCAGAACAAACACCAAGACATAAGATAAGGCCGCCAGGGCATTATCCTCACCCCAGGCGACCTTGTCTGTTTACTATACGCTCTAAGAATTTTTGGTGGGCCCAAGAGGACTTGAACCTCTGACCTCACGATTATCAGTCGTGCGCTCTAGCCAGCTGAGCTATGGGCCCAAATGGCGGAGCTGACGGGATTCGAACCCGCGTTCTCCTGCGTGACAGGCAGGCATGTTAGGCCTCTACACCACAGCTCCACAACTATAGAGTTTTATCCACACCCTTACTTCTCGATTAAAATGGAAGGTATGGAGCCACCTGTCGGATTCGAACCGACGACCTGCTCATTACGAGTGAGCCGCTCTACCCCTGAGCCAAGGTGGCGAATTGGTGGCGGCGGGTGGATTCGAACCACCGACGCCACGGGTATGAACCGTGTGCTCTGACCAACTGAGCTACGCCGCCAATCGAGGCATCCCTCGAATTTTGGTGCGGCTAATAGGAATCGAACCTATGGCCCCCACCGTGTCAAGGTGGTGCTCTCCCTCTGAGCTATAGCCGCATGTGAACAATCGTCAAACTGGTGGCTCGGGACGGAATCGAACCGCCGACACGAGGATTTTCAGTCCTCTGCTCTACCGACTGAGCTACCGAGCCAATTGGTGACCCCAGGGGGATTCGAACCCCCGTTACCGCCGTGAAAGGGCGGTGTCTTAACCACTTGACCATGGGGCCAAAATTTCTGTGGAGCTCCCAACCAGGCTTGAACTGGTGACCTCATCCTTACCATGGATGCGCTCTGCCAACTGAGCTATGGGAGCCTGGCTCCCCGAGTAGGATTCGAACCTACGACCCTCCGG
>NZ_AUMH01000026.1:1483-27637 GCF_000430585.1 Alicyclobacillus herbarius DSM 13609
ACCTTGGACACGCAGACATCAGCCTGACGCTGAAGGTGTACAGCCACGTGTTCGCCGAGATGAAAGAGGAAGCTGCTCTGAAACTGCAGGACTGCCTCTTCAGCAAGTCGTCGTCCGTGGAGCGGGCACTGTGATCGACTCGGCCAACTTGCTCGGGAGCTCTTCGTCTGACACCCACTGACACCCACTGACACCCACTGACACCCACTGACACCCACTGACACCCACTGACACCCACTGACACCCACTGACACCCATTTGACACCCATTTGACACCCATTTGACACCCATTTGACACCCATTTGACACCCATTTGACACCCAAAACGCCGAGCGAGGCTCCGACAATTTCGGAGCCTCGCTCATTTTCCGCGCCGTTATGCGGTTTTTCTGGAGCCACCTGTCGGATTCGAACCGACGACCTGCTCATTACGAGTGAGCCGCTCTACCCCTGAGCCAAGGTGGCAAGTGGTGGCGGCGGGTGGATTCGAACCACCGACGCCACGGGTATGAACCGTGTGCTCTGACCAACTGAGCTACGCCGCCAACTGGCGGAGAGAGAGGGATTCGAACCCTCGAGGCGAGTTTAAGCCCGCCTACACGATTTCCAGTCGTGCTCCTTCGACCAACTCGGACATCTCTCCGTGCCGCTCGTTCGCAGGCTTCGGCCTGCGCGCGAACTTTATTCTATCACCATCCGCTCGTTTATGCAACCCGTTTGCGTCCGTCCAGAGGCGGCGAGAGCCCGGCAAGGCATACTTGGAACTCAGCAAGACGCGCCCCCGGCCTCTCACAAAGGCACCGCGGCAGTTCACCAAGGTCTCCCGAACATCTCGCCCCTTCCAGCGTCCCGCGATACCCCTTCCTCAGCGCTGGACGCCCTCCGGTTCCGTGGCCGTCTTAGCCAAAACCTGACGCAGTTCCAAAACGTCATTGAGGATATACGTGCATGAGAGGGTCGCGAACGACGAACGCGCAGCGGGCCCTTCCAGACCCGTCAGAACGGCCGCAAAGTCACAGCCCATGGCGTTGGCAGCAAGCGCATCAGCCACAGAATCCCCCACCACTAAAATTCGTCTTCCTTCTTCCGGCGGGAGGGGTAAGGCCGTGTCCAAGACAGCTGAAAAGTCGGCTGTGCCGAGATAACTGCGCAAATATGAGAATGGATTTGGCTTCGAAAGCGGGCCTGCCTCCGGTCGGACGGTTTGAGCTTCCAACACCTCGCTGGCCGTGGTGATGCGATTGGCATCAAACCGCGACAGCCAATCGTATGAACGAAGTGGAACTTCGGTCTCCAGGCGCGGTCTCCCTGTGGCGATTCCAGTTTGAATGCCCATGCTGACAATCTCGTCCAATAGCTGGCGAAAGGCATCCGGATCGACCACCGGTCGCTCTTGCTCAAGGTAACCCGTTTTCCCGGTTGCCTGTCCGTGCCACCCCGGCCCACCATAGGCCTCACCGAGATACCATTCCTGGAACACATCCTTGCCAAGGTCCCAGATGTCCTGCTCAGCATCCCCGACGAACGGCGACAAGACCCGCCGACACACCGCGAACATCTCATCTTTGCCTTGACAATCCGCGAACAAACGCGCATAGGCATGGAAGACTTCGCTAGATACGGTGGAACCTTGAGAGACCCTATGGCGTAGTCTTTCAATCAATCTGCGCCGCTGGTTCTGCCAATCCGAGTCGTCCGAAGCCGCTGTCTCTCGTTCGGGTTGTGGCTCGGGTACGATTCGTTCCGTAATCGCCGCCAGGGCGGCCACAAATTGCAGATACACCATGTCCCAGTTGGCGTTGATCCCGCGATTCTTGATAAAGCTCAAGAACTCGTCGTTTGCGAACACCTGCCTGCGAATCTGGCGGACGGACGCATCATCCAGGCGAACCGAAAACCCAGGCAGATTGGCAATTCTGAGGTTCAGATACTGGGGACTGGTCAACAGTTCATAAACGGCAAGGGAGGAAGCGTCAAAGTAACGCTCCTCACTCAGCATGACCCCGTCGATATCAAACAAGACCCAGTTGTACACGAAATTCCTCCTGTTCCACTCACCCACGGTGTTTCCGCGCGAAGTCGCGCATAAACTCACACAGGCGTGCGCATGCATCCAGATTGACCGCATTGTACAACGAAGCACGGCATCCACCGACCGAGCGATGGCCGCCCAGGCCCACCATGCCTGCCTGTTTGGCTGCGGCGACAAATTCGCGGGTGAGGTCTTCGTTCGCCAGGCGGAACGTCACATTCATCTGCGAGCGGACGGCCGGATCGACCACTCCCGTATAAAAACCGTCACTCGCATCAATCACAGTGTACAACATCTCGGCCTTCTTGCGGTTGCGTTCTGCGAGAGCGACAAGGCCTCCCTGTTCTTCCACCCACTCCAGTACCTTCTCCAGGGCATAGACCGCAAACACAGGCGGCGTGTTGTAGCGCGAATCGGCATCCGCGTGCGTCTTGTACGAGAGGATTTTCGGCAGGTGCACTCCCGGATTTTCTTCCAGCCAGGAGTCCTTCAGAATCACGACCGTCAGCCCAGCGACGCCCAGGTTCTTTTGAGCGCCGGCATACACCAGGTGATAGTCACGGATGGGCACTGGCCGAGATAGGATGTCGCTGGACATATCCACCACCACCGGCACGCCAGCGGGTGTCGGAATCACAGGCCACTGAGAACCCATGATGGTGTTATTGGACGTGAAGTGCAGGTAGGCGTCCGAATCCTCCACCTGAATCTCTGCTTCCTCGGGCAGGCGCCGATATCCCTCGTCCTTCGTGCTAGCGGCGACACGGACGGGCGCCACGCGCCCCGCCTCTTGGTACGCCTTCTCTGCCCAGGTCCCCGTCAGGACGTAGGCGCCCTTGCGCCCGGAGGAAATGAAGTTTTGCGCCACCATGGCAAATTGCAAACTGGCGCCACCCTGCAAAAACAACACCCGGTAATCCTCAGGAATTTGCAACAATCGGCGTAACCGTTCGACGGCCGCCGCCTGCAGGCGATTGTAGGCCTCGCTGCGGTGGCTTATCTCGAAAACAGACATCCCTGTCCCGGCATAGTTGAGCATTTCCTCCTGCATCCTCAACAGGACGCCCGTCGGCAGCGCAGCCGGACCGGCACCAAAATTGTCAACCCGGCCAAGGACCTTTTCTTGTGCGGTGGGTATAGCCATTATGCTTATCGCCCCTATCCTTATAAGCTGCATGAAAAGGTATACGGAAAGCTACACACTGATTTACAGGCTGATGGTGCTCACCTGTTGAATCCCAGGAATGCGGCTGATTTCCCCGATGACCGCATCGGGTACCACCTTGTCCACCGCCAACAACATCACGGCTTCGCCGCCCGACTCACGTCGTCCGACCTGCATGGATGCAATGTTGATGTCCGCCTCACCCAAGAGGGTGCCGATGCGTCCAATCATCCCCGGCTGGTCGACATGGCGAGTGAACAACATGCGCGGCTGTGGTTCCGCATCCAGTGGATACCCATCGATTTCGACCAGCCTAGGTCCGAGCCCGTTATAAATGGTACCGGCGACGGAATGCCGGATTCCGTCCACCGTCACGGCGACGGACAGCAAATTCGTGAACACCTTCGATTTAGTCTGACGCACCTCTCGTAGGGACAATCCGTCCATTTCCGCTAGGAAGCGTGCGTTGACGTAGTTGACCTCGTCCCCGTAACGACTGCTCAACAACCCCTTCAGCAAGGTCCGGCCAACAAAGTCGACAGCCACGTCTCCAAGTTCGCCGCCGTACGTAATTTCGAGATGGGACAACGCACCCGTATACAATTGCCCGGCCAACTCACCCAACTTCTCGCCAAGCGTGAGGTACGGACGCAGATGAGCCTCCTGTTCCGCGCTGAGGGCCGGTAGATTGACCGCGTTTTTGGCCGGTAGGCCGCGGAGGATGTCGGCGATTTCCGCCGCCACGGAAATGGCCACGTTGACTTGCGCCTCGACCGTGGAGGCCCCCAAATGCGGCGTTAAAACGACGTTCTCCATTTGCCGCAGCGGGTGATCGGCGGGCAGCGGCTCCGCTTCAAACACATCCAAGGCTGCCGCGGCGACCTTGCCTTCACGCAGCGCCTGGATGAGGGCCTGCTCGTCAATGACACCGCCCCGAGCGCAGTGGACAATCCGCACCCCCGGTTTCATCTTCGCAAACTGCTCCGCACTCAGCAGATGACGGGTATCTCGCGTCAGCGGGGTATGAATGGTCAGGAAATCGGCCTGAGCCAACGCATCATCCAGCGACAGACTGGTGATTCCCAGCTCCTGCGCCCGTTCGCGGCTGAGGAACGGATCGTAACAAACCACGTTCATATTGAACGCCTGCGCTCGCTTCGCAACTTCGCGTCCAATTCGTCCCAATCCCACGATGGCCAACGTTTTTCCCGACACTTCGACCCCAACGTAGCCCTTCCGGTCCCACCGTCCTTCACGCATCGACTGATGCGCATCCGGAATACGGCGAGCCATGGACATCAGCATCGCAAACGTATGTTCACACGCCGAAATGGTGTTCCCATCCGGCGCGTTGATGACGACCACACCGCGGCGCGTCGCCGCATCTACATCAATGTTGTCGACGCCGACCCCAGCTCGTCCGACAACTTTCAACTGCGCCGCGGCCTCCAAGACGCGGGCCGTCACCTTGGTTTGCGAACGGACAATCAACGCATCCGCATCCACGATGGCCCGGCACAGCTCGTCCTCAGACATACCTGTCTGAACCTCGACGCGAACGCCAGGAAGCTCCCGTAACTGCTGCAGGCCAACCTCAGCCACATCGTCGGCAACCAGCACCTTCATTCGTCTCTCTCCCTCCCAAACTCGAAAACAGCCGTCTGAACACTCCTAATAGTCGCGATTAGGGTGCCCAGGCGGCCGGCGTGTTCGTATCGCACTCCTCTGAGGTACCCCTCTCTGATCCGCCAGTCATGCGATACGGTCTCGTCTATTAGGTTTTCTTTAAAAATACAGATGTGTCGTGGCTCGTGTCAATCCCTTGCCAAAATGAAACCGGTTTCTAGTCTCTGTTGCCCTCAACATTCGCCAGACCGGCGATAGGGACACCACCGGTCTGGTGTCCCAGATAATCTCCATCCGTTCGACCCCGTCGAGCACCTTATCGGAATGCGACGAAAGCTCCTCATCCACCCAGCCCGGAGGTCGATGGTGGTTAGACGGGCTGTTCTGATACGCCAACGCTTGCATGAACCTCCTCGAGAAACACCTCATGCAGCCGATTTGCGGCCAAGTCCAACTTATCCCCAGGAATGATACACGACACCTTGATTTCCGACGTACTGACCATCTTCAACGGAATGTCCTCGGACGCCAAGGTCTGAAACATCGTCGCCGCCACGCCCGGGTTGCTGATCATCCCGGCCCCGACAATCGACACCTTCGCCAACCCGGTCTCACACACTACATCCTGGAAACCAAGCGTCGTTTGCAGGCCCTGCACAAATTCCACGGCCAATTCGGCATCGCCTTCCTTGACCGTGAACGATACGTCCACCTTTTCAGCGGAGACGACACTCTGCACAATGACGTCGACGTTGATATTGGCATCCGCCAGCGTAGAAAATACCGTCGCAATGCCGTGCCTATTCAGCGGCACCCCAATGACCGCCACCCGCGCGACTTGGCGTTCAAAGGCGACCCCGGTCACCAGCTGCTGCGTCTCCAAACCTTGCACCGTCTCCACCACCTGTGTTCCCTCTTCCTCTGAAAAACTGGACCGGACGACGAGTTGGACCCCGTACTTTTTCGCATTTTCCACCGCCCGCGGGTGCAAGACCTGGGCACCAAGATGCGCCAACTCCAACATCTCGTCATAAGAAATTTGGCTTAATTTTTTGGCCCCTGGTACCACTCGCGGATCAGACGTATAGACGCCGTCCACATCCGTATAGATTTCGCAAAGGTCGGCCTGCAAAACAGCCGCCACTGCTACGGCTGTCGTATCGGAACCGCCACGGCCCAAGGTCGTCACGTCCGTCCCGGCTATCCCCTGAAATCCCGTGATGACTGGGACAATTCCCTGGTTCAGAGCCGTCCTTAGAGGTTCCGGCTGAATCTCCGTCATGCGCGCCGATCCATGAACCGCTTCGGTTTGAATCCCCGCCTGCCAGCCGGAAAACGAGCGAGCCACCAAACCACGCTTCTGCAATGCCATGGCTAACAACGCCGCGGACACCTGTTCACCGGTTGCGAGCAAGGCATCCAATTCACGTGCGTCAGGCCGTTCCGTCACCGCAAGAGCCAAACTCAGCAGGTCATCCGTGGTGTCTCCCATCGCCGAAACCACAACGGCACAACGGTGGCCCGCAGCCACGGTCTTGGCCACCCGATCCGCGACCGCCTCAATGCGCTCCACACTTCCGACGGACGTACCGCCGTACTTTTGCACAATCAACAAAATTCTCCACTCCCTGTGGTAAGGCGCAGCTATCTAGTTTTCTTCATCTAGCACTTTACTGGAATCCGTTATCCCTGACAAGAGGCCGCCGACTGCGCGAGTCGTTCCTTCGCGTAACGAATCTGCTGCAACACGGCTTCATGCCCTGTGCCCCCACGGACCGCACGAGCGGAAACTATCTTATCGATGCGGATGACGTCGTAAATGTCCGGATCGAAATATGGGGATTCCCTTTGATACTCCTCAAACGGCAGGGTCGTCAAGTTTTTCCCTTGCTGAACCGCCGACAGGACCAATCGTCCCACAATCGCGTGGGCTTCTCGGAACGGGACCCCCTTGCGAACCAAATAATCTGCAACATCCGTCGCGTTGGAAAAGTCTCGCGCCAGAGCCGCCTCAATCCGATCCGTACGGACGCGCAGGCTCTCTATCATGCCTGAAAACAGGGTCAAGGCGGGAATGACGGTGTCGAAGGCGTCAAAGATTCCCTCTTTGTCCTCCTGCAGGTCTTTGTTGTAGGCCAACGGCAAGCCCTTTAGGACCGTCAGCATCCCCATCAGATGACCATACACGCGCCCTGTCTTCCCGCGCACCAGCTCGGGGACGTCCGGATTTTTCTTTTGGGGCATCATGCTGGAGCCGGTGCAGTAGGCGTCCGCCAACTCAATAAAGCCAAACTCCTCGCTGCTCCAAAGAATGAATTCTTCCGAGAGCCGCGATAAATGCATCATCAGGATGCTGCAGGCACTCAGACACTCGACGATGTAATCCCGATCTGACACAGCGTCCAACGAGTTTTCGTATAGTTGGCTAAACCCGAGTTCCGCCGCGACTGCCTCTCGCTCTACTGGAAACGAGGTCCCGGCCAGAGCCCCCGCGCCCAGTGGCATCATATCGGTACGCCGCAGTGCATCCTGAAACCGGGCCAGGTCTCGCTCCAACATCCAAAAATAGGCCAGCAAGTGGTGGGATAAGAGTACCGGCTGTGCCCGCTGCAGATGGGTGTAGCCCGGAATGATGACGCCGAAGTGCCGCTCGCTGGCTTCGAGAAGAGTATGTTGCAGAGTCTGAATCCCACTGACAATCGTCTGTATACCTTCCTTCACGTATAGGTGCATGTCCAACGCAACCTGGTCATTGCGGCTGCGGCCCGTGTGAAGTTTCCCTGCAACCGGACCGAGGCGCTCATGTAACAAACGTTCGACATTCATATGAATGTCTTCGTCTTCGACCCGAAACTCGACGCGCCCCTGCCGGATTTCCTCCAACAACGCCGACAAGCCCATAATCAAACGGTCGGCATCATCCCGAGGGATGATACCGGCCGTTCCGAGCATGCGGGCGTGGGCGATGCTTCCCCGAATGTCAACCTCTGCCAGACGTTGGTCAAAACCGATGGACGCAGTGTACGTTTCAACCAGTTGATTCGTGTCTTCCGTAAATCGCCCACCCCACAGCTTCATCCAGCGACCTCCCCGACCAAACTCGCCGCGTTTGTGCTTTCGGACGCATTCGCATCCTTCTCAATCGCCGAGACCTGCACGTTCTCCAATGCCTGAGATGGTTCGCTATGATGCACACCCGCATGTACCGTCGTCGGCATCCCCCAAAGTTCGATAAAGCCAACCGCCGCCTGGTGGTCGAACGCATCTCCCGTCGAGTAGGTGGCGAGATCGTGCCGATACAAGGAATATGGAGACTTCCGACCAACCACCTGAAAACCGCCCTTGTACAGCTTCACGCGCACGTCCCCAGTGACCGCCTGCTGCGTTTCCCGGATAAACGCATCCAAGGCCTGTTTGAGTGGCGAAAACCAAAGTCCGTTGTAAATCAGCTTACTGTACTCCAGTTCAACCCCAGCCTTGTATTGGGCCACTTCCCGTGTCAAGGTCAGCGACTCTAACTCTCTGTGTGCGTGAACCAACACCAACCCCGCCGGGGATTCGTACACCTCGCGCGACTTAATCCCAACCAGTCGATTTTCCACGTGGTCAATGCGACCCACGCCGTGACGCCCTGCAATCCGATTCAGGCGCCAGATTAATTCTCCGAGTTGCAACACTTCCCCGTTGAGCGCAACCGGTACCCCTTCGTCAAACGAGATCTCCACATATTCCGGCTCATCCGGAGCCTGCTCTGGGCTGACCGTCCACAGAAACGCGTCCTCCGGCGCCTCCGCCCACGGGTCTTCCAAGACGCCGCACTCAATCGCCCGCCCCCACAAGTTCGCATCAATGCTGTATGGACTATCCAGCGTGATGGGGATGGGAATTCCATGTTCCTTGGCAAACGCGATTTCTTCATCCCGAGTCCACTTCCATTCCCGAACCGGAGCAATGACCTTCAAGTCGGGATTCAACGCCTTCACGGAGACCTCAAACCGCACCTGGTCATTCCCTTTTCCCGTGCATCCATGCGCGACCGCCTCCGCGCCCTCGGCCGCAGCCACCTCCACCAGCAACTGCGAAATCAGCGGCCGCGACAGCGCCGAAGCCAACGGATACTTCCCTTCGTACAGGGCGTTCGCCTGAAGGGCCGGGAGGATAAACTGAGACGCATACCGCTCCACGGCGTTAATCCGATATGATTTCACGGCACCGACCTGCACCGCCTTCTGCTGCACAAAGTCCAAGTCGTTGCCCTCACCCACATCCACACACATGGCCACTACATCGTAGCCGTATTTCTCTTTCAACCACGCGATGGCGCACGACGTATCCAATCCACCCGAATAGGCTAAGACCAATTTTTTCGTCATTCGTTGATCTCCTCCCCGAATGCACCGGCATCAGCCATCAAGGCAGCCAGCACCGCTTTTTGTGTATGCAGGCGATTCTCTGCTTCATCAAATACGACCGCGTGTTCGCCGTCAATAATCTCAGCTGTCACTTCCTCCCCGCGATGGGCAGGCAGACAATGCAGGAACAGGTAGTTTGGACTGGCGTGCCGCACCAACTCCGCGTTCACCTGGTATCCTTCAAATACCATACGGCGAAACTCGGCCTCTTCCTCGTCGCCCATGCTCGCCCAAACATCGGTGATGATGACATCCGCCCCAGTCACCGCCCGCACCGGGTCTGTGGTCACCAGGACCTGCGAATGATTGGCCACGGCGTCCTTCTTCGCCTGCTCAATGATGGTCTGATTCGGCCCGTACCCAGGCGGTGTTGCCACCCGGATGTTCATGCCCAGTTTCGGCGCCAACTGCAGCCAGGAATGCGCCATGTTATTCCCGTCACCCACGAAAGCCACGGTCACCCCCTGCATGCGCCCGGTGTGTTCATAAATCGTCAAGGCGTCCGCCAGAGCCTGGCAAGGGTGGTGGTCATCCGTCAGGCCATTGATGACAGGAACTGTCGCATACTCGGCCAACTTTTCCACCATCGAATGAGAAAACGTACGTATCATAATCCCGTCGACATACCGGGAAAGAACGCGGGCTGTGTCCTCAATCGGCTCGCCCCGCCCCATCTGCGTCGATTGACTTGGAACGAACAGAGCATGCCCGCCTAATTGCGCCATCCCCACCTCAAAGGAAATCCGCGTTCGCGTCGACGCCTTGTCAAAGATGAGCGCCAGCGACTGCCCTGCCAACACAGCGTGCGGAAACCGGGACTTTTGAGCTTCCTTCAACAGCAATGAAAGCTTGAGCAAGGCGTGCACATCTTCACTGGTGTATGCGCTGAAATCCAGCAAGTCTCGCCCTCGCAATCGCTGGTGGGCGGCCATCAACGCTGTCTGCAAGCGGACCGACAGATATCCGTCGCCCAGTGGTTCGATTCCTTGCCCCAGACCGATTGGGCTCAACTCCCTCTTCCAAGCGTACACCGTGCATTCCCCTTCCTCGCGATGTTGTTTCCGCACTGCGTCGAGCCTTGCGGTTCCTCGCACATCAACGAATCCATTCACGAATCAACATATGTATCATTATACGCATATATGTATATATATCAAGAGCGAACGCAAAAAAATTCCACAGTACGGATGTTCATACAGACCACTCGGAGGAACGCGCCTCTGGGCGCGCTACAAAAGGAAAGGGGCAGCAAGGCTGCCCCCTTTATGCTCGAACTGCAGCAGAGAAAGGACGCTATGGTCATTCCGTAGCAATGCTTTGGTCGGTAATGTCTTTGCCCGGGCGAATCATCAAAAAGTGCTCTTTGGGTCTCATCAGGAGAGGTACCAGCTTCTTGGCCTCCTCAGTCTGACCACTCTCCCGCAACTCCTTGTGGTACACCAGGAGCAGGTCAGTCACATCCGTTTCCCCCTGAGCATCCAAGGGTTGTAAAACGACCTTGGCCCCTTTGGCAATACGCCGGCGTATCGCGTCTTCCGTCAGCCCAACCGCCGGGTTGTGCCGAACATAGACCGAACCGCCGGTCATACCCGCACACAGCCACGGGCCTGGGTCACCCAGGACCACGGCACGCCCTGCCGTCATGTACTCGAATCCAAACCCCTTGATGTTGGCACGCGTGGCGATGTCGCCTTGCGTATCGTCGAGCGGCTCTGTGACTTCACCGCCGATGACGATATCCGCGCCGGACAACCGAATACCGGCCCGAGCGTCGGCATGGTTTTGCACGATGAAGACACCGTGCTGAGCCCCGTAGGCAAGCCCCTTACCGACAGAGCCACCCAACCACCGGCCATCGGGCCCTTGTTGCTTAAGAACGACGATGCGTCCACCAAACGCACCCTTGCCCACGCCGTCCTGGGCTCCCCCGTATGCAACCGAGTGCATGCCAGCCATGTGATAGGCTGCGAATCCGTTCCCAGCCACAAACGGATACTCGACCGTACGCCGTCCCTCGACCGCGCCGTGCGTACGCACCGCCTCGCCGCTCTCATACGTGGACAACACACGCGGTGCTTCGACCACCAACTCCGCTTGCTCGGGATTCACCAAGGTCAACTGACCGCGGCGACCTTGGCCACCACGTCCGACCGGATACCCTAAGGTCGCTTGGGTCTCCTCGCCGACCGCAATGGCCAGTGGGGTATCCACTTCTACAAATTCCTCGGCGAACGCCGTTCGAGCCTGCGGTTGAATCTTGGTACCTAAGCCCAGATACTGACGATTTATCCGAGTCAATTCCGTCAGGTCCAGGTTGTCAAACGCAGAGCACTGTTCCAACAAGTCGCTGCGCCCCACCAAATCTTGCGTCCGTTTCGCGCCCAATTGATGCGTCAAGCGACGAACGTGTTCTCCGACCGCTGTGAAGAACCGTACCAGGTGTTCCACCGCTGCCTCGAACTCGCGCGGACTAAACGACTTTACGCCCTTTTCCGCAGCCTCTTCGAGGCTGGTCATCTGAGTGGCGATTCCCACGTGGCACGTATCCTTGTGGCAGGCACGGCAAGCGGTACAGCCAATGGCCACCATCGCCATCGTGCCAAAGCCCACACGGTTCGCGCCCAGCAAAATTGCCTTCATGACATCCGTACCCGACTTCATACCACCGTCGGCCCAAATTTCTGCGCGATCCCGCAGACCACTCGCACAGAGGGCCTCGTGCACCCGTTTGACCCCAATCTCCATCGGCAAGCCCACGTGACGAATCGCGTGCGAGCGGGCCGCGCCCGTGCCGCCATCAAACCCGCTCAGCTCGACAATGTCGGCCCCCGCCTTCACGATGCCGACCGCGATGGTTCCGATATTCGGAACGACCGGGACCTTGACTGCAACCTTGGCCAACGGATTGATGGTCTTGAGCTCGTGGATCACCTGAGCCAAATCTTCGATGGAATAAATATCGTGATTGTTCGACGGTGAAATGAGGTCCACGCCGGGGGAAGCGTTGCGGGCATTGGCGACCTGTTCCGTTACCTTGGACCCAGGCAGGTGTCCGCCCTCACCCGGCTTCGCGCCTTGGCCAATCTTGATTTCCAACACGTATGCGTTGTTGCACAAACGGGCGTTGACCCCAAACCGTCCGGAAGCGATTTGCCGTCCCCGGTTGCGCGGGTACTTGTCAAGCAGGTCCTTAATCTCGCCGCCTTCCCCGTTCATCCCGACAATATTCAAGCGATAGGCAGCTTCCGCGTATGCCCGATAGACCGTCTCGCCTTGCGAACCAAACGACATAGAGCTGATGAGAATCGGATACGCATGCCCGTCAATGGTCGTATCCACATCTTCTACGCGGCTTGCCCGCTCCAGACCACTCTCCGGTTGGTCGACGAAGCGCAGGGCGTGGCGCAAATTGATGGGATGATCCCGTTCGAATTCCTGCAATTTGTCATGGAACGATTCATAATCAGCCAGTCCCATGCCCACTAAACCGGCTGACTTCCAGATTCTTGGATAGAGCTGGAAGGCTTTCCGCCTGCGAGTCTTACCATCTTCGGCGTCGTACAGTTCCTGCCGCTGCTTGGCCTCGGCTTCCATCTGTGCAAAACCGTAGCCGGCCGTTTCACCGCCGCAGAAGTTCGGAACCCCCAGAATTTCGGCCACCTCGGGCGCCAATCCAATGGCACCGAATAATCGCTCATATCCGCGTAGTTCATGAATGCCAATCGTGGAGATGACCTTTTCAATCCCTTTGCAGAGAGCGTGATACAGGTTTTCCACTCCCTGCAATCCGCTGCGCTCCGCCGCAACTTCCCACATCAGATACGGGTTGACAGCATCCGCGCCGAGGCCAATCGCGCACATAATATCGTGCAAATTCCGCAATCCGCCGCTGCGCAGGATGAGGCTGCAGCGTCGACGCAGGTGTTCTCCGCGACCGCTGGCCGCAGGCCGCAGAAGTGATTTGTGAACCGCAGCCACAACCAGGAACGGATCGATATATTGGCCGCGCCGGAACTGCGTACGGTCGTCCAGCACAATCACGTTGGCGCCGGCCTGGACAGCCTCCAAGGCCTCGTGGTGGAACCGCTGCAGGGCCTGCTCAATCGTTTCCCCATCTTGACGGTGAATCAAAATTTCGGCCGTTCCATTCACGCTGGTGCGCAGCGCCGCCAACACGTTTTCATAACACAACGTGCCAAGGCGATGGGACAGAACCTGGAGTTCCTCCTGGTCGATGCCGAGTCGATCTGGCAGTGTCTCCAGCAAGAGCGGGGATTGTACTTCAATCCGCGGTGCATCCTGGTAGTCCCCGGCTAACGAAGGGCGACGCCCCAGAACACAGCGGGTGCTAAAGTGTTCCACCTCGCGCTCGCGGTCGATGGCCGGGTTGGTGACGACGGCCACGGTCTCCTGTAGGAAGTCCGAAACCGAACGGGGACCTTCGTCCAGCGCGGGCAGGGGGCCATCATACCCTAAGGATTTAATCGGCTCGGCTCCGGTTTGCGTTTCAAACTCCAGCCACTTAAAGTCGTCTTCCCGCCAACCGTGCGCCGCGGTCCGTGCAGGCAACGGCTTCGCATCCGCGGGGCGAGCACCGACGTCGGCGTCTTCCTGGTAGGGAGCCGTAAAGTGCACGCTCTTCCCCGCGCCCAGGAAGCTGTAACGAGTCCTCATCTGCTCGAAGACCTCTCGCCTTAAAGCGCCGTGTCGGAACAAGCGCACCCCGTCGCGAGACATCTTCACTCCGACCTTCTCGCCCGGGGCTAGTGGGAGCGGATCGGCAATCCAATGCAGACGCGGAATGATGCCTTGTTCCGAACTGAAACAGTAGGCCTCTTCCGTCTCGACGAGCCACATCGGCCGCAGTCCCAACGCATCGACGGAAAACACCGCTTCGTCGGCAAAACGGGTCATGATGGCCGCCGGTCCTTGCGCAAACGGACCCCACATGGAACGGAAATACATATACATATCCGCCAAGTCATGGGGCAGGTGCTTGATTTCATTCAGAATTGGCGGGAACAAGAGTTCCATTGCCGAGAACAAGCTCCACCCTTTCTCGGCTACGAGGTGATGCAGCACGCTGTCAACCATCTGCGAGTCACTGAACGCAGGGTCGATCTGAATCCCCATCATGGAGCCTTCTTCAAAGAAACGGGCAATGGTGTTGATCTCCCCGTTATGCCCCAATAAAGCAAACGGCTGAACGCGCGAAGGGCTCGTCGTTGTATTGGTCGAAAACCGCGTGTGGCCCAGCACAAATGAGGATTCGCAGTTGGGATCCGCCAGGTCGTCGAAGACTCGGACGAGATCATCCGCGTCCCCAACCACCTTATAGACCACGGAGCGACGACTGAGGGACAGAACGTGCACCCCATCGAGAGCCTCGAGTTCCACGGTCAGCCGGTAGCAATCGGCATCCGTGACCGAGACTCCCAAGCCGGCAATCTGCAGAAACGCCGGACGATAAGGTGGTTGTTCAGGGTATTCGTCAGGCACCGCATCATGGCACCTGGAAAGCAACGGAGCGATACCCGAGTCTTCCAACTTTGATTGAACTATTTGCGCGAGACGCTCCAGTTCGGCGCCATCTGCCTCCAGGAAAAAGTGTCCCACCACAAAATGTTCATCGTAAACCCACTGCGCATCGCGGCCGGCAGCGGCAAGCCGACGCCGCCACAATGCACGAGGGATGTCCAGTAACAAACCGCACCCGTCACCGCGCCCGTCCACATAACCAGCTCGGTGACGCAGTGCCTTGAGCGCCTCCAGTCCAGCCTGCACTGGTTTTTTGCTGGGTTCCCCCGTCTTTTCGATGCGCGCAAAAATTCCGCATGCATCGTGCTCCCGATGGACATTCATAGTCAAAGCGTTCAAGTCCAACTGCGTCACTTCCTTTCCTTCCATTGCCTCGCCTCAATTGGGCGGTTCTCTTTTTTCGGCCGGGCCAGGGTGCGTGACGTCTCTCCACTCCGTCCCCGCATGCTACAAGCGACGGCCTCCGACAGGATACTTACGACCTTCAGCACACTGTGAAAACCATAGATTAAATATACAACATATTGCATAATGATTCTATATCGTGTTATAAAATTTAGGTACTCATCGGATACGTCATGGCAGCGTCCGCGCGCAGTCCGAACATCAGAAAGGGTGATCTCCCGTGCTCATACGCAAAGCAACCGTTGACGATGTGCCGGCCATGCACCGGCTGATTAATCACTTTGCACGCGAAGGACTGATGCTCCCCCGCACGGAGAAATCCCTGTATGAAAATCTCCAATGCTTCGCGGTCGCGGAATGGTCAGGGCAGGTCATCGGAACGGCGGGTCTGCATATTCTGTGGAAAGACCTCGCGGAAATCCGGTCACTCGCTGTCGATCCTGAAAAACATAGCCAAGGTATTGGACGTCAACTGGTCGAATTCCTGCTTGAACAAGCTGCCATTCTTCGTATCGAACAGGTGCTGTCGCTTACGTATCAAACTGCATTTTTCGACAAACTGGGGTTTCACATCGTGGCGAAGGAGACGCTGCCGCACAAAATTTGGACGGATTGTATCTATTGCCGGAAATTCCACCAATGTGACGAGACGGCTATGCTTTATTATACCGAAGTGCGTAGAAAATTCAACACAGAGAAGCTTGTACATGCGTAAAATCTGTTTCCGGGCAACCTTATTCCATCACTCGGCCAATCGGGGACGCATGGTTGACCTACGCTCCCGATTGGCCGGCTTGTTTCATTCTGTAATCGTTGCGATGCGCTCCATAAATTCATCGACATGACGGCGGCCAAGAATGAGCGGTGGAACTAACCGAATCCGGTTGGGCCCAACCGCCGTCACCAAGACACCGGCCGACAACGCGGATTGCGCGAATTTTTTCGCGTCCGAGACGGTGAATCCCCACATCAATCCACGCCCAGAGACCTCTTCAAACCGCTCCTTCAGGCGACTTTCTAAATAGGCACCCACCTCATTGACGTGGTCGAGGAAGGATGGCTCTAACACGCGGTCTAGCACCGCGTTCGCCGCAGCCATCGCGAGTGGGTTGCCGCCGAAGGTCGACCCGTGTGATCCGGGCGTAAACGCCTCCGCAACCGATCGCCGCGCCAAGACCGCCCCAACGGGAACCCCATTGGCCAACCCTTTGGCCATGGTGACAATATCCGGTTTGAGTCCAATCTGTTCAAAGGCAAAGAAGGTCCCGGTTCGACCCACGCCGGTTTGCACCTCGTCGACAATGAGCAGTGCCCCGGTCTCTCGACAGCGGTCCTGGATGGCCTGCAGCAAATCGACCGGCAACACGCGTAATCCGCCCTCTCCTTGAATCACTTCGACAATGCACGCGGCCGTATCTGGCTGGATGGTGTCCAGAACCCCCGCGAGATCGGCCGCAGTCCGGCAGGCCGGGACGAGCGGCGTATAGCCTTCGTGATAAACAGGTTTTGGTGTGACCGACAAGGCGCCCAGCGTACGTCCGTGAAATCCCCCCGGCAGAGAGACAATGACATTCTTCTCGCGAAAACCTCTTTGCCAAGCACTGCGGCGAGCCAGCTTAATCGCGGCTTCATTGGCTTCGGCGCCAGAATTGCAAAAAAACACTTGGTCCAAGCCAGAACACTCCGCCAAACGGGCCGCGAGTTTCTCCCGCAGCGGGTGCCCATATAGATTCGAACAGTGAACCAGGGTTTCGGCCTGGTCTTGAATCGCGCGAGTCACGTCCGGATCGGCATGCCCGAGGTTACACACGGCAATCCCGGCCGTAAAATCGAGATACGACCGACCCTCGCTGTCGTACAGGTAGACCCCTTGCCCGCGCACGACGGTTATCGGGGGTTGTCCGTAATTCCCCATCAGGGATGTTATTGGCGCCTGACTTACCACGTCTGTCATAGTCCCCACCTCGTTCAAGATGCACGCACCCGCGTGCCGTACTCGCTGTTCCACGCGACGTTCGCTGGATAAATCACGGCGGCCTCCGCCGCGTCGCGAGCGTTGCCCTGCAGCACGAAACCGCTCGACACGCCAGCGGTAAGCGCGTCACAAATCGCACGGACTTTCGGGATCATGCCGGATTGAAAACAGCCTTGCTCCGTCAACTGCCGTAATTCCGGTACTGTGGTGTCCACCAGCCTGTCGCCGGCTGTAAAATCGCGAAAGATACCCGCTACATCGGTGAAAAACAAGATCCGCTCGGCCCCAATCCGTGCGGCCACCGCCGCCGCAGCGGAATCGGCGTTTACGTTATAGCGGCGCCCCTTGTCATCCACTGCGACCGGGGCTAGAACCGGCACCTCACCGCGCTTCGTCGCCTCGTACAGTTTCTCCGCTTGCACGGTGCGAACCCGCCCCGTGCGCTCAAGCCCTGGCCACGGTTCGGCATACAGGATGCCGTCTGATCCCGCGATGCCACATGCACTCACTCCCTGCCCACGCAGCGCTTCGACCAACTGCGGATTCACCTCATGCACGAGCACCTGTTCCACAACGTGCATGGCCTCTGGCGTCGTCAAGCGCTGGCCATCGACAAACGGCTGCTCAATCCCTTGTTCATGCAACCGTTGACTGATTCGCGGCCCGCCACCGTGCACCACGATGACCTGACGCCCTTGCCGCAATGAACGTTGAATCGCCGCGACCACCACATCAGCATGCGCGCCCTGGAGCGAGCCGCCGACTTTGAGAATCACCCACGAAGACAAACTTCCACCTCCTGGCCACCTCTCGTTATGGATAGACCGGCAATCCGGCAAGTCCCTCAGTTTCGACAAAGCCATAGATAACGTTGAAATTTTGTACCGCTTGACCTGCTGCGCCTTTCTGCAGGTTATCAATCACAGAGAACACCTGGAGCGTACCGGTCCTCTCATCCACGCGATAACCAATGTGACAACGATTACTGGCCCGGACGTGTTTCAACTGAGGAAAGTCCCCCGGCTCGTGCACCGTGATGAACGGTTCATCTCGATACGCGTCCAGCAAGACCGCGTATACGTCGGCATCACGTAGCGGCGCCTTGGGTTTCAGGTATGCCGTAACAAAAATTCCTCTTACACACGCGAGAAGCTGAGTGGTCAACAGGAGTTGACCTGCAAACCCCACCCGGGCCAGCTGCGTTTCAATTTCTGGCGTATGCTGGTGTTGCCCCACCTTATACGCGTAGAAATTCTCCGACAACTCGGCCAGCATCGAGCTGGTCGTGGCTTTCCTCCCTGCACCGGAGACGCCCGATTTGGCATCCACGACAACAGGTTCATCCCGTTGAATGAGGCCGCTTCTCATCAGCGGCAGTAAAGGCAACAGGACAGCCGTCGCATAACACCCCGGGTTGGCGACAAGCCTTGCTTCACGGAGCGCCTCACGATTCCACTCCGTTAAACCGTAGACGGCGTTCGCCAAGAGGGTGTCCCCGACCGCTTCACGTTTGTACCATTGCTCATACAAGTCGCGGGGCAAGCGCAAGTCCCCAGACAAATCGATGGCAATCCGTCCTGCCTGCCACAGTTCCCCCGCGATGGCGCCGGATCGACCGGAAGGCAACGCCACAAAGACCACTTCACACCGTTCCACGGCATCCTCCCGGCAGTATGGCTCTATGGTTAAGTCCGTGAACCCGGGCAAATAGGGATGTTCTGCCGAGACTGCCCGTGTTTCCTGGTGGTTGCCCGCAACGTACGTGAGACTGACACGTGGATGCTGCGCCAAAAGCCGCATCAGCTCGACGCCGGAATACCCTGTGGCCCCCACGATACCGACTCGAACCTTGTTCTCCTTCATTCGGCATATTCATCCCCATTCATGCATTTATATGCAGAATACCACAAGGGACGCCAGTCTGACCAGTCATTTAAGAATTCCACGAATGTCCGTGGCACCGGACAGATGTCCCATCATTAGATCTGGCATCTCGAAAGGAGGAGTCACTGATGTATGGCGTATTTGGCGGATACACACGTTGGGCGGTTGTGTTTCTCATCATATTCGTGTTGTTCTTCTTGTTTGTCCCAGCTTCCGGGACCTACACGACCGGTGCGGGTACAACCGTTGCCAGTTACTACGGAATGGACGGCTTACACTACACCACTTGGGATGGCGGCTACGATCTTGAAAGCTCCAGCCCGTAAGCTTCAACCGGGCGAATACCGCGTCCCAGAAAGACACCTCCGCATACGATTCAATATCTAAAACATGAGGAGGGAAATGCGGTGTACGGAGTCTTCGGCGGCTATACGCGTTGGGCGGTTGTGTTTCTCATCATCTTTGTTCTGTTCATCCTGCTGGTGCCGTACAGCGTCACTACCTGCACCACCACCCCTGTAGGCTGAGTCGTCCATCTGACGCCTCTCGACACACTCATGACCAGGCGCCCAAAAGAGGCGCCTTTTTCACGTTCAAGCGACACTTGTGTCCGTTTTATGACAGGGATTTACGATCGATCCCGTTCGACAATCTTCGCTCTCGTCACAATGCGGCGCTTGTGATTGAATAGACAAGTGTGTGGCAGGCGTCCCCTGGATGTCAATACCAGCCTGACAGACGAATCTCAAAATGTGACGGAGAGATCCCAGTGAACGAACCGACCATTTTAAATGCCATCTGCCAAGAGTGCGGCTCTTACGGATCGCAAAAATGCCCATTGTGTATTGTGGAAATTCAGCGGCAAAAGCTTGTCGTAGCGGCGATGATGAAACAACTGGCCCAAAACGGGGTGCTTCGACGGAGTGGATAAGGAAACAGGGGCAACAAAAGCACAGGACGTACACAAGGTGTACGTCTTTGAATACGGAAAACAGGACACCCAAGTGAGGATGCCCTGTTTTCATTGTATATGGTGCGCCTACCAGGATTCGAACCTGGGCACCCGGTTCCGGAGACCGGTGCTCTATCCCCTGAGCTATAGGCGCAAGCGACGGTATTAAATATAGCATGCATCGTTGGTTTTTGCAAGCCATCCACCGCCAAACTTGCGCCTCTTCGCACGCTTTTTTACCGACTCGCCTGTAAGCTCTGCGGATCACGCGTCAGAACGTCCACCATGGCTCCAGCTTTACGCCCGGTCTCGCGCCATTCTTCCTCCGGAATGCTATCTGCCACGATGCCTGCCCCGACCTGAATATGGTACTGGCCATTCCATTCGACCACACTACGGATGAAGATGGCCAAATTCGCGTTGCCCGCAAAGTCGACAATTCCAATCATGCCTCCGTATGGTCCGCGTGCCAATGTTTCCAGCTCATCGATAATCTCCATGGCTCGGATCTTAGGAGCCCCGGAGAGGGTACCTGCAGGAAACGTGGCGAGCAACGCGTGAAAAATGCTTACGTCGGGACGAATGCGCCCACGCACCGTGGAAACGAGATGGAAAAGGTGAGAGTAAGCCTCGACGTCCATGAGTTTGCTGACGGTTACACTCCCGACTTCGCATACACGTCCCAGGTCGTTCCGGCACAAATCCACGAGCATGACGTGTTCCGCCCGTTCCTTTTCGTCAGTCAGGAGGTCTTGACGAAGCTGATGGTCCTCCTCGGGCGTCTTGCCGCGTCCCTTGGAGGTTCCAGCAATTGGCTTCATCTCCGCCCAGCGATGCATGGCACGAAATTGTACCTCTGGGCTCGTCCCAAACAGCCGATAAGACGGGTACTCGACCATGAACATGTACGGGGACGGGTTTAACCGCCGCAGCAAGTCATAGGCCACGTAGTGATGGACCTTTTTGTCGATCCGCACACGCCTCGAAGGGACTACCTGGAATATATCGCCAGCGCGAATGTAATCGACCGCCTTGCGAACCGCCGCTTCATATTCTGGCTGCGACATGTCCTCGTAAACCGTCGGGGACTGCGACGTCTGGTTCTCCATCGATTGCCCTGGATGGACGACAAAACGTTCGGCGACAAACCGCGGCGGATTTTCAACCCATCCGCGTACACGCGCGCGCAGCCACTCCAGCGACCGGCTCAAGTCCGTAAACGCCTCAGGATGCAAGACGGAACGGAGGTCGCCTAGGCATTCAAATACGGTCATGTCCCCATCTTTAAACCTCAACATGGCGGCGTGCCACTGAAAACGAACATCCGGCAGTTCGCGATCATCCACGACAGTGCAAGGAATACACTCCAGATAACGAACCGCCTCGTAGCCCACATACCCCAGCAACCCGCTGGAAAACGGAACATCCGGATGAAACGTCGCCAAGCGGGTGATTTCTGACCGAATCGCATCCAGCAGCTCCATCACGTCCGCTGGGCGATACGAGGCGGCTTCCGCCGGAAGTACCGAAACTGCTAGCGGCGCAGAGACCGGCTCCGACTGGTACCCGCGCTGACCGAGACGCTCCACCATCAACTCCAACAATCCCGAGCGGGCCAACACATCCACACGTCCGTTCTTCGACTGAATCTCTAGTAAAGGCAGGGCTCCCAGCAGACTCATGTCGTACCGGCTGTCCGCTTCGGCTCCCCCATCGAGAAGGAAGGTTTGACCCTCCCCGAAGTGTTGACAGAGATCCACGTATGCGGAAAACGGATCGACCGACATCGTCGTGAAGGTGAACGCGTTCACGCCTTCCCCACCTCACTCAACTGGGGGGCGCGGGCCACACCCGCCATGGCCAGGAAGTTCCCCAATATCGTCTTTCCGTTCTGGGTTAAAATGGATTCTGGATGAAATTGCACACCAAGGGCCCCGGATGGTTCGTGCCGTAATCCCATGATGATATCCTCCGCCCACGCCGTCACAGTGAATTCGGATGGTAGGGTATCCTTATCTACAATCAGGGAGTGGTAACGCGTCGCAACAAAAGGATTGGGGACATCTTTGAAGAGCGGATCGCCATTATGCGTAATTTTCGACGTTTTACCGTGTCTCACTTGCGGGGCACGAACGATCCGTCCGCCGAACGCTGCTGCCAATGACTGGTGTCCCAAACAAACCCCCAGGACTGGAATCCGGCCAGCGAAAAACGAAATCGCCTCAATGGATACTCCCGCTTCCTTCGGGGAACAAGGCCCTGGGGAGACCACCAAGGCGCTCGGACGCAAGGACATCAAACGCGACAAAGATTCATGGTTCCGCAAAACCACGACATCCGCGCCGAGCTCACCTAGGTATTGAACAAGGTTGAAGGTAAATGAATCGTAGTTGTCAATGACCAGAACCACAGGTCTTCCTCCCCTCATCTCAGAGCCGTGTCCATAAAAAAATCACAGCCGGAGCTGTGCATGCGTACGAACGGTCCCAGCGTACATTCCGCCAGGAAACACCGGTACAGACGCGGCTCAACTCACCTCAGCTCATCTCCCCACAAGCTTAACCGCTCGACCGGATTCCTGTCAATAAACGTTCACGATATAAGCAAACTCCATAATAAAAAAAGAGCCCTATCCCGGACTCCGCTTGGTGGGCCTAAGAGGACTTGAACCTCTGACCTCACGATTATCAGTCGTGCGCTCTAGCCAGCTGAGCTATAGGCCCTAGTGGCGGAGCTGACGGGATTCGAACCCGCGTTCTCCTGCGTGACAGGCAGGCATGTTAGGCCTCTACACCACAGCTCCACTTTGGTTGCGGGGGCAGGACTTGAACCTGCGACCTTCGGGTTATGAGCCCGACGAGCTGCCAACTGCTCCACCCCGCGTTGATATAGAGATGATGGTGGGCGGTGGCAGGATCGAACTGCCGACCCCTCGCGTGTGAAGCGAGTGCTCTCCCGCTGAGCTAACCGCCCTGGTGACCCCAGGGGGACTCGAACCCCCGTTACCGCCGTGAAAGGGCGGTGTCTTAACCGCTTGACCATGGGGCCTTTATCGAAATGCCCGAACCCACTGACTTGTTCGGCACGCCAAATCAAAACCTGGCTCCCCGAGTAGGATTCGAACCTACGACCCTCCGGTTAACAGCCGGATGCTCTACCGCTGAGCTATCGAGGAATGTGGTGGAGCTAAGCGGATTCGAACCGCTGGCCTCTAGAGTGCGATTCTAGCGCTCTCCCAACTGAGCTATAGCCCCACGTTGGTGCCGAAGGCCGGACTCGAACCGGCACGGTTTCCCGCACGATTTTGAGTCGTGTGCGTCTGCCAATTCCGCCACTTCGGCACTGGCGTGCCCGGAGAGATTCGAACTCCCGACCTCTTGATTCGTAGTCAAGCACTCTATCCAGCTGAGCTACGGGCACTTACCTTTGTTGCGCGACTCTTTTACTATACATCAGTTCGAGTCGGATTGCAAGTTCTTTTGTGTCTCGCCGTTCGGGTGATTGCTCCGTTCGGTGAGCACATCAATTTTATAACACAAGCCACCTCTAAGATGCAAGAGGTAGGATTAAATCCGCAATTGCCCTCCGATTCCGTCATTGATCCCTACATTCCGCGTGACTCATACAAGCCCGCAGCATCCTCATAAGATGGATAAGGAACCAGGAAGGGAGTGGGTTTTCATGTGGGATGACTTTAAACGCTTTATGACCAGTCCCAATGTCCTCGATTGGGCCGTGGGTGTCGCGATTGGCACCGCCTTTGGCAAAATCATCGATTCCTTGGTGAACGACATTATTACGCCGCCAATTGGCCTGCTGTTGGGCAAGGTCGATTTTCGAGATTTATTTATCGACCTTACCGGAGGTCATTACCACAGCCTCCCTGCAGCCCAAGCAGCAGGGGCGGCTACTATCAATTACGGTACATTCATCAACACAGTGCTGAATTTCATCCTAGTCTCCATCATTGTTTTCGTCCTGGTCCGACAGCTCAATCGGATGGTACGCCCGGTTCCTTCCCCATCCGAAACCAAGCCCTGTCCGTATTGCGCCTCAGAGATTCCGCTTCAGGCCGTTCGCTGCCCGTGTTGCACATCCAATTTGGAAACCGCTCTCCTTCCCGAATCCAGTCACGTACGACGCCGGGAGGGCCCCCGGGTTGTCGTTGGAAGAGAGGTTTCGGTATCTGCATCGCATGACTATCTCCGTTCGTCCTCGGTGTATCGCCGGTCTACAACCTCGAAATGATGTTCCGAGCGGCATACACCCCGCTGCTGGCCGCCTGAGAGATACCGCGCGAAATTCCCGGACCATCTCCCGCACAGTACAGGCCGTCAACCTTCGTCTGCAAGGTTTCATCGACCTCTGCACGTGAAGCATAAAATTTTGCCTCCACTCCATAAAACAGGGTATGGTCGCTGGCGATGCCGGGGGTGACGTGGTCCAAAGCCTCAATCATTTCTTGCAGCGCCACCATGGTTTTGTAGGGTAATACCAGGCCTAAATCCCCTGGCACAGCTTCTTTCAACGTGGGTTCAATAAAGCCTTCCCGGATGCGCTCTGGCGTACTTCTCCGCCCCTTTAAGATATCCCCATAACGCTGGACAATAATCGATCCGTTGGATAGTTCGTTGGCGTGCCGACAAATCTGTTTGGCGAATTCATTAGGACGGTCAAATGGTTCCGTAAAGCGGTGGCTGACCAACAAGGCAAAATTCGTGTTTTCACTTCCCAGGGAAGGGTCTTTATAGGCGTGTCCATTGGCTGCCATGACCCCAGTATGGTTTTCGACCACTACATGCCCGGACGGGTTGCTGCAGAACGTCCGCACACGAAGTCCTGTGGAAGGGGAATTAAATATGAACTTCCCTTCATAGAGATGCTCATTGATTTCCTGCATCACAACATTCGACGTCTCGACGCGGACCCCAATGTCTACTTGATTGTTCCTCATGCGTAGATTGTGACGCCGAAACCGCTCCGACAACCAGGTCGATCCGTCCCTGCCTGGCGCTGCGAGCACAAACCGTGCGGATATCCTTTCTCCGTCGCGCAAACATACCCCTTGAATACGACCATCCTCAATCCAAAAGTCATCCACGAACGTACGGAATCTCAGGTCAATCCGCTCGGCAAGATAGGCAAAAATGCTGTTCATCAACTCTAGGTTCTTATCGGTGCCAATGTGACGAACGCGAGCCCGCAACAGTTTTAAGCCGGCGGCAATGGCCCTTCGTTCGATGTCCGCTACGGCAGGCGTCGTTGGGTCCGTAATGGTGTCCGGAGCTCCGTGGCGGAGATTGATATCATCCACGTAATGGATGAGTTTTAGGACTTCACTGGCAGGCAAGTATTCCGTCAGGTAGCCCCCGAATTCCGACGTAATATTAAATTTCCCGTCGCTAAAGCTACCAGCTCCACCAGCCCCGTTGATAACACCGCAAGCCGGCCAACAGCTTGCGTAAGTCTTGATTTTATTCGCCGGTGGGCATTTTTCGATTTTTCCCTCCATAATCGGGCAGTGACGGTACTTTGCCTCTACCCCTTTGTCAATCAGGAGCACCTTTGCGTGAGGCGATTTCAAGGTAAATTCATAAGCCGCGTACAAGCCGCCCGGGCCTGCACCAACAATAATCACATCGTATTGTGAATTGGACATGATGAAACCTCCCTGATGCGTGCACAGATAATCTATACCCACACGTACTCCCGCCGAGGCACAACCACGAACATTCTTTTCAACACGGAATAAAATGTTCGCCGCCTCTTCATTATACGCTGTCATGAGCTCGAAAGGTCAAGTATGGACGAGCAGCGCGGAGCAGTTCCCTCAGGCACACAAAAAAAAGCACCCCGAGATGAGTCCTGCTCACCTCAGGGTGCTTTCTTTCGGTGTCCTTCCCTCGCCTGGCAACGTCCTACTTTCCCAGGAGCTCCCGCTCCAAGTATCATCGGCGCTGGAGGGCTTAACGGTCGTGTTCGGTATGGGTACGCGTGGGTCCCCTCCGCCATCGTCACCAGACACCTTCTCACCTTGACACCGACATAGCGAAGTCCTCTCTCCTGCCACCGACCACCTGGTGAAGCCCTCGACCGATTCGTATCCGTCCGCTCCACGCGTCACCACGCTTCCACGCCGGACCGATCTACCTCGTCTTCTTCAAG
>NZ_AUMH01000027.1 GCF_000430585.1 Alicyclobacillus herbarius DSM 13609
AGCGCGAGCCGGTTCTTGGCTTCGCCCAAAACGGCATTATACATCTGGCGGCCGGCTTCAAACCGCGCCTCCAGAATCTGCTCCTGGCGCCGGGTGACCCGCAGCGGAATCTCACAGACAAACGAGGGAGTGCGTTTTTTCTTTTCATACGTGCTTTTGGTTTTCGATGTACTGCTTGATGACCGCAAGCGGGGCACCCCACGACATGGTATTGCAAGAGTAGAAAACGTTCTGATTGGATGTGTATTCCATAACAGGAGTATATCACGGCGACCGATCGACTGCTGCTCACCCAGGCAAAAGATTTCGCCTGACGGCGAGCGCCTTATATCCCCAGCACTAAAGCGCGGGGCTTTACGGCGCATCCCGGTAAAATAGGATGGAACTTATCGCCTCTCGGCGCCGCGCGGATAAGCCCTTCCTATCTTCACCAATCCCCCGACTTATAGTAAAATAGAATCGTGTTGCTCTGCGATTTCTGTCGAATTTTGCAGGCTATCCTTCACAACACGATAGGTTCTTGACCACACAATGTTGAGCGCAAGGAGAGTAAGGGCGTGGCGTTATCCAACCGTTATCCTAAACCCATCGCAGCGGCGAATCCGAAGTCGCCCGTTACTGAAGCCTATCGAATGATACGCACGAATCTTCAATTTGCTGGCGTGGCCGAAGAGACCAAGGTCATCCTCGTCACCAGCAGTGAGCCAGGCGAAGGAAAAACCTCGACCATCTGTAACCTCGCCATCGTGACCGCCCAGTCGGGCAAACGGGTGCTGCTGCTGGACGCAGACTTGCGCAAACCCCAGGTACACCAACGCTTTGAGGCGTCCAACTTAGACGGACTGAGCAATCTGCTGATTCAGGAACGTAAACTCGACCAATGCGTCCTACACAGCGGAATTCCGAATCTGTTTCTGCTCCCCAGCGGCCCCATTCCGCCCAATCCGTCCGAAATGTTGGCCAGTAAAGGATTCGCTGACCTGATTCAATGGGCCCGCAGCGAATTTGATTACGTCTATATCGACGCGCCGCCTGTCCTGGCGGTGACCGACGCGCTAATTCTGACCCGTATCGCGGACGGAACGGTTTTGGTCGTCGACGCTCAGCACACCAACCGGAATTTTGCGCAAAAGGCGGTCGGCATGCTGCAGCAGGTGGAAGCCCGTATCCTCGGGGTTGTGCTGAACCGCGTACCGCGGAAGTCGGAAGGCTATTATTACTACTACTATGATGCAGGCATCAAAGCCGGCGCACGCGCGAGTGCGGAGGGTCGTTGATGGAGGAACTAGAACTTCGAGAGTATTGGAACGTCATCCGCAAGCGGTGGAAACTGGTCGTGGCCATCCCTATCATTGCGGTCATCATCAGCGGGGTGCTGTCCTTTTTTGTTCTGACCCCGCAGTACCAGTCGACCACCACGCTGCTGGTCAACCAGAAGTCGAGTGATAACCAGCCTGGCATGGAGTACCAGACCGTGATGGCCAACCAGGCGCTGGTCAAAACCTACAGTGACATTATCAAGAGCGCCACCATGGAACGGGCGGTCATCGCAGACTTATCCCTGGACTATACCCCACAACAGTTGGACAGTATGATTGACGTCTCGGCGCCTGACCAGTCCCAGGTGATTCAGGTGACCGTCACCAACCCAAGCCCGAAATTGGCCACGCGCATTGCGAATACCTTGGCGCAAATCTTTCAACGGAAAGCCGAGTCCCTCATGGACGTCAAGAACGTCCAAATTGTCGATCCGGCCGTTACACCAAAAGCTCCGACTCCGGTCAAGCCGAACAAGAAACTGAATCTGGCCATCGCCCTCGTGCTTGGATTGATGGTGAGTATCGGACTCGCGTTCTTGCTCGAGTACCTCGACACCCGGTTGAAGACGGAGGAAGAGGTCACTCGCTACCTGAAGCTGCCAGTCATCGGCACGATTGTGGATTATGAAGGGGAATAGATGGAGCAAGAGGTGGGGCGCGACCTCACCTTTTTCTATACACATATATGAGCTCATCGTGGTAGTGCCGGGTGACCAAGGAGTTGTCCCAGACAATCGAGAAACCGAACATAGTAATCCATCGTGTAATGAACATAGAACGGTCCCCAAGGGTGAGCCTCAAAGGATGTATAAGCTGTATTGTCATCATGGAACAAGTCTAGGCTCTCGACCCCATGTCGTATAATCGCGTATTCGTCCATACGGGACCACATCTCATTGTACGTGTCGACATTGATCCTTTTGACTTTGCCACTTGAACTTAACCTCTTCAGATCACCATCGTTGCTCATATAAAAGTCGACATTTCGGGCCTGGTGAATGACAATCCGACATCCTGGCACTACAGTGCGCAGGTATTCAAACAATTTATCGGCATACACGGTCCAGAGCTTAAAATACGACTCCGCATCCTCGTCGATATTAATTACATGTAACCTGTTGTCCTGTTTTAGATTCTTGTAGAACGTGGTCTTCCAGACCTTCCAACGGTTGTTGGTGATAAATCGGTCGTCGCCTAAGCATATACACCCGAAATGGATATCTCCAAAAAAATCAATCAGCAAACAATCCGGATCATAGTCTCTGATGAGTTTTAAAAATTCCTTGGTAAACTCAGTGCGTACATTCCACGTATCATACGGACTTAGGTTGTCAATCAATTGTGGGTCATACGGAATTTCGGGAGTCATAAGACTAATGATCGACGATTGATTTTGCGTAAGACCACACTCGTAGTAGGCCTTGTAGTCGGGGTTAAACTTTGAATTAAATGCATCTCGAGTAACGCAGCTCCCCAACACAGCAATTTTCATACGTAGTTCTCAGCCCCTAGCCTGCAAATTGGCTGTCATGTTGTTTGCTTTCTGCGTTCGCTTTCCTGCCTTTCCTCGAAGTTTTCTCTTCAACAGGTACCATATGATAGGAATCGTGGAATTCCACGATGCAGCCTTCAATGCCGCTGGATACAGGTATTTATGCTTGGTGCAACACTCCAGCACAAAATTATAGTGCATGTTTTTAAATATCAGCTTGAGTATCCGTAAATGTTTCCGCCTGACTCCTATCTTCAAGGACAAGTATCGGTCGATGGTATTCCGTACAAAGTAGTAGGGAATAGATGGCACTTGGTTTAGCAAGGTCCGGTCGATCCCATTCAGCCACCTCTCCATCTCGACAAAAAGGCGCTTTTGGTCCCGCCTTGTACCATTAGTTAGGACATTTTGGTAAACCGGCCCTAGATACCGATCCACTAAAGTATCGCAAAAACCTGCAGTGAGGTCACGCGCAACATATTTATTCAGACCTAATGACTCCAGACGATCAGAGTATTCCGTTAGCTTGCGAACAATACAAGCGATGAGACGATCTGGATAACGCACTGTCTCAGACTCACTATCAAGTAAGCTTAAGCTTCGTTGAGGAAATATCGTAATCCCTTGTGCCTCTACAAGCCAGTGTCCAACGCAGGAGTGAAGATTCGAAGCCCGCGCGTATCCCAAATCAAGGCTTTCTAGAAATCTACGCGAAAACAGGTAAACTTCTGATGTGCAAATTTCAAACAGCCAAGGTGCTTCATCGACACTAGAAACACATTTTGTGGTACTGTAAATTGATTCTGTCACAAAAACATCGCTACGATCATTCGCACACGACGGAATACATTTCGCGAGATCGTCAAAGAGGGTCGGATCAAACCGCGACCCCGATACAAATGTAAATAAATCCCCGCGTGTACTCCTCAAAAGAGCGACCAGATTGTCGTATGTTGGTAACTGTTTCCTTTCAAGTACGGTTTTCGCTTCATTTTGTAATTCGGGCTCACAGAGAACTCGAATATCAACCCCGTATAAACTCTTTAATCCCGAATATCTTTCCAGACAGGAAAACTGACTAAGGTGATTGACCGCAATCACGAGACATAACACAAGCATCCCTCCGGATATGACAGCTTCCAAATAAGGCCCCGAGCCTATCCTATTTGAGGAACTCAGCTACAAAACGCTTGGTGGACTCACCGTCAAAACGATCAAAGAAATAGCGGGAAAAGTTCTCCACAACAGAGAGATCTTTATTCGGATTTAAGATGTGATAGATTACCTCTTCTGTTGTATAAGCAATTGGTCCCGGAACAAACTCCTCGTAGTTATAGTAAAACCCACGTTCAAATAAATAATCCTTAAGGTCATAGGCGAAAAATATCATGGGCCTGCGAAGTAAGCTGAATTCAAAAACGATCGACGAGTAGTCCGTAATCAATACATCAGCCGATAAGAGGAGTTCGTTAATCTCGGGCACATGCGATACGTCGATTACAAAATCATCAAGACCCGCATCTAGGTTGAGTGCGTTCTTTACGGACGGATGAAGCTTTAATAATAGAACATAGTCCGCCGCTAACTCTTCTTTCATTTTCTTGAGATTCAACTGTAGGTCAAAGCTCGTCCGCTGATTCGGGCGACCGCGAAACGTTGGCGCATATAAAATCACTTTTTTTCCTCGGATTAGTGGATAACGCAGCCGATATTTTCGTCGGGTATACTCTATGAGCTCTTTGTCAAAAAAGATATCCGTACGAGGCACGCCCGTTGAAACAACGTCGCTCACGGACACCCCAAAGGCCTCCGCATAGATGTCGGCAATATTTTTCGAGCTCGTGACGACACGTGTATAGCTACTATGAGCCAAAGCCTCGAAGGCTGGCGTATTGGAATCGATGTACCCAAACGAACTAAAGCCAAATTTTTTAAACGCCCCACACGCATGCCACAGCTGAACGACTTGTCTCCCTTTGCGTGGACGTAATCCGTACAACTGATGATAATAGTCGTCCAACGCAACGACCTGAGCTCTGCCAAGGCATAAATACTGTCCGGCTAGTTCCAGGAATGACCGTTTCTTCGACAGACAGACCCTTACGCCCCAGTCGTCGATATTATTGAGAAACATGTGGTCATAAACTGCCCGTAAATTCCCTCGTAAATCTGCTGATTTGTTTGTTGCTAGGACAACTTCTCGGCGCGCGGGCAGTAACTTTCCAATCCCGAAGCAAAATCGCTTCAAGACAAAGTTCCGTATCCTGCTCTTGGCCCCCTTGTAACGCTTCCTGCAGGAATGTTTAATGAGAGGCTGTATGGTGCCGCAGGCTACGGTCTCATAAGCAACCTGATATACTATTTTATGTTGCTTCTGAAAGGCCTTAAGCGCAGATGGACTCAGTCTAGAAAAGAGAACTTCCAGCAATCCGCGGTAGGCATGGAGAGCAGGGATACGCAAAACTGTAATGCGATCGATAATCCCCTTCAAAAACCAATAACGTACCGCTGGCACTTTATCTAAAAGACCGTCATCCCATTTAGCGAGCCACCCCGCCATCATGTCGAGAAGCCTAACTTGAAGGGTACAGTCGCGGGATGAGAGTCCGGCGCGTACACGCGGCCAGATATCCATCGATATGACCCGCTCCATGTAATCTGCAAGTAGTCGGCCCCTTCCCTGTAATTTCGGGCTTACCAACGAGACCATCCTGAACAAATCGGTAATCGCCCCAACTGGGTCCTGCAGCGCAATCTGAGTTAGCGATTTTTCCTCAGTTTCCCGCACGCGATAGTAATAGACAATACTGCCGAGAGTATAGATTTTTTTCGCACGAAGGAACGCCTCAATTACAAACGGCTGGTCTTCGCCAACTTTGATTTCCTCTGGAAACCGGATATCTCGGATAAGGTCTGTTCTGTACAGCTTCCCTGCGCCAAGAGAATAAAACAACTCCGGGTTTGTATCTATGCAACGTTCACCTGAACGGGTAAGCCCCTTGTCGAAATGTACCTTTATGAACCACTTTCCGGAACTATTAAATCGCAGTTGCACTCCTGTCACAACGTCAGCCTCATGAACTTTTGCTGCTTCCACCATCTCGGCCAACGCAGTTTCAGGCACGACGTCATCACTATCTATAAAACAAACGTATTGCCCACTTGCAAACCGAAGACCAAAATTGCGGGCTGAAGCTGGCCCTCCATTTTCTTTTTGCAAAAGCTTAACCCTTGGGTCTCGAGCCGCGACACGCGAAATAACTTCACATGTTCTGTCAGTTGACCCGTCATCAACGATAAGCAATTCAATACTTTGCAGAGACTGGCGTAGCAAACTGTTCAATGCTTCCTCGATAAACGACTCCACATTATAGGTTGGCATAATAATGCTGACGAGAGGGGGATTCTGCGTATCCCATGTCATGGTGTAATGCTCCTTCTTACCGGCGTTTGGTGGGATAATCTCGCTTAAAGTAAGGCAGCCTCCTCGTGAATCATCCAATCAAGGAAGCGTTTGGACGACTGGCCGTCTAATTTGTCAAAGAAATACTCCCGAAACGCCTGCAACTTTTCCATGTTAAAACGACGATTTTTAATCGTCTTAATGAGCTCCTCGGTGGTTCGCACACACGTCCCTGGTATGAACTCATAGTAGTCGAAATAAAAGTCGCGTTCTCTTATATATTGTTCTAAATCGAACGCAAAGAATATCATCGGTCGCTCCAAAAGGGCGAATTCAAAGCATACCGAGGAATAATCCGTGACTAAGACATCCGTAGCCAGGAGTAGACTGTTTATCTCCCGGTTGTCTGACACATCGTAAAAGAAGTCGCGGAACTCGGGCGGTATCGATATTCTTTCCTTAACAAATGGATGGAATTTCAAAAGGAAAACGAACTCGTCTTTAAGTTCACGATAGATACGGTCCATATCTAAGACTTCAAATGGGAAATAAGCCGACATCTGTCCCCGACCACGGAACGTAGGAGCAAATAAAATCACCTGTTTTCCGTCAGGTAAACTGTATTTACGACGAACCTCTGTCAACGCACGAGTCATTTGATCTTTATCAAAAAAGAGATCGGTTCTAGGAACCCCAAGAGGTAAGACACGACTGGCATCGATGCCAAACCCTTCCGCATAATAGGGAATCACGTTCTTTGAGCTGACAACCGCCATCGTATAGTTTCGGTGATCGCGTGACCTGGGATCAGGGCCACCAGGAAGCCCAACCCGGCTAAAACCGAACTTCTTAAACGCACCTACGGCGTGCCACACCTGAACGAGATGTGTCCCTGTTCGAATCTTTAACGGATAGATTATCGGATAATAATCATCCAGTAAAACGAATCTCGCCGTCGCAATATGATAGGCAAGAGCGAATAATTCCTTGAGACTTTTTCGATCATACGCACGATTTTTCAACAAAAAATGACATTGAGCAGTCACACAACGTCGCCGAATCTCAGCTAAAATGTATTCAAAATTACCGCTGATGTCAGTTCGACTATCCGATAGAAATACTATCTTTCGATGATTGATCGGGAAGATCCATGATACATAGTAAACAAATACGAACCAAGAAAGATGGATCTTCCTGTAGATAGACTTCAGCAAGCTACAATCTCGAATAAACTTCACTTTTACTTGTCACCTTCAGAGAAAACTGTATCCACCACTCTTTTTGTCGCCTCGGCATCGGTATAGTCGAAAAATTTCTCTCGGAATCGTATGAGAGACGCTCTATCATAGACCCCTTTATGGATCCACTGAGCTAGGCCATACGTATCAGAAAACAACGGCCCCGGAATGAAAGATCTATAATCATAATAAAAGTCCCGCTCCAACGTGTAGCTCTCCAGGTCTGTTGCAAAGAAAGCCATCGGTTTGAGCAGCAGACTATAATCGAATATGACTGAAGAATAGTCCGTAACAAGGCAGTCAGATACAATCATCAGGTCCTCAATCTCAAAGCCTGGAAGGTTCACACGCACGAAATCTCGATGCACCGGACCACCGTACAAGTCGATTCCCCTCATGTAGGGATGTAGATGAATCAATAAACGATACTCATCCCCCAGCACCTCGTGCATGGCCCCTATATCAATGGGGCATTGGAACCGACTCTGATTATAACTCTCCCCGCGAAACGTTGGGGCGTACAAAATCAGTTTTTTATCCTTTAAATCCGGAAACGCATGATAAAATTCCCTCGCAGCCCGTTCACGCTGTTCCGGGTTTAACAACTTGTCGGTACGTGGCAGACCCAGTGGCAATATTCGGTCCGGAGACATCCGGAATGCCTCAGCGTAGTGGGAAATCACCTCCGTAGAGCTGACAATCACTGCCGAATAATTCGAGTGTATCGGTACACGTTGGATGTAATCCTTGGTTGGTCCCACGGTACGACCCATGATGCTGTAGCCAAACTTTTTAAACGCTCCGGCCGCATGCCAAAGCTGAATAACCTCGGTGTCCCGACGCAGTTTCACGACATACACTGGGAAGTAGTAATCGTCGATAACAAAGTATCGAGACGTCGCCATATGATAGCCGGCACGAATCATGTAAAATACATAGCTGATTTTATCTAAGAAAGTGCCCTGGTACTTACGCACCAGGACGACCAACTCATACCGTTTGCGTCTCTGTAGTTCGTTGTATACCGCACGAAGGTTGCCGTGCAGGCGAGCCCCCCGGTAAGAAGCCAAGGTTACCTTTGTTTTCCGCACGGGAAAGAATAAGCAAGCTCCGTAGTATGACACCCGAACAATGGTCTTGGCAACCACTGTCGACCATACCTTAAAGCCTGGAAGGCGGAAAAGCCCACGCCGCGAGCGGGCAGTCCTTGCACGATTGAGCCGAGCCGTTGCTATATCGCCCATTTCATCACCGTTTTCCCCCATGGACTTGTCAGGTCGACCTCAAAAGTCTCGGTGATATCCTGCAGCGTTCGCACTTCACGGACAACCCCGACCAAACGCTGCAAGTAATCCACTAAATTCGAATGACGTTTCAACAGCTCCACGGTCTCCACGAAATCCGCCCGTCCGCTGCGACTGCTGCCAATCACCGTGAGGCCTTTTTCCAAAATCATCCGCGTATTCATTTCAATCGGGTACTCGGAGACCCCTAAAAGCGCGATACTGCCCTCCGGGTGAATGAGGTCGATGATTTGATTCACGGCCGCTTGACTGCCCACGCCACCGACACATTCAAACGCGTGGTCCACCTGAACCTGGGCAGGGATCTCGTCAATTCGGTATACTGCATCCGCAAAGGAGAAGTTTTCAAGTTTCCACTCAGTCTTCCCGAATACGGCAACATGGCTGTCAGGATAATAAGTTTTCAGCAACAACGCCGTGATAAATCCGAGATTCCCGTCCCCCCAGACGCCGAGGACTTCTCTGCGCGAATGGGACCGCCGTGCAAATCGCCCGAGGGCATGCACGCTCACAGAAATCAGTTCGCTAAAGGCCGCCACATGGGGATTTAACCCGTCAAACAGTGGAACCACCCTATCGCGAGGGAGAAAAACACAGTCCTGCATAAACCCGTCATAGCCACTGGAACAAAAACGGCTTGTCCGAAGATAGTTCTCACCGATGACCGCATCAGATTGCGTCGGTTGAGTCGGAACCATCACCACCGGCGTACCTGTTCGATATTCTTTGGCCGGATCATACGCAATCACGCCAATTCCTTCATGAATCAGCGCCATCGGCAGTTTCTTGCGCATGACCTCCTGGTTCCGAGAACCCGTATAATACCTTTGGTCAGCGGCACAAATGGAAAGGTATGTAGGGCGAACTACAATATGATTCGCCTGTAAATCAACACCCTTGTAGGCGATTTCGAATTGACGGGTCGCAACCAAACGATAGACCTGATTGATCATACGAGCTCCTTCTCCTCACACATCGCCTCGGCGACACGCAAGTCATACGGAGTCGTAATCTTGATGTTGAATACCTCGCCGCGGACAATGTAGACAGGTTCTCCAGACAAGGAGAAAATCTTACATGCATCAGTTAAGATCTGCTTTTGTGCATCCGAGAGTTTTTGGTAGAGGTTCACCAGCTTTTTAATATTGAAACTTTGCGGCGTCTGCCCCTGAAACATGGTGGAGCGGATAGGGATGTCGGAAATCACCTGACCGTCGTTCGATTGGATAATGGTGTCGAACGCAGGGACCGCTGTATCCACGGCGCCAAATTGAATCGCATAATCGATGTTTTCCTCAATAATGCGATGAGTAACAAACGGTCGTACCGAATCGTGCGTGACCACGATGTCATCATCGTTGATGCCGTAGTTCTGCTCAATGAATCGGATGCCGCTCATAATCGAACCGTTTCGATCCATTCCGCCCTCTACAACAACCACCCGGTCATCCGATCCGATATGCCGATGGATTACGTCCTGTGCGTGATTCATCCATTCGTGCGGAACCACAACAAGGATTTTTTCAAATCGATCGTGGACCAGGAACTTTTCTAAGGTGTGAACCACGATGGGGCGGTTCTGAAGAGATAAGAATTGCTTGGGCAAATTTACATTGCCCATACGCGTGCCCTTGCCCCCAGCGAGGATTTCTGCGTAGATCACCCGGCTGCCCCCTCGTATCACGTCTATTTCTAAAGTCGACCTGAGTTCGATAGAATCTATCTGAAGCACCGATGCGTCACTCGCATCTACAAGGTGCACTTAAAATGTGGGAGTCTCGAAATCTCTCTCGATCTTTGTGGGATCTTGCAAGATAATGTCTACTATCTGATTCGCATTATAAAACCATACAAAGGTCTTTCAAGGCTGCTATAACGTGCCGCCCTTTAGATACCGAATTCCGTCGAATGATGTTACTGTTAAGTTCCGGCAAACATAGTGTAAATTCGACGTGCTTGGGAGTCAAGCTCCTTGTCAAGGGGTGAGCTCTTATGAATTTTGAGGAGCGATTAAGGCATGACCATGAAACAACATGAGTTTCTAACGCCGGCGGGACCGGCGGAAACCGAGATCGTCATCAAGAAGTCGCGGTTTATCGGTCAGCTTCGGCCGGTGCGGTGGGTGGACGAGGCAGAAGCGGCCCTGGAAGCCATACGCACCGAACACAAGACGGCGACCCACAACTGCTACGCCTATACGGTGGGCTTAGGAGTTCCGATTGAACGGTTTTCAGACGACGGCGAGCCGTCCGGCACGGCGGGGCGGCCTATCCTGGAGGTTTTGCGGCGGCGGCAGGTGATGAACGCGCTCATCGTGGTCACGCGTTACTTTGGCGGAACGCTGCTCGGCGCCAATGGCCTCGTTCGGGCTTACACGGAGGGGGCCGCGTCGGTAATTGACAGCGGGCAGTTACTAACTTGCAAAGTGATGCAGCCCGTCCACATCACCCTCGATTACAGCCGCTTCGGGAAGCTTGAGCACGAATTGACAAACGCCGGATGGGTAATTCGGGACAAACAGTTCACCGAACAAGTACACCTCTCACTGTGGGTTCCCTATGCGGACGCTGCGGCGCTGACGCAACAAATCGCCGACTGGACCGACGGACAGGCTGTGGTTGAGATGGGCCCTGCCCAATACGTCGGGGAAGACCAGGCCGGCAACCTGGTGTTTGACGTTTGGCCTGACGCCGGGGCCACGGACGATCCCGCCGGTGAATCGCGATAACGTTGCCCGGATGAACAGCCGATTGACCCGAACCCGGCCGATTGACCCGAACCCGGCAAATTCACCTTGACCGGACGAACGGGCGTGGACGACCTTGCCTTGGCGGATACACGCGAGGCGCAGTCAGGATTCCGCTGGCCGTTCCAATCCTGGCTGCCCGACTTCTGTTCGTCCCAACCGATGGATGAGATAAGGCAGGATGGCCGCCAAGTAGATGCTCACGGCTGGCGCGGACAGAACATGGCCGGCCATCCCGGCCACCGCCAGGCCGAGCGCGATGGACAGCCAGTACGGTAAGTTCGCGGGCAGCGTACGGATCGCCAAGACTTGACGCCAGATGGCCACCCCTAGGAGAACCCCCAGCGGCAATATCCAAATCACGAATCCGATCGCTCCCAGAGCAAACCAGGCATCATGAAAGTCCATCTCCACCAGTTTAGGATGGACGTCGAAATTCCCCGCATACCCTGCCCCCAACCATTTCTGCAGCAGCGGTTCCTGGATAAACCGCTGCACCGCCTGGGCGAGGTATACGTCGCGGCTGCTGTAGACCAGGTGCTCCACGTCGTCCCCAGGCGGCATCGGCTCGCTCCCCGTCACACCCGGGTGAACCAGGGGATGAATCCAGGCGACATGCGCGTGGACGTTGGCCGCCACCGGCGCCCACGGTGTCACACCAAGGTACAACATCAGCGTCGCCCCGTAAGTCCATGCCCCAGATTTCCCCCGCACGGGAAGTCCGTATGGACTCAGGGGTTGCCTTCGGACAGCAAGCAACCACGCGGCTAACCGTGCAAGCGGGACGACGAAGAGCGTGGCGACACCGGCCAAGTACGCGGTTTTCGTGCCAAGGGCGAGCAACCCGAAACAGACGAGCCACACCGGGAGCCACCGCGACAGGCTCCTCCGTTCGGTGTGTTCAAGTTCATTGCGATCCGCCGCCTCTAACGCCTGCGTCAACACCACGGGAAAGGTGAGGGCGAGCACCGCACTCACCTCGTTGGCGGAAAAGAACCACCCACTCACCCCCGCCTTTCCCGGATGGTGATAGCTGGGCAGGGCGGTTCCCGTCAGGCTGCCCAAAAGGATGACGGCACCCGTGAGACTCGCGGCGATGCCGAGAGATTTTCGTATCGCCGGCCAAAACCCCGGGCGGACTTGAAAGGTAAAGGCGAAAAAGGTGAGCAGAAGGATAGGGAAATACCACGCCTTCGCCGCGTACATCAACTCCAACTGCCAGGAGAACACCGGTTTCAACCCATGGTTGAGCAGCAGGTTGCAGAGGGCAAAGCCGCCGGCAAGCCCGACGTAGGCCCGAAGCAACCAACGTAGACGCGTCGGTACGTTGTGGCCCGTCAGCAGGAACAAAACGGCGAAGACGAACATGAACATCCGGATCAAGATGCCGAAGGTGATTGGCGCGTGCAGCGTATATCGGCTGGCCGTGGTCAAGGTATCCAAAACCGGCTGGAGCAGCAGAAACCACGGTAGAACCTTGTCTAGGGTTTGGTGCAGCCGCATTCCCGACAACCCCCTTTCCGGACATGCGCTTTTGACCCGGCCCTGGGGCTCGCATGCAGGCATCCGCCTATTTCCTGCCGGCCCGGTGGCACCTCGCCCAAGTATGAAATAGGCTGAAGTACCCAGGTGCCTGGGAAATGGGCGCCTGGAACCTTGATTCGGGGAGTGACTGAACGCATGAAACTGCCACCGGAGTCTGATGCGCCGATGGATTCGGAATTGACTTCCAAGCCGGAGTCTGAAACCCGTGGGCATCACCTGGCCCCGCACGAAACCCTTGAGCTGCACGAGCTGTTGGCGTTTCAAGCCAACAACCTGGCGCGACAGAAGATGGTAACCGGCAAAATCCACGACCCCGCTCTCTGCGCGCTGTACCTGGAAGCCATCTCCGCCGGCGAGCGCTGCATCTGTGAACTGATGGAAGCTCTGAAGGCGCGCGCCCCGCTGGGCTGATATGCATCGGCCCGGGCTGTCTTTTCGGCTTACAGGCGCCTTCGCAGGACCAATCCAGGTACACTCGGGCAGCGAGCAAACGATCATGCGCGATTCACCCACATCCGAAAGGAGAATTCCTGATGACCCATGCTGGCCAAGACCCGATATACGCGGGTGCACTGTTGGGATACACAAAGGCTTCAGTACGCAATACGGCAGCAGCCATCACCGAAACGGCCACCCCACAGATTCGGCGCATGTTGATGGCGCACTTACGGCGGGCCATTCGTCTCCACGCAAAGGTATTCCATTACATGATGGCGCGCGGCTTGTACCCTGCCTACCACCCCGAGCGTGTCATTCAGAATGACTTTCGCAGCGCCAAAATGGCCCTGGCGATGCCGTTCGTGACGCCCCACTACGCCATAAAGCATAAGCCAAGCGCGGTCCATCCATACCTTCCCCCGACGATGGGGGTGTATCCGGGCGTCTCCAAGGTACCGAAGGTCTACGGTCCTCCAATCTACGTCCAGACGGGGCCGACGTACACTTGGTCACCGAAATCCCCCGACCTGGTGGACGACTCCGCGCCGGAAGACGTTCCCTATCCCTATGACCTCGAGTCGGACGATGACAGGGATGGGGACGGCACCAGCGACGAGAACGAAAGTGACGGCGGCCCATTACGCGGTACTGCAGATGCTAGCGCCTAGACGAATGCACGTAGACTACCAGACGTGCTGCCTATGTAATCGGACCCAAAACGCCTCCGCCTCGGCCATCCGCTGCAGGACAGCCGCCTTGCTCATAGGTACGTCCAGGGTTCGCCCGCCGATCAGGGAAATGCGCGACGCCTGAGGGCCCAGTGATTCCACCTCGTCCACCGCTGTGTTCGCGAGATAGCCGGTGGCTCCGTCGTTGCGCCCGCGCAGCTTGGTACGCGCCTTCACGGCAAAGAACACCAAGCCGCGGGCGGCGACGATGAGCGGCGCGCACTGCGTCTTATCGTACAGGCGAGCAAACTCTTTTCGCATTTCGTCGTAAGAAATGCAGTGGAACGCAGCAATCTGCCGTCGCACCCAACGGGCGTCACGGCCGACGACCATTTCCAACCCATCTGCACCATAGACCACACACCCATTGCCAACCCCTTTCAGATAGACCGGAACCCAACCCACAACCTGAGCGACCCATGCCCTTCGCGCCGGCATCTCCCCGTACTTTAGGTAGATGGGTACCCCCCGCTCAGGAGTATAAAAATCCATACCTCTCCCCCCTAAAATGAGCAACTTGCCTTCCTTCTATTCGGAAGTATAGGACTTTCATAATCCGCTATCAATCTGTGAAATTGAAAATTAAGGACTTAATCTCGATTCATAAATCCCAGATGGAGGGTTTCCTTCGCAACCGATGGGGAAACGTGCGTTGCGCTCGGATTGTAAGTCCAGCGGATTAAACATTGCTTTACATTCATCTCCGTTTTTTATGATGACTTCCAGCTCACTCTCACGTCGATCCCGCCCGGGCCGTATCCGTATGCTGTACATGCGCGCCAAACCATGGAGACCGGTCTCCAGAAGGAGACAAACGTCATGCAGAAGCAGGAATCCGTTATGGACACGTTGGCCATTCGACTGCAACAGGCACAGGCTGGAGATGCCGCAGCTATCGCCGAGATTGTGCAACAGTTTCAAGGCGTGGTCATCGCCATTGCCCGTCGCTATTGGAGGGTGTCCCTATCGGATGCGATTCAGGAGGGATACGCGAGTCTGCTCACGGCGATTCGCCTGTACAATCCGTCCCTCGGTGTTCCCTTTGCCGCCTACGCGCGGCGGAAGGTTCATGGGGATGTGCGAAGCGCCATGCGCAAGCTTTGGACTCACGCAGCGAGAATTCAGTGGGAGGATGAAGAAGAACGAGACATCCCGGCCTGGGAGGTAGCCGCCACCCTGGCCCAGAATTCCCAGTTTGACGCGTTCAGCGCGCAGGAATGGTCCTTGGTGTTCGAGACGGCCGGGTTGACAAAACGGGAGCGCCTCGTTACAGAGGCGCTGGCGGCCGGGTGGCGGATAAAAGAACTGGCAACGGCATTAGGCGTCTCCCAGGAAACAGTCAAGACCTGGCGCAAGCGTGGTTTGGCCAAGCTGCGCAAAAACCTGGGGACCCTCAGGCAATAGCAAACAGGATGGTGCCCTCTGCGACCAACTTACCATCCACCGTGGCGCGGCCCTGGCCCTTGCCCATACTGCCGCGCAACCTATCGATGGTCAGTTCCATATCGAGTCTATCGCCGGGGCGCACCTGTCCACGAAAGCGGACGTTGTCCATGCCGGCAAACATCGGCAGTTTGCCGGCAAACTCGGGCATCGTCAGCACAGCCACGCCGCCGAGCTGGGCCATCGCCTCCATGATGAGGACGCCCGGCATCAGGCTGTACTCGGGAAAGTGCCCTTGAAAGTGCGGCTCATTGGCGCTGACCAGTTTGTACCCGACCACGCGCTTCCCGGGGTCCAGTTCGGTTACCCTATCGACGAGGAAAAACGGGTAGCGGTGCGGCAGGATCTTGCGGATGTCCTCCGCGTACAAAGGCAGGTTCAAATCCGACATTCGGTTCCCTCCAGGTCCAAATCATACCGACATACCCCCATCGGGGTGGTCGCACAATATAAGCAATCCCCGCACCCGAATGCGGCGCGGGGTTGACATAGGTGCGCTGGCCGTCGCGCTGTGGGCACCGCTGTGAGGATGTGGCTTTGGTGTCAACGTGGCGGCCAATGCACCGGCGGTTTACAGCACGCGGCGATGCACGTCGATAATCCGCATACTGGCCACGTACAAAAACGTGGTGACATACGAAAAGACCAACGTAAAACTCAGCAGCCAAGTGGAGAACGGCTCACCCGGCCAGGCCAAGATGATGGAACAAATGCTGGCATAGTAAAAGACCGTTGTGGTCTTGCCCCAGCGATTCGCCTTCGGCACCGCCCGTTTGCCTTGAAAGTAAAAAAACGCAGCTCCCAAAATCATCAACGCGTCGCGGAGAACCAGCAGTCCGGCAAGGAGCCACGACACCCGATTCGATTGAATGAGCGAGAACAGCACAGCCACCATCATCAGCTTGTCCGCCAGCGGATCTAGCAATTGACCGGCCTGCGTCTCCAAGCCCTTGTGCCGAGCGATGTACCCGTCTAGGATATCCGTTAAGCCAGCCAACAATAAAATAAAAAGCGCGCTCACCTTATGCGGGCTGGACACGCTGTAAAATGCCCACAGATATACAGGAATCAAGATAAATCGGAACAGGGTCAGCGTGTTTGGCAGGTTCACTCCCCGGCCCCCTCTACTATACGATGGAAATTATACCGCCGGATATTCAAGCGACGCAACCACAGGACCCTTCCCGAATCTATCTATGCGATTCCTGACCATCATAAATGAATTTCATCTGCAGTGCTCATCATACGATTGGTCAACTGCAGCGCCTCCGCATTCAGCTCAAACAGCCGTTGCGCCTCTATTATCTGCGACATCGCGTCGGTCAAGTCGACATTGCTTTGATTCAAAGCCCCTTGGCGCAGGCTCGACTGCCCACTGCCCTGCCCCGTCTGCGCCGCCCGCAAGGTCCACCCGGGTCGCAGCGCGTACGCGTTTGCCCCTACAGGCTCGAGGGATTGACTCGGCAGCGGAACGTCCACCAGGGCAATGGTCGGCCCAGTCAGGTTGCCCCAGTGAATCTGCCCGTTGGCATCAATCTTCAGGCTTGAGGCCACACCACCCGTGCCCTGTCCGGCCCCCATGCCCGCCACAGCGCCCGGCGGCGCGTAAATCGGTTGCCGATTCGTATCCAGCACCTGCTGACCGGAGGCGGTGGTCAGCGCCAGCCGTCCATTCGCCTGCCGACTCCAGGCGAGGTTCCCTGCTCGGGTGACCAACATTCGGCCGTTTGCGTCCCGAACCAGCAAAAACGCCGGCCCATCAATCGCCACGTCCATCGGATTGCCCGTCTCCCTCACCGGCATCTGGGCAAAATCAGACTCCGCCTGCGTCGCGTAAGTCCCTGTACCGCCGCGCCAGCCAGGCGGGGTATAGCGCGCCGCAACTGGCCACGCCGTGTCGGATGGCGGCAGCGCCGCCGTCAGCTCATCGGCAAACGACACCCCTTGTTGGGCATACCCTGGCGTCTGTACGTTCGCCACATTTCCCGCAATGCTTGTCAGCCAATCCTGCCCGGCCGTCATGCCAGACAAGCTGCTCCAGAGCGCTTGCAAAGCCAACTCCCCCTTTCCATGTTACCGGGTCTATCCTAGGTTCACCCTGCCGATGTCGTTGACCGCCTTGTCCAAAAGGGCATCCTCCGTCTGTATCACCTGTTGATTCGCCTGGTACTGACCAATGACAGCCAGCATCTGCGTCATCGTCGACGTCGCATCGACGTTGCTCTGCTCAAGGCTTCCCACCTGCAGCCGCCCGGTGCCCAACCGCAGCGATGTCGTCACGGCTTGCGGATTGAGACTGCCCCCCACCATGTACTCCGTCTCGCCCAACGGCTCCAGCTGGGTGACGTCCGCGTCCACCACACCCAGGCGCGCCCCAGGAATCGGCTGGTTGTTCACGCCGACGACCGTGTAGGAAGGCTGTCCTTGCGTATCATAGACCGGTTGTCCGTCCGGGCCAAACAGGGTGGTTCCCTGGTAGGCGGGGTTGAGGCGAATCCGTGCCCCAGTTAGGACCTGACCGTTTGCTCCAACCGGCAATACCGCATGCCCCGCGGCATCCACCAGGGTGTGCTGCGCGTCGACCGAAAAGTGTCCATCGCGCGTCAGCGCAATCCCAGATGGCCCTTCCGGCGATTGGTACGCCACCGGAAAAAAGCTGTGCCAGCCCATGTCGTCCTCATTGCCTACCCGCAGGGATGCATCCTCCCAAGCGTCGTCGCTGGGAGACCCGAGTATCTGTCCATTCGGGTTCGCAAACAGATAGGAAGGGTTGCCATTTGTGTCATAGTCCGGCCTCCCGTCCGCCGCGACCAGGGCTTGTCCGTGATAATTCGGGTTGCGCACCGCGTACACCCCAGGCATGACGCTGCCAGACCCGTTCAGCACAGCCAGTGGCTGACCCCCGATGGAGAGGCGCCCGCCAGTTCCTGCGGTCACCACACCTTCGGCAGACACAGGCCTCCCACCTGCACCCACGATGGTGCCATAAGTCCCTGCTGGCGTCGTATCGACGATGCCTACGTCCAGGTTCCGGCCCGTCTGCGTCAGGTTACCCTGTACAAACAGCGGCACTCCTTCCTGGAACACGACTCCTGTGCCTAAGGTTCCAATGGTCGATCCGCCCGTATCCATCTCCGGACCATACGCCATGGCGGCGAGCAACTGGTTGGGAAAGGACAGCATGGCGCCGTCGCTAGCCTTGAAACCGGGCGTCTCCAGGTTCGCCAGGTTGTTCACCAACAGCTGCTGCATCCGTTCATCCGCAAGCATCCCTGCCGCGGCCGTCGTCAGCCCGCGTATCACGCGGATTCCTCCCTTCGTCGGTCTCTCTGCTTACAGAAGTGCTCCGTCTCCCATTGTGCCCCCCTGAGCCAGCCGGCTCGTACCGAGCCTACCCCTGTACGCCTATCACCAAGGCTTCCGTCACCACGCCTTCCGACGCGAAGCCGGCGCTCACCACGCCTTCCGACGCCGGACCGGCCGCGGAGTGGAACGCCGCCGATACGGGCTTTCAATATACATCCCGGTTCCCCGCACGACACAGCGCATCGGGTCTTCCGCCACATGCACCGGAATCTGCAATTCTTGCACCATCAGCTTGTCCAATCCGTCCACCAGTGCGCCCCCGCCGGTCAGCACAATGCCTTTGTCGAAGATATCTGCTGCCAATTCCGGAGGCGTCCGTTCCAGCACTGATTTGGTCGCGTCGACAATCTGCGCGACCGGATCCGCCAGGGCTTCCCGCATCTCTTCGGCACGGATATTCACTGTCCTTGGCAGGCCACTGACCATGTCGCGCCCGCGTACGCCCATCTCACCGGTACGGCCGTCCGGGAATACTGTCGCCAATTCCTTTTTCAACTCTTCTGCGGTCCGCTCCCCGATAAGCAGGTTGTGCTCGCGCTTGATATAAGCAATGATGGCTTCATCAAGCTTGTCCCCCGCCACGCGCAACGACGCCGAAGTCACAACATCCCCCAGGGATAGCACCGCGATATCGGTGGTACCTCCGCCAATATCGACGACCATGCTGCCGCTGGGTTCAAAGATGTTTAACCCGGCGCCAATCGCCGCCGCCTTCGGTTCCTCAATCAGCTCTACCCCTTTGGCCCCGCAGGCCTCCGCGGCTTCCCGCACCGCCTTTTGCTCCACCGAGGTGATGCCGGCCGGTACGCAGATCATTAAGTGGGGCCTGGCCATCATGCTCTTGCCGATAGTCTTGCGGATAAAGTGGCGCAGCATGATTTCCGTGACTTCGAAGTCTGCGATAACCCCTTCGCGCAACGGCCGGATGGCGACAATATTCCCCGGCGTCCGTCCCAGCATCTGTCGAGCCTCTTCACCTACCGCGACCACGTGCCCGGTCGTCTGGTCGATGGCCACGACAGATGGTTCAAACAGGACAATGCCCAGTCCTTTCACGTGGATGAGTACGGTGGCCGTGCCCAGGTCCACTCCGATTTCCCTTGAAAACATTTATCACGTATCCTCCCCAACTGAGCATCAGACTCGGCGTATCTCCTGCAACCGCTGTGGAGCCCCGAATTGTGGACGTGCACGATGACCACATCGAGCCCTGATAAAAGTTCTACAAACTCTGGGAAACTCCTGTCGAGGGCTTGTAATTTTCTGTCGAACCGTCTTTGTTATACTTCATTTTTGTCGCCTGGCCTCCCCGTAGGTGACGGATGGACTTGTGGTATTCGAGGATTTCCTTGACGTGGCTAGCCAACTCCGGGTTGATCTCCGGCAGGCGCTCCGTCAAGTCTTTATGGACGGTGCTTTTCGAAACCCCAAACTCACGGGCAATCGTGCGCACTGTGTTGCGTGTTTCGACGATGTATTCGCCGATTTTCAGGGTGCGCTCTTTGATGTAATCGTGCACTCCCCTCGCCTCCCCATTCTGCTCAGGTGGTCTGATACAGTATATGAGGGGGTGTACACGGTATGCCTTAGAAAGGCGCTTGAGAGCTTGTCAGGGCGCATTTCGTCACTCTAGCTTTTGTTTTCTCTCATTTGCGTCCGGGGAAATAATAAAAAAGTAGGCCGCTTCCGAGGAAACGGCCCAACATCCGTCGTGATGTGTCGAGCGAAGTGTCTCGATTACCGCTTAGGCAACACCGAAGCCGGATCGACCGGCGTCTTGCCATCCTTTTCAACCGCGAAGAACAGGTGGTTGCCTTGGCTCTGTTCAAACCGGCAGGTGCCGCTCTCGCCAAGCGCCTGACCCATGGTCACCTTGTCGCCTTTGTGGACGGACACCTTGCCGAGCGATTCATACAGCTCGACGTTGCCGTCTTGACTGGTAATTTCCACCGTCTTGCCGTAGAGCGGATCGTCCTTGACCGCGGTCACTGTACCGCTGGCTGCCGCGTCGACTTCAAACGCCTTGCCGTTTGCGGCCTTGATGTCGATACCGGTGTGAGGATAATACCCGCCGTCATACGATACGAGTGCCTGGGCCTGTTCTTTCTGCGATCCATGCTCAGGGAAATAGCCCATGGTGACCTTGATTTGCGTCCCTTCGGCGACCGGCCAGGTATAGACCACATCGGCCGTCTGTGCCCCGGTCGGCACGTTCCCCTCGTCAATGGTACCGGAGGTCGGGGTGGCGTGCATCTGACTGCGGACGTACATCAGACCGATGATTAACGCGGCCGCACCCAGGTAGATGGCTGGATATACCCAACGTTTCGAAAACACTTTGCGCGAAGGCACGACGGTCGGGCTGGGCGCCTTGGGCGCCGTGTTCGCCTGCTCTCTCTCTCGCTTTGTCTGTGAAGGATTGGTATTCTTGTTTTCCTCCATGTGGCGCTCACCTCATTACGCCAGTGTCGCCACGATATCAATGTTCTATACCTGTCTATCCCCAACCTTTCCAGAAACGCGAGTCGCTTTTTTGACGCCCAGCCTGCGTTTGCGGCTACCGGTTATAGCGCTCCCTTTCCGGGCTACCTTATATTGGTGTCCGGACTACCTATACGTGGGACGTGTGCGTACCCGGATAAAATCGCTCCAATATCCACCCCCAACTGCGTCCCTGTTTCGCCCAGGCCGACGCCTGATGCAGGCTCAGACCAAACCCCGGGCCGCGGCCTCGGACATCGATGGTCAAGCCGGATGCGTCTTTGTGTAGCGAAAAACACGGGGACTCCAGTCCCAATGCGGCGGCAAACGACTCGCCGGTCCACGACTTGCCAGCCGCCTCGACGCTCACCACATAGCCTTGCTCATCCCGCTCTAGGACTCGAACCCCAGCCACGTCGATGCGATCCACGCCAACCCCTAGCGCCTTGGCCAGCTGCCGCCGGTCAATCGTCTTGCTAGAGGTGACCGGGTTCTCCTTGTCTGCCGGACAGGCCACCGCCCGCAGGTAGGGCGCCGCCGTTTTTAACGATCCGCCCGCACTTCGGGTCGAACCGTTGGTAGTGCCGGTGATGAAGGCGAGAATCGGCTTGTCCTGGTAGGTAAGGATGATACCGTCGGTCGAGAGCACTGCCTGCTCGAGGCGTGCCTTGACGACGCCGGCGTCGTCCCCGAACGTCTGCGGCCAGTCCGTTTCGGGAAGCCAGGGCAAATCGACCGCCGAATTGTCGGTCACATCCGCCGCATGGACGGCCGCGTCGGTGCGCCCTTTGGTTTTCACCTGCTGGGCATGGACGACATACGTTCGGGCCGCAATCGCCGCCGCTTGCAAGGCGGCCATCGGGGCATTCGGGTTGATTTCGGCGGCGAGCACCCCAAGCAGGTACTCGTTTCGTGGGACCTCAATCACCGTTTTCACCTTCGTCTCGTACACGCGGACGGTAGCTTGGGCGTCGCGGCTTGTGCTCCAGGACGCCAGCGGGTCCGCGGCGCCGCGCGCCTGGTGAACGGTGGCTGCCACCACGCCTGGAAGCACCACCATCGTGAAGAAAACCACAGCGACTAGCAGGCCTGCTTGAATGCGTGGGTCCACGTCCCAGAGCCGGGCAGCACGAGAACGGGCGGATCGCCAGGCTTGAAAGCGAGGAGATAGGGAAAATCCAGAAGCCTTAGGGCGCTTGGAGCTGGACGTGCGCGGCCGGCGGGATGCGCTTTGGACGGGGCGAAAACGGCGGCGACGCGAGGACAACGTGAAAAACAACAAGCCTGTCCACCTCCCGGTTCGGAGAACTTGTCTCCGTAGTTAGGGGTATGCGGACAGGCTTGTAGAGAGAACCTGCGACCAATAAAAATGAGGCCGACGGAGAAAACGTACGCTTCCGTTTACCCTTCCTTGCGCAGCGGAACCAAGCGCAAACGGGCCCCCGCGCCTTCCTCGTCGATGCGGCAGATGTGGGCGCCGAGCGACTGGAACTTGCCAACCAGGTCGTCATATCCTCGGTCAATGTGGTGCAGTCCGGTCACTTCGGTTTCCCCTTCTGCCATCAAGCCGGCAATCACCAACGCTGCGCCGGCGCGCAGGTCAGTGGCAGACACCTGAGCGCCCGAGAGACGAGGCACACCCTCGATGATGGCGGACCGGCCTTCGACCGAGATCTGCGCTCCCATCCGCCGCAGTTCCGCGACGTGCAGGAAGCGGTTCTCAAACACGGTCTCGGTGACCACGCTCGAACCGAGACAAACGCTGAGCGCTGCGACCATTTGGGCCTGCAAATCGGTCGGATACGCCGGGTAATAATAGGTCTTTACGTCGATCCCGCGCAGACGGCCGCCGTCGACCGGCCAGACGTGAATTCCGGAGACGTCGTCTTCCAGCTGCGCCCCCGCCTCCTCCAACTTGGCGATGAGCGACATCAGGTGCTGAGAGACGGCATTCTCGACGTAGACGCCCTCACCCATGACCGCACCGGCAAGCAAAAACGTGCCGGCCTCAATCCGATCCGGAATCACATTGTGGGTGGCTCCGCTCAAGGCATTTACGCCTTCGATGCGGATGATGTCCGTCCCCGCGCCGCGCACGTGTGCCCCCATCGCGTTCAGGTAGTTGGCCAAATCGACGTTTTCCGGCTCCTTGGCGGCGTTCTCGATGATGGTCGTTCCCTTGGCCAGGCAGGCTGCCATCATCAGGTTTTGTGTGGCGCCAACACTGGGGATATCGAGGTAAATTCGCGCCCCCCGCAGGCCGCCCGGCGGAGCGTGAAAGACGGCCGCCCCGTTCTCGACGACGGCGTGCGCGCCCATCGCTTCGAAGCCTTTAATGTGCAAATCGACTGGCCGTTGGCCGATGTTGCACCCGCCTGGCATGGCGATGCGGACATAGCCAAAGCGTGCTAGGAGCGGTCCTGCCACCACAAACGAGGCGCGCATACGGCGAACCAAGTCCACCGGAGGTTCACAATTGTCAACCCGAGCTGCGTTGATGCGGACGGTATTGCCGCGGCGTTCGACGATGGCGCCGAGCGACTGAATGGTCTCCATCATATGACGAACGTCGAGCAGGTCTGGTACGTCTTCAATCTGACTGGTTCCTGATTCGGCCAAAAGACTTGCGGCTAAGATGGGTAGCACCGCGTTTTTCGCGCCGCTGACACGCACCTTGCCGCGCAGGCGGTGGCCGCCTTCAATAATTATCTTGGACAATGTGTCAACCTCCGTGGAAGTGGCGGACTTCTACCATCTACTTGTCTGTCTACGGAAGCCGTTCCCCGCACGGAAGGTTCGATTCGAGCTGCCACATCGGCTGTCTCGGCTCTCGGATCTCGAACCGAAAGGCAGTCGGAAACGCGCGGATAGTACCGGCAGCTCCGCTTCGAATCGGTTAATACGTGACGGTGATGATAGGCGTTCCGATGACGACATGGGTATAATGGTGATAGCTATCATAATGAACTCCGATCTGCAAGTTCATTTTATGACCGTCGCTCGTCAGCCGGATTGAACTGAGTGGGCTGTATGCGGATATGCTGAGCAGTGACCCAGTCTGGATGCCTTCCACCCGACGGGCGGAAACCGAACCCAGAACGCGAGACACCATAGCATCTTCTTGACCGTTCAACATTCTACCATCCCGATGCCCCGAGATACAAGCTGAGATTTGCGGGGCCGTTTGCACTGTGCTAGCCTGCACCGCGCGTGCCCCCGCCCATTCCGCAGCCCATACAATGGACAGACGATTCCGAAGTTTTTGCCAACCCGATGCAACTTCCGCTGTAGGTTTGGTTGCAAGTTTCGTGACCGTCTCATCCGTCTGAATCACCAAGAGCGTCTGGGAGGATACCGGACCCGCATCCAAGCTCGATAGGATGATAGAAATCTTGCCGCCTGCCGCTGTCTCCCCTTCGACTGCGACGTACGCTTCGCCGTCCACCGCCTTCTTCAGCATTTTCGTATGAGTTAGTTTCGCCCCGGACTGGGCCATCTCCTGCCGAACCCTGTCGGCTAAAGTCAATAATTGCGGGAGATTGGTGAACTGTTGGTTGACCAGAGACCAAGTGTGCACCTCAAGACTGGTAGGTCGCGCCTTGCTTGCCGCGTAAGCCCGAACGAGGTAATCCGCCGCTCGCTGCGCTTGGGCTTCACCTTGCCGCGCTTGGGTATCAGCCCGCTTCGCCTGAGCGTCCCCAGCCTTCATACCCGATTGGGCCCCCGCCTGAGAGGACGATGCAACGGGCTTATTTGTGACAGAGGCGTGTGCCGCGTCCCCTGCGGCCTGCCCCACCGCGTGCCCCGCTTCGTGTGCCGATAGGCCCAGGGCCGCTGTCTTTGCGGACGCTTGTGGAACGTGTATGGGTGCCTGTTCCGGTGCTTTCACTCCGGACGCAGAGACTTGGTGGAGAACCATCATTGCGCCGATGCCGGCGGCCATCCACAGCCCGAATCTCATACTTACTCCTCCCCGTTTGCCGTTCGCTCTATACATGCCAGTATCGACCAGGCCGGGGTGGTTTATACGAAATCCGACTGCTAGAATCGTAGAGTTGCTTGGGGAGGTAGTTGACTTCCTCCCCACGGCTAAAGCCGGGGGATTCCAACGCTCACACGCTGGCTTTCCTGCTTCCTTGAGGCTTGCCTTGGCGCTTCGCAGATTGCTTACGCCCGGGTCTTACAGCCTCTCCACAGGCTAACACCGCCAGCCCGGCGGCTAAGATGTTCCGTGCAGCATTCACGTCTCGGTCGTGATGCTCTTCGCATTTCGGACACGTCCATTGCCGAATGTAGAGAGGCATTTTCGGCATGATGTGGCCGCAATCAGAACACCGTTTGCTGGATGGATAGAACTTATCAATCTTGACGAGTGTTCTACCGTACCAG
>NZ_KE387169.1:0-9924 GCF_000430585.1 Alicyclobacillus herbarius DSM 13609
CTCCGTGATCGACATGTTCGAGGGGATCTGCACGATGGATATTGAAATTCATGGTGAACGCCATCGAATCACCAATACCCATCTTGAGCCACAGTTGGAACGGGTACTGTCTTTCCTGGATATGGACCTGAGCATCTTTGGAGTTGCGAAAAAATCGGCCTGATGGGCGATTGCGTCAGCACGCCCGGCGTTTCCAAATCCGATCAAATTTCCAAATGATCGCACTTTCATAGAACCATATAAAGGGAACGGCGGAGAGCAGGGTTGCTGTATCAAGGCAAGATATTGAGTTTCCAGTCAAGAGCCGATTCTTAGGCGCGGAATCTGTGTCAAAAGGTGTCTACGGAGTCAATTCTCCAGACCCTCGTATAGCCAGGTATGTACAAGCGCCCCGCTGCCGCTTGGGCTCAGCGGGGCATTTACGAACTCCTGCCGTGCGATTCATCGTCCAATATACATAGCGGCCCGGGTAGCCTAGAAGGACCTCAGGTACCTCAGGTGCGGCGATCCGGCCAGTTCCCCGGGGGTCGGACAGCGAATGCCGGGACACAGGTCGATGCCAACCGCCCGGTACGCCTCTACCCACAGTGTGGTGCAGATGTGGCGCTTGTCGCTCAGGTACACCGGGACCAATCCGCCCAGGATTTGTCGAAAGGCCAGCAGCGTGAACAGGAAGTAATCGTAACGGCAACCAATCCAGCGCTGGACATACTCGACAATCCCCTCCCGTTGCCAATCCTTTAGTTCAGGGCAGGTGTAGATGTCTCCCACCCCTTGATAAGTGGCCAAAGGCTGAAACCCGGTCCGACGTAGGGCTTGGGACTCGATGAGTTGACCTTCCTCCACCACCCCCGCCACGTGTGTGTACGGGCTCCGCGTCACTTTTGTAATGGGCCAGGCCAGCCCCTCCGTGCCGCGGATGAAAATCAAATCTCCTGCTTCCAAGCCTTCCTTTCGCCTCCTGCACCGGTGTGCACCGCAACCCCCGCAGTCTTTTCTCGCTTCTCCCATATCCTATTGTATCCATTGATAACCTTCCAGGCCATGGAAACCCAACAATCCGGGTACGAAATCTCAAGCGCCAATCCCAAGCGCCAAATCGACATATTCTTGTCACGCTCAGTTAGGTTCAACTAATTAGAGGAGTGTTACAATCAACCTGCAGCGTGTAAAAATCCTTTACAGCGTGAGATGAGACGAATATGAAACAACATCTATATCCAGCACTGGTGGTCCTGACCGCCTTGGGCCTGGCGATAACAACCGCAGGCTGCCAGACCACCGCCGCGACCGACCATCCAACGTCCGCGAGTACCTCATCTGTGACCACCGACAAAAAACAGGTCACCGTCAAGATGAGCCAGCTTGCCTACAGCCCACAGACCTTGCACGTGACTGTAGGAACGACGGTGACGTGGCGCAACGATGACACCATGGCCCACACCGTGACTAGTGGACAGCAGCCACATAAAGATGGCCGCTTTGACTCGGGTAACCTGGACCCGGGACAAACTTTCTCCTACACATTTAAGAAACCAGGCAGGTATCCCTACTTCTGCACTTATCACCCGGGTATGACCGGGACCGTTGTGGTCTCCCAGGCGGTAAGTGATTCCCAGGTGGAAACATCCACCAACTCGGGCAACCAGATGGCAGGGAATATGGATCATTCGTCTGCAGCCTCCGATACCCCTGACCACGTTGCCGCGCTGGGCAGCGGCACACAAGGTGAGCCGAAACAACCGGACGATACGTACCTTCTGCCCTACAAGATGGAGCACGGGTACAAAGTCTTCCACCTGACGGCCGAGCCGGTCTGGTGGCAAGTCAAACCCGGAGAAAAAGTCGAGGCCTGGGCGTATAACGGATCGGTCCCTGGGCCGGAAATCAAGGTGGATCAGGGCGATAAAGTGAAGATTGTCGTGGATAACAAACTGCCTGAAGGCACCACCGTTCACTGGCACGGTCTGGATGTGCCGTTCAGCCAGGACGGCACCGGCGGCATCAGTCAGCCGGACATCAAACCTGGCCACACGTGGACCTATTCCTTCACGGTGAAGGCGCCCCCGGGCACGTACATGTACCACAGCCACCCGATGAAGGATATGGAAAAACAGGAGGACATGGGGCTGTTCGGGCCGTTCATCGTAGAGCCGAAAGGTACCGGTTGGAAACAGGTCCACCCGGGTTATCAACGGGAATACACGTTGGTGGTCAATGATTCGCCCCAATTTGGCTATACCATCAACGGCCTGTCCTATCCCGCCACGCCCGTGCTGCCGGCAAAAGTGGGCGACAAGGTGCTCGTGCACCTGATTAACATCGGATCGATGGACCACCCGATGCACCTGCATGGTATGCACTTCCAGTGGATTGAACAGGACGGCCGGTCCCTACCGCAGCCAATGACTATCGATACTTTGAATACCGCCCCTGGTACGACGTACGACCTGTCATTTGTCGCCAGTCAAGTCGGCAAGTGGCTGTTCCACTGTCACATCACGGCGCACACCACGGACAGCCAGGGCAACATGAGTGGGATGATCACGATGTTCGATGTCACGAAGTAAACGCCACGAAGTGGTCCCCCTGCGGTGATGTGGTCCGCCCACACTGCGACCGTCCGCGCCACCGCGGCGCGTCACCCCGGTCCTCTATGTTGCCGGGCTATCCGGTTACAATAGAGGTGAGCGAAGAAACAGGGAGGCGATAGGATGGCGACCATGAAGGCTGTGGCGCTGGATGCCAGCCAGGGTTTGGTCGATGTGGAAGTCGAAAAGCCCTCGCCGCTAGGACGTGATGTCCTTGTACGCGTTCACGCGGTTGCGGTGAACCCGGTCGATACGATTCAGCGCCCGGCGGAAGGGTCTGCTCCCCCGCGGATTCTCGGTTGGGACGTAGCCGGCACGGTCGAAGCGGTGGGCGAAGCATGTACCTTGTTCCAGCCAGGGGATGAAGTGTTTTACGCTGGATCGATTGTCCGCCCGGGCGGCGACAGCGAGTACCACCTGGTGGACGAGCGAATTGTCGGGAGAAAGCCCAAGCGCCTGAACTTCGCGGAGGCAGCGGCGCTCCCGTTGACCACCTTGACCGCGTGGGAAGGCCTGTTTGAACACTTGGGCGTCGCGAAAAGCGGAATGCAGGGGGAACCCATCCTCATCGTTGGAGCCGCAGGCGGGGTCGGATCGATTGCGACGCAGCTGGCTCGCCGAGCCGGTCTGACCGTGATTGGCACCGCCTCGCGTCCGGAGTCCCGGGAATGGGCCTTGGCGCACGGGGCGCAGCACGTGGTGGACCACACGAAACCGTTTCAACCGCAACTCGAAGCCCTGGGCCTAAAGGAGGTTGACTACGTGTTCTGCCTCAACGTGGTTCACTCCAACTGGGAGAATATGCTCTCCGTTCTCCGCCCGAAGGGCAAACTCTGCACCATTCTGCCGCCGATGGAACCGCTCAACTTCCGGCCCATGGCCGACAAAAGCATCACCTGGGCGATTGAAGCGATGTTCACCCGTTCCAAGTACCAAACCCCCGACATGGAGGAGCAGCACCGCATCCTCTGCGAGCTGGCGGACTGGGTGGACGCTGGCGAGATTCAGACCACGATGACCGAGCGGCTGTCACCCATCTGCGCCCGCAACCTAGAGGCCGCTTTCGCGAAGATCCGTTCGCGGCGTACGATTGGCAAGATTGTGCTGGAGGGGTTTGCGTAAGGCTCGGTTGGAACAGAGCGTAAAGGCCTCGCGGAAAACTACGCGTGGTCGACTTTTCGATGACGAATAGAGACAACTGGCCAGCCCCTGTCCGGCTGATGGGCTCGACAGGGGCGTGCACCATTTATCGCCCCGTATTTTTCCATGGAATTTTGGTCATATGGACAGGTTACTTTGTCCATTTCATGTCGTCTATCCTCCCCATAGCCTGAAATTGACCACAAGGCGGAGGCGTAGGGAATCTGAAAGCTTCATGACAACTCCATGCCCAAAGGTGTAAGCCAAAAAGACTGCGCACGGCTCCAGAACCTGACCCGTCTCCGTCCAAGCACGGACAACCCAGACAAGGGGAGATGAGGGGAAGATGGACTGGTGGAGCCTGTTCCTCACGATAAACCTTATTGGCATCGGGTCCAACCTGGATAATTGGGGCGTGGGCATGGCCTACGGAGGGAATAAGGTGAAATTCCCGTACTGGGTCGACGCGGTTGTCAACCTCGTCGGATTTTTCACGGCCCTCATTGGCGCTTGCGCAGGCGCCATAATCTCGCGCTATTTGCCCGTCACCGCTGCACAGTGGGTGGCGTGCATCGCCCTTAGTGCGATTGGCGTCTATTTCTGGTACACCGCGTACAATCGCCGACGCACCTCCACACACAAACAACCGACAGACAAGCAACCCACAAAGGTAGAGGAACTGGGGTTGAAACAGGCGATTTTCCTCGGATTGGCCTTATCCTTCACCAATGTGGCCAGCGGATTTGGGGCGACCGTGGCCCATGCCGGGGAGGTTTGGTTGTCCGTCTTCTCCATCACGGTTTGGGGGTTCATCATGATTTGGCTTGGCAACGTCATTGGCATTGGGGTGGTTTCGCGTTTTCTCGGCCGCTACGCTTCTCTGGCCGCTGGGCTTCTGCTCATCGTGGCCGGATTGCATCAGGTGTATCGATGACACGCCACCCGGGCCTGATGTTAGCCATGGTTGCTCTGCCAATTCAGCAACGCTGTAGCCGATGACCCGAAGTAATCATTGGTAACGCTTATCCCCACCCGGTCAGCTTCCGGATGGGGACAAGCGGCCGGCCGAACCATGGCCGTGAAACAGTATGACCGACTATACGACTATAGACCTGCTTAGACCTGCTCTACGCCCTGCCATCCGACTGGCTCTTCATGGCCGAACTCAGCCCTGGCTGGCGCGCAAAGCCTGGTCCAAATCGTCCAGGATGTCCTGCAACGCTTCTGTGCCGACGGATAGACGGATGAGCCCGGGCGTAACTCCGGCCGCCAACTGTTCCTCCGGCGCCAACTGCTGGTGCGTCGTGCTGGCCGGGTGAATAATCAGCGACTTCGAGTCACCGACGTTGGCCAGGTGCGAGAACAGACGCACCCCGTGAATCACCTTACGCCCGGCCTCCACGCCGCCGCGCACCTCGAAGGTCAGAATGGCGCCCTGCCCTTTCGGCAGGTACTTTTTCGCCAGCGCGTGAGACGGATGGCTGGCAAGTCCCGGGTAACTGACCGATTCGACGGCGGGATGGGATTCGAGGAATTTGGCGACAGCCAGCGCGTTTTCACTGTGCCGCTGCATACGTAGATGTAAGGTCTCCAGGCCCTGCAGGAAGAGCCAGGCGTTAAACGGCGAGAGGGCCGCCCCCATGTCGCGCAACAATTGTACTCGCGCCTTCAGGATGTACGCCAACGGCCCGAACGCCTCGGTATAGACGACACCGTGATAGCTCACATCCGGCTCCGTCAAACCGGGAAAACGACCGCTCGCCTTCCAGTCGAAGCGACCGCCGTCCACGATGACGCCGCCAATCGACGTGCCGTGGCCGCCGATGAATTTGGTGGCGGAATGGACAACGATGTCGGCTCCAAAATCGAAGGGACGTAACAGGTATGGAGTAGCAAACGTGTTGTCGACAATCAGCGGGATTCCGTGCTCATGGGCAATCGTGGAAATGGCTTCCAGGTCGGGCACGTCACACTTGGGATTGCCGATACTCTCGACGTACAGCGCTTTGGTTCGGTCGGTAATCGCCTGACGAAAATTGTCTGGATTGGACGGATCGACAAAGTGGACCTGGATTCCCAATTTAGGCAGGGTGATGGCAAACAGGTTATGCGTGCCCCCATACAGACTGGTGGCTGAGACGATTTCGTCCCCGGCTCCAGCGATGTTGAGGATACTGTAGGTAATCGCCGCTTGGCCGGAAGCCACCGCCAGTGCACCCACGCCCCCCTCCAGCTGCGCCAGGCGCTGCTCGAACACATCCGTAGTCGGGTTCATGATGCGCGTGTAGATGTTGCCAAACTCCTTCAATCCAAACAAATTCGCCGCATGATCCGTATCGCGAAACGCATACGATGTCGTCTGATAGAGCGGGACGGCGCGCGACAACGTCACCGGATCAACCTCTTGGCCAGCGTGAACCGCCAGCGTCTCTAGTGCCCAGCGGGCCTTTTCTTCCATGAGCTCTCCTCCACTTTCAGATAACCAGATATATTTCATAGAAGGTATCTTTGGAGGATTGTACCGTTTTCAATATACCGGGTCAATTCCGCAGGCTCCGTGCGGCCGAGTTTACTCCGAGCTGGTTGTTTGACGGCACCGCATGGCTTTGGCCGAAGCATCACGATAGGGTAAGAAGGCACCGATGGACAACAGCACCGAGGTCAGGGTCAACGCGCCGAACGGCCGCAGCGCACGCGTCCGCAGGTCGGCAAAGCTCACATTGAGACCGAGCCCCACCATCGCCATGGTGAGAATAAAGGTGCTCACAGTGGAAACGTCGTTCATGACCTGCGTCGGCACCATCACGGAACGGCCCAGGACATAGCTGCCGATGAGGCTCATGGCGATAAAGCCAAGCAAAAACCAGGGAAATTCAATCGCCGCTTTGCCCCCGCTGTCATTGGCCTGCGCCGAGGCGCGCTTAGCCTTGTGCCGCATCCAGGCCATGAGCACGCTTGGTGGAGAATCACATCGATGTTGAGTTTCAATCCGTATAGGATAATGGCGAACCGAAGCAACCGCTTAGCCGCAAATTGAATGCCGGATCGCAACTGCTGTGGCTAGCCAGTCACTTGCCGGTACAGCACCGCGATGAGGATGGCGCATGCCAGTTGTCCGACCCGGTCCAGCAGCGGCAATTTGGACGCGCCCAAGCCGAGTATCATCACGCCAAGGAGATCCTGAACCGTTATCAGCTCATGCGCCGGCTGATTGAGGATTTGAAAACGGAGGCCAGCGGTCCTCTTCACATTGGCGCCAGTTTTACATTCGGGGAATACCTGTTGCCGCATATCGTCGCCGCGTTTCGCCGCCAATACCCGCAAATCCAACCGAGCATCACCATCGAAAACACACACCATGTCCTGGAAGAGGTCAGCCGCGGGCACCTCGATATCGGCATTGTGGAAGGACTGTCGATCCCGGAGAAGGACGTGCTCGTCATCCCCTTTGCCGAAGACACGATGGTACTGGTTGCCGCGAGCCAACACCCGTTGGCAAGCAAAGGATTCGCCACCCGTGAAGACTTGGAGCAAGAGTGCTGGATTGTCCGGGAACCGGGGTCAGGCACCCGTGAAATGACAGATTATGTGTGGAAGACGTTCCACATCCGTCCGAAGACGGTGATTGAATACGCAACGACCCAGGTCATCAAAGAGTCGGTGGAAGCCGGTCTTGGCATCTCGCTCCTCTCCACCTGGGCGGTTCGCAAGGAACAAATGTGTGACGCCCTGCGGACGATCCGATTTACGGAGGCCCCGATACAAAGAAAGTTCTCCATCGTGCTTCGGAAGTCCGACTTTCAGCCCAAATCGATTCAGTTGTTCAAGCAATTCTTGTTGGAAAACGCATTGCGTCCACCGCATCAAGGGTGAGATAGAACAACGATTTCATCATTACAAAACAATGGGGTCCTTGTAGTCTATTCCAACTATTCTACCTAAATTGATGACACTGCCACGGCTGAGATCCGTTACACGATAAATCCGGATATTGTCCTCGGTCGGATGTACAATCTCGCTCAACGACTGGACCAGCTTGGAGAACGCCAGTTCATCCAATTGGCACTCGAATACGGAATGTTGCACGCGCTGGCCGTAATTGAGACAAACCTTAGCCACACGCCGCAGCCGCTTCTGGCCTTGCTTGGTTTCCGTGGAAATGTCGTACGCTATGAGTAGGTTCACTATCTTCACTCCTCATGCCTTGTAATACATCGGTACGTATTCCACGTGGTCCTTGCGAATAGCGCGTGCCAGCAACCGAGCTTGAGTGAGCAGAATCTGTCCGAGCGGCATTTTTTTCTCAAGCAAGGGGTGTTTGATTTCGTCCTGTTTGCGGGATTGATAAGCATGAATGACAGTTCGCCTCGCTTGGTCTGTCATGGAAACCGCGCCCCCAGGCAACACCTCAAAATGATCTCGCCCGATTTGCTTGCGGTTGATGAGCGTGACAGCGAGCCGATCAGCCAGAATCGGTCGAAACTCTTCCATCAAATCCAAGGCCAATGAGGGACGCCCTGGACGTAGCATATGCAGAAATCCAATCTGTGGATCTAGTCCAACACTTTCGACTGCAGAGAGCGCATCATGGGTGAGTAGTGCATACAGAAAAGACAAGAGACAATTGACAGGATCCCGGGGTGGGCGCCGTGAACGTCCGTCGAAGCGAGTGATGTCACTGCCCATTTCCGAGAACTGATGGGCAAAGACAGTAAAGTAACGTCTGGCATTGATCCCTTCGATACCGCGCAGGAGATTAATGTCACGAATTTGATCCAAACGACGAATGTCTCGCGCCATATCCTCAGCCACATCGCGAAGGGCACTTTTTGACTCTTCACGTCGGGAGTCACGCGCGGATCTCAGCAACGCTTGCCGACTATTATAGATTTTCCCAGCCACCACGGCCTGCACAATGGGAACGCTCTGGTCCGGATCGATGAAGGTTTGAAATTGTGCCATGCGTAACAGCACATTGCCAGACTTCGGTCCCTCCAGGCGATATAGGAATTTGCCCTGGCCATTCAGTTTCACGACCGAGATGCCCGCTTGGGCACAACGTTCGAGTAACGGGCTTGTGAAGGATACGCGCCCCAAACCAACAATAGACTCCACATGTAACAACGGAACTTGCAGTAATGTCTCTTTATCCTTGGTTACAATCACCGTGTCTTGCTGGAGCCGTAGCACCGCGCCATCTTGTTGCACGTACAGGGTATTCCTCCATGCACTCATTCTCTCAGACCTCCATCTTTTCCAGAAATTCTTTCCATTTCACGAGATGACGACCATCCGTCCGATCCGGCATGCAAGCCGATTGCAAAGAGCACTGCGCACACCGCGCATCATTGACCGCTGGAGGCACGATGCCGTCATCGATCATCTGTCGTACTTCCTCTGCAATACGGAGTGTTAACATTCGTAACTCCGAAGTAAGTGCTACCGTTCGACGACGCCTAGAAGAAATATGGTAGATATCTCCTTGTTTAATGGAGACGTGAAACATTTCTTCCAGGCAAATCGCCTGTCCGCATAATTGAACCTCGTCCCAGACATGGGCTTTGCGTCGCCCATGCTTAAATTCGATGGGATAGGGAACTCCATTCCGGATTTCGACCACGTCGCATTTGCCAGTCAAACCGTATCTGTCCGACCACACAGGGAATGCAGTAACGATTTCGTTGCCTGCGGAAGATTTCACGTGTTCTTCATCCACGCGGCGATGCGCCCATCTACCTTTCATTGTGTAAACATTTTCATCAAAAATTTGTTCCACGTGGATGAGCGCACATTGCCGGGGACAGTAACTATAATGCTGTAACGCTGACAATGGCACAGTGCTAACGAATGATTCGGACGATAGATTTTCGGACACATTCATGGCGAATCATCTCCCCGGAAGGCACATTCTGAACCATGGTAGATATCTTCCAGTCTATCCGCGATACAAATAAATAAACGCGGAATGTACAGTGAATTGCTATAGTAGTTTTCATTTCGGGTAAGTGAAGCTGCGAGGCTCTATGAGCGTTTGTGGATGAGTGCGGACAAGGCGGGCAGGCCATACTTCAACGGAGCTGCGGAGCCAATCCGCAGATCAACGATTGATAGTGCGAAAACCGGTGAAATGATTGTGCTGCCGCTTCAATGGAGCTGCGGAGCCAATCCGCAGATCAATGAGGGATGGATTGGC
>NZ_KE387169.1:11949-25817 GCF_000430585.1 Alicyclobacillus herbarius DSM 13609
CGGGACTTAGTCAAACTGAGCCTTATGCGCGAACCCCAGGAGAAATCATCATTCGCTGCCCCGCACGCATCAAGCCACATGCAGTATCCCTGATGTACCAAGTAACACACGTAGCGCGAACCCTCCGTGAATTCGGCATCACTCCTGGTTCGCGCAGGCGCAGGCACACCCTCAACCCCAGTCCACAGATATCGTTGTCAATGTACAAGGCAGAGGAAGCTGCAGTCAATGACATAATCTCAGTGTAGCCTCCCATTCAGCACAGCGATGCGTCGTTCAAACGCCATACCTACGAACATCGTCATACACGATACTGGCTCACCCCATTATACGCTAACTGTTCAGTTCCTACTTGGTATACCCATTCCCTCTTTATCCGGCTGAGTGAATGCGCCAAGCCACCGCTGCTCTGCAGGAACAAACATCCCCAACCCATAGTGACAAGCGAAACCAAATGCGAGCGGGCCGGAAACCGGTTCCGGAAAGCGTAGCAGCAAGAATTGACCATACCGATCCGGTGCTTGTTGATCCGGCCGACTGACTCGGCGTCGCCGGAAACGGCGCGCGTGAAGTCCGTGGATGTCCTGGACCGCGTGCGAAACTCCCGTTCCCGGTGGAACTTGAGGAAGCACTTCCACCACGTCCGGATCGGGCAGACCACGTTGACGAATCTCCTTGCGAATCTGGTCCGTCGGACCAAAGCGCCCTCCTTTCCGTGTATGCCAGGGGAATAGGTACGGTGTACACGACCGCCACGCAGTGGCACGACCGAGTAGTGGAATTGGCGATGCTGAGGACGGCTCGTTTAACTCTGCGAGATTTCCGATGTACTCCAAATAAATCTGCCAGCGCTGCGTGCGGCCGGGCCAATGATCCGGTGTCCATAACTGCCCTCGTCTGCCTAAGCTTTCAATGCCAGCCAGAACCACGTTGGAAAACGGCTCTTGACTGACAAACAGGAGGTGATCCACAAACCCGTCTCCATCTGCGTCCTCAGGTAAACAATATCCATGCCGATGGTTCGCCTTGAGCACTTCCCGGTTCGCATCGCGGCCGGAAACGAGCGATGGGATATCGCCCTTCCATTGCCCCATCAGCGCAAGATGGAGCAACTCTCCCATCATCAAAGCGTCGGTCCATTTCGGCAGCGGCTTTCCGGCTACCGCAAAACGAGCGACATTATACGCAGGGGTTCTCTCTGACTGGCGCGGGACAGGTTCAGGCAACAGGTGCTCGGCAGGCCGCGCGTATACCACCATCTTCATTCCAGGGGGACGACTCCACGTACTTTTCTGCAACTCCGCCGTATCCACGCCCAGCGCCTCCGTCAGACTTGCCGGCAGCCAACCTTTCACTCGTTTATCTCCGGTCCACGTTTTGCGCCATTCGTTGAACTCCGCCACGTTTTGCGGACAAGCCACGGTCTCCAGTTGCACGTCCGATACGTTCACATCTACGGACTCTGCTGGAACACAATTGATGTCCCCGTCCCAATCGCGCAGCAAACTGGCTTCCACCCAGCTCTCTGCACGTCCGAGATAAGTGAGCTTGTCCACGAGGTGAGCCAGCAACTCATATTCCGAGTCGGTCAGCACCAGCTTCGGCCAGCCCATTACCAGGGCTTCCCGTGCGGACACGCGCACAAACGCGTCAAACACCAAGGCACTGTCACTTTTTCCGGTTGGCATGTAGTGCCGTGTATGTGCATGAACCGCGGGCGGGAGATGGTACACCGGCAACGTATCCGTCAATTTCTCTACTAAGCCTTCCAACAGCCTGCGGTCATAGCGGAGAGGATCTGTTTTCAAGTACCACATGGCTATGAGTGCGCGGACGACGCGCCATGGAGAGGGCGGCCACTCGACCTCGCCTTCGTTTACGTGGCGTCCCCATGGTGTGGCGTGGAACTGTCCAGCCACAAAACGAATTTGCATAGCAATCACACACAGTTTCCTCCTTTCGCTCGGTTGACCTCGGATGCCGGTCGCAAAACGTCCCGGCAAGGCGACTGCCGCGAACCCAGTTATCCTTTCAACGGATACTTCACCCGCGTCACGTCGCCAAGGACACCGGCTGCCCGTAGCGATGCGATGGAATCCACCAGATTCTGTTCCAAATCTTCCATGGCAGGCAAGGTAAACCCGTCCGGGCGTACCACGCGCACTTCCTCCACCTCAAGGTCACAGGCTGTGCGCAGACGCAGACCTTCCGTGAGGAAGCGTTGAATTTTGTACAAAGCCAGCCCAATGAGCAGGTTCTCTACATCTGCGTCAAAGCCGAAGGACCGTAATTGCGCCAAATCTAAGCTGAAATACGCGACAATCTCGCGGGCCGTGTATTCCGTTCGGTGAAACGGCACGTTTCCGAACCCAGATTTGGTCGATCCGCTCGGATCGACATGGTCGTTCTTAACCCCACCGCTGTGTACCTCATTGACCCCGTAAGCCTCAATATAAGCGGACAGCATCCGTGGTAGGCGCAAGCGCCCGCCCGCCAACGCCGGACGGGCAATGAACACACCGTGCAGCAGCGAATTCGGGTCTATTCGCAGCAAGAGCCGAGCAAACTTCCGCAGGTCCACCGGCCCCTTGTCACTCCCGCATTCCTGCTTCAGCATGTCAAACACCGTTTTATCTGGACCCTCAAGAATATAGGAAGAATTTATTCGATGGGCTTCGAGCACAGAGTTGGTGAATACTTCGCCGTTGGTGTCCACAACTTGGATGTACGGCAGACCGCGCAGCGACGGCACCCAGTCGTTTTCCGCTTCGTCCCAACAGACTTTCTCGAGTCGATTGGCCATACTCTGCGCGGACTCCACCAACAGTTCCGGTTCCCCGTTCGGCCCGATGTAGAGAGCCGCCCCCAAGTCCGGGAACCCTGTCGGCTGGAAACGGTGGCTGCCCGCAGGTGTTAGTGTCACTTCCAAGCGTAAACGCGGCTCTTGGTTCAACTCCGCAAATGTCAACATCATGATTCCTCCCCATACAATTGGTTTAAACCCTGTTGTCGGGCTTTTCCCTTATCCCGGACTGGCTATGTTGTCATGACGGTGTCTGTTCGGCATCGTTTACTTCCTCGTACCGAGCCAAGGCGAGTAGTTGAAACGTACTGCGTGCGTTAAGCGGAATCAGCAACGCGGCAGCAATGTCTTTCCCAGCAACCCCGATATTGGTGAGACCGCGAAACCGCAGGCGGATGCCACTGCCTACCAACCGCTGTTCGGCTACCTGTGTAGCAGCCCTCAATCGGTCGCTTGTCAACAACGGGATGAGTGAGCCTGGAATCGGCATGTCCAAAACCGCGTCCTCGGAGGATGCGCCCCCATCAGCCTCCGTCACTCGTGCCGCCAGCCATTTTGTCGGCGATACGACCAAGCGGCTGGTCACATACGCCCAGGGAACAAATGTTGGTGCAGCAGGCTGGGGTTCCACGGATACCTGGTCAGAAGCAGCCGGTTCGTACCGGTAGATGGCGCCCGTGGTGAACGGCATCAGGGCCCACACCAGGTCCCTAATCCTGCGCTTCATGCCCGCGTCCCCGTAGAGAAACCGGTGCACTTGACGCAGAGAAACCCCGTGCGCACCGTGGAAAGGCTTCATTTGAATCGTGGAATCCGCTTTGCCGTCCGTTCGCGCCTCCTTTTTCGCGCTGTGCCAGTCCAGCAGCCGTCGCTGCAGTACACGAGCCATGCAATGCACCACGTCGCCTGTGCCCCACACCACCGATGGCGTGCTGGCATCCTGACTCCACCGCGACGGGTCTTTTGGTTCCACAGGGCTTAGGTAGGCACGCAGCGGCGCTGCCCCACCACTCGGGTACAAGCTCGCCAGCGCTACGGCAATGGCCCACTCATCGGATGCGTCCGCCGCCTGGTACAACCACGCCTCATTGTTCAGCACCAGCGGCCGAATCGCCTCGCGCGCCTTAGGATTGTTCACGCACAGGCGTTCCACCGCCGCAAGCTGGACGAGCAGATTCTGTACGCGCAGCGCCCCGCCGAACTCGGCCAGTGCAAACATCGCCGCTTTAATGTTGCGGTAGGCCGTGCGGAAACTCTGGACATCCGTACTGTCGCAGAAGGTCTTGAGCGCTTGCAGCCAGTCGTCCAGCTCCGTTAATAGGCCGGCTTCCGGTTGACTGCGCACGCGAAAGCGCGTCAGCGGTACTGCCAAATACGACTTACCCGCCCGCTTCATGAACGCATACCGCTGAAACCTGGAAATCCCCCGGTCAACGGCCAATGTCGCGCAGGCACGCGCAAAGTCCACACCGTCCGCAACGGATCGGTACGATTTTCGATACTTCCCCGGCTTGCGCCGCAACTGTGCACGCCCCTCACGAAAGACGTGCCGAATCTCCGAGAAGGTGGCCGGTTGTTCCCAAACGGGCATCCACATCTCGGCGCGTACCTGCTCCGTGCTGTCGTCTGCCGCGCTGGTCGATCCGCTCCCCACGCCCGCCGGCAACACGGTAAACGGATAACTCATCAGCACTGTGCGGGTCCGTTCATGCTTGCGCATGGCGGCCGCGGCGAACACGATAGCCCCTTCCATCATCAGTGTGAAGTCCCAAGGGTTAATCAGCGAGTCCGCGACAAACCCGGCCGTTCCGTTCGGCCCTCCGGCTTGTCCCGGCGCGAATTGACCAATGGCCGACTTCACCAGACCCCGGGCGGGATCGCCAAACAGGGCGGACCGCAGCCAAGTGGCGCTTCGAGGCAACGGTTGACCCGTAGTTCCGTCAAACAGCTGTGTAACGTTTTTCATAAAGTTATTGGTGAATTCCAGTCTGCCGTCATTGCCCCCGGTCCCGAGAAGCGGCGGAAACTTGGGTTCATCCAGGGACAGCATGGCCACCGCGTCAATCCACTCCACCACCTCGTCCGCCAATTCGTTGCGGCAGGCCAGCAGCAGATTCATTTTCATGTCATCTTTCGGCTTTTGCGCAATTCCCAGTTGCGTAAGCAGGGCTTGCACGGAGAGGAGGGTTGACCGATAGAGCGCCAACCGGGGGTGAGTCGACGCGAGGATTTTGGACAGCGCTTCCTGGTTGTCTCCGGCGAAAAATCCGCTACCGCCGTTCCATGGTGCAACCAACGGAGTCGGTACATAGCCCTCCAGGAAAAAACGGACAATGTCATCCTCCGTCAGCTCCGTTTCCAGGACAAACGTTTCATGCTGCCAAAATCCCTTGACCCTCGAATCGCCCGCCTGCTCTGCGAGCAATCGGAATACCCCCAACGCCTTCAGGTAACCCGCCAACGGCTCCGGTGTACAGCCTGGCAAAGCCACACGCTGCCGTGTACTCATGAGTTTGACTCCTTTGCTGAGGCACGCCAGTCGGCGATGCGCACCAAGGTTTCCAGATAGGCGAGTCGAAACGGTCCATATGTATCCAGCAGTTGCAGGACCATGGCCGTCCAGCTCATCATTCCATCCTCCGCGAATCCGAGTTGCATCGGTCGCAAATCCATGATGGTCTCTGTCGTCACCGTGCCGTCTCCGAGGGTCACGGCCGGCAGCACGTCGCCCTGCCACACGCCGCGAGCATAAAGGGTCTCCGGGTTGGGCGGAGGACACTCTGTCGGCAACGACCGCACGGATACACGCACTTTTCCGTGGTGGGCTGCAATCAAATAGGCCGCCAGCTGTACCCACTGCGTCCGCGCGCCCTGTCGGGCGTATTTCTCGTACGCCAAGTACGCCAAAGCGGAAGCCCATTCGTGACGAAACCCTGGCCTATCACCGCTAACGAGTTTGACCGTTCGAGCAAACGGCGCTTTGGCGAGCAGTACGCCTTCTTGATCTGGCCTGCGCTCGAGTCTGTCCTGAAATACGTGGAATGCCTTGCCGTAGTCGTGCCACTTCGCTGCGGTTTGGATGGGTTCTGCCGGCAGGTCAAACGGCAGCGCGCGCAGCAGTTGGTTCGCTTCTTGCAGAACATGAGCCAAGTGGTCATGAAGTTCAACCCACTGTGGCAGCTCCGTTTCCGGGTCTTCGTCGTACGCGACCAGCGACTGACTGGACGGACTCGAAAGAGGCGGCACAGGCGTGATACTCTCGGGAACAAACCCAACATCCGTCAAATATCCGCCCAGGTCTGCGTCGAGCAGCAACATTTGCCCCGGGTACACATCTTCCGGGCGCACACGCACAAAACGGCCATCTAAGTTGTCCCATATCCATGCTTGTCGCTCGCGCGCAGCCTTGACCTTGAAGTACGCCCGCAGCTGGCTCAGTGAAACGGGGCACAACTCGCCCCGACTGACCTTGCGCATAGCATCGTCCGGCTGGTTGTCGTCCATCTTACGCCAGTACACCTGTACGTCCACGTCACGGTCGTGCCGAATATACCGCGAGACGTCCACATCTGCCCCGCTCAAGTCCGGCGATGTATCGAAAAAATCGAGCAGGTCCTTTTTCCTTAACACCAGTCCACGCATCTGAGATGCATCCACGTTGGGCAAGGATTGAGGACCGACATCATCGAGACTCTCTACTAGGGCACGCGCCTTTTGTATTTCCGCAGAATCATACGGAAGCAATAAGTCCGCCTGATCTTCCAAGTCAATCACGACCACCTTGGCGTCTGCCTGCTCCCCTCTGCGGTTGCAGCGGCCGAACCGCTGAATGAGGCTAGGCCATGGAGCCAATTCGGTGATGAGGGTTTGCGCTGAGACATCCACGCCCGCTTCCACAGCCTGCGTGGCGATGACAATGCAGTCCTGCTCGGCGCACTGGCCTAATTTTTCCATCTGCTGCCTCCGCTCATGAGCGCGGAAACGGCTGTGAATTAACAGCACGTTCCCATCGGGATGCACCTGTTTGACGGCTTCGAAAATCCGCTGAGCCCGCGAGACACGATTGACCACGACCAACGTCAAGGTGCCTGAGACATGGTAGCGTGCGACGAGCTTAGCAACCGCCGTGGCGTACCGTCTCCCGTCTTTCTTGGAGTTTTCCTTGGTCAGCATCACATCGGAAGAAACCCGTAGTTTTCGAGCCATGACAATTTTGCTGGTGCTGTCATCCTTGGCATCTTCCTCGTTGAGCCGCAGTACGTCCAGCTCAGAGGCACGATGGCGAAAATCCACCGTGTTTAACCACTCAGGGTGGAACGTTGCCGACATCCACAAGGTGTGCGCGGGTCCATAAGTACCAAACCGTTCCCGAAACGCTTGTAACTGCGTCGTTGTCCATAGGCCAACGTCCGCCAGCTGCAGTTCATCCACAACCCACAGGACATCATTGGACAACAGCGCAAAGTGGGCCGGCCACTTATACCGACTTACGCTGTAGCCACGGTTTAGCGCGCGAGACAACAGTTGATCTTGCGTACCCACCAGCACAACGTCCTCATCCGGATGCATCTCCCATCCATTGTCCACATCGCCACCCATGAGAAGATGAACGGAGATTGGTTTTCGTGCAGGCAACGGATAAAGCGCGGCTTCGGAACTCGGACCGTCTTCAATCTTGCTCACAGCTTCCACCCACGCTTGAATGTTCCGGTATGTTTGCTCTACCAACACTCGTTGCGGCAGGCAGTAGACAAGCCGTCGTGGTGTCTCCATCCGAATCTGGTCAGGGGCAAACCTCCGGCGCCAAATCCAAGCCAGTACCACCGCTGCCGTTTTCCCAACGCCAGTCGGGACATGCACCACGTCAGGAAGGCGGTCTCCGGTCGCAAGCCGCGACTGATAAGGGTAGGGGTGGTTACCGGTTACAAGGAAGAAAAATGTTTCAAACTGCAAACGGTTTCTCCTCCTTTCTATGCTGAAGTGGGTCGGATTTGATATGAACAGGTTCGGTTATTAGCGTGGCACCTCTTTCTGTCCGGGCGGAACGAGAGTTCTGAAAAGGGGGGATGGGGCGCGTTTAGCAGCAGAGGAAAGGTGCCCCATCAATACCGTACGGTGCTGCTGATTCCAGTATCGGTCTGATTCCGACGGTTCGTCAATAGTTTAAGACAAAAATTGCACAGAAGTTATTGTCGACAAAGACTTTTCCTATACGGAATCTCCGATACTGTTTATAGTAAGAGTACGCGTGTACCACGCCCCCATTGAAGGGAAGCTGTGCCATTTTGGTTTACGACACCGGCATGACAACCTTATCCGCAGCGGCTTAGCCACTACGGCCCTTTTGCTGCATCTTACGCCTTTACAGACGCTTCCTGGCCTCTATGGTCATCAAGATTGCGAAGCCGAAGGGCGACCATCCCCTCGATGACGAGGAAGACCGCGACACAGAGAGCCGGGACCAGCCAGTGCAGCAGAGAGCTCCAAGTGACGTGTTCGAAAATCGGATCGTCCGAAATCATCTTGCCAGCGATGTACGCAATATAGGTCGCAGCGAAGTAGATAATCCAGGGGATCTTGTTGAATACGGTAGAAATGACCCGGCTGCCAAAAATCAGGAACGGGATGGTGAAGAGGAACCCGACGATGAGGACGCTCAATCGCCCGTTCGCAGCGCCCAACATGGCCATCGCATTGTCCAGTTCCATACCCAAGTCGGCGAGGATAATGGCTCCGATAGCCTTCCACAATTGGTCGGGCGGAGTTTCCACAGCTGCGGCTTCCTCGTTGCCGGATTTCATGTGCTCAAGGGCAATCTTTATGGCTATCCATAGGAGCAGCAAGCCGGCGATGCCTTTGAAGACCGGCAGGCGTATGATAAACGTTCCTAAGGAAGTAAACAAAATGAGCAACAGAATGGCGATTGTGCTGCCTATGACGATGGCCTTTTTGCGCATTTCCGCGGGCAGTCGGCCGGCCGCCATGGAAATCGCAAGTGCGTTGTCTCCAGATAGAATGATGTTTACGAGTGCGACGTTGACGACCAGCCAGAACCAATCCAAAGTTACACACCTCCGATAGTATGACCGAGCTGTGTTTCAGCCCTACAAAACAAAAGAGCGAGACAAACAGCCGGAAAGGACTGTAAGTCTCGCTCATAGAACCGATTCCGTTCTCGGTACCACGTAAGACGCCGGGCTAGAAAGCCGTACTGACGGCGTTCTTCTCCGCGAACCGGATGTTCGCGGCAGCTACTCCCTTACACTACTTGGAATGAACTTCATTGTCTTGTGAGAGTGAACTTTATTCAGTGAACCAGTGAAAACTTGCCAACTAGGAAAAGTATAAAGCCATTCCATAGCAATGTCAATGGAAGCTCGGACGGATCGCAAATCAGATCCGTCGAGCCTCTGTATCAATCAAAGAACAATATCCAGTGAGCGTACTTTAGAAGAACATCGTGGGAAGATATTTCCAAAACAAGTAGGTTTGAAAGGTAAACAGGGGTAAGCTAAACACCACGGCCAGCACAGTCGCCACAATCTTCACGTCTACCGCCCCCTGCAACAAGTTTTGTGACGATTTTATGACTGCGGAGGGGAACGGTCAACGCGCGAGAGGGGTGTTGATTCCCTGTCTCCGCTGGTTTTCTGTCATCCAATTGCAACAAAACGCCCATCCTTCGGATATCGGGGTCGTTTGAGATGATTCCATGCACACAAATTCTGGGCGTGACGCGTGCGCGCAATCATGGCGTCCACGCGAGCAATTACGGTTCGGTGCATTGTATGTGTCACCGAAAGGGGTTATAATCCAATGAAACACCAAACGGTGTCATATAAAACCGACTGGAGGCCTAGACTTTGGGAGAGAAATTGCCAGAAATCCGCAAGACCGTAGTATTAAACGCCCCCATTGAAAGGGTGTGGGAAGCCGTTGCGACGTCGGAAGGAATCGCGGCATGGTGGATGCCGAATACGTTCAAACCCATCCTCGGACACGAATTCGTACTGCACGCGGGTCCGTACGGGGACTCACCTTGTAAAGTCACAGAACTCTCCCCTCCGCATCGCCTTGGCTTTGATTGGGATGAGGACTGGCACCTGGAGTTTCAACTCAAGGAGCTGGAGGATGGGAAAACGGAGTTTACCCTGATTCACTCTGGCTGGGACGCGGACAAGAGCACGAAATTCGGACAACCGCACTCGAAGGTTCGCGGCGTCATGGACGGCGGGTGGGAGAAGATTGTCAAGCAGAAGCTGCCCTCCTTCGTCGGGGGTTCATTCGGAGCCTAAATTGTCTGCATCCGCATCCAAGCATGATGTTTTTCAGGCCATCGCCGATCCGACCCGCCGCCGGATATTAAGACTGCTTGTGGACAACGAAATGCCCATTGTGGCCATCGTAGAACGCTTTCCGATGAGTCGAACCGCCATAAACAAACACTTACAGGTTCTCTCCGATGCGGGGCTTGTCTGTAGTCGGAGGATGGGGCGAGAAACTCGGTACAAGGCTCAGCCACAACCTTTGGTTGAGGTAAAACAATGGCTCTCCTTTTTTGAACAGTATTGGGATGACAAGCTGTCTGCGTTTAAGGACTACGTGGAATCGGACGAGGAATAGTGGCTACACCTTCGCCACCGGCAGCTCCGAAGAAATGCGGAGCAGCGCACCGTCACGTCGACTACCCAAAAAAGCTATGGAACGCGGCGTTTACGTAGTCTTTGTCCGTCAGCCTATCGGTTACCAGGTTGTTCCATTCCGATTCGTTTGTCAATGCCGTAACATGAACGCCATACCACGCCTGTACCTCGTTCCTTGTGGCATGGTACGATCCGTCCGAAAAGTGGAAGGTTATCGACTTTAAATTACGTATCAGCGCGAAATTCGCGGTCGCATTGTATACGAGGGCCGCTTTCAGTTGGTCTGTATCCACGGTTTCGACCGGTTTCTGGTAATTGACGATAAGTTCCCGCTTCTCCGGGTGAAGCGCATAGGTTCTCGGTATGGTGGCCAAGGGCAGACGGTCATTGAGCTGCACGTCGTTGGATGCATTGCCCATGTACTCGGTTTGATAAGCAGTCCTAGTCATTCGACAGCATCGAATCCACCATCTTCATGGCCTGCGCCTGGTCAATTGGCTGAGTAGTGTCTAGTGTAACCGTAATGTTTCGTTTCTTGTCGTACCAATAGGCATAAAAATTATGTTTCGAGTCATTCGAGATTCGGATCTCTTGACCGTTCACCGTCATCTTTTTCAAGTTTAGATGATCGGCCGTTGGATTGTGGCGACCCACTCGCTCCTGAATCTCCATCCAAACCACATTTTTATCATCCTTAGGGGAATATGTAATATGTAACCGCTTCTCAGATCCGGTGCGGGGAAGCACAATATCCCCATTCCACGGTTCCGGGTCCCCGGACAGCTGATCCAAGTTTTTGGCGGATGGCATTCTGCCTGTGAGAATGTATGCATCCGCCTCGGTCTGTTGATACCCAGCCGGAATCACCGTAGGGAGAACTGGCTTAAACGGCAAATAACGAACGATGTCTTTCAGTCCAGTGATAACGGTTTCCGTGTTGAGGGGGGGACTGGTGACCGGTTGGTTCAATTGGAATAACGTCTCTTTCATTCGATTCTTCAATTGGTCCGAGAGCTTCGAGGATTTAGTCCCGGCACTGACTTCATACCAAACACCGTCTCGTTTCATTTGAAAAGCGTAATAGTACATCCCATCTAAGTCGACTTTCGTTTCATATACAGTTGTTCCGTGATATGTATATTTCCCGACAAGACCATCTGAAGGAAAATAGCCATCCTGCTTCCGTTCTAATACCATCAAAAATGGCTTCGACCCTGTGTATTTGGCCTCGAAATTATAGCTTGGAGAGCTGGACCCGGTATAGGAGCTAGGATTCCCGATATAAGTGCGGACTACTGTCCATTTCAGCTTATATCCTGGCACGTGGTCGGGTAAGAGAGGTTGAAATCCGAGTTTGTTTTTATAGTCATATGCTTGATTCGACGATGCGGAGATGTTCTTGGTTTCATTGTCTTGCGAGCGGTCGGGTACTCCGCACCCAATCACCGCTCCGAAGACCACCATTCCAGCGACACCAGCCAACACTCCATTGAGCCGGTTCATGGACGATGAATCCCCCTATATCTAATATTCAGCATTGGCCCGGAACATTGGACTAAGTGGTTCCGGGCCTCGTACCAGCTTACCATAGAAATTCGGTTAATGGTTAAAATCTATCGTAAACTTACCCTTGGTCGACGTGGTTTTGATATTTGTCCAAAGTGCCGCAGGCGTAAGAGGCGGCACCTCCACGTTCAAGCGCGTCGACGTCAAAGACCGTCTTGTAGTCTCGTAAAGGAAAGAACGTGCCCGCTCTAATTCCTCGGCAACATTAGGTCGATTCATCAAATCTACACAAACCATTAACATTTGGCAGTTATACTTTCTTCACTACCCATCATCACAATCCATCAAGCTCAGTAGGAAAGGACGATATCGAGGAACATGCACTGGTCGCAAATCATTATCACCGCACTGGTTCAAGGCATCACTGAGCTTTTCCCTATAAGCAGCGTCGGACATGCTGTAATGCTGCCTTACGTCGCGGGCTGGACGGATATTCTCGACTCAGAGCAATTCCTGCCGTTTGTTGTGATCCTCCATCTTGGAACAGCCTTGGCACTTCTCATTTACTTCTTCCGGGATTGGTTGGATTTAATCGCGGCGTTCTTTCAAGCGCCCAATCCAAAGCGCCGTCGGACGCCACGACGACGCACATTCCTGCTGTTGGTCGTTGCGACCATCCCAGCCGCCATCGTCGGGAAGTTATTTGAACAGAAATTCCGGGAGTTATTCCCCTCTGCCTTGTCCGCAGCCATCTTTCTCATTTTGAACGGCATCGTGCTCCTCCTGGCGGATCGACTGAAAAAGAATACGGGGAATCTTCGCATCTCAGACATGGGTTACCTTCAAGGCTTTTTGATTGGTTGCGCGCAAGTGTTCGCTTTAATTCCTGGGTTTTCGAGATCCGGAGTGACCATGACGGCAGGACTTGGGCTCGGTTTGACCTACGAAGAGTCGGCCCGGTTTAGCTTCTTACTGGCAACGCCCGTGATTCTGGGCGCTGGTATCCTCGAGGTCCCGAAGGTGCTAAAAACGCACGCCACGCACATATTGGAATATGGAGTCGTGGGCGGGATTCTCGCGGGAATTGTGGCATACCTGAGCACCGCGTTTCTCATGAAGTATTTCAAGACCCACGAAGTGCGAGCATTCCGCCCATTTGCATACTACTGCATCGGAATGGGTATCATCGTGGCTGTTCTGTCCGTGACGAATATCCACTTCTAATGTTTCACTTTTCGTACCCTCGTGAAGCTAACTTTTTCCGCGATAGGTCTGGATAGGCGCTCGATGAACTGCCGTATTATAATGTAGATTTCGCGCCCGGTTAACGGGCGTTCGTTATATTTTCGGAAGCAAGCGCCGTTGAAGGAAGCGCTATGCCCACAAGCAGATTTTTTACTTCATCAAGCTGGCAACATGGCTTAGTGCCTGTTCACTGTCACACTACCGTTGATGGTCCGCAGATTCACTTCGTGTGCACCGGATCCCAACGTAGCGGTGCCATGGTGTTTGTCGTCCTTTTGCCAGGGAACGTTCCCTTGCAAACTCCCATTCGTCGTGGATGCCACAACGCGCACGTTCGCTCCATCGGTGAAGTCCATCCGGATGAGTCCGTTCGTCGTCGTACACGTCCAATCCCCACCGACCATGGAAGTACCTCGAATGGCTCCATTCGTAGTCCCGGCAGTCGCCTTGCCGGAGATGTCCTGCAAGGTGATGGCCCCGTTCGTGGTGTCCGCCTGAACATCCGCCTGGATGTTCCCCAAACTGAACCTCCCCATGGCTAAAGCCAAGGGGTTCTGAAAAGCCTATACCCTTGCACTCTCGCAGGCTCTCGCATCGGTTTTCACCGCTGCTACAACATCCTGCGCCTCATGCTCAGGCAGACTTTCTTTCTCGGACGACCCACTCTGACT
>NZ_AUMH01000030.1 GCF_000430585.1 Alicyclobacillus herbarius DSM 13609
TATCTGATCCATTCGGGCATAGACCCTGCACATGAGCTTGGCTGGCCTCCACCCTTTCGATAGGCCGTACGAAGGACTGCTTGGGGCACAGACCCTGTGAGACATGAGAGGGTAAACCACGAAAGTGTTTGGTGGAGATCCGAGGTGCGTACCAAAATCTAGAAGGCGGTGCTACACCGTCTGGTTTGGTACACCCTCAAACGGGTCCGCCCACTCACATCACACATTTTGCGGTCTGGGTACGCAAGGAGTCAAATGCGAAATCGTGCGATTGAGTGAGAAAAACGAAGAAAAACCTACTTTCCCTGAGAGAGGATTGCACGCAGCGCCAGACCAAAAGGGGAGGGCTGACCATGGACGATCCGCACGTCGACCGAAACCTCTATCCTCTGCGTGGAAGAGAGCGCTTGCATCTGAACCTGCGCACAGTCGCTCGCGACCTCGCTCAGGCGCAGTCTCAGTCCCAGTTCATCACGACCCTCTTGAACACCATCAACCGCATCTTTCAAAGTGATGTGGCCATTGTCTACTTAATGGATACAGACACGGATACCCTGCGACCGCACGTTGCCGAACGCGCTGTCGATGGCGCTCGGTACATTCGTGACATTCCACTCTCCGGCTGCAGCCCGCGCGTCCTGCAGGCACCGTATCACTGGCCTTCGGCGGAAGTAGATCCAATTGTACACCGTTGCCAGTTTCATCATCACTTGTCTGAGCTCGGCTTCGCCACGTGGTTCTCACTGCCCATCCGTCGCAAGGACACAGTGCTCGGACTGATTGCCGTGGGCTATCGCCACTACGAGTACCTGGTGGAAGACGTCGTGCAAATTCTGTGGGAGTTCGCCCAGGATGTGGCACAGGCGCTAGTCCCCCATCTGCCGAACCATCTGCAGCGCCAACTGGCCGATGCCGGTTCTGAATCTGAGGTGCCTACAATCTATGAGCAGCGGCGTATGCGCCGCCTGCTTACCAACCACTATCAGTTGACAAACTCTCTCTGGACGGATGACAATCTGTCGGCCATCGCCAAGGTTCTCTCACAGATCCTGCGGCAACCGGTGACCGTGATGGATCGCTACCTGGGCGTACTCTGCAGCGAGCCTGCCGACGTGCAGTGGCGAACCCCGCTGGCTAAGGCGAGACAGTGGATCCGCGAGCACCAGCTGCTCTCGCCGTTCAATCACCCGTTTCCGGTGCGGACCGACCGAATCGGCGAGGACACATTCGTCTTCGCTCCGATTCAGATGGGCGACTCACCGCTCGGCTGTGTCCTGGTCTGGGAGCGCTTGGGCAAACTGGACGATCTCGACGTGATTGCCCTGCAGCAGGCCAGCACGGTATTAGCGGTCCACTTTTACAGGCGGGGCTTGCACATCGAACGCCGCGGCAGTGGCTTTCAGGAACTGTTCAATCTGCTCCTCGACACCCCGCACGCATGGGGACCACAACAGGTTCACGAGGCCCGGGGTCTAGGCTGGGAGCTGGACTCTCCGCAGCAGATCCTGGTCGCCCGCTTCGCCCCGGCTGATACAGTGGTCGACAACGGAATGGCGTCTACCATGGCAGCAGCTCCATTGGCATCGCTTGCGTCCACTGCCCAGGCCAACTCGTCTTCGACGGTGTCACCGCGCGACAACCGAGACGCGTCCCTCGCGCCCGGCGAATCCGCACACGGTTCGATACTCCATGACATCTCTGAGCTCTTGGGCCCACTGCGCCTACGGCTGGCCGCGGAATACCCACAGGTACTGATGGCCCGTCGCCAGAACGTCCTCGTCTTCCTGCTGCCCGCCTCGACCATGCCGACTGAGGAGGACAAGAAGCGCTTTCTGCACTCGGTGCAGTCGCTGGCAGAGGCCTCGCCGCCATTGGAGACCGGTACTGAGGATGCGCACGAGCCGTACAAAGCGCAATTGTACTTCGGCCTCAGCGGGGTCTGCCATTCCGCCGGGCAGCTGGTGGAAGGGTACCAAGAAGCGCTGACAGCCTGTCTTTTGGCGCCGCTCTTGGCCCCCGCAAGCCACTGCTTGCGGACCGCAGAGATTCCGGTCTACCTGATGCTGCGACCGCTTGCCCAAACCCCGGCGGTGCGGACGTTCGTCAGCCAGCGTCTGGCCCCCATTCGTCAGTACGACGTGGAGCATCAGGCGGAGTTCTTGAAAACGCTGCGCGTCTATCTGGCGCACAATGGCAACATCTCCGATACTGCTGCGGATTTGTTCATCCACCGCACCACCCTACAGTACCGGCTGCGACGGATTGAACAGCTGTTGGGCCACAACCTCGAATCGGCACAGACTCGATTTGAACTGCAATTAGCCCTAGTCCTGGACCACCTGTGTTCGCTGCCTGAGACAAGGTAGCGGACCGTCACCTCAGTACTTGGTCGCCAAACTCGGCCCTGCCTTTGGTCCGTAGGGGCCTTCGTCCAACCAACGGCCCGCCTTTGGAAAGATGGGGGCCACTGCCGCAGCCAGGCGCCGCTGCACGTTGATGGTAAACGTTCTCCCCTGGATGTGGTGCAGAGCGATACCTGCGGCGTCCCGGTTGTACTGTGCCGCCGCGCGCCGCTCGCGCGCAAATCCTTCGACTGCCGCTCGCGCCGCCTGTACGTCGCTGGTATTCAGCGCGGTGTGAATCGCCTCTGCGGCGGCGACGGCGTCGGCGATGCCAGAATTCATCCCGCGCGCACCGAACGGGGCGAACAAGTGCGCCGCTTCCCCGACCAACAGGACACGTCGCTTATCGTCACAAAACGCCTGTGCCACCACCTGCAGGAACTGATATGCCGACACCCAGGTGACGCGGTCCGCATATTTGGCGTCCATCACCCTCGGCAGCCATCGGCGGACCTGTTCCATCCCGTTGTAATCGTCCACATTGTCCGTTTCAAACAACTGCAAGTCGACTCTCCAGCCACCTGCGAAGGGGACGAACAATACGTTGCGTCCCTCCATCGCCGGGTGTTGATAGTGGAAGACGCGCTCCAGCGGCAACGGGTTATGCTCGTCTTCTTTGACATCGACGACGATGAACGTGTTCGGTGAGCGGGTTCCCTCCATCTGCACCCCAATCTGTTTGCGCACCACTGAGCGCGCGCCATCCGCGCCAATGACGTACGGTGCAATCCACTGCTGACCCGACTCGGTTTTTAAGGTGACGCCCTCATCCTTCACCCGCACCTCGCGGACCGGAGCATTCCAGACAAACTCCACACCGGCATCGAGACAGGCCTGGTAGAGAAAGTGCTCCGCCCGCACCTGGGGTAAGCTGGTAAACGGTGGGATGGTGTTCGGCTTCGGCGGTGCATAGCGGCGCACGTAAACCTCGCGCCCGCGCCAAAACGTGCGTTTGATGGGCCAGACGACGCCCTCCGCGGCCAGTGTCATGGCCAGTCCGGGACGGATACTGTCGAGCAGCTTCAAGGAGGCCTTGTGAATGAAGATGGCGCGACTGCCGGGGCGGATCCGGTCTTTGGGTTCTGCCTCGAGCACGGTCACCTCCAACCCGTGGTGGCGCAGCGCCAGAGCGGCGGTCATTCCGACCGGTCCGGCCCCGACCACCAAGACGGGGGCGTCTTGGGAGTGTGTGTGCGGCATACCAGGTGCCTCCTTCCAAGATACCTTGAAAATCATGTGAATTCTATCTCACCAAAACTTTGTGTCATCACAATTTCCTCCCCTTCGTGGTAGACTCCTGTCGCAGCGCCGTACGGCTTCATGCACAAGTGGCCTGCCTAGACCTGAACGACCTCGACCTCCGGATGTGGTTGACGATACCCTTCTTCATCAACTTCAGCGGAGCGGTCTCCTTCAACCCGAACGAAACCAAAAAGACCAGGAACGGTCCGCCCGCCGCCATCCAGAACGGCGCCGTTGGACTAACGTAATCCACTGGGTCAGAGAAGCGGGGTGAACACCTCGCGGACCGGCTGCTGCCCGTCGTTTTCGAGGTACGGCTCGCTTCGCTCCAGCTCCAGAAGTTCCATCAAGGGCCCGTCGTTGATCGAGAACAGTACTGCATCCTCAGATCCGGTATTGACGTGCTCGTGCCATGCCCAAGGCGGGATAGTGAAGAAATCGCCCTTCTCCCAGTCGAGGCGCAAACCGTCGACGACCGTGTAGCCAGAACCCTCGACCACGTGGTACACGGCGCTGCTGAGGTGGCGGTGGGCCTTCGTATGCATGCCCGGCGTCAACGTCTGCGTGACTGCGCCGATGCGTGGATCGGCCGACTGGCCGTTGGCTGGATTTAGGTACTCCACCGCGTAACCGTCGTACGGGTTGGGGGAGAGAGCCTTCAGGCTCTGCATTGCCGCCTCGGTGTGCCGCCACTGGTAGACGGTCAACGGCGACGGGTAACCGTGATGGCGGTCTCCGAGTGGGCGCAGCATGCCATTGCCATAGCGTTTCACCGAGTAGTTGTCCGGCAGCGTCAGCGGCTGACGCTTGTCAGCGTACGGTTCAAAGAAGGAGGCGTTGATCAACTGGATGAACGGGGAATCCAGGCCATCCATCCAGATCATCGGCTCGGTTCCCTCGTGGCCATGGTCATGCCAGGTCCAGGCCGGGGTGAGGATGTAGTCTCCGCGTTCCATGTAGATTTTCTCGCCCTCGACCGCAGTGTAGGCGCCTTCGCCTTCGATGATAAAGCGCACGGCCGACTGCGAGTGGCGGTGAGAGGGGGCAATTTCGCCTGGCAGCAGCAGTTGGATGCCGACATACAGAGTCTGTGTCGCGGCGGCCTGCTGCCCTTTCGCCTTCAACCCTGGGTTCTCGAGGAAGATGACCCGCCGCTCGCCCCCACGCTCGGGCGTGATGAGTTCACCGGATCGCATCACCCGTTCACGAATGACGGGCCATTTCCAAAGGTAGGGCTGCACCGCCGTATCGGGTTGCGGAGTGATGATCTCGTGAATCACGTCCCACAGTGGCCCGAGATGGTAATTGCGTACCTCCTCATGAAATTGTAGTAACTCTTCGCCCCATTCCATACGTCCCACTCCCTCGCGTGCTTACGCCTGTTTTTTGTAGACAGGCGGGTGTTTTTTGCGCATCCTCTTGGCCAGCTCTAGCTTGTAGATCTTGCCGCTGCTGTTGAGCGGCAGGCTGTCGAGGAGCTCTACGATGTCCGGCACCTTGTAGTCAGCCAGGTGCTGACGGCAAAACTCGCGGATCTCCTCGGGCGTCAGGGTGTACCCGGACTTGGCCGTCACGCAGGCGCAGGAACGCTCGCCGAGCACCGGATCCGGTACACCGACGACCGCCGCCTCCTGTACGGATGGATACTGATACAGGAGCTCCTCCACCTCGCGCGGGTAGATCTTCAGCCCACCGCGGTTGATCATCTCTTTGATCCGGCCGACGATGGTCACGTACCCCTGGTCGTCGATGGTCGCCAGGTCTCCTGTGTGAAACCACCCATCCGCATCGATGGCAGCCTGAGTCGCTTCTTCGTTCTTGTAATATCCGAGCATCAAGCCGGGCGTCTTGCAGACCAGTTCACCGACCTCGCCGCTTGGCAGGATGCGACCCATTTCATCCACCACGCGCAGGCTCACCCCGGGCAGCGCCCGCCCCACGGTGGCGTATACCCAGGCCTCGTTCTCAAAATGCGAGGCGGTCAGCGCCGGCGAGGCTTCCGTCATCCCGTAGGAGAGGATGGGGTTCAAGCCGAGCTCGGAGCAAATCCGTTGCACAATTTCGTACGGACATGGGGTGGCAGCGACGATGCCCGTGCGCAGCGAAGACAGGTCATACCGGCTGCGGTTCGGATCGTTCAGTTCGAGTACGAACATCGTCGACACACCGTGGTGCACTGTCACCCGCTCGCGCTCGACGACTTGGAACACAGCCTCCGATTGAAAACGATCCATCAGGACCATGGTCGATTGGGTCGCTACGGTCATGATGGTGACGGCCAGACCGAACACGTGACAGACCGGCACCACGATGAGCACGACATCGCGCTCACTGTTCTCGAGTGCGGCGTTCAACGCATCCCCGGAGAACAGCAGATTGGCATGGGTCAACATCGCCCCCTTTGGAGTGCCGGTGGTGCCGGAGGTGTAGACGATGGCCGCCACGTCGCTCGCCTGTACCTGTTGAGTGATAGCGGTTTCACTATGTCGCCCCTTTTCCAGTACAGCAGTGAACGTCAATCTTGTGGACGGCGGCGCCCCCGCCGGGCCGACCGTGACGATGTGCTCCAGCGTCGGGTGAGCTGCTTGACAACGCTGGAAGATCTCGTAGTGCGAGACGCCTCCCGGCTGTTCGCCAACGACCGCGGTGCGGGCATCCGAATTGCCGACGACAAACTCGATTTCATGTTGGCGCAAACGCGGGTTGACAGGCACCAGCACGAACCCTGCGTAGGCGCAGGCAAACAGCGTCACCGCGTACTCCGGCCAGTTGGGCAGACAGGCAATCAGCTTGTCAACTGAGCGCAACCCGAGCGCCGTTAAGCCGTTGGCCAGGTCCACCACCTGCTGCAGAAACTCGGCATAGGTCAGCCGTACACCATTCTCCGCCTGAACGATGGCGGTCTTCTGTGGATGGATCTGGGCGGCCTCAGCCAGGATCTGAAAGATAGTCCGTTGTCCCACTCCCTGGCCCGAGACAGCCACGTCAGATGGATTCCCAGATGGTCGCAATCCCCTGACCTCCCCCGATACACAGTGAGGCGACCCCATACTGTTTCCCGCGGCGCTTGAGCTCCATCAGCAGGGTCAAGATCAAACGCATTCCGCTGGCCCCCAGCGGGTGGCCGAGGGCAATGGCGCCGCCGTTGACGTTGGTAATGTCCAGACTACAATCCAGTTCCCGTTGACAGCCCAAAACCTGTGCCGCGAACGCCTCGTTAATCTCAATCAGGTCCATCTGCCCGAGACTCATGCCCGCCCGCTCTAGCGCCTGACGAATGGCGGCCACTGGACCAAGTCCCATCAGGCTCGGCTCCACTCCCGCGATACCCCACGCGACCAAACGGCCTATCGGCTGCAGGTCGTGCCGCTCGGCGTAGCGAGAGGAGACCAAAACCCCCACCGCCGCACCGTCACTGAGCGCGCTGGCATTCCCCGCTGTGACCACTCCATCCGCGAGAAATCGCGGCGGCAGTTTCGCCAGTGTCTCCGGTGTCGTCGGCCGCGGCACCTCGTCTCGGTCGACCTGTAATGTCCCCTTCTTGTCGCGCACCTCGACAGGGACAATCTCCTCTGTGAAGTACCCAGCCTCCATCGCGCGTAGCGCTCGTGTGTGACTAGTTGCGGCAAAGGCGTCAATCTCGTCGCGCGCGATGGCGTATTTCTTGGCGATGTTCTCCGCCGTCCCCGCCATCGTGAAGCCACAGTAAGAGTCCATCAGCGCCTCCCACAGAACGTCCTCCAGTTTGCCGCCCCCCAGCCCGATGCCGGTGCGCGCGCCGCGGATGACAAACGGCACCTGGCTCATGTTCTCCGTGCCGCCGACCAGGGCCACCTCCGACTCGCCGTAGGCGATGGACAAGGCGGCCGTGACCACCGACTGCATCCCAGAACCGCAGACACGGTTGATGGTGATGGCCGGGCACTCGATGCGCGTACCGGCCTTGAGACCGATGTGCCGGGCCGTCAAAATGCCTTCCGGTGAACTGGACTGGTGGACGTTGCCCATCACCACGTTGTCGACTTCCTCTGCCGCCACCCGCGCCCGTCGCAGTGCCTCACGGCTGGCGATAACCGCCAAGTCGACCGCAGGCGTATCCTTGAGCCCACCATTGAATCGCCCGAACGGGGTGCGCGCGGCGCCCACCAGCAAGAAATCGCAGCTCATTCGTCTCCCTCCCCCTGTTCATTGGGTTTTCTCACCCAAATCCGGTGTCTGCGAAGCTCACCCCTTCATCGCCACATCGACCGTAAACTCGCCGATCCGCTCGATCCAAAGCCTCACCTGGTCGCCGGACTGAATCGGCCCCACCCCCTCCGGTGCTCCGGTGGTGACGATGTCGCCTGGATACAGCGTCATCACACTCGAGGCAAGAGCCAACAGCTCGTAGCAGTCGGCAATCATTTCCCGGGTGTTGGCCGACTGGCGCAGCTCGTCGTTGACCCACAGACGAATGTCCAAGGCGTGTGGGTCCTCCACCTCGTCCGCCGTCACCAGCCACGGACCGATGGGGGTGAAGGTGTCGTATGACTTGCGCATCGGCCGCTCTTCCGGGCCCCGCACGGTGATGTCCATCAGCCCGAGGTAACCGAAGATGTAGTCCGCCGCCTGCTCTGCCGGTACGTCCTTGGCCATCCGTCCGACCACAAACGCCAACTCCGCCTCGTGATCCGTTCGTCGATCCGAAAACGGCAGGCGGATGGTAGCCCCGGGCCCGATGATGGATGAAGGAGCTTTCAAGAACACCCCCAGTCGCCGCACCGTCAACTCCTGATTCATCTCCTGTTTGTGCGAGATGTAATTGACCGGAGCGGCCACAATCTTCGATGGCGTAGGCACAGGAGGCCGCAGCGCCGTCTCCGCCAGCCGATAGCGTGGAGCCGCCGGCAGCGCCTCGGCGATGGCTGCCCGCACGGCCCCGAAGTCGCTTATCAGACGCGTGAGCGAGCACTGAGGCTGCTCGCGGTCCCAACCGACTGCGGATCCGACATCGTAGATGATGTCTCCTTCCACCACCCCCAAACGGCTGTCGGCAAAGATGGCGATCTTCATGGGACACCCCTCTCAATCCACTCGGTGGATTCGGAATTCATTTCGGATCGACAATGAACCAAGCGCACTTAGAAACCAAGCGCACTCAATGTTAAGCTGTGAACGAGGCGGTCGACATAGCACCTTACCTGCCGACGAACACCGGCTTTCGCTTCTCAGCAAAGGCGGCAATCCCTTCGCGTCCGTCCGCGCTCGCGAAAGCGGTCAGAAACGCCTCGTTCTCCAGCATCAACCCCTCGTCCAACGGGCCGTCCAGGGCTGCATGGATGGCCCGCTTCGCCTCCGCCAGGGCAACCGCCGGACGGCGCATCAGTTCATTCGCCAGTTCGCGCGCCTTCTCGCGCAGCACCTCGGCGGCACAGACCTCGCACAGCAACCCCAGTTCCTTCGCCTGGGCCGCATCCAGGGAACGACCGAGCATAATGATTTCCTTCGCCCGCGCCTCGCCTATCAAACGCGTCAGCCGCTGCGTGCCGCCGCCGCCGGGGATGATACCGAGGGTGAGCTCCGGCAGCGCAAACACCGCATGCTCTGAGGCGATGCGAAAGTCGCAGGCCAGCGCCAATTCAAACCCCGCCCCGTAGGCGATGCCGCCGACCGCCGCAATCACCGGTTTGCGTACACTCTCCAAGCGCCGCAGCGCACTCCCGGAGACACGGTTGAAGGCCGCCATCTCCTCACGGCCGAAGGTCAGCACCTCCTTGATGTCAATCCCGGCTACGAACGCCTTGCTGCCGGCCGCCGTTATGACAATAACGCGCACCCCGTCGTCCTCCTCGGCCGTCACCAAGTGGTTGTGGAGTGCGACAAAGGCGGACAGGTTCAAGGCGTTGACCGGTGGATTGTCGATCTCAATCCACGCCACGCCTTCATAAACAGAATAAATTAAAATTTCTGTCATATATGGCTCCTCCATGAGGTACGTGGCCGCTTTCTCCCCGCCGTCGACGGGGCGGGGCCGGCGGGAATGGCCAGCGACTCTATCTTTTGTGGTTACAAGTATAGATTATTTCCTTGGAACTGATGAATCCGTAAATTCGAGTAAGTCAAACTCGCCACTTCCTCAGATGTGAGGAATGTCAGGTGCGCTATGCTTCAATCGGTTCCAGCCGTCACCGCACTGTACCTTGTGATCAATTCGGATGGATCTCGTCTTCACTTCGGCGATGGCCGAGGTGATAGTGAGCGGATCGTCGTGATACAGTGGGGCCCTGAAATCGCTGTGTACGCTCAGAATGGGCAGGATGATTCCCTCATCCATCAAAGCCTTCAGGGACAGGCCGAGTGTCTGAAAGAGTTCGTGCGTCGCCTTGTCGAACCAACGGAAGTAATTCGGATAATAGACGATGCCTGCCGCGTCAGTCTCTCCCCAAAGGAGTGAGAGCGGCCGTCGTAGAGTCCGGCGCAGTCCAGGACGCCGCTGGCCTCATCTGGTGGAGTCAGGGCCTTCGCCCGCTCGCGCAGCGCCTGAGTAAACGCGAGCAGTTCGTCCACGCTCTCCCCCTTTAACCGGAGCGGCGCGCAAATAGGTCTGCATGAGTCATCCCCTTCCTCAATGAGCCAAACACGTTTGTCAAAAGATTAGTCCCCCGCTGCAGGCTTCAGGCGACCGCCTCCCGCAGGGGGGTATCACAGGAAACATTATGCCTCAAACTTGCTCTTCTCGCCTGACGCTAACTGCACGTCCTTCTTCTCCCCGACAAATCCCGCACGAGCTGCGCTCCACCACGCACCGATAACCCCAGCCGTCATGCCGCCCATCTCGCCACCCATGATGACGTTGAAAATGGACATGAGCTCCATCGCATTGGACATATGATGCATATACAAGACCCATCCAGCGGCGGCCGCTCCAGCCCCCACTGTGGCCCCAACGACTCCCCCCACCATGGCCCCCATTAATGACCACATAGCTCCATGCTGCTTGTGGATCTTTACAATGTCCAGCGGGAACGCCGTATGGCATACTACGTTCTCTATGTCCTTCGATCCGACCCGAAATCCGATATAACTGCCAAATAGCGCACCGACGCCGGCGAGTACGCAGGCGAGCAGCCCGGATGTGCCTACAAGAAAGTCGAGAATACTACCAGTGAGCGCTCCGGCTACGCTGCCCCAGGCACAGCCCCATCCAGTTGTCCGATAAAACCGGTCCATATCTAATTCACCTTCCGCCTATTACGAGTTTTTGATGAGTTCCATCGTCAAGCTTTGGTATGAGAGTCCTTGAGTGACTTTCGTCTGAATATCCATTTAAGAACAGGCAACAACCGGTCAGGTACTAAGAATCACCCATTTGGGCATGCAACGCACCTATCTTATCGTTGCACGTCAATTATATAATCGAGAATACAGAGAATTTTATTAAGCATGTCGAATTCACCTCCAAAGAAACCAAGGAGTGACAAACTGTGTCGAGGATCGATGAAGCGCGTGACGTGTTTTCCCGGATTGAACAGGCCTGGTCGGATGGGGAACGAACGGCCTTGTTGACGATTACCCAAGTGAAAGGGTCCGCGTATCGCCTTCCTGGTGCCAAAATGATGATGACGGAAAAGGGAAAGATGCTCGGCACACTCAGTGGCGGTTGCCTGGAATCCGACCTGTATGGATGGGCGGAAAAGGTCATGGAAGCGGGCGAACCCCGGCTCGTCAATTACGATCTCAGTGAAAACGAATTATGGTCTCTCGGAATTGGCTGTAAAGGAACACTTGAAGTCGCCATCTTTCCCATTCACCCTGAAGACCTATTTTGGCAAGCGGTTCGGGAATCCGTCTCCCAAGACCATGCCATCTCATTAGCCATCGAATTGCCGACCGGTGCTCGCGCCGCGTTTGACGGGACAAGTCCGATTTCCGGCGATATTGACAAGCTGCCCGAAGCCGTCGTACAGCAATTGACAAGCCGTGTCTGGAGCCGCACGCGAGCGGAAGTCGCCGTTGTTGACGGCCGTCGCTTTTACATCGACACGATGCGGCCGAACGAACGGCTCATCCTGTGCGGTGCAGGCCACGACGCCGTTCCCGTCTCGGCACTCGCCGCCAAGTGTGGCTTTCGCGTGACCGTCCTTGACCCCCGTAAAGAGTTCAATGGGGTTAAGCGCTTTCCTACAGCCGAACACCTGGTTGTCGAACCCGACCAAGCCGATCCCGCACAACTCACGGATAGCTGGTGGCTAATCATGAACCACCTGCAAATGCGTGACGAGGCCGCTCTGCGCCTTGCCTTGCAAGCGCAGCCCAAGTTCATCGGCGTGCTCGGCCCCTTATCGCGAACGCTCGAGATGCTGGACCATATTGGCGCCAACATGGACAGCGGACCGATTCACGCCCCGGTCGGACTGGACGTGGGCGCGGAAACGATTGACGAAGTTGCGGTTTCCATCGTGTCCGAATTGCTCGCGGCCCGCTCGGCGCGGACTGGAGGACCGCTCCACGGAAGAGATAGCATTCACCATTGAGCTTAGGATGCTGCGACTCGCAGCGCCCCGCTCAATACTGCCTTTCTCCACGTTGCCACATCGTGTACATCGACGAACGCATCAATGTAAGGCAAGGCCATCGACATGCCGACCGAAGTTGGTTCATAACCGGGTTCGCCGAGCAATGGATTCAACCAAACCACTCGGCCAACCCGGGCAGCTAAGTCGCGCATGGAGGTGTGCATTTGCTCCGGATGGCCGGCGTCAAATCCATCCGACATGATGATGACGCATGTATGCCGCTGCAGTAGACTGGGATACCGGCGAAGAATCTGCTCCAGTGCACTGCCAATGCGGGTACCCCCCCCGCAACCCCGGCAACTCGGCGTGCGTGATGCCCGTAACCCCTTTGCGCGCGATGAGAGACGTCACGCGTAACAAGCGTGTTGAAAAAAGGAAGAGTTGCGTGCGCGCACGGGTCCGTGTGAATGACCAAGCGAGTGAAGTGATAAACGGCGCATACGGCTTCATGGACCCGGATATGTCGATGACCAGGACAATGCGCGGCTTGTCTGGGCGGTGTCGACGCATCTTCAGCACGAACGGTTCCCCAGCATACCGCATAGCGTGACGCATGGTTTGGCGCAGGTCAATTTTCGCTCTGCCTCTTGGTCTCCACTTGCGCCCGCGCGGTGCATCCATGGTACGCACCGCCAAACGGGTCAGCTGAACGACGTCCTTCAACACCTGTTCATCCGCGCGTAACGCATAGCGTTCGCCATCGTTAGGATGATACCCGGCGAGAAAGCCTTGCACAGTGTCAACAGGAGGACGCTCTGCCTGACCACCGCCACTGCCACCTTCGCGGTCCACCAAATCATCCGGCTGCAGGCGGCGCTTTTCCTCCAATTGCACTCCTCGACCACAAAAGTATCGCTCGAACAAACTCGGAAAGATGCCCCACTCCGCGGGTGTTTGCGAGTAGATTGAGCGAAAGGCGCTGCAGACCTCCTCCATACGGGTTAGGTCCAATTCTGCCAAAGCAGAAATGGCGGTCAACGTTTCCGGAATCCCTGCTCGAAATCCATGCTTTCTCAGCCAAGGTGCAAAATCCGTCACCTGCCGCACGATGTCGCCCGTCAAGCGGCCGACCTCGTCCGCTGTCAGGCGTTCCATAACACGTCGAGTCCCCTCTCCCGTACGAAGTTCAAGTCCTCCTCTGTCTTCAATAAACAACCGAGAGTGAGTCGGACCACTTCTTCGTCCAACTCACACGCCCCCAACTCATGAAGCGCTTGTGCAAAATCGATGGATTCTGCCAACCCGGGAGGCTTAAGAAGCGACAACTTACGCAGTCGTCGCATGCCACGTGCGATTTGTTTCGCGAGTTCAGAAGCTATCCGCGGCACATGCAGCGAAATAATTGCCGCCTCTTGTTCAGGGGACGGGTAATCAACCCATACGTAAAGACAGCGGCGCCGCAGGGCGTCTGACAAGTCCCGCGTGCGATTGGACGTCAACATCACAATCGGTGGTTCTTCGGCGCGAAAAGTTCCCATCTCGGGAATGGTAATTTGGAATTCTGAGAGAAACTCCAAAAGCAACGCCTCGAATTCCTCGTCGGCACGATCTACTTCGTCAATCAATAGCACAGGCGCCGGTCTTTCGCGCAACGCGCGCAAAAGTGGACGTTCAATGAGGAACGGCTCACTGTACAGCGCCGCCTGATTCACGGCACCATCAGTGAACGCCGTGCGCGCCGTCAACAGTTGTTTTGGATAATCCCAATCGTATAACGCCTGACTCGCATCTAAGCCTTCATAGCACTGCAACCGCACCAGGTTCACTGAACGAATGGTGGCAACCGCTTTAGCCAGCGCTGTTTTTCCTACACCCGCAGGCCCTTCCAACAACAGAGGACGGGCCAGCCGCTGTGCCAGATGCAGTACAGTAGCCAACCCTTCCTCAACGACATAGTGAGCGCGATGCAGCTCCTCCTGCAGTCGGCGCACCTGTTCGTTCATCCGGACATCCTCCACTTTACGTCGTTCAACCTTGGTCCACTGTCTTATCGGTTGCAGCGACCTCTTCGTCTGGCAAAGCCAACAAGGCATTCTTCAGGTTCGTAAATACCTTCTCCGTGATCTTCCGCGCTTCTCCGTCAATCAAACGCCCGCCTAGACTTGCGATGGGCCCACTGATTACCACGTCGCACCGCCATTTCAAGAGGGTCCCTCCATCGACGTCGCTCAGTTCCATTTGCGCCTTCATATCGACCCCGCTGCCCATTCCACCGCCGCGAATCGACAGAGCGGCCGCCTTGCCCGGTTCAGTTACGGTCAGTTCGCTGGTGAGATCGAACTTGCCGCGCACCGGTCCCACTCCAACCTTCACAAGAGTGCGAAAGCGGGTCTCACTCTCTACGTTCAATTCAATCAAATCGGGAATGCAGGTGCCCATTTTGTGCGGGTCTGTGACGAACGCCCAAATTTTCTCCCGCGGCTGCTCAATCGTAAATTCTCCTTCGTACGTACGCATTGTCTTGCCTCCTCTGTTGTTCACAGCAAGTTTCCGAAACACGCGTTCAGGCGCCAACCTACGGCGGGAGACACTGTTCCCTGTTCCTTATAATGCAAGTGCACGTCCAGATCCGTGTGGGCGCTTATCAAGCATGACTTTGCAAGTACTTTTCTGGATTGCGCGCGAAGCGATCCCGGCAGCCAGAGCAGCAAAACCCATAGATGGTCCCGTCCAGTTCAAGACGGTGCGGAGTCTTCGCCAAGTCTACGGTCATGCCGCAGACCGGATCAATCACTTCTTGATGAACTGCGACATGGCTGCAGTGAGTGGCCGAATCGCCAGAATCCGGAGTCCCTACATCGGACTGGCCTGGCCAGGATGCATTCGAGCCCCGGCGTCGGCGCTCTACGATTTGCGCCAGGATACTAAGGGCTATCTCATTTGGCCCCACGGCGCCGATATCGAAACCTGCAGGCGCCGTAACAAAGTTGATAAATTCGCTTGACGCGCCCGCTTCCTCCAGTTCAGCGCGCACGGTCGTCCAGCGCTTCGGGCTCGTGACGAGACCAAGATAACGGAGCGGCAGAGAAGCGACGGCCAACAGTCCATCGACGTCGTATAAGCCCATCGTTGCAACCACACCGTATGCGGTTGCAGTTGTATTGACGTGCAGTTGATTGCGCAGTTTCACGACCGGATCGTCCGCAGAGCCGGTGTGCATCAACTCTTCCAAAGAGACCCTGCACGGCTTTAGTGAAAATCGGGGTGCTAATTCCGCCAGGGCATGCGCAATGGGGGAATCCCCTACGAGCACCAATGGTGGATCCACATTTTTTGGTTCCAAGAACAGTTCGACCGTTCCTTCGGATGCGCACGTCATCGGCAGAACGGTGACGCCTTCCGTCACGTCCGCCGGCGGCTGCGAGGTCACCAGCAGGAGCTTACTCTCCCCACTGGTCAGGCACTTCTTCGCTTGGTCAATAACCAGATCCCGTGTACACTGACCACCGACGAAACCTTTCATCTCCCCATCCGCCGTGACAATCGCCTTGTCGCCAACCGTCGCTGAACTCGGGCGCACACGGCGAACTACTGTCACCATGACATACGGTTCCGAGCGTTCGTCCAAGTCCCTTGCAGTTTCCCAAAGATTATCCATCCGTGAGCCCCGGCGACTTCAAGGCCATCGGGGCTTCCCTCCTCAATTCAGGTTGGCTACCGACTTACTCGGTGATACCGTGCTCTCTCAAGATGTTCCATACCTTCCATGGGAAAATCGGCATATCGATGTGCTCCACACCAAGCGGCGACAGTGCGTCTACTACCGCGTTGACAAACGCCGCAGGAGAGCCGACATTCGGCGACTCACCAACGCCCTTTGCGCCGATTGGATGGTGTGGTGACGGCGTAACCGTCCGATCCGTTTCCCAATGCGGAGTGTCTGCCGACGTGGGAACCAGGTAATCCATCAAGTTCGGCGCCAGACAGTTGCCATCCGCGTCATACGGAATGTCTTGCATAAAGGCAATCGCAAACCCTTCGGTCAGCCCTCCGTGCACCTGTCCCTCGACAACCATGGGATTAATCACGTTGCCGCAATCATCGACGGCCAAGAAACGACGCACTTTGACAGCACCCGTTCCCTTGTCGATATCCACCACCGCGATGTACGCCCCGTTAGGGAAGGTGAGATTCGGCGGATTGTAGTAGTAAGTCGCCTCCAATCCCGGTTCCATGCCCTCAGGCACGTTTGTGTAGGCGGCAAACGCCACGTCCTTCATCGATACTGTTCTACCTGGCAAGCCCTTGGCGGAGAAGGCGATGCCGTCCCACACCACGTCATCTTCACCGACCTCCAGCAGATGAGCAGCAATTTTGCGCGCCTTCTCACGAATCCTGCGCGCGCAGAGTGCTGCCGCACCGCCAGCCGTCGGTGTGGAGCGGCTGGCGTACGTGCCCAACCCATAGGGGGCCGTGTCGGTATCGCCTTCCTCAATCAACACGTCATCCGCACTGAGTCCAAGTTCTTCAGCGATGATCTGGGCAAAGGTCGTTTCGTGTCCCTGACCCTGGTGCCGTACCCCAAGCCGCGCAATCACTTTACCGGTCGGATGGAAGCGAATCTGCGCGCTATCGAACATCTTGATGCCGACGATGTCGAACTGATGAGCGGGGCCAGCACCGACTACCTCTGTGAAGGTCGAGATACCAATCCCCATCAATTCTCCACGCGCCCGCTTTTCCGCCTGTTCTTTGCGCAACTGTTCATATCCGATGCGTTCCAGCGCGAGTTTTAGCGTCTTTTCATAGTCCCCGCTGTCGTAGACCCATCCGGTTGGCGAGTGATACGGGAACTGCTCCTTGCGAATGAAGTTTTTCAGACGCAATTCGGCCGGGTCCATCTTGAGCCGCTGGGCCAAGATGTTCATGACTCGTTCGATGAGATACGATGCCTCTGTGACACGGAAGGAACAGCGATAGGCTACACCGCCCGGAGCCTTGTTTGTATATACGCCGTCCACCTCGACGAACGCAGCCTTGAAATCATACGACCCAGTCACAATGCTGAACAACCCAGCCGGGAATTTGGACGGATCGGCAGCCGCATCAAACGCACCGTGATCGGCAACCGTCTTTACACGCAGGGCGAGCACCTTGCCGTCCTCACGCGCCGCAATCTCCGCAGTCATGTGGTAGTCGCGAGCGAAATGGGTACTGGCGATGTTTTCGGTGCGAGTTTCAATCCACTTTACAGGGACCCCCAATTTCAAGGATGCAACCGTCGCAATCACGTAACCAGGGTACACCGGGACCTTGTTCCCAAAACCTCCACCGACATCGGGTGAAATGACGTGAATTTGATGTTCTGGAAGCCCGGACACCATCGCCAGTACGGTCCGGTGGACATGCGGCGCCTGCGAAGTGACATATAGCGTTAACTTATTCCGGGCCGGATCCCAGTCCGACACGCACCCACAGGGTTCGAGCGGCGCAGGGTGAACGCGCGGAAAGCGCACATTCTGCTTGACGATGACCGGCGCGTCGCGGAACAGCGCTTCCGTTTCCTCTCTGTCCCCTGCCTCCCAGTGGAAGATGTGGTTCGACTTTTTCTCTTTGTCTTCGCGAAGAATCGGAGCGTCCGGCGCAAGCGCCTGGAACGGATCCGCCACGACCGGCAAGGGTTCGTAATCGACTTCAATCAGTTGCGCCGCGTCCTCTGCTTGAGCGCGGGTCTCCGCCACGACTGCGGCGACTTCCTGGTACTGAAACAAGACCTTACCCGTAGCCATTACCATCTGTTGGTCTCCTGCCAGCGTCGGCATCCAAGCGAGGTTCATCTCGGCCAAGTCCTCTCCTGTGAGGACCAACTTGACCCCCGGTGCTGCGAGTGCCGCAGACGTATCAATCCGGCGAATGCGCGCGTGCGCGTACGGACTGCGCACGATGCAGAGATAGAGCATATTCGGCAACATCACGTCATCCACGTAACGGCCCTTGCCGCGAATCAGCCGCGGGTCCTCCTTGCGACTAATCGGTTTGCCCATGGGCCGTAACTCAGTCTGTGGAAGTGCCACTGGCTGCCGCCTCCTCTATTGCTTCTTGGTTTTCATCCGCCATCTTGCGAGCAGCATTTTGAACGGCTTTCACGATATTCACGTATCCAGTGCAGCGACAGATATTACCTGAAAGCGCCTCGCGAATTTCTTCCTCGGTCGGCGTTGGATTGTCCTGCAACAACCCGTAGGCCGCCATCAGCATGCCAGGCGTGCAGTAGCCGCACTGCAACGCATGTTCCTCCCAGAACGCGCTCTGCAACGGGTGCAGCTGACCGTCTTTCTCAAGCCCTTCAACGGTCATGACCTCGTGGCCGTCCGCCTGCACAGCCAAAACGGTGCACGACTTAACGGGTTTTCCATCTAACAGCACCGTGCAAGCACCGCAACTGGTCGTATCACAACCGATATGCGTGCCTGTCTGCTGCAGTTGCTCGCGTAGGAAATAGGCCAACAGCGTACGCGGTTCAACGTCCGCTTCGTGCAGGCGTCCGTTGACCTTTACTCGGATGTTCATTGAACCCCCACCCTCCCATGCAACTCTTCCGCGATTTCGCGAAGTGCGCGTACGGCGAAAACACGCAAGAGGTCGCGCTTGTAGGCTGCACTACCGCGCAGGTCATCTGCGGGATCGGCGTCTTCCGGCACCAGCCTTGACACGGTCGCAATCGTCTCCTCCGTCAGAGGTTGTCCGATGAGCGCCACCTCCGCCTTGGTTGCCCGCAGAGGAATCGGGCCGCAAGCGCCGATTCCGATTCCGCCCTCAGAAACGCGTCCATCACTGCCGAGCACGACTTGCACAGCCAGCGAGGCGATGGCGAAATCACCAGCCCTGCGCTCAAGCTTCATGTAACGGGCGGCGACTGGTCCGCCTGGCGTCGGGACCTGCACCGCGACGGCGAGTTCATTTTCATTCATAGATGTCGCAAACGTGTCCAAAAAGAACTCGTCAATGGGAATCAGTCGTCCTCCCTCCGGCCCCTGGACTTCCACCTCGGCACGGAGCGCAATCATCGCAGCTCCCCAATCCGAGCCTGGATCCGCGTGAACGAGTGAGCCGCAAACGGTTCCGCGGTTGCGAATCGGCGGATCTGCAATCCAGCGGGCGGTACGGGACAGAAGCGGATATTTGTCGCAGAGTTCCGATGCACGTTCCAATTCGGCATGGCGTACCAAAGCGCCGATTCGCAGTTTTCCGTCCACCTCGCGCCAGCCTTTCAAATCATCGATGTCGTTCACATCGATGAGCACAGCCGGAGCTGCGATGCGAAGTTTCATCATCGGCAACAGGCTTTGGCCACCCGCCAACACCTTGCTGTCGTAACCGTATTCAGTCATGAGACGGATTGCCTCGTCGACGGATGTCGGCGCTTCATACTTGAACGCGTTAGGAAACACCATGAGACCTCCTTTGTCGAGCGAAGTGAGGTTACCCGAGATTGGTCCAACTGCTATACCGACGCCTCTTGCTTGAATACGGTTTCAAAAACCAGATAAAAATTATTTTTTGTATTCTTTGTTCTCGGGTTTATTATAAAATAGCCAGTAGACACTCAATACACCCAATCGGGTGTTTTTCGATACCTGGTCATCCCTTTACCATCCTCGAAAGGACGGGAAACAGCGGATGAGCCGAGCCACGACGAATCAAGCTGAAGTCTTGCGAATTTTGTCGGAAGCGCTGGAACGCCTACAGCCATGGATGGAGGAAGGCCTTGAACCGCTGCTGCAGGCTGTGGTCGATCACGCCCGTACATTGGTAAACGCCGCGTTCGCCGGGATCATTATCACGGAACCAAAGGACCCGTTCACCATCCGGTACTTTAAAGTTTCCGGTTGGGACACAATGCCCATGGAGCTTCCGAAGGGACATGGAATGTATTTTATACCCGCCAAAACCGGTGACTCGCTGCACGTCGAATCCATCTCCGGACACCCACTGTCTGTCGGAATGCCCAAAGGCCATCCACCCGTCGAAGCATTGTTGACTATCCCACTGAAATACCATGGACAGGCGATTGGTTGCATCTTTTTCGGCAAGCCACCGAAGACAAGTCCGTTTACCAAAACCGACGAAGACATGATGAACGGGTTTGCTTCCCTATGTTCCATCTTCATCTCATGGTGTGACCAACAGAACGAAAACTGTTTCCGCATTCTCACGGAAGAACGCCGGCGAATTGCGGAAGAATTACACGATTCGCTGTCGCAAACCCTGTTTGCAGTGGCACGCGAGATTGACCGTCTGGAACGGTTGACGGTCGAAGAGCACAGTGAGCTGCAGGCACGCACCACCCGGTTACGTGAATTGACGGAACAGTGCCAATCGGAACTACGGGCCATTTTGTTTCGCCTCATGGACGATGAGGCACGACCAAACGCCACCGCCTTGACTCATCTCGTCCAAGAATTCGAACGGATCAGCGGGATTTCTACAAAGCTCATCACGCACGGCAATTTCGGTCGACTGAGCCTCCCCATCCGCCAAACCATGCTCAAGGTCGTCGCAGAATCCCTGACCAACATCTTCCGCCACGCAAACAGCCCAGTCGCAATTGTTCACCTGCTTGTAGAGACAGATGAAGCAACCCTCACTGTGCAGGACGCGGGTATTGGCATTTCAGGCGAAGCCCTGCGCCTCATCACCCACCCAACCGGGCATTTTGGACTGCATTCGATGGCGCGTTCTGTCGCCATTCTCAACGGGCAGCTAGACATCTTTCGCAATGAGGACGGAGGGACGACCGTGCGTTGTACGTTTCCCATCCGCTATGACTCGACGTCAGAGGCAAAAATATGAAATGACCCCCGACTCCGTCCGTTGCATCCTGATTCGACACCGCAGTTGAGTCGACGATACGCAAGGAGGGGGTCATCCGTGACAGAGCGCATCGTCATCGTAGACGACCATGAGCTCGTTCGCATTGGCTTACAGACGCTGCTCAACGAGCACGGGTTGGATTTGGTTGGACAAGCAAGCACCGGAGCGGAAGGACTCGAGCTCATTCAATCTCTGCAACCAGATCTCGCCCTGATTGACGTGCGGCTGCCAGACATGAGCGGCATCGAGCTGTGTAAGTCGGTGCGGGAGACAAACACCTCCACGCGCCTCGCCATCCTCACCTCGTCGATGGACAAGAATGTCGTGCACGCCTGTCTTCAGACAGGGGTTCAGGGCTATCTGTTGAAGGATATGCCTGGAGAGGAGTTATTCAAGTCCATCCGGAGTATTTTGGACGGAAAATCCGTCCTCGATCCGACCGTGACAGAGTACGTCCTCCACTGGATTGAATCACCGAAAGAAGGTGAATCCGGCAAAGATGCGCTCGACTTGCGGGACGTGGAGATTTTGCGTCTCATGGCCCAAGGGCGCACCAATCAAGAAATCGGCAAGCACCTGTATTTATCGGAAAACACCGTCACGTCCATAATCAATGAGATTTATCGCCGGCTCGGCGTCAAAAGCCGCGTACAAGCCGTGATGGAAGCTCACCTGCGCGGACTTCTATGAACTGGGTGTATGGGAAAGTAGTTCATCCACGGTACCGGACTGTGTCGTTCAGCGGAGTGCACGCTCACGGATTCGCGGGAGGCTCAGCATCACATTACCCGCTATGGTGCCTACGTAGGGCCGACATGCAGTTTTCTGGCGGGCTGGCTCAGTGCGATTCTGTCGGAGTGGACGAACGGGACGGTCATCTTTCGGGAGATGGAGTGCTTCGGGAAGGGGGATTCGTGTTGCCGCCTGATTGGTCGATCCGTCCACCTCTGGGGGCAAGAGGTCAATCGGGAGCTCTACCTTCTCTTTGAGGAAGAAAATCTGTCAGTGGAACTTGAGCGGGTCAACCGAACGGTCAGTATGATCTCGAAGCTATGGCGGACGAAATGCGACGGACCACCTGGCTTGGGGAACACCTGGACTCTCACGTGGCGCAGAAACTGGCGGATCGAGCGTTTCGCGCTGTGGAACGAGTGACTTTTGGAAAGGCCAAAACCGTTCGGTTTAAGGGCCAGCGTGGCCTTCACAGCCTCGAAGGGAAGACCAATGCTGCGTGCATCCGCTGGCGGGACGACCGCGTGCTGTGGAATGGTCTTGAACTCCCGATGGTCAAAGGTGCGGATCGCGATCCGGCGATCCAACATGGGTTAGCTTCCCATAGTATCAAACTGCATTATCCCAAACGTGCATTTGCGAGAAAAGGCACAAGAAACGGTTATCCGAGCGGGTCCACGAGTGTGAATGTGGCGTGGTGATGCAACGGGACCTGTTCAGTGCGTATCTCGCAAAGCACGTGGAGAACGAACGCCTGCAAGTGGCTGAGGCGAAAGCGTCTTGGCAAGGTGCGGAACCGCTCCTGCGGACGGCTTGGCAACAGGCGGTAAACCAACCTGCGAGTGGAGGGCGTGTGCCTTTCTCCTTCGGAACCTTCCGGAGTCAGAGTGGGTCGTCCGAGAAAGAAAGTCTGCCTGAGCATGAGGCGCAGGATGTTGTAGCAGCGGTGAAAACCGATGCGAGAGCCTGCGAGAGTGCAAGGGTATA
>NZ_AUMH01000031.1 GCF_000430585.1 Alicyclobacillus herbarius DSM 13609
CGCCTTTACGTATTCAAACCCAAAGCGCATGAGCCGATCCCGGTGTTCCACGACGATGGTTTGCACATGGGGATCCGCCAGCAACTTCATGAGCTTAGGCCGATGCCCATTTCGCCCCGAACCGATTTCCGTCACTCCCTTGACTACGACAAGCCTTTGTTGCGTCGCAAATTCGGTCAAGCGAGCGATTTGACGCTCTAAGTCCACCTTCTGATCAGAACTGGACACGCGCGCATAGAGCGCTACAGCTTTTTCCGCCGGTTCCGGCTCGTGTACGAGAATGGTGCCCGTTGGCGTCTGCTCAAACGGAACTGGCATGCGGCCTTCTTTTACCCAGCGTCTTATATGATATCCCATTTTTTCTAGCCCAATCACTAAGTTTCATAGATATAGAATATAATAAACGTCCATAGATGTCTATAAATTAGGGAGCAGTTTTCAACCCCATCGCGCCTAAACCAATCCAGCCAATGCTGCGAATGTTGTCCCCGGCCCTATCCAAGGGGTTCTGCGTTTCCTGCTGCATCGTTCTCCACTCCTGTCTGCTTCGGGTGGCAGAGAGAATTGAGACCACCCGTCTCCCCGTCGACAACCGGTTCGCCGATAGTATAGTATGGCATGAGATGAAATGGAAACGACTGCCCAGTGTTACCCCGGGTTTCACCCGCTATCTTACCAACGTTCCATGTAAAATTTTCGGATACGGGTGGACGTGAGGGAGCGCCGAGAACGCTGCGGCGCAGTACTTTGCCGAGGTAAAGCCGCTCGTGCCTGATACCACGCGGACGATTCACTTTACCAGCAAGGTCAAACTGTCGCCGTACGTATTGGCCTACCAGTTGCCCGGCGGGATGAATGATTTAGCTCTATTCAATCAACGTGGGATGATGGACTTCGTGAATGAGGAAGTAGCATTGCCGACACAGCAAAAATGGCTCGAGACACCTATTCTGAATGATGTGCTGACAACCCATAATGCCTCGTAGCCAAATTGGTGAAGAAAATACGGTGCAATGAGCCGGTGAAACGAAGCTCCGGTCTCATGGCACCGTCATTTCGGAACGCCGTGACTGACCGTTTTCTTCTAAAGTCCTCTACAGGGACGTCAAATTTAGCGCTGCCACACCGCGTCCGCGCCTGTCGCAGTGGGTGCGGCCCCATCTGCACCGTCCTCCTGCTCTTGGCGGGACTTGGCGGCCGCCTGCACCCATGTTTCGCGCAAGCCGCGGACGTGCTCCAGCACCTCAACGACTGGCGCCGCATCCTTCTTGAGATTCGCCTCGACCAGGCGACGATGAAAGTATTCGTACAGAGACGCCAGGGATTTCGATATCTCGTACTGCATGTCGAGCGGACCCCATAGACCCTCGCGGATGATCTCCTGTGCCTTGACCAGCTGCTGGTGCGAAGTGGCCACGTCGCCGCTCTCCAGGGCCACCTGCGCCCGCTCCAAAGCGGTGATGAGACCGTCGTAGAGCATGATGAGCAATCGCTCCCGACTGGCGGTCTGGATGGACGTCTGACGATACGCTGCGTATGGATTCATGATGAGCCGCTAACCCCCTTAGGATGATGAGCTGGACGAAGATCCAAGCATCCCCGCCAGGTAACTGGACTGGGTGCTCAGCTGGGCAATCGCCTGCTCCATTTGGCTGAATTCGTTCTGATTGTACCTATCGGCAACCGACTCGGATTCTTACGCTCGTTACCCAACCTGTGTTCAGAACCGTGTCGGGATGCCGTGGGAGTCTTCTTCCCAGATCATACGACTCCCAAGGAATAACGGGCAAAAATTTCTTCTACATCTTGTAACTCAGGGCACGCATTAAGACAAACGAAATAACCTGTGCTTTTCTCTATGGATTGCAAACGTGTAATCGCCACATACAAATAAGCTGCTGAGTCCCAGAATTCCCCATGGTCCTCTGCAACCAGGCCAGATTCCTTTATTGGCGTCAGGACTAGAATAATGCAAGGGGATTCCCAGCCTTTAAAACTGTTAATGGTAGAAACCTTTATCTGTCCGTTGCCTGGTTGAAAACGCCATTTATTATCACGTCGCTTTCGGTAGTCCTTCGACCGCGTTTCATCAAACACGTGCGTAACTCGATAGCCATGTTGAGTTAAGCAAGCCACGATAGGCAGCCCCACCCTTTCTGTAGTCGTGAGGATGGCCATATCGCCTGGGTGTACATCGCGTTCGCTGCTAAAATATTTGACGGTGCGCAGGACTCCACGTAGAACCGCAGGGCTATTTTCCTCAAAGTCAGATATATTTCCCCACAGGTAGTGGGAACCGAGGTTACCGCCTCGATGTGGGCCCGGTACTGGTTCCGGGTGTACGTCAAGTCCGTATTTTGAAGCAATGTGTTGAACAATGTCCGCCATTGCGCTGGGTAGACGGTGTGTGCGCAACAATTCCTTAGTCGAACCATTGAAACCCAACTTGTCGGGAGTGCCTATCAACCATTCAATGTCGCGACCATAAATGTTCTGCGCCGGATCGTAGACGACGAGAAACTGATCCCACGCTGGATTCAAGAAACGCTGTACCACTCTAATCCAATCTCGTTCAAAATCCTGCCCTTCGTCAATGAGAATGGCATCAAACATACAATCCGGACGGATGGACGTTCCGCACGAATCCAATCCTTTCGAGAATATTTCAACCCAATCCTTGCTCAGAATTCGATTCACGGATTCTGGATCTCTTTCTTCAATGGGAGGAAGGTAAATCGCATGCTTTTCCGCCACCCATGTCATCCAGTTATGAAAATGACGAATCACAAGATTCCGCTTGATGGGCGACGGGTCCGTTGCTTCGTATTGCCAACGTATCAGGTCGCGAACATAGTGACGCAGTGTAATGTTGAAGGTTCACACCAATACGCGCTTTCCTTCCTCCAACAACCGTGCGGCTTGCGTGGCCAAGACTACGGTTTTCCCCGAACCCGCAATTCCTCGCAGGCTTTGGTGAAAATGCGGATAAATGGCGATACACTCTTGCTGCTCATCAGTTAAACGAATGGGAAGGAATCGCTCTTGATCATACTGAGTGGGACGCAGCCACGATTCCAGTTCTGCCACAAATCGCTTAAAGTGTCCCCCTTCGATGAATTTCGAATTGACCCGAGAAAGTGTCTTTAACCCGCAGTTCTCGAAGTCACCATGGCTGATAGCATCCAGGTTTCGACGATCCAAAAGCCCACGAACGTCATTGTTCCCACGACATATTTTCGCCGCTTGTTCCCGAGTTGCATAATGAAAATAGACGACCGTCTCTACGACGGCGAATGCGTCCTCGCCAAACCGATCTACCATATCATTAAATTCACGTACGTAGAATGGTAAATATTATTGGCATATTTCCGGCATTGACTGATTGGATTGAGGTATTTTTTCCACTTCCAGGAACTATCTAGCCCCTGTATATACTGATCATTGGAATAACGGTATCGCCCATTGCTAAGATTCCCGTCTTTAACTTCAATTATAATTACGCCTTTATCAGGATTCACCAGAATGATGTCAGGTCGGTCACCATTTAGGTGTGGTTGTTCGTAGATAGTCCATCCGGGCAAATTTGCCTCACTGAGAATCTTGAGTATATGGGACTCACCTTCAGTAGGAACTTCAGTCCGACTGCGGTCACGAAAGATGGCGGGTCTTGAATGTATGGATTCCAAAGCTGTCTATCCTCTCACGCGGGGAATCTTAGCGTACTTCTTTCCTCCATCACGATCTCACTTGGGCTCAGCCACCGGCTCCTGTCTGACCGAGCATGGAGAGGAGCGCACTGGCCTGGTCGTTGAGGGACGCCAACGCCTGCTCCATCGCAGAGAACTGGTCTTGGTAGCGTTGACGCAACTGATCCAGTTGCTGCTGCATATCGGTGGCCTGGTTGTCTAGGTCTGTGATTTGCGTGCCCAAGAAGCTGGTGTCCAACGCATCTGACGCAAACAACGTGGACAAGTCACCTTCCGGGTCAATCAAGTCATAAGGCAAAATGGAACTGCTCGTGCTGCTGCCAGTTGAGGACGATGTACTGCTCGATGTGCTACTTGATTCGTTGGTCGTGGTCGGTGCCATGCCAGCCATTTGCTGGATGGAATTAATGGAACTGAAAACCGAATTATACATCTGTACTGCGATGCCCTGTTGACTTGTGTCGTTACTGTTCGAATCCCCAGGCGAGGTAAAGAGCCGCATGACAGACTGCGGATCGGCCTGGAGAGCCTGGGTTAACTTATCGGTGTTGATTTCGAGCAGTCCATACGTGTTCCAACCGGTCGTGTACACGCCCGGCGCGGTATAGCCCGTGTCGACACCGTTCATCGGGTTATACGGTTGGATGCCGATGTCCGCCAACGACTTTAAGGTTACGCTCTGTCCGTTAATAACGGAGGTGGGCTGTCCACTCACAGTCGCCATGGAGACGTTCTCCATGCTCGACATGGCACTCTCCAACAGGTCATCGCCATTGAGAAGTCCCGCTTGGGCCTTTTGATTCCATTTATCAATTTGGTCCTGCGTCATCTGCGAGGCTTGTTGGCTTGTCAGCGGCAGATAGTCAAAATTCGGCACCTCATTGTATAACCCTTGCATCTTTTGCAAGGTGGTATTGTACTGCTGCACGAAATTCGTGATGGTTTGAACGATGCTGCTGACGTCTTGGGTAACCGTTATGGTGGTTGGCTGACGAACTCCATTCGCATCGATTGGTGAAACCCCGCTTAGGTTTAGCGCGAGACCGCCAAACATCGGCGTGTTGTTGCTGCTGGTCGCCTCCACGCCGTTGACGCTATAGACCGCGTCCTTTGCTGCACCGCTCGAGAGTTCGGACGGCGGAATTGCAAAAACCCCGTCCACATCGGTCACGCTGATGGGCGAATAGACGTTTGCATCTGCCACCAGTTGAATCTGCCCGTTCACGATTTGCGCCGTAACGCCAGTCTGGCTCTCGTAGGAATTAATAAGCCCCGCGACGTCGGCAATCTTGGCGCCCTGCTGGAGGGTAAACTTCTGGCCGTTGATGGTTACGGTCCCACTGGTTGTGAGGGCTCCGCTGGCATCAAACCCGGTTGTAGTGACCGGACTCGGGCCAACCATTCCGAACACCTTCTGAAACAAGTTCCCGCTGTCCTGGTTGACCACAATCTTTGCACTGCTGCCCGTGGCCGTCGTCTGGAGAATCACTTTATTGGAATTCGCATCATAAAAACCGCTCACGCCGATATCTATGTGGCTGGTGATAGCCGAGAGCACATCGCTCACTGTTGTGGTGGTCGGATCAAAGGTTAACACGGTGCCGTTGTTAATCTGAAGGGTGACAGACGTACCCGTTACACCCAAATCCGAGAGTTTTGCATCCCCATAGTTCGAGACTCCCGATGGAGCCTGTAAGGGTACAGTCGAAGCGATGGTAGCACCTTGAGCCAATTGGGAAACGACCACCTGATAACTCCCTTGCGCCGTTAGGGACGTGGCCGTCGCGCTGACCAGCGTGGAGTTGGAGGAGGAGACCTGCTTTGCCAGGAACGTCGACTGTAGCTTCAATGGCGCCAGCGCATCCTGTAAGTCCGACAACGATTGGCTGACCTGATGGTAGAGATCCTCTTTCCACTGCAAGATCTGCCGCTGTTGCAGTAAGCTCACCAGCGGTTGCTCGGCGGCTTGCATCAAGCCGTTGACGATGCTGTCCGTGTCGATGCCCGACACGAGGCCCGAGATACCTCCAAGTCCGGACGAACCGAACAGGGAGGATGACGCGCTATTTGAACCGTTGTTTGAGCCTGATAGTGCACCAATGTATGTCATGGGACGTCACCTCCATCGTACGTTTTGCAACTCATAAAGCTAGACCACAGGGGTGGCTTTCAGCCGAGACAGCCAGATTTGCGAAAGCAACTTGGAACCTGGATAGACCTTTCTGGCTTGGCGAAGGATGTTCTCCGTCCCCTCTGGATGAAGATCGCATTCAAGCAAGTAGCCTATTACGCTACGAACCTCTTCTGACGGTATCAAAGCCTTGTCCAACCATTCCTTGGCTCTGTGTGCATCCCCCTGACTCATTGCCATGCGGGCTTTCCAATCTGCCTCCTCATGAAACGCAGGTTCTCGGTTCAGAAACTCGTTCGACAACAGCCCTGTATGCAAGGTCGTGTGTGTAATTATTGGAAAAGCAACTCGCAAGTCAGTTGCTTTGTGTACGTGATGCCGAAGAAAATTAATTGCGTTGGCCGCCAACAGGTCCTGGATGACGGGGGCGATGTTCCAAGTAATTGCCTGATCCTTGCCCATCGATATTCGCATCAGGTATTGACCCATGGCCCCGGCCTGACCCCAATACTCATGGGCCGCCGATTTGTCCCCCTGCTCGTATGCGTAAAGCCCTAACCACAACGGATTGCGAGTCGAAGGAGCTAAACCAGACCGCACCTCGTGCGCGAAGCGAGCGCGTGAGGAGTCTAGCCGAGTTCCCCAGCGTTTCTCCGCATCGTCGATGCATTTCTCCGTATCTTCATAGCCACACGCGGCAACAAACTCGATAAACTCTTTGTATCGATCCGCCGAAGGGATGGTTGAGCTTAGGAGTTCCCGAAACTCCTGGGACGGCGTGAGCATCACCAGCCATGGAATGATCCCCGGCGCGGATACTCCCTCCTGAAAGGCGGTCATGAACCATTCCCGTGCTGTCACTTCGTCACCTAGGCGAAGCCATAGACGACCGAGGTGGCGGGCAGGTATGAACGTGTTAGCTCCCTCAATCCCTTCAGCCTGATAGTCGGTTTGTCTATTCTTGATGGACCGGCAACGGTCCATTGCCTCCATCGCCAATGTGTATCGTTCATCGTCGAGACAGAGTTCTCCGTATAGAAGCCATATGTTTGCACTGTCTGAAAAAACGCTGATCCCTTCTTTCAGCATTCGCTCAGCGTAAGAACGTTCTCCAAGTTCAATTAAGGCAACGCTCAGCAATCTATAAATGCGAGGGCCGTAGGGTGGCCATTCTTTGCGCCTTAATCCGCAACATCCTTTTATATCTTCAACGAGCGTACGTCCCAGTTCCTTGGCCCGTTCCCATTCACCAGCAACCACGTATTCAACTAACCTTTGGTGCTGATTGTACCAACGCTCGGACTCGTCACGATAGGTGAGGGTCTGCGCCTCCGCCTCTAACAACATCTTGTTTCGTTGGGATTTCCCTTTCATATTCCGATATTCGTCCGTGTATCCAATATGGTGAATGGGTATGTCCAGTCTCTCAATCCTTCCACCGCTGCTTATAATCGATGGAATAATTTGCTCATGGATGGTTCGTGTATAACGATGTCGATTTCTAAATAAACGAACCGTGTCCACACATATCATGTTGTTTGGAGAGCGTATACTCCCCATATATGATTTTTGAACCAAAGAAACCCCTTCAGCATCAGTCGTCTCGATGATTTCGCGAAGCGAATGCTTCCGCGACGGATCAAGAAATTCATCCGCATCTAATACTAATACCCAGTCACCCGTCGCCTGATCCAGAGAATAGTTCCGCGCCGCCGAAAAGTCGTTGACCCATTGAAAATGATACAACCGGATCACATCTGGGTATTTGCTGATATATTCCTCTATAATTTCAACCGTCCCGTCACTTGAACCGGTATCAACTAGGATCATCTCGTCGACAATATCTACGGCACTCTCAATCATCGTGCGTACGACTGCTGCTTCATCCTTTAATATGGCACAGAGTGATAACTTCACAGAAAATCCCCTTCGAAAACTTATTATTCGGTCACCGTGAATCGACAACCTAGTGTTTTGATTAGGGAACCTGCACCGATGAGAAGACACATTGCTTATTCTCACCACTGCATGTTTCCTAAAGTTTGATATCTTGTAGCGTTATGCAGTGAAGGCCATAGCCTCCACTGCATAGCACTCACGGAAACCAGCATTAACCGAGCAGCTTAAGAACCAACTGTGGCTGCTGGTTGGCTTGCGCCAGCATCGAGGTGGCCGCCTGAGCGAGGACGTTGTCCTTTGTGAATTCAGCCATCTCTTGCGCCATATCAACGTCGGTGATACGAGAGGATGCTGCAGTTAGGTTTTGGGACGACGTACTGAGGTTATTGATGGTGTGCTGCAAGCGATTTTCGTAAGCCCCCAGCTTTGCGCGCTCCGTAGAAACCGTTTGGATGGCCTTATCAATCGTGGTAATCGCCGAATTGGCCGCTTTCTGACTCGATACGTCAATTCCTCCGACCTTAATTGTCGTGTCAGTCGTAGCAGCAGTTTTCAATGTAAACAAAGTGACCGTTCCCGCCGTGAAATTTTGGCCATCTGTCGATGTTGCGACCACGTTTCCATTGGAGTCCTTCAGGAGCGAAACGCCACCTGTAGTGGTTGCAACATCCAACGTATACGTCCCCGCCTGCAGACCCAAGTTGTCCACCTGAGTATATCCCGTTGCCGTCGCAACATATGTCTTGCCACTGTCCGTACTGGTCGCAACCACCTTACCAGTACTATCTACCAAGTTATAGTTACTACTGCTCGCTACTACATAGTACGTGCCAGCTGTAAACGATCCGTTATCGTTCGAGACGGTAGCAGACTCTTCCTCCCCGACCTTACCTGCCACACCTAACGCGAAGCCTCGCATGTCGTTGATAGACAAAGTTATATTCTGGTCTTCATTGGCGCCAATTTGGAAAGTGCCGGTGAATGAGCCATCCAAGAGATTTTTCGTGTTGAATTGCGTTGTATTGCCAATACGAGATAGTTCTTCGGATAATTGGTCCATTTCTTGTTGAATCTGCGCGCGATCCGCATCCGTGTTGGTATCATTAGCCGACTGATCAGCTAACTGACGCATCCGTTGCAAGATGCTTTGTGTTTCGTTCAAGGCGCCTTCAGCGGTTTGAATCAAGGATATGCCGTCTTGAGCATTCCGAGAGGCCTGGTCCAAACCATTAATTTGTCCTTCCATTTTTTGTGAAATAGCCAGACCTGCCGCATCGTCGGCTGCGCTATTAATCCGCTTACCCGAAGACAATTGGGCCAGGGCATTCTGGAGCGCGTTGTTATTAAGATTGAGTTGGTACAACGCGTTCATCGAAGCAAGGTTGTGGTTGATAATCATTCCCAGTTCCTCCTTTGCCTCAGTCGGATGAAAACCTCACCCGCTCAATGGATATATCGGAAGCGCGAGTTGAATCTTGCATCCGATCATTAGAACCGTTCAATCTTCATCAATTGGATGCAAGTGACACAGCAGAGATTCGTTTTCGCTGCGTAAAAGCGCGCGCCTCGTGGAGCGCAGCTTCTATTTGATCCACAACAAACTCCTTTCGGTAAGCCTGTACCGATTGTTCACACTGTTCCGGTGTGGGCAAGTGCTGCCTACCATCAATCAAGTCCTGTAGAATAGTAGCCAACTCCCCTGCATTTCCGGGCTCAAAGAGCCAGCCATTGGTTGGCATTACAATGTCACTTGGCCCCGCACAATTCGAAGCGGCAACTGGAATGCCTCTAGACAGTGCCTCAACAAGAACCATTCCAAATCCTTCGTAATCGGATGTTAGGACGAGAAGTGAAGCCTCGCGGACGTGATCCCAAGGTTTTTCCTTCCATCCAGCCCAATGGATGCGACTATTTATCTTCAGTTGGTCAGCAAGGTTCTGCAGTGCAGCACGGTCTGGACCGTCACCGATGATTGTCAACCTATAATGACCCCGCAGTTGGGACAGCGCCTGAAATAGTACGTCCAAACGTTTTTGTTGATTGTGGAGTCGACCTATGTAGAGTAGCTCAAGCTGCTTGGTAGCACGTGGGACTCTAGAAATGGATGAAAAGTCAAACGGGTTTCCAACCACATGTAAGGGGGCATCTTGCAATAGCGCGCGTCGAATACTGTCGGCTACACCGGCTGAAATCGCCAAATGAGCATCCGCGTACTTCAATAATTCTCCACCGCCGAACGCATCTACCGGCCCGTGCAGCCACGTTACAATGGGGGGCTGTTGGCTTTCTAGATATGCTAGCGAGAGTCTGCACATCAGCGAAAAGTAAGGTGTATGGGTGGCCAGTACAACGTCGGGCACACCCATCTCCGTGAGTAACTGTCTGTATCCAAGGGCATGGCGAAAGATGGATATCTCACCGTCATAAGCAGCCCGATAGTGCAACGCAACCGGATCGTAGTAATACATGGTAGGGATCGTTTGCAGCCAGGCTTTGTGCTCTGGGGGTTCAAACTGAAACAGTCTCACTTTATGGCCACGCTTCTGCAGCTCTTGTGAAACTATAGATAGGACTGTTTCCAAACCGCCGCGTCCCCAGGCGCGTCCTAAGACGATATCGATAATCAAGTCGTATCACCTCTGTCTGATGAAGGGAGATATGCTTTCGAACATACGGTGGATAACCTTTTCTATGGAAAACTTCTGCACGGATTGACGGGCGGCGTGTCCCATGTTCTCGCGATCCTCACGAGACAGTGAGTGAAAGTACAGTAACTGACGATACAGCTCATCGATATCCCCTTGTCGAAACAAGAGCCCGTTCTCCCCATCGGTTATCAGGTCTTTCGGTCCAGTTGGACAATCTGAAGAGATAACCGGAAGTCCTCGGGCCAATGACTCCCCAATCACCATTGGAAGACCCTCAAAGTCGGAAGTCAGCAACAAGGCAGAAGCTCTTTCTATTCGTTCCCATGGATTCGTCGTCCATCCATGCCAGGTAATTTTTTGGTGGATGTCCAACTCCCTCGACAACTTAATCAGCTTGTCTCGCTCTGGACCGTCACCATAGATCTCCAAGGACCATGGAAACTCCAACCTACTCAACGCCTGAAACATAATGTCCAATCGCTTCTGCGGAGCTAATCGCCCAAGATAAACGTAGTGGTGATAGTCATGCACCAGCTGAACAGGGCGAACCGTAATCTCAATGGGATTCCCCACCCAGTGAACAGGCTTCTGGTTCTTCGTTAGGTCTGCAACCATGGCTGCGATATCTCGCGAGATGCACCAGTGTAAATCTGCATTGTTAATTAGATTGGGGCTGTTGAAGATGGTCGGTGGTCCATGCAACCAGGACACAATGGGCACATCCTTGAGGTGCCCGAACGCCATTCGACCATAAAGAGAGGTGTGCGGCACGTGAGTGCCTACAACCACGTCTGGGGCGGGCAGGTGAGCACTGAGCATCGAGAGTCCAATGATGCGGTTCGCTACATTTTCCAAGGCAGATGGCGAAGGACACGAATTGACATCGTAGTAATAGACGTTCAAGTCTCGTTCCCACTCCGGGTGCTCGCTTGGGTGTGGAAGCAAGATAAGTGGCTCATGGCCGTTGTCTTTCAAGTAATCCGTTATCTCAGAAAGAACAGTTTCAACGCCGCCACGCCCACCTAAATGCTCCAGAACAAAAAATATCCGCAAAGTCTCCCCACTCCTGAAAAGAGTTATTGATGGATGTGGAAAACAGATTCACCAACGATTATACAGCGTTACAACTCAGGTTCCCATTTCCATTCGTGAACCTATTTATCCTTTTATACACAATTTACATTACATACAATCATTCTCTTATACGGACACAGTACCCACGGCTAATTTCAGCAATGGTTCCTTAGTCCGAAATTGGTTGCCAATCCAAACTGACTGCTTCCTCGTGAGATTGCGCAGTATTTGATGACCTGCCAAACCACGTTGCTCTGGCCATGCTGGCATCATTGTACTTATAAAGATCCTCAAATTCATCTTCAAATCGGTACCTATTCATATCGGTCCTGAGATATCCGTACAAAATACAACCGTGAAGATGAAGAATCCGACTCCGTTCATGTGTTTGCAACTGCCTAGGATCAAACCTGGAGTACCCGGCCCCTGTATCGACGTAACCATCCTCTAGCTGGCAAGCAACGCTTCTTTCAATACAGGTGTCGTAATTGAGCGTTGCAATGTCCCACTTACAGCGCGATGTGGCTTCCGACCAGAATGAAGAAAAGCGCAGGGATTGTCTAAGCATACGCGTCGACTAACTCCCCCACCGGCGGCGTCGACACCTCGACCGAAGCCTTCCGCTCCAGATAAACCTGGACGGCCCCAAGTGTGGCAGAGACATGAACTGGGTGCACCTCGACACGTTCATGCACCCGACCGTTACGAAGTTCAAGCGATAGGCGGCCGGGCGTGTAGTGGATGTGAACGGAGAACGGCCTAGGCATCAGATCGGGTACTACTTCACGGGACGATTGTGCGGTTTGCATGAGCCAGTCGGCGACCAGTTGACGGCCGTTTGCTACAGAGTTCAGTTCCCGGGTCAGATTGGCTCGCTGGGAAAGACGGGCGGCTAGTTGAGACTCAGCTTGCTGCACGCTATGTTGTAAAAGCTCGAGCGAGGGTATGCGCCCGGCGTCGGCAAATGCCTGTGTCTGGTCGATGTCGAGTTTTCCCGGCGTCCTTTCTACACGTAGGTCTGGAGGCTCAATCGAAATATGTAGGTCTGTGGGCTGGCTGTGGATGGACAGATTGGCCGGAATCACGTGCAGTCCGATGGAACCAAGCGTCTGGTGAATCTGCAGCTGAATTGCCATCAGCATGCCTCCTAACCTGCCCATCATGTCGATCTAGCAATACCATAGCCGTAGACCAGATTGTCAAACCCGTTGTTGAACCTCATTATGCAAGTACATGAGTTGCCAGCAGACCACATAATGACTCGAGCGCGCCTACGACAGAAATGTAAGAGTTGTAGGACCCACTTTTACAGAACCGAATTGTGCTGTGCGTGCGCCGCGCTGGGCATATCTCGAGCCCATAACCAATTTTGTACATGCCGGCATTCCTCGTGCCCTCGCAAGGCGTCAATCTGAAACCTCCATCTCCAAGCGAAGCCCTAACGACGTTTCAATCCATGTACGTTGACTTTCGGAATGAGTTTCCCATTTCTTGATATGACCGCCTTCAATGATCCCTGCACGCGCCAGTAGTTTAGGCAACTCTATCGCTAAGTTCCCCTGGAATCTATGTTTCATGAGTGGTGAAAGTAATGAACTCCTCATCCCGACGCGAAGACGAACCGTCTTTTGGAAACTCTCGAACGAGGTACGTCGGTATGAGAACTTGAATTCGGTTGAGAGATATTTCTCACCGCTGATTTTCCACACCCTTAGTCGTTCTAGCTCATCTCCTGGCTGTAGACCTTGTCGTGATAAGTCCCTACCCGCCGCAATCGAATTGCCAGCATGATGTGCGCCTAACAAGTGCAACGATGACGCCAACTCTGACATGAATGTAGCGCCAACCAGTACATCGGGGTCACACCAAAATCCGTCAAGTACAAAACTGGGGTCTACCACCTTAAAGACTGCGTTATGTCGACTATTATACTTTGGAACAAATATCCCGGCTGCCAGAGATTCCCCACGCCGTGAACAGGAAACGCCTAGGGAATTAAAAACGGAATCCAATGTTTGAACCTGCTTCTTTCCGTCTTTCAATTGATTGTCAAGCTGTCCTGGGCTTTTCTGTGTCCCTTTGCATTCAAATATATGTATTCGACTCTGGGAATCTAGGGCGATATAATCTGGAGTTCTGCCTCTCCGATAGCTCCTGACCGCATTTGGAAGCTGAAAATAACTTGGATGCTGCAAGGCATATAACACTGGCATAATGTTACATAGACCCAACGATTGTTCTAAGAAATAGGAGGAGAATCCAACCCCAAAATCGTCGCTTAATATTGTCTTTTGATGAGGATCCAAGTCATTCCATTCACTCCGAAGTCTTAGATCCGGGCTGGAATCCAACGCTGGAAGATAGCGAAGACAAGCCCATGGGGGTAACGTAAAGTCCGCGTATATCGGCGGCGAAGTTCGTTTAACCGTGTGTAACAACACGGCGTACATATCTACGGTTCGGGTTCCTTGTAAGCTCAACAGCCCTTGGGGCACCGGGTGCGAAGATGGCCAGGACGCCGCATCAACTACTACTTCGATCCTACGATTCAACTTAAGCCTCCAGAAAAGGTCACTTGTTTAAAGTTTCAGGGCGTTACTTCAGAAAATCCACCAAGGTCGGCTGAATCACCCGCGACGCCACCAACAACGAGGCGGTATGTACATTCTCTGCCGCCTGGAGGTCGACAATGACCTTCGCCATGTCGGCGTCCTCGGTGTTCGACAACAGGGATGTGATATTCTGGGTCATATCCTGCAACCGGTTCTGCGCCAACTGCACACGGTCCTCACGCGCACCCACATTCGCCTGAACCGCGAGCATTTGATTGTACCGGCTATCAATCTTTCCTAATACGTCACTGATGGCCTGCGCATCGTTGTTATTTAAGGCGTCCTCAAGTTGCTTCGCGACGGCAAACGCGTTGTCCGCATCCGAGGGTGCGCCAAAGTACGAATTGCCGCTGACGTTGACGGGCAGCCGCGCGTCCCCAATATCGTACAATACCGAGCCCGTATCGGTCACAACCGTCGCAGGGTCTTTGTCTTGCGGATACGGCGCCTGCGTGGTCAATTGGCCATTAAAGATGTATTGGCCGCTGAACTGGGTGTTGGCGATAGACACCAGCTGGTCGTAGAGTTGGCCGACCTCGGAGGCCATGGCCTTTCGGTCATCGGGGGAAAAGGTATCCGAGGCGCCCTGCACGGCGAGATCGCGCAGACGTTGCATGACCGTATCCGCCTGTTGCATCGTGGAATCGGTATATTTTAACCAGCTCTGGGCCGCTCCCGCGTTGCTCTGATATTGCTGATAAGAGGCCAGCTCGTCTTTATAGCGGAGGACAAAACCGACCCCGACCGGATCGTCAGAAGGTTTATTGATACGCTTCCCGCTCGCGGCTTGGCTCTGGAGTTGACTCATGCGAGTATAGTTGTTCTGAATGTCGCTCAAGATCTGGCGGGTCAGCATCGTCTGGGTGATACGCACATCCATCGCCTCCTAGGGTTTATCAGCGACCAAGGTTGATGATGGTGTCCAACATCTGATTGATGGTAGAAATCATGCGTGCGGAGGCGCTGTAGGCCTGTTGGTACTGAATCATGTTGGTCAGTTCCTCGTCGATGGAAACGCCAGAGACCGACTGGCGCTGCTGGTCAATCTGGCTGACCAGCGACTGCTGGTTGCTCACCTGCTGGTCTGCAGTCTGAGATTGGATACCCAGCCCGCTGACCACCGACTGCAAAAACTCGCTCAACGTCCCGTTCATGGTGGCCGCCCCCTGGCTGGAGCCCGTACCTCCTGCGGTGAAGTCGTCAAACGTCATGGTGGCATCCTTCATCGTGCTGATGGTTATCGCCAGGGTGCCGTCCCCTGCCTTCGCCGTTAAGCTGGCCCCAGTGCTGGACGGATTGACCGTGAGACCGACCGCAATTTGGTTGACGTCCAGTCCCACCTGAATGTTCGCCGCCATAATGGAGCCCCCTCCAGCCGCAGTGAAAAACGGGACGCCTGTGCCGGTTGGACTATAGCCAAGAGCCAAAAGACCATTCAAGCCGTTTACCGTAACCGACGTTCCCTGGGGGATGACCGCCATAACGGTACCGTCGGACAGTGTCTCGGTGGATAATGGCTGTCCGTTCAACGTTAATGACGAGACCGGCACGCCAGCCTTATACGACGTGCCATCCGGCATCGTGACCGGAACGGGCAGGTTACCCGATTGGGGGAGTGTCCAGTCCCCTGCGAGCTGAATGGTCATAGGACCGTTCGCCAATCCGGAAGCAAAGCCGTCGAGCTCTGATTTATACTGATTGGTCAGGACCATGGATTTTTGAATGCCAGCAATTTGCCCGCCAGTGATGGTACTGACGTCGACCGTATTAGGCGAGGTAGTTTGCTCGAGCCCGTCCGTGCCGGGCGCCACTCCGTTGACCGAGAACACATTCAAAACCTCATCGTCTTTCACTACGACCTGACCGCCGATGGTTACCGTGTAGTGGCCGTTGGCGTTGTCAATCGACACATCGGCCAGATTGCTCAGTTGGTCCACCAACAGGTCTCGTTGATCCAGGAGGTCGTTCGGTTCCTCGCCGACATTGTATACTGACGTAATCTGACGGTTGAGCTGGGCGATTCTCACCAGATCTTGGTTTGCCTGGGCGACGTTCGCAGTCAGACTGGCGGAAAGGTCACTGTTCAAATCCTGGAACTGCTGCGCCATTTGGTTCAACGTCTGCGCGACCGTCTGCCCGTCCTGCAGTACGAGGGTGCGCGTAGCCAGGTCGGACGGATTGGAGCCCAACTTGCTCCAGTCATTCCAGAACTGCTGCATCACCGAGGACAGGCCGGTATCTGAAGGCTCGTTGATGATAGCCGAAATCTTGTCGAGCGTCCCCTGCTCGGCCGTCCACTCGCCAAGGTACGTGTTCTGCTGCCGGTACTGCTCATCCAGGTAGGAGTCGCGCAGCCGCGTGATCTGCTGAATCTGTACCCCAGTTCCAATTTGCCCTGGCGCAGCACTACGCAAGCCGGGCACTTCGAGCGCCGTCGCCGCCGTTAGATTGACCCGCTGTCGCGAATAACCGGGTGTGTTTGCATTGTCGATGTTATGCGCAACCGTTTCGATAACCGCTTGGTCGGCCATAAGACCGCGCAGCGATGTCTGAAGCCCGAGAAATGTGCCAAGCATGAGATCCCTCCTACGCTTGAATGTCCAACAGCTGTCCGCCCGAGTGCCTCTGTCGATAAGGACCGTACGTATCCGTCGCCAGCGCGCGTGCCAGCCACTCCGTAAACTTTTGTTGATACATTTGCGCCTGGGCAACCAACTGACGGTTTGTATCATTCGTGCGGGCCAATTCCGCTATAGCCGCCTGCAAACGACGCGCGGTCGACTTCAGCTTGGAAGCCGCAGCCGGATCTAATTTATCAGCCAACCCACTGACCGTCAGTGAGCCTGCGTCCACACCGAGTCCTCGCGCCACATCCGCCGTTACCACCTGTCGATCCCGCTCGAGTCGCTCCACTTCGGCCAATTGATTCTGCATCTCGGCAACCGCCGCTTGCATCGCCGTCAAATCACCGGCCACCAGAGCCTCTTTCTGGCGCTGTGCCAGATTGGCCAGCCGCTCGTAGGCAACGGACATCCGCTCCAGGATGTCAAGGATGACTCGCAACTGCTTCGCGTGCATCGACTCCCCCACTTTCCTACACCGCCTCTCGGCGCATAGGGTATATCCATTACCGGTAAACGCCAACCATTCCCCACCATTTTATCCACAGGCTTCTCCTATCCGCTGCGCTGGCAGTGGTTTCACGATTCGTTCCCTCTATAATTTTATCGGCAGGTTGTCCAGAAACTTGAGTGCAAACCCGTTTGGAAAATCTGTGCTGGGTGGAGCATACACGCTGAGGGGGCTGTCGGACACTATTATGGCCAGGAAGGACAATGTACGGGCTGTCTGTCGTTCTGACTCCCGGCGTCCTCACGGCTAATTCGCGCAGGAATTTCATCTTCTGGGAGTGCCCGGCTTAGCCCGGTGAACCGAAGTAGCTTTGGATGTCAACATCGCCCCCCAATTACCTGTCCGATTACAGGATTTCCAGATGTGTTCGAGCGTTTTGTTTGGCATTGTGCTATAGAAGAAGCGCGTGCCTCTCGACGTGCTTCATACCAAACAAGGGCTGTCCCGATGTGCATCATCAGGGCAGCCCTTGTTTCGCTCGGTAGCCGACCTATTTTACGGATGATTGCCACCGCGCCGAGCGTCTCCGGTTCAATTTGAAAATCGGCGCTGCTGCGCAGAAAGCACACAGGTTCCGGGATATCCCTTCCCCTCTAACCGAAGAGCTTCTTCACCAGCGGAATCTGGCCGCGGTGATGCGCAGTATGGGAGATGGCGTAAGCAATCAACTGACGCTTGTTCAGTTTGCCAACGCCCAAATTCATCCCAGGCGCCGTTAAATCCTCCGCCTGCAACGGCTCGAGAACGTGCTCGGCATAAGGAAGCGAATCCGCCCATGCTTGGCGAACAGCGTTGAGATCCCAGGAATTCGCCCGGAATGGGGCGCCCACGTCGATATCCTCCGCTTGGCCTCCCACCGCCGAGAAGAACTTCCGTTCCACCCGCGTGACGTGCTCTATGATAGAAGCGATGTTGTTCCAATTCGGTAAGGGCTTTTTCAGCCACTGTTCGTCGCTCAAATCCGCGACCATCGCGTCGATGGTTCCGTGTACCTTACTCAGCAGGTCATACAAATCGGCCACTTCTTGAATCATCCCGTGCGCCTCCTTACTGTGTATCCTAAGCCCGAAACGGTTTCGTGGAGCAGGATGCCCTTCTTCTATCGGTATACTCCTTTACCCGGATATTGTCCACCGCACCGCATGTCTATCAGGTGCAGAGACGACCGGTCTCAAGGTACAAGATTTAAGGTACAAGATTTACGGCCCGTAAAAGCGGCAATCCCCAACGCCTGTTTACGTCCGAGCGCGGGCGTGCTTGTGGGTCCGCGCCTGCGCGACTCCAGCCAACTCCAGGGACTTGTTCTGGAGATACGGCACAAAGACGGAGCAGACCAGCATCGCCACGAGGATGAGATAAAACGGCAGGCCAGTCAACTGGTGCAGCGGGAACAAAGCCGCATAGACCAGGATGCGCGAGACGTTGAACGTGTTCTCCCGCCAGGTGAACAGCCGCGCCGAGTGCATCGGCGCCAACTCGCTAAACAGCGCATACTGCTGCGCGTTCCATACGGATCCAAAGTAAAACATGCCGACGGTGGTGAGGAAGTTGGACACCACGCGCACCCAGGCGTTTGGACAGACGGCGAGTAAAAACCCGACGGCAATCAACACGACGCCGATATTCATCCAGTGCCTTCCGGGCAGTTCCAGCCGTTGATAGAGACGCAGCGCCACCACGCAGGCGAGGGTGTAGCCCATGCTGAGGAGACCAATCAACACCTTGTTCCCGGTCACGCTGAACGTCAGGATGAGCGAGAGGGCCGATTGGAACTGGAAGAACAGCGCTCCGACAAACAGCCCGGCGTGCATCCAGCGCAGACTCGGCGTCGGGAACACGTCCCGCCAGGAGATATGGCTATAGAACGATCCGCCCGTTCCCACGTCGCCTTTGTACGTGATGGGCGGGACAAGGAACGAGACGGCAAACATGGCGAGGACAAACAGAATCATGAGCAGGAATGAACTGTTATAGCCGAACCAATGAATCACGAGGGCAAACAGAATCGGGTTGACCAGACCCACCACCTGGTTGATGAGATTCTGGTAGAAATAGAAGGCGGAAAACTCCTCCCCGCGCCCGAGGCGGATGATGCAGAGGTTTTGCCCGGAGTAATAGAAGCCGCCAAACAGGCCGGCCGGAATGGCCACGAAAGCAATCCACAAATATTCGTCCGGGATTTTCACCAGACACAGCACCGCAAACGCCGCCAGCCCGGACAGCGCCGACAACCGCATCGGCACCCGGCAGGAAAACCGCGTCAGACTGGCGGCCCCGGTGGTAAACCCAATACCCCAGGCGATAAAGAGGACGATATTGTACCAGCAAAGCTCCGCAATGCTCTGGTGCCGCTCCCAAATGTACAGGTTGACAAAGATGCCCATGAACGTGAAGATGACCAAAAACACCGACGACATGAGCAAAATCCGCCGCAAGTCCCTTGGCAGACCCATCCTGGCTTCCCCCGTTGTTTCCCAGATTGCCAACGCGCCCGTCAGACACCCCTCAGAAAACAGATACAGTCTAAACCCGCCAGGCGGCGCTGACAATAGGGAATTTGCGCATCGGTGGCGCTTACAGATGCGGTGCTCGGGGTTGAGCCCGTCTCAGGTCAGTTCCCCGGTAGCTGTACCCCTACCCTGGGTGCGCTGCGGCTTAAACCGATCCATCTGCGCCGCGTAGAACGAGCCGATGACAAACACGGCCGCGAGTGCCTGGGCTATCATGTTCTCCCAGTTGTTGAAGACGGAGAACCAGGTG
>NZ_AUMH01000032.1 GCF_000430585.1 Alicyclobacillus herbarius DSM 13609
CATCTGGTCTACGCAGCCAGCCGAGGGATCCCCCGAGTTGTGAACCAAATCTGTCTGCAGGCCCTGTACGCTGCGGCAGCCAAGGACAGCGACGTGGTGGAAGACACTCATATCCAGCGGGTACTGGCCGATCTGGATCGGCAACGAGGAGCAGTCGGTTGACCGGCTGCTCTCCCATGGCTGGGATGGCTGTCGGCACAGCGTTCAGTCCGCTGGCGGAATGACGGTACAACGCTCACGACAATGGCGGTGAGAAATTCACCGCCAAATAGCGTGAGCGGCTACAACAACGAACCGTGAAGGGATGGGACAACCGTGAAATGGAGACAGATCCTTGCCGCAGTTATGGCTCTGTCTATGGCGACGGCTACCGTGGGGTGTGGTCAGACCGGGGCTAAACCAAGTGGAAAGATTACACTCACCTTGTGGTATTGGAACGATTCCATTGACGATAACCTGTTGAAACAAGTCGACAAAGCCTTCCCCAATGTTCACTTACAGGCTGAGAAAATCGGTGGGAATTTTGAGTCGAAACTGATTGCGGCCATGTACGCCGACGACGCTCCAGACATCACGGCCATTAACTCCGCCGACTTCATTGCCACGATGGTGAAAGACTATAACCAGTTCGTAAACCTGAATCAATTTCCAGAGGTCCGGCAGGCAAAGAAACTCTACCTAGGTTGGAAGTGGAACCTGGCTTCAACGCCGGATCATAAGTACCAGGTCGCCATCCCCATGGATACAGGACCCGTGGTTTTGTACTACAACACCAAGGTCTTCAAAAAGGCAGGGTTGCCCACCTCACCCGAAGCTGTTTCTGATAAATTGAAAACCTGGCAGAACTACATCCAGGCCGGCGAACAAATCAAGGCCAAGACCGGTGTTCCGCTTGTCGATAACCTAACCACCGTCTACAATGCTGCTCTCAACCAAGGGAAGAAGTATTATTTCACGTCGGATATGAAACCGATTTACGAGCACAATCCGGTTGTTCAGAACGCCTGGAACCTGGCTGTGGAGTTTCATCAAAAAGGATTGTCGGCAGACATTGACGAATGGACCACAGCCTGGAGTGCCGCCGCCCACCATGATGGCTTTGCCAGTTTCATCGGGGCTAGCTGGATGGTCCCGCAGTTGCAGCAATCGGACTCGCGGCAGGGTGTGTGGCGTGTGGCCGCGGCCCCCGGAGGCGCGGCCGACTTGGGTGGATCCTTCATCGGGGTTACCAAGGACTGCAAGTACCCAGAACTGGCGGCGAAGATCATTTTGTGGCTGCAAAATCCGGAGCATCAGGCCTACGCCTATCACACGCTCGGGCTGTACCCATCGACACCGAGCGCATTTACCAAACCGATCATGAATCAACCATCCCCGTATTTTGGCGGAGAGAACATCAATCAGTATTTTGCTGCCTCGGACAAGGCGATTGATATTGGGTTCCAAAGTCCGTACGATTCAACGGTTAACAACTACTTTACGCAGGAACTGGCGTTGGTAGCTCACAATAATAAAAATCCGAATGCAGCCTGGGCCGACGCCATCGCGGAGATCAATGACCAAATGCGTCGTATTCTCGTGAATTGATGCCTTGAAGCGCCCTTACCTTTCCGCGTTTGGCGATGTTTCTCTCAATCTCACCTTTTCGTCCTCTAGAGAACTCACCCTTGCAGGGCGGTGTAGACCCACGAAACACCGTCCTGCGGCGCCATCAAGACTCATTTGTGCACTTTGCAATGAGTACCTTCCTTCAAAAGCTACCAAATGCCATATGTGTAATCGCAATGAATGCTCGAGAATTACATAATTGAAACGGATACACAATGTTTTAGACACGTCGAGTATGAGAGTTAACCCGTAGTTTTTGGAATAAAGACCCTATACCTTATTCCTATATACTTGGTGGCGAATTCGGCATACAAGTGGTACGGTATGTCATGTAGAAGGTTGTCCAACGCCACATGGCCTCAGGGTCATCGCTGAGCACAAACTCGTGGACTTATAATAAGACTTCATGTCTTTATTTGAGGGGTGGAGTATTGTGAAGACGGATTAGCGGATAGAAAACCGTCTACTCAGCGTGGGCCAGGAAAATCCCCAACGGAGCGAACATGATTTCATCCATTTTCACTGTCACCTCCGCTTTTACACGGTGTACTCTCTAAGAACATGTAATTAATTACGTGCGTATGACAAAGCAGGTATAGGAGAGAGATCATGAGTTTGGTACCAAAAGCTTTTATTGCAGGGCATGGGAAACTGCCGTCTGGCTCGGCGGCAAAGGCCGCGTACGATACCTTGGCTTTGACTGTGGAAATTGAAACGAAGCACGCTGTAATATTGTCCGTTGAGTGTACTTTGGCCACTCAGTTAGGAAGAGCCTTCGTTTCCGAATTGTTGCGAGGCTGCTCTCTCAAAGACGGAGTAGATGGGATGATTGATGAGATCAGATTACACTACCACGGAGCAGCAAAAGCTGCGTTAATTGCCGCGCTCAAAGACCTTGAGTCGGAATATGAGCGTATGTCAACAATGTGATTGCACGATGTGCGTAAGGTATCACGTGATTTCCAGGTTGTGTTATTGTTTGCCGTCCTTCGAACATGTAGAATAAAAAGCAAAATAAATACACCGATGATGACTGTCATGTTTTGAGTTGCCCAACTGACCGTTGGTCAAAGAATCAAAAGTGCACCAGTCCGCCGTAATGGCTGCTGGTGCATTTATTTTTGTAATCAGATGAACTACGCAGACTGTCGGAGGATGAGTATGGGTCGAAAAGTGTTTCAACACGATTATGACGTACTTGTAGTTGGCGGAGGAAATGCCGCGCTCTCGGCTGCTCTGAGGGCACGAGAACAAGGCGTTAGGGTACTTGTGGTTGAACGGGCCCCAAAATTTTATCGCGGGGGAAATAGTCGGCATACACGCGATTTCCGGATCATGCACATGCACGAAAATGACTACATGATAGGTACCTACACAGAAGATGAGTTTCTGGACGACCTCAAACGAGTTGCTGGCGGAGAAATAGATGAACGGCTGGCGCGTTTGATTGTTACCAAATCCGCAGAATTGCCGGATTGGCTCAGCCGTCAAGGCATCCGCTGGCAGGCGCCCCTGTCCGGTACACTTCATCTGGCGCGGACGAACATGTTTATGCTTGGTGGTGGCCGGGCTATGATGAATGCGTACTACCACATGGCGGAAGCGAAGGGCGTGGATGTCTGGTATGACGCGTTGGTTGAAGACTTAATAATCGATGGCGATACGTTTAAGGCAGCCCAAGTGCGCCGAGTGAATGAACCGATTACGGTCCACGCGAGAGCGGTTGTCTTAGCCTCCGGTGGATTTGAAGCAAATGTAGAATGGCATAGAAAATACTGGGGGGGCGCCGCAGACAACTTTATCATTCGCGGAACACCGTATAATCAGGGAAACATCATTGAAATCATGCTGAATTATGGGGCCGAGCCGATCGGTGAGCCGGATGCCTTTCATGCGGTAGCGGTTGACGGTCGAGCGCCGAAGTTTGACGGAGGGATTGTCACGCGCCTCGACAGCGTGCCGTTCGGCATTGTGGTCAACAAGAACGGTTTGCGATTCTACGACGAAGGTGAAGATTTCTGGCCCAAACGTTATGCCATCTGGGGTGGTCTTATCGCACGGCAACCGGACCAAATCGCTTATTCGATCATCGACAGCAAGGCGATGGGAAAATTTATGCCTTCGGTATTTGCTCCGGTCGTTGCGGATACACTCGGCGAGCTCGCCATGAAGCTAGGCTTGGATCCTGCGCAACTGGAAGAAACCGTTGCAACATTCAACAGTGCGGTACAACCAGGTACATTTAATCCTGGTGAATTGGACGATTGCCACACAAAAGGGCTCACACCACAAAAAAGTCACTGGGCCATTCGGATTGATAAACCTCCGTTTTATGCGTACCCACTCCGGACTGGGATTACGTTCACATACTTAGGTGTCCGCATCAATGAGAAAGCGAAAATTCAGATGAAAGACGGGCGTCAGTTGACCAACATGTTTGCGGCAGGGGAAATGGTGGCCGGGAATGTGCTGCGTCGCGGTTATTTGGCAGGGTTTGGATTGACGATGGGTGCTGTCTTCGGGAGAATTGCTGGGGAGGAAGCTGCCAATGTCGCTAAATAAGTTGATGGATGACGGGAAGCGTCAAATGCAGGTATGTAATGCGTGCCGCTACTGCGAGGGCTACTGTGCGGTATGGCGGGCCATAGAGTGGCGGCGTAACTTTACCGATAAAGATATGTCCTATCTGGCCAACCTGTGCCATGACTGTAAGGAGTGCGTCTTTGCCTGTCCGTTTACGACACCTCACCAGTTCGGCATTAATCCACCCAAGCTTTTTGGCAGTCTGCGTGAAGAACTTTATAAAAAGTATGCATGGCCGAGTGGCTTGGGTAAGGCGTTGGGGGATAAGAAATCCAATTTTTGGATCATAGCAGTGATTGGATTCATTTTACTGGTTGCTATTGTACTGGGGATGAATGGTGCAGCAGGATTGTTCCGGCGGCACGTTGGCACAGGCGCGTTCTACAAGGTTCTTTCGGAAGTGTTTTTGGAAATTGCTTTTGGGGCCCTGGGACTGTGGTTCGTTGGCGGTTGGATCATCGGAGCGGTACGGTTTTGGAATGATATTAAATCCCCGATGTCGGAGCGTGTGTTAGCGAGGGATATCCGGAAGGCCACTGCCGATGCATTAAAGCTGCGTTACCTTGGCCGGGAAGCTACAGAAGAGGAGCTTGCTGGCCATCGAAAGTGGTTGCACCAGTTTGTGTTATACGGATTTGTACTCGATTTCGCATCGACAACGCTCGGCGCTTTCTATTCTCATGTGTTGCATATCCAAGCGCCTTACCCAATCTATAACCCGGTTGTCATTCTAGGTATTCTAGGTGGTATCGGTATTATTATCGGTACCTCCGGTTTCCTCTACGTGAAGTCTAAGAGCGACCGTTCCGTGTCTGATGAAAAGGCCAGGCGCTCGGGGAACGCATTCTCCATTTCACTGTTGATGATTGCAGTAACGGGCATGCTTGTTCTGTTGTTCCGCGATACTGCGGCAATGGGTATCATTCTTGTAATACACTTAAGCAGTGTTGCATCGCTCTTCTTTACAGCACCATACTCGAAATTCGTTCATTTTGTGTATCGATACATGGCCTTGATTCGTTATGCGCAGGAGGAACGAACGGCAAACGAAGCAGTTCCATCAACCAAAACCAACAAGCGTGTGTCGCCCACGCATCAAGCAATTGTAAATAAGGGTTGAATAAATTCTGTTTTTGCTTTATTATAGTTCTAGTCAGTGGTATCAAGGCTTTAAGGTCACCCTGTTAAGCACAATTGATGCCGCACGAATTGACTGCCATAGACAAGTGATGTTATCATCCAATTTTGATCAAACTGCAAACGCTATTGCTGTTTCGCGTGAGTCGCTAGATAACCTCTAACGAATAATCGTGTGAAGCCCAGCATAAGCCGATCATCGGTGAATGCTGGGCTTTTTTGGTTGACGGGGAGGTTAAATGATGAACTGGTCCACGATTCCTTGTTCCATCTACCGCGGTGGAACCAGCAAAGTGCTACTGTTACGTGGGCGAGATTTACCAGCTGATCCCAAAATTCGCGATCGAATGATTCTTCATCTATTTGGCAGTCCTGATACGAAACAGATCAACGGTCTGGGTGGTGCAACGCCAACTACTAGCAAATTAGGAATTGTAGAAGTGTCCAAGCGGGATGATGCGGATGTGGATTACACTTTTGGCCAGGTAAGCATTGATAAGCCTTATATCGATTATAAGCCCAATTGTGGAAACGTATCTTCCGCCATTGGACCATTCGCTGTTGAACAAGGATTAGTTCCAGTGACGCAGGATGGGTGGATGCGAGTGCGTATCTATAACACGAATACGGATTCAGTTATCGTATCCAGATTCATGGTAAGAGACGGACACTTTGTGACAGATGGTGATACGAGGATTGCTGGAGTTCCTGGAAATGCATCGCCGGTCTACTTGGATTTCTTTGATTCGGGCGGCGGTGTCACTGGCAAATTGTTTCCGACGGGAAATAGGGTCGATCGTGTTCGGCTGCCTGATGGTCGTGTATACCGAGTGACCGTCATTGATATTGGAAACCTGACCGTGTTCATGGACGGTGACGAACTCTACTTGCAAGGGACGGAGGTACAAGAAGAGGAACTCCGCGATGTCCTACCCATAATGGAGGAGGTCCGACAGCAGGTTGGCAGGATGTTGGGGATCTTTAAATCCGATGAACCTGTCAGCCCAACCACACATGCTCTTCCGAAAATTGCTGTGGTCCAATCACCGCGGAACTATCAATCTACTGATGAGGAGTTGATTCAAACCGAGGACTATGATATTGCGGCCCGTGTGTTGACCATGGGAAGGCTTCATCCAACATATGCTGTAACGGGCGGTATTGCACTGACTGTATCTTCCAAATATGAGGGTACAATTAGCTTTGACAAGTGTTCTCTTAGTTGTAGAAACAGCAACCGACTTAGAATTGGTCATCCCGCGGGAGTCTTGGAAATGAGAGCTAAAGTTGCTGAAAAACCAGATTCAGACGTTTGTAAGGTGACCCTAGTTCGAACCGCCAGGCCATTAATAAGTGGGCACGCATGGGTTCCGAATCTTTAAGGAGGTGGTCGTTTAGCCTATTTGCGTGGACTAAATGAAGGCGTTAACAAAACTCCTATAGGGGGAAGGTAAATGAGTGACAGGTTTTCAGTTGGCGCGCGTTTAGAACGGTTACCGATTGCATCATTTCATCGGTACGTAGTATTAGTTCTCGCATTCGCCTTTTTCTTCGAGCTCGGTGATATCAATACACTTTCTTACACAGCGCCGGCTATCGAAAAAGCGTGGAATCTTAAGATTTCCTCGATTGGTACTGTCACATCGGCGACATTCCTTGGAATGTTCCTTGGTGCCTCAGTGATCGGTTACGTATCCGATCGAATCGGTCGAAAAAAGAGTCTCATATCGACAGTGCTAATATACTCTGTCTTTTCTTTGTTAAATGCATTCGCAATGAACATGACTACTCTTTTCATTACACGTTTTGTAACCGGTTTCGGACTGTCAGCCATGACGGTGGTTGGTATCACTTATATCAGTGAAGTTTTTCCGGCGAAAAAGCGTGGGACCTACCAGGGGTTGATTATGACAATCGGTCTCTGTGGCATACCTATCACCGCCTACGTGGCACGCTTCTTGATTCCGACTGCTCCGTGGGCATGGCGGTTGGTTTACGTATGGGGTTCACTTGGCTTTATCTGTGCGATTCTTGCAACTCGTATGAAAGAGTCTCCTCGGTGGTTAGAGAATCGTGGCCGTTTGGATGAGGCCAATCAAGTTATGAGTGCCATTGAGGCTGAGGTCTCAAGGGATAAGGGTAGTTTGCCGAATCCAGTTGAGGAAATCAAGCCCGTGGTTAGCAAACAGGGCTATGCGGAGTTGTTTTCAGGACGTTATTTAGGTCGTACCATCGTCCTCCTGATTGTCTGGATACTGCAAACGCTTGGATTTTACGGGTTTATGTCATGGGTGCCAACCCTTTTAGTCGCTCATGGGTTTTCATTGGTTCATTCACTCGCTTGGTCGTCAGCGATGTCAATCGGTGCGGTTCCAGGTGCCTTTATCGCATATCTCATTTCAGATCGAATTGATCGGAAATGGTTGGTTGTTTTCTTCGGCGTGCTCATCGCAGTTTGTGGTTTGCTATACGGCTTGACATTTAACACGACGATGATTGTGGTGTTTGGATTTCTCGTCGCTATGTTCATTCAGACCTTTGCACCTCTGTTGTATGCGTATACGCCGGAATTGTACCCAACGGAGGTACGCAACTCGGGTTCAGGCCTCGTGTATGGCGTTGGACGACTGGCAAACGTGTTCGGCCCAATGATCGTTGTCTTTTTCTTCAACAGTTACGGGTATAAGAGCGTATTCGTCTACATTGCCGCAACGTGGATCATTCTCGCCGTCGTCACAGCGGTCTTTGGCCCAAGAACAAGAGGCCGCGCACTGGAAGTGCTAAGCACATCGTCCCCAACCGTTGGGGTATAAATTGCGTCTCATCACGGCACGTCGCTTCATAGAAGAATGAAAATCCAGCCAGGGGCTGCACGATTCATTTATCGTGTGGGCCTTTTTCTTTTTTTTTTTTTACGGATTTGATACCCCACGGCATTACACTGTGCGGATTTGGTGGGTCTGAGTTATTTGAAACGCTTTGTGTCGTCCTGCAACCCTTCTTCTCATATTCAGTCTAAGATGGGCGTGATTGGGGCGATCGTGGAGAGTTGTTCGCCGCTGTGTGGATGGGCGGCAAATAGGTGAACGTGTCCGACGCCTGCCAATCACGCCTCCGGCAGATTCTTTACTCGATTCATAATCGCATTCATGGAGAACGAGACGCACTTCAATCTCTCTGAGCGAATCGGTTCATCACCTGTGTAAACGTCGACCAAGTCGTAGATTCCATTTGGGCCGAGCAGCGGATCATCTGGTGGGTAAGAGAAGGCGCAGGGCTTATCAGTTCCAGTTGCCCGTCTACCAGCTGATATCGGTTGCCATCTTCCGGTAGGTTGGCGTACTCTTCGTATGTCATCGGTGTTTCGCGTAATCGATCCGCACGGCGCGTCTCGCCACTGTACTTCTCGTTTGTGCAGTGACCGTTCGTACATTTATCCGTCTGCGTGGCACCCAGCGATTGGAGCCTCCTCGTGCGGCACCTACACAGGGACCACTATCCAATCAATTGATCGACAGCCTGAGGCTATTGGATAATTTATGCTCTTATCTATTCGTACGATTCGAACTAAATATACTGAACTATTCGTCTGATATCCGCGTGGTTCATCGCTATAAAATCTCGTCCTGACTCCTTACCATGAACCCTGTAATCACCATCTTCAATGAGGGGTTGAGAGATATGGCTATTATGCGTATTGGCCGGGCTCACTTAAGGGTGATGGACCTGGATGACGCGGTTCGTTATTACACCAACGTGATTGGACTGGACGAGGTGGCCCGGGAGGGGGACAAGGTCTACCTGAAGGCATGGGACGAGTATGACCACCACAGTCTGATCTTGGAGAAAGCGGATTCACCCGGTTTGGACCACTTTGCGTTCAAGGTCGAGAAGGAGGACGACCTGGCGTTCTATGAAAAGCGGGTGGAGCAATTTGGCTGCACATTGCAGCGAGTATCGCGCGGCACACGCGTTGGCGAGGGGGAAGCCATCCGGTTTGAATTGCCGACCGGACATCAGGTTGAACTGTACCACAAAATTGAAACGCTCGGCACAAAGGTGGGGGTCTGGAATCCAGATCCGTGGCCCGAGGACACCCGCGGCATCGCGCCCCACCGTTTGGACCACGTACTGCTTACCGGCGAAGACGTGAAAACGGTTACCCGTTTCTTCACTGAGGCGCTCGGGCTCTACCAGAGTGAACGCGTCATGACCGTCGACGGTGAGGACATGGTCGGCAGTTTCTTGTATGCCGCCAACGGGAAACCGCACGACGTCGCGTTCATCAAAGGTCCAGACAAGAAGATGCACCATACCGCATTCTTCGTAGAGAGCTGGCATGACGTGCTGAAGGCGGCGGACATCCTTGCCCGCAACGACGTGCATATCGAGATCACGCCGACTCGGCACGGCCTCACGCGCGGACAGACCGTCTACTTTTTCGATCCGTCCGGCAACCGTAACGAGGCGTTCGCCGGCGGCTACACGACCTACCCTGACTTCCCGACCATCACCTGGACGGAAGACAAAATTATGCACGGCATTTTCTATCACCGCCGCATGCTGATTGAAGAGTCCTATATGAAAGCTCTCACGTAATCAACGAGTTTGAGGGGCAAAAAGGTGCAGAATAATCGGCTTTAAGGGAGGATGAAGGCGTGGCGAATCAGCAGCTTGCAACGATGCTTGGCGAGAGCGTTCCGACCCGAGAGGAACTCTTGCGGCGTGCGGAGATGGTTGGAAAGTTGGCCGAGGCAGAGGCGTTCGAGGCGGACAAAAACGCGCACTTTTCCGAACGGATCGCCGAAGCTATCCGCGACGCCCAGTTTCACCGGCTATTGAAGCCGAAAAAGTACGGCGGCTTCTCGGTTGACCTGTCCACCTACAACGAGATCATTCGGACGGTTTCCAGACACAGTGTGGCGGCCGGGTGGCTCGCGTACTTCTACTCGATGCACGAAGTCTGGGCCGCCCACCTGCCGCCGGCAGGGCGGGACGAGGTACTTGGGTCCGATGGCCTGTTGGCAGACGTCGTGGCGCCTGTGGGACGGGCTGAGCGCGATGGGGACGGCTATCGTCTCTACGGACGCTGGAACTTTTGTAGTGGGGTCCTCTGGGCGGACTGGGTTGGACTTGGCTGCATGGCTGAGCTTCCCGATGGCAATGGGCCCGAATACTGCGTGATGGCGCTACCGCGTAAAGACTTTACCATCATTCATAACTGGGATACCGTGGGCCTACGTGGTTCCGGAAGCAATGGAGTGTCCGTCGACGGCGCGTATGTACCGGCGCATCGGGTGCTGCCTGCGGGACGACTGCTTGCCACCGGTTTGCCCACAGGGGGAGAATATGACCCGGCCGATCCGGTCTATCGGATGCCGTTTATGCCCCTCTTCCTGCTCGGTTTCCCGGTGGTGGCCCTGGGTGGGGCAGAGCGTGTGCTGGATTTGTTCCAGGAGCGTACGGAGAAGCGGGTGCGCATCTTTAAGATGGGGGCGAAGGAGAAAGACTCGGCGGGCAGCCAGCGCTTGTTGGCGGAGGCGAAGACGCGCCTGTTGGCCGCCGAGGGATTGATTGATTTTTATACCCGTCAGCTGGAGACTTGGCAAGCCGAGGGCAAAGTGGTGGTCGGTGACGAGGAATGCGAGCGGCTGTTTGCCCTACGCGGGGAAGTGGCCAAAACGTGCGCCGACGTAGCCGTTCGCATCCTCCTGACTTTGGGCGGAAACTCCATTTTCAAAGGAGATCCGGTCGAGCTCTTTACGCGCGATTTGTTGGCCGTCGCTGCTCATCCCAATCACCTGTATGAAGACTCGATGGCCGCTTATGGCCGCACCATCTTCGGTTTCCCGGGCGATCCGGTCTGGTAAATACATCGGTACCCATTTGGACCCTCGGGTGTTCGAACAGCACGCGGTTAAGACCAATCACGAGGGTCCCTACTCCGTACACGCATGAGGTGAGAAGACATGGATGATCGCGAATTTCGTACCGCCATGGGCCGTTTCGCCACCGGAATCACCGTCGTGACCAGCTTGCAAGACAACCAACCGCGGGGGATGACCGCCAACGCCTTCATGTCGGTGTCGCTCAATCCCAAACTGGTGCTGGTCTCCATCAGCAACCGCGCAAAGATGAACGCCTGTATTCAACAAACGGGTCGCTACGGCGTCAGCGTCCTGGCGGAATCGCAAAAGGAAGTCGCCATGACTTTTGCCGGACAGCTCTCGAACGCGCGTTCGCCTGAATTTGCGTGGATGGATGGTCTCCCTGTCCTCTCGGGCTCGCTGGTTACCTTGGCGTGCAATGTGGTCGACGCGCACCCTGCGGGGGACCATACCCTGTTCATCGGTGAAGTCACGAGCCTGAACATCCAATCCGGTCAGCCGCTGCTCTTTTTCAGTGGCCAGTACAGCCAGTTGCCCGTTTTCGCCGGCTGACGACTTTTCGCACGCCAGTCATTTGTGCGAGCTGACCGATTGGCCGCATACTTACCCTTTTTCCACAGGTGACTCTTGCCCGCAAAAGGAGGCGACGCAGCATGCCTTTTTTAAATATCCAACTGCTTGAAGGTTGTACCCAAGCCCAAAAGGAGGAACTGATTGCGCGGACGTCGACGGCCGTGGCAGAGACGTTGAACATTCCACTGGCCACGGTGCGTGTGGTAATTGCTGAAGTGCCCTTGGACAACTGGGGGGTTGCCGGGGAGACAATGCGTGCAAAACGGATGCGGGAGCAGGTGGCGGAGGGGCAGCGATAGCGCCCCGCTCAAAAGGGACAGCGATAATTCCTTGCTCAACCGAACTGTCCGTATGTTCTGGCTCCGGGCAAGCAGGAGGAATTTCGAAAAGGTGCGAATAGATAAGGAGGGTCTGGGATGCATCGCGTGCAATTGATTGGTGGTCCGTGGGATGGACGGGATTTCGAGTGCAGGGAGAGTGAGACCCTGCTTGAGGCAGCCATCCGCCACGGCGTGCGCCTCGCCTTTGGTTGCAAGGGGGGCGGGTGCGGCATGTGCAAGGTGAAGATTGAAGAGGGGGAGTTTCATCGCGGACCCAGCTCAAAAGCGGTGCTGCCCGATGAGGAACGGGCCCTCAACTACACGCTGGCCTGCAAGACCTATCCGCACAGCCACGTGAAGGTGTCGTTGGCGAGCAACTAATCCCCCTCCGGTCAGGTGGTGGATCTGTGAGGAGTCAGGACTTGAGCTTAGAAATGATTTACGATACCCGACCGATGGACGAACGCGGCATTCATGACGAGCACGGCATTCATATGGATAGGACTCTGACCATGCCGATCTCGGCGCTCGGGGCCTTGCGCCGGGAATTGATTGAGACACTCGGAGTGGATCGGGCGAAAGGGTTTCTCCTGCGTGTGGGTTGGCACTGTGGCGCCAGCGATGCGATGAAGATGCGGTCGATGGAGTGGGATGAGGAGCTGGACGCGTTTCTTGCCGGACCGCGCTTACATGCACTGCATGGGTATCTCTCTGAATCGAAATTTCTCCGCTGCGAGATTGATTCCAGCCAAGGAACCCTTGTCATTGAGGGGCGTTGGCGCAATTCCTATGAGGCCCAGGTCCACAAACAGATGATTGGCATCAGTCGTCATCCTGTGTGTTACACCTTGGTGGGATATGCCAGCGGTTACCTGTCCACCCTGTTTGGGCGTCAGGTCATTGCCATGGAAACTAAGTGCGAAGCGATGGGACACGACCACTGTCTTTGTGTCTGTCGAACGCTTGAGGAGTGGCATGGCCAGGTATACGAAGAACTGCGTTACTACCAGTCCAACCGCATTATCGACGAACTGGAAGAGATGTTCTCCAAGCTGCAGACCGAGAGAGCGAATCTGGGGAAGGTCTATCGGATTCAACGCAGCCTCACCCAGGAGGTCCTGCACGAACGTAATCTCTCCTTCATCGCCGATACGTTTACAGAGATTACGCAATTGCCCCTCGTCATTACCGACTCGTTCTTAAATCCGCTCGCCACGTCCGGGATGGCCAAGTCCAAGGTGGCCAGTTGTCTTGTCGAGCTGTCGAAGCACTGGCGGCGTACCCACAGTCAGACGTCGCTGGCCAGGCCGACGCTCCAGCAGACCACCACGATTGAATTCGGTCCGGGGCGCAGTGCGCTCATGACCCCGCTTTTGCACAACCGCCACGCGGGTGGCTATTGTGTCGTGTTTTACGAAGGGCAACAGCCCGAAGACGTGCATCCGTTGATGTTGGAGCAGGCGGCTGTAGCCTGTTCACTTTATCTGTTCAACGAGCAGACCCGTTTTGATACGGAGCAGCGCATGCGCGGAGATTTTCTTGATGACCTGTTGTCCAACCGTCAGATTGTCGCTGACGAGATGACCCGGCGGGCGCATTACATCGGGTTTCAGTTTCAGTCCCCATATTTTCTCCTGACTTTGGGGCCGGCCCAAGGTAAAATGTCCGTGGAGGAGCGCGTATCGGTACAAGAGCACCTGCTGCGATTGACGTCTTCCTTCACGAAACAGCGTAGGCTCAATGCGTTGGTGGGGCAGCGTGAAGGCAACGTGGTCGTGCTCGTCGCCCGGCATCCGGAATACCGGGAGTGTACTCGGCGAGAGGAGCTCTGCCAGCAGCTGCGCGCCTACGTGCAGGCAGCGTGGCCCGAGCGGATCGTCAAGGTGGGGATGAGCTCGGTATCGGACGTGACGGCTGATTTGCAGGAACTGTATTCCGAGAGTGTTGCTGCCTTTCGTCTGGCCTGTGGTCAAGCCCACATCAAGGTGTTTGACACGTTAGGTGTGGAGGGCGTGCTGTGCAAGGACGTCGATTCCGCTCGCAAGTTTGCCCGGCGTTGGCTGGGACCGCTACTGATGACGGATAGGGATAAAGAATTGACCAAGACGCTGTACTACTTCCTGAACAATGGAGGAAACGTGCATAAAACGGCGCGTGTCATGAATTTTTCGATCAGCGGTTTGCGCTACCGATTACAGCGTTTGTCGGAAATTTTGGATTGCCACCTGCAAAACCCTTATGTGGCCAATCAACTATACACTGGCTTGCTGTTGCTGTTGTCCATTGGCGACTTGGAATTCGAGGATTGTCCAACCGCGATTACTGAGGAGCGAATGTCATGAAAGCGTATAACACAAAACCGGTGCTGACGCGGGCTGTGGTCATGGAGATGCTTCAGGCTGCCTGTGACGAGGCCCAGTCCATGGGAATTGCCGTCAATGTTGCCGTAACGGACGACGGTGGCAATTTGTGCGGGTTTGTTCGCATGGACGGAGCCCCGTTGCTCAGTGTGGAGATAGCGCAGAACAAGGCGTATACGGCCAGCGCTTTCGGGATTCCCACGCGGGAGTGGTATTCGCGCATCAAAGACGATCCGGCCCTCCTGCACGGCATCGTGCATACACCCCGCCTGACCATTTTTGCCGGTGGATTGCCTCTGCGTATTGATGGTCAGTTGGTCGGGGGAGTGGGGGTATCTGGCGGCAGCGGCGACCAGGATGAGGCATGCGCCCGGCGCGCTGTGTCCGAATTCGAACGCTGGGTCAACCAGGAGTCCTGAGGAGGGGTCCTACTAATGAAAAGTCCATACAACTATTCGATTCTCGTCCCGTCCGGTGCAAGCGAAGGGAGAAAATACCCGGCCGTGTTCGCTCTGCACGGCATTGGCTATACCGATGAGGATATGCTCTCGCTGCTCCAAGACCTGCGCGAAGAATTCATTATTGTGGCCGTGCGTGGCAATCTCACCTACGAAGATGGGTATGCCTTCTATTATTTAAAAGAATATGGAAAACCCGTGCGCGAGCTGTTTGATGAGGCCGTCACCAAAATGCAGACCTTTATCGACTACGCTACGGCAACCTATCCGATTGACGAGAATCAGCGGTTTCTCTGTGGATTTAGTCAAGGAGCCATCCTGAGTGCGACCTTGGGTCGGCTCCTCGGCAGCCGCATTCGTGGCATCGCTGCCCTGCACGGGTACGTGCCGGACTTCCTCGATGCGGAGTTCACCGTGCAGTCCCTCGAAGACGTCGACGTCCTAGTGGCGCACGGGAGCTTCGACGCGGTCTTCCCTGAGACCATCGGTCACAAAACGTACGAGTACATGCGGGAGCGCGCACGCTCCGTCAAATACATCGTGTATCCTTCCGAACACGAGGTGACATCTGACCATCAGTCTGACCTCCTGGCCTGGTTTCGTCAGCAGGTCAACCAAGCCACCAAATCCTCGACGCGCGCACTCAAACCCTAGGCCTCCGTCGCTTTGGACCGTGAACACGATGTTCACGGTCTATCGCGACCTATCCCTTTTCGAACGATCCGTTTTCGGTACGTGTCCCAGGAAACAGCGAGGCCGTTCAATCGGCCTCGCTGGGGCGCGAGTTGGTTGCGCGCGATTCCAGGGTATGTAACTTACGCGAGTCGCGGGTGTGCAACTCCTTAGCAAGCTCCCAGAAGGCGCGTGCGGCGCGGGAAAGATAGTGGCCGCGTGGACAGATGAGAGTCGGCTGGAGCATCCATGGATTGTCCGCAATCGGACTGGTCCGGTAGTGGTCTGTGTTATGCAAAGAGAGCACGGATGAAGGCAGCAGGGTGGCCCCAAAACCCCGGGCAATTAGGCTGAGCAGCATGGCCGATCCCTTTTCGAACGATCCGTGTCGCGGCACTCGCAGATGACGTTGGGACTAAGGTTATGGCGGTGGAACTGTTCTATCAGTTTGTCGTACACACCGCCACCATATACGGTGCGAAGGAGAATCAGCGGCAGCCGGGCGATTTCTTCTAAGCTCACCGCGCCGCCTTGCGACATTGTCCACTGCCCGGGCGCCACGAGGACGAACGGATCGTCCGCAAGGCGCAGTGAGGTGAAGCTGCGGCTGCGCATGGGCGCGTTGACAATCGCCAACTCAATCTCCCGGGTTTCCAGTAGGTTCACCAGCTCTTGCGTTTCCCCTTCCCACACCTTGAAGGTAATCTGCGGATAAGCCTTCCCCATGTGCAAAACCGTTTGCAAGAGCTGCGTCGCACAATACAGCGTGGCCCCGACGGCCAGCGTGCCGTTCACCGCCTGCTTCATCTCGCGAACCTCAGCTACTGCTTCGTCCATTTCCGCCAACAGGCGTTTGGCGCGCCGATACAATACCTCCCCTTCTGCGGTGAGGGTCAGCTGGCGACCACCGCGTTCAAACAGCAGAACCCCCAGTTCGTCCTCCATTTCTTTCAATTGACGGCTGAGCGGCGGCTGCGCCATACGCAATCGCCGGGCGGCCGCTGTCACTTGCCCTTCTTCCGCAATTGTGACAAAGTACCGCAGGTGACGAAGGTCCACGCAGGTTCCCCCTCTCTCAATATACCATATAGGTATGGCACGTATTCTTAATAGATATTTTTAATATACCAGAGCGACGATTATACTTCTATCGGAGCCACCGTGTGTGAAAGGGGGCAAGTGAATGCGTATCGTCGTCGGGATCACCGGCGCCACCGGTGCGATTCTCGGCGTCCGTCTACTGCAGGAGTTGCAGCGGGCCGAGGTGGAGACCCACGTGGTCATGTCCCAATGGGCCGCGTCCACCCTGCGCCTGGAGACCGACTACCGGGTTGAGGACGTGAAGCGGCTGGCGACACACTGGTATGCACATCACGACCAGGGAGCCGCAATTTCAAGCGGATCGTACCCGGTGGATGGCATGGTGGTTGCGCCATGCAGCATGAAGACCCTGGCCGCCATTCGGGTCGGGCTGGCGGACAACCTGATTACGCGGGCGGCCGACGTGATGCTCAAAGAGCGCAGAAAATTGGTCCTGCTGACCCGCGAAACCCCACTCAGCACCGTCCACTTGGAGAACATGCTCGCGCTCTCGCAGATGGGAGCTGTCATCCTGCCGCCCATGATGGCCTTTTACAACCATCCGGGCTCGGTGGAGGCCATGGTCAACCACATTGTTTATCGCACATTGGACCAATTTGGCTTGTACGCTGAAGAGGCGAACCGATGGAATGGTGTAGTGAGCGCAAAGGAGGGGCGTTCTCATGGCTTATCATGACTTGCGGACGTTTTTGCAGACGCTGCAGCGAGAAGGACAACTGTTGTCAATTGACGAGGAAGTGATGCCAGAACCGGACTTAGGTTCGGCCGGGCGCGCTGTGAGCAATCTGGGTGAGCATTCTCCGGCACTGCTGTTCAACCACATCTACGGGTATGAGAACGCTCGGGTGGCGATGAACATCACCGGTTCCTGGTCGAATCACGCCCTCATGCTGGGGCTTCCGAAAAACACATCGGTGAAGGAGCAGTTTTTCGAGTTTGCACGCCGGTTTGACCGGTTTCCGGTGGCTGTGGAGCGGCGCGAGACGGCCCCGTTTCAGGAGTGTCAGGTTTCGGAAAACATCAACCTGTTCGAGCTGTTGCCCTTGTTCCGACTGAACAAGGGCGACGGCGGCTACTACGTGGACAAAGCCTGTGTCATCTCCCGCGATCCGTCCGATCCCGAACACTTTGGCAAGCAAAACGTGGGAATTTACCGGCTGCAGGTCAAAGGACCGAATCGGCTCGGCATCCAGCCGGTGCCGCAGCATGACATCGCCCTGCATCTGCGGATGGCCGAAGAACGAGGGGAAAACCTGCCTGTGGCCATCGCTATCGGGTGCGATCCGGTTATCACCACGGTTGCGGGCACCCCGTTGCTCTACGACCAGTCGGAGTATGAAATGGCCGGTGCTCTACAGGAAGAACCGTATCGTATCGTGCATTTGAACGACTGCAATCTGGATGTCCCCTGGGGTGCCGAGGTCGTGTTGGTCGGGGAAATCCTCGCGGGGGTACGTGAGTTTGAGGGACCCTTCGGGGAGTTCACCGGTCACTACTCGGGTGGACGCAGTATGCCAGTGATTCAAATTCACCGGGTGTACCATCGGAAAAACCCGATTTTCGAGCATCTGTACCTGGGGATGCCGTGGACCGAGGTCGACTACATGATTGGGTTGAACACGTCGGTTCCACTCTATCACCAGTTGAAGCAGGCCTATCCGGATGAAATCGTCGCGGTGAACGCGATGTATACGCATGGGCTGGTGGCGATTATTTCGACAAAGACTCGTTATGGGGGCTTTGCCAAGGCGGTCGGTATGCGTGCCCTGACTACCCCGCACGGCCTGGGATACTGCAAACTGGTCATCGTTGTGGATGCCGATGTCGATCCGTTCAACCTTCCGCAGGTGATGTGGGCGCTGTCTACGAAGATGAACCCAAAATACGATGTGGTCATCATCCCCGAGTTGTCCGTCTTGCCGCTTGATCCCGGTTCAGAACCGGCGGGCATGACGCACAAGATGATTCTCGATGCCACGACTCCGCTGGCTCCTGAGCGCCGTGGGCACTATTCGCAGCAGCTCGACAGTCCCCCGGCCACAGAGAAGTGGGAGCGCATCCTGCGCGATTTGATGCAGAACACAAACGCTACCTGATATAAGAACGTAAGGGCTATCTGATACAGGACGTGGTAGAAACGCAAAGGAGTGAGTGTTGATGGCTGTCTGTCCGCGCTGCGAGGCGAAGGAGGCCAGCGTGATTGCCCGGTCGCCGGTGAAAGGGGCCTGGGAACTCTATCAGTGTCCAACGTGTTTCTTCATCTGGCGCTCCACCGAACCAGAATTCATTACCGATTCGGCCAAGTATAACCCGGCTTTCAAGGTAACACCTAACGATGTAGCGGGTGCGGTTCATGTGCCGCCCATTGCGCCGCGTCGCCAAGGTTGACCCCGGGGTGTTGTACCGTTTGTAACCGCACATCCGCTACTTTACAGGGGCTGTCCTCGCAATCGTAAGTGTGCTTGGGATAGCCCCTGTGGTTTTCAGGTGGGTGTAGGGTGAGTCCTCCGCATAACTAGGCCTTTTTATACATCTGCCCCAAAGGGTTGAAAACTGCTCTATAATTTATAGATATCTATGTACGTTTATTATATTCTATATCTATGAAACTTAGTGATTGGGCTAGAAAAAAGGGGATATCATATAAGACGCTGGGTAAAAGAAGGCCGCATGCCAGTTCCGTTTGAGCAGACGCCAACGGGCACCATTCTCGTACACGAGCCGGAACCGGTGGAAAAAGCTGTAGCGCTCTATGCGCGCGTGTCCAGTTCTAATCAGAAGGTGGACTTAGAGCGTCAAATCGCTCGCTTGACCGAATTTGCGACGCAACAAAGGCTTGTCGTAGTCAAGGGAGTGACGGAAATCGGTTCGGGGCGAAATGGGCATCGGCCTAAGCTCATGAAGTTGCTGGCGGATCCCCATGTGCAAACCATCGTCGTGGAACACCG
>NZ_AUMH01000033.1 GCF_000430585.1 Alicyclobacillus herbarius DSM 13609
AGTCGACGTTTCATCCAAGCGATGAAGGCCAGCCAAATCAACCACGAGCGAACGGGGTACAACAACCCCGATGCTGACGGATACATCGAGCGATTTTTCCGGTCGCTGAAGGAGGAGGAGGTCTGGCTGCAGGAATACAGCAGCTTGGCCGAGGCGAAAGCGGCGATTGAGTCGTACATTCACTTTTACAACACGGACCGACCGCATTCCGCACTAGGTTATCGCTCACCGTTGGAATTCAGAAATTGGAAAATGCAACAGAACGCAGCGTGAGACGATTTTTATCTGAATTGTAAGTCTCTTATCTCTCTCTTAAAGGCCATCCCATCTGTCTTGACAAAGGCGGGTTCAATACGGCAGGGCAGCGCCTCCGACCTGGCACCAACGTGGCCGTGGACTCTGCCCTTGACGGGATTCGGTGGTGGAATTTTCGTTCAATGGTACAAGGAGCCAAGGAAAGTCATCGTCTTAGTCAGGGACACAGGCTCAGGGTTTTCTCCGCAAGACCTGAATCACGTGTTCGATCCGCTGTATCGAGGGGAAGTCTCAAGGAATCGGGCGACGGGAGGCGTAGGACTCGGACTCACCATTGCCAAACGCATTTTCCGAGCCCACGGCGGTGACCTCGTTGCAGCCAACCATCCGGATGGCGGCGCGGTGCTCACGGGATGGGTGCAAGACGTAGAGTGAAATCCACATTCGCTGCCCGACATTTTGGTATAATACGGACGGCAATTTGACGACTGCACTGTGTAGGAGGCCCTGCCCATGGCGAAGCCGGAATTGTGGTTCACCGAGCTGCAGAACGAGAACCTATCGCTCGGGCTCCGGGTGAACCGGACCATCCACAGCGAGCAGACTGAGTTTCAGTCGCTCGCCGTCTACGAAACCGCTCAGTACGGAAATCTACTTGTCCTCGATGGCTGCGTGATGACCACCGACAAGGACGAGTTTGTCTATCACGAAATGATTGCGCACGTGCCGATGCACACGCATCCCAACCCGAAGAACGTGCTTGTCGTGGGAGGGGGCGACGGCGGCGCTGTGCGCGAGATCCTCAAGCACCCGTCCGTGCAGCGGGTGGTGCTGGCCGAGATTGACGGGCGCGTCATCGAAGCGTCCAAACAGTATTTCCCGCACATTGCCCAGGGGCTCAAGGATGCCCGCGTCGATGTTCAAGTGACCGACGGCATCCGCTACGTTGAAGAGCACCCCGGAGAGTTTGACGTCATCCTTGTCGACTCGACCGATCCGATTGGCCCTGCGGTGGGATTGTTTGCGAAGGACTTCTATCAGGCGGTCCACCGCGCCCTGCGCGAAGACGGCGTGTTTGTGGCCCAGACGGAGTCCCCGTTCGCCAACCGGGACTTGATTCGCCAAGTCTTTCGCGATGTCTCCAGCGTGTTCGCGAAGGCGCACCTATACTTGGCGTTTATCCCGACATACCCGACGGGCATGTGGAGCTTCACCTTGGGCAGCAAGGAATACAGCCCGCTCGCCCCGCAGCCTATCCGCGTGCAGGGCTGCAAGTATTATTCGCAACAGGTGCACCAGGCGGCGTTTGCGCTGCCGCCGTTTGTCGAGGAGCTGACGCGCGGATGAGCAACGCCGGTTTGGACCCGGCGGGCGGGATTGGCCGCCCGTTTGACCCCGCCTACAGCGGCAACGTATTTATCGCGGCGACGGATGATTTCGACGCGGCGCAGGCGGTCATCTATGGCATGCCCATGGATTGGACCGTCTCGTTCCGATCCGGCACACGTCTTGGCCCGGCTCGCATCCGCGAGGTCTCCATCGGACTCGAGGAGTACAGCCCGTATTTGGACAGGGACCTCTCGGACATCCGCTACTTTGACGCGGGGGATATCCCGCTGCCGTTTGGCAATCCGCAGGCCAGCGTGGAAAAAATCTACCAGTACGTGCAGGCTCTCTACGCCGCCGGCAAGTTTCCGCTTGGCCTAGGCGGCGAGCACCTGGCTTCCTGGGGCGCGTTGCGGGCTGCTTGGGAGGCGCACCCGGACCTGCGCGTCGTCCACTTGGACGCGCATACGGACTTGCGCGAATCCTACGAGGGCGAGGAGTACTCGCACGCCACCGTCATCCGCAAGGTGTGCGATGCCATCGGTCCGGACAAGGTCTACCAGTTTGGCATCCGCTCCGGCACCCGCGAGGAGTTCCGCTGGGCGCGCGAACACACCCACTTCTTCCCGTTTGACGTGCTCGAGCCCTTGCAACGCGTCCTGTCCGAATTGGTCGGGCACCCCGTCTACGTCACGTGGGACATCGACGTGTTCGATCCCGCTCATGCGCCGGGCACGGGTACGGCGGAACACGGGGGTATCACCCCGCGCGAAGGGTTTGCCGTGATGCAGGAGTTGGCCAAGCTGAACGTAGTGGGGTTTGACCTCGTGGAAACCTCCCCGCTCATCGATCCGTCCGAACAGACGCAAATCTTGGCGGCCAAGCTCGTACGTGAGGCGCTGCTGGCCTTCGTGCGCTGATCGGTAGACGAGGTGTGCTGCGTGTGGTGGTATGACGAAGGTACGCCCGAGCGGCGCGTGCGCATCCGTTGGCGGCGCATGGAGTATGCGGGCGAGGCGGCCCCTTCCGGCACGGAGGGGGATTCGCCAGCCGCAAAGGAGCGCGCGGGGCCCGAGGCGGGTGCCCATACAAGTGCCGATACAAGTACCCCGCCTAAGAAGAGTGTCGCGCCGGAGCCCGAGATTCTGGAGGCCAGCATTGAAGACGTACGCTGGCGGCAAAAGGGCGGATCGCACTGGTTTGTCTATCAGGAACCAGACGCCGGGGCGGCCAAGGCGGGGGAGACCGCCCAGAGCGCGCTCAGACTCGATAGGGATGGTGTCACCTGGATGCGGCGGGGCGCGGTGACCTGGACGCAGCGGTTTCTGCCCGGAAAGACCACCTATTCCGAACTGCGCGTGGCGGGAAGGTCAATTCCGGTGGCGGTGAAGGCGGAATCGGTGGACGTGCGGCTTAAGCCGGAGGGCGGCGAGGTGCGCGTACGTTGCCGGATTGGGCTTGGTGCGGAGGCGGACCCGGATTCGGCGAATCGCGTGGAGCTGGTGTTTGCCATTGAGCAAGCCGAGTGAAGGCCGCGCGCCGCGCACTGAGTGAGGTGCTGCCGCAAAATGGGCCGTGAACGAAAGGCGGTGAAGCGCAACTCGCCCCGTGTACGTGCGCGGGGTCAGGTGAAACCACAAGCACCGGCAGTCACCCACCCGGACGAGCTCCTGCCGAAGAACAATGCCCCGCCGTCGCGTTCTACTTCGGAACGGACGAAACCGGCGCGGTCGGGCCAGGCACGGCAGTCAGGGAAAACGCGGCAATCGGGAGAAGCGCGACGGTCTGGTAGCTTGCGGCAAGCGAACACAACCCGGCGGCGTAACGCTACCGACGAGGCCCTCAAAGCGGAGCGGGCACGGCTGATGGAGCGAATGCGCGCCGAGGTGGCGCAAGAACTCGGACTGGATGCCTCCACAATGGCCGATCTCGGCCGCGCCACGACCGCGCAATGCGGCAAACTCGGCGCCCTGTTGCGCCAGCGAGCAAACGCCCTTCTGGAAAATCCATCCAAGAAGCGAAAAGAGTAGTTTGAGATGACAGTCACTCCGAAGGTCGGCAACCTTTGGCGGAGTGGCTGTCAGTCGTTTTACAGACCTTTCCCACCTTATAAGGGCTTGTACCTATCTACCAGTGAAAAAATCCGCAAATGAACATAGGACCTTAGCCTGTCCATCTTAGTAACCTCGTTCATACGGTATGTTAGATGATTCAATCCCAGACGAAATCCAGATTGGAGAGTAGTACCGTGAACAACGCATTGGAGCGAGCGAAAGTCCGACTCACCGGGGTTGAGATTCAGAAGTTTTTGCAAAGAATGCAGTCTGACCCGAAGTTCTCCCGAAAATGTCGGGAAATCCTCCGTTCGGGCAATGAGAAAAAACTCGCGACGTTTTTGAAGAACCATGGTTTCAAGCTTGGCTGAATCACGAACTCAGTTCACTTGAAAGGGGGTGATGTATGTGAATCCAGGTCTGCCGAATACCACAGGTCTGCCGGGCAATCTTAGCTTACCAAGTACAAACAGTCTGCCGAACACCGTCCGGCTGCCGAGCTATCTGGGGCTGCCGCACGCGAAGGATTCATCGGATGCCAAAGATTCGTCGAACGATAAGAAGTTCTAAATCAAGAAGTTCCAAATCCGTTTTTCAGAGTCTGTAGTGCACGAAACCTACGACTCAGCACTGGTTTAGGATTTCACTTCATGCGCTTGAAAGGAGGTGAGAAGGTATGCCGATTGGAGGTACTCTCGGGATGGGGCGTTGCCCGGTCCTGCGCGGAATTGGCGTTGGAACCAGGGTCCTGGTGTGGATTGATGCCGCGATTTTCAGCGCTCGATTCCAGGGCTATGATGGGGATAACATCGCTCTGTTCGTAGTGGATGGTGTCCTGCTTCGGGTTCCATGCTTCCAGATTCGTGCCGTCTTTACTTGATGGTACGACCCTTCGACAGTGTCCATCCATTGCTGTGAATGCCCAATTAACCACAAGGGGGATTCGGATGACCATCCGCATCCCCCTTTGGTTTTGAATCCACGGTCCATCCACACTGTGAGTGCCCATCTCACAGTAACAACCAGGATTCATCACTCAGTATATGCAAAAGCCCCACACAGACGAATGCCTGCCGAAAATCTGGCGCAGCCGCGGTACTACGCGAAACGACGCGCCGAAACGTGAGCAGGTGCCGAAAAATTGGCACTAGAGACGATTGAGGAGGGCATCCACGTGGTCGACACCGAAGGCGTGACGGTCATCTACAACCAGGCGGCCGTGGGGGAGACCGCCCAGAGCGGGCTCAGGCTGGATAGGGATAGTGCAACCTGATATACGCGCAGGAGGGGAACGGATCGCGTGTCCCTCGTCTATAATCTAGAGTTCATCAACAATCTCAAATCGGCGAGTTCTCGACGAATCCGCGCCAAATATGTTGAACACCTTCGCAAGTTCTATTGGAAACCGGTCTTTTGGCACCGCGCATACTACGTGGGAAATGTCGGACATGCGAGCCTGGAGGTGGTCAAGCGATATATTGAATCGCAGGGGAAGAACTAAAAAACGCCCGCTTGACCCCCTCCTGGCGCTGACGCGCCTAGGAAGGGGAATGCGCGGGCGAGAGTTTGTTCAAGCTCCATTCAATCAACGCTTAATATCATGTGACCCGTCAGCCGTTCGAATGCTAATCAATCCAACAGGAGGTCAGAACCGTTGAAACTCAAGGTGAAAGCTATCCTAGCGGCGACGGTGTTGGCGGCAGGAACGTTTGGCACAATCACTGCGTTCGCGGCAACAAACAACTCGCCCACGTCTGGTACGGGTTCAGCTCCGAAGCAACATGCATGGCATCGCTCGTACGGACACGGTCGAGAATTTGCGTTCGGCGCAGCGACAACTGAAATCGCCAAGATTCTCGGCATAGACAAAAGCACTCTGAAAGCGGACCTAAAATCTGGCCAGACCTTGGCACAGATCGCGCAGTCTAATGGTGTCTCAGAACAGACACTCATCTCCAAGCTGGAAGCCGGTTTCAAACAACACCTGGACCAAGCCGTGCAGAACGGCAAGTTGACGGCGAGTAAAGAACAGGCGCTCATTCAAAAGTTTGACGCCAATGTGCAGAAACTCGTAGAACATAAATTCACTGCTCATCCGGCAAAAAAGGCGAAGGCATTGAAAGTCATCGCCCAGGTCCTTGGCGTTAGCGAACAGACACTCTTGCAAGACCTAAAAAACGGACAGTCCATCGCTCAGGTAGCTAAGAGCAAAGGCATCTCCACTGACAGTCTGGTCTCGCAATTGGTGACAAAGGCCAAGGCCCGTCTTGACCAGGCCGTCCAAAACGGAAAGCTCACGGCCAGCAAAGAGCAACAGATCCTTAATAACCTGCAGAAACGTCTCACACGGCTTGTAGAAGGCCAGAAGCTACTTGCCCACCCGGATAAGGCGAAACCCGGAACCGCGTCCGTTGCAAGCACCAGCGCCAGCCAAAGCTGACTGAGCAACGGTAAAAACAAAGGCCGCCCTCAAAAAACGGGGGCGACCTTCTACTTTTTGCAGCACTTAAGGCGAGATTCATTGTGCCACGGCCTTCACAGATTCCGCATACGTGCGGAATCGTTCAATCCGCTGGGTCAACCATACCTTTCCGTTGTCAGTGGCCAAGACCTTTCTCCATTGTTCTGGATCGAAGTTCTTGGTCAACGTCTTGATGCGCTTCTTGGCAAACACCTTCGTCAATGCATCCGCGGCCATGCCCCGGGTCCACGTGTCGTCATAACGGATTCGATACTTGTCGAGTACATACTTCTGACGTGGCGACATCGGGGCATCTCGCCACTCCGCATCCCTTTTGGATGAGCTTCGATTCAAGCAGCTGTAGAAAACCTTCCGCAATCCCTTGCGCGTATTCGAGCGGTACGGCCCGATCATGAAGCGGCATGAACTTCTCGTTGTTGAGTTCGAGCACTGGCCAGTATTCGTCTCCATCCCGGTAGAGATACGCCCATCGCGAATCCCCGAAGGAGATCGCAAAATTGTCCTTCATCTGTTGCCAGCGATAGCGGGCACGATTGGCGAACAGGTTCATCGCTTCGGCGACCTGTTTGGCTTTCTCTTGCTTCCGCCGGTTCGTTTCATCCACACGAGAGAGCCATTCGGTCACACTTTCCCCGTTCTCCATCGGCAGTTCTTCAGCATCACTGACAACCGCGGTTATCGCGTCCTGCCCTTTCTGCTTGTGTTGCGTCTTCATGAGGCGCGTGAAGGTTTGTAGCGACTTATCTTCGCTCGCTCCAGTTAAGTCCAGCACGAGCGCGTCAGTCTTACTCGGATGAAGGCGCAGGGCTCGGCCCACCATCTGCGTGTAGAGCGCTTGGGAACGAGTGGAGCGAGCAATAACCACCGCGTCCACGTCTGGCTGGTCGTATCCTTCCGTGAGAATTTGGCAGTTGACGAGCACACGTAGGCGGTTTTGTGCGAACGCCTCCAAGATGGAAGCCCGTTCTTCGGCGGGCATCCCGCCGTCAACCGCCGCACACGCTATACCAGCATGCTGGAATCGTTCCGCCAACGCCTTCGCATGCTTAACATCAACTGCGAACACTAGACATTTCCGACCTGGAGCGTAATTCTGCACGGCGTCCCCCACAGCATCAAGGGCGCCCCCATCATTCATGACGTACGACAGGTCCTTCGCATTATAATCTCCACCTGTTGTACGAATGGTGCTAAGGTTCAGTCCTGGAACCTCGACCTTAATCCCGCGCACATCCGCCAAGTATCCGTCCATGATCATCTGGATTGTACGCTCATACGTCAAATGCTCGAACACGTCTCCAAGCTCCGTCTTGTCCGACCGCGACGGTGTGGCCTTACGCCAAGCAAGGGTGGACCGTCGGGCTCAAACACCCGAGGGCGTGTGAGTACGCCAAGCGCCCCTTCTGCCCGGCCTTTCGGGAAGGGGGTGAGGCCATGAGTGTAGCCAGTGCGCTGTCGTTGATGAATGAGGCGCATGACATTGCCGCTCTCTCGTGGTATGTTAGAGGCAGAGTATTAGAGGTAGTCTGGACCTTTGTACGGACACCCGCTAGAGTTTCCCGTTTCCCCTTGGCGATTCGGACGGTTTGTTATACGATAGATACAACCGACCAGTCGGTAGAATTGTAAGCGCTTTTTCTATCCGTACCGCGTGTGTGAAGGCGCGCGGTTCGTTGGATCTCCTGGCATCACCCTGGACGATCCGCTCCACCCGGGAGGGGAGGCAAAGGAGGCATCGACATCGTGGTTGGGTATATCGTGCAAGGCATCATCTTTCTCCTCTTGTTTGCTGTTGCGGTTTACTTTTTTGTCAAGGCTGTGTATGACCGGGCCCGCTACGTGTTGGCGGCGGCGAAGGACGACAGCCGTCTGGGCGACACCGGGAAACGCGTGTGGAGCTTCGTCACCAACGTGTTGCTGCAGAAGAAGGTGCTGGCGCAGCCGTCCGGCTTGGCCCACTTCTTCATTTTCTGGGGGTTCTTGGTCCTCGTTTTTGGCGACTTGGACTTCATTGTCTTCCACTTGACACGCTGGCACTTTCCCTGGGGAGACTCAAACGTCTATCTGTTTTTGCAGGAGTTTTTGTCGCTTTGCGTATTGGCGGCCGTGATTGTCGGTTTGGCTCGCCGCTACGGACTGCGCCCGATGCGCATCGGCGGCGGCTGGGAAGGCGGCCTGATTCTCGGCCTGATTGGCCTCATCGTCGTCACGTACCTGGTAGCCACGGGGGCGGACGTCAACCTCGAGGGCAAGGCCCCGGGCTGGTGGTCGCCGGTGGTCAGCGCCATCGCCGGTTGGTTCAGCGGGCTCGGCTCCACTACACTCTTGGCCATTTCGGAAGTGTGTTTCTGGATTCACGTCCTGTGCATCTTCACTTTCCTTTACGTCATTCCGCGCTCGAAACACTCGCACATGATGGGCGCGATGCTCAACTGGTATTTCCGTCGCCTCGGACCGCCGAAGCTGAGGACGCTCGACTTGGAGGATGAAAGCGTCGAGGAGTTCGGTGTCGGACGGATTGAGCAGTTCACCTGGAAACAGCTGCTCGACGGCTACGCCTGCACCGAGTGTGGCCGTTGTCACGTCAGCTGTCCGGCCACGCTGTCTGGCAAACCGCTGTCCCCGAAGTACCTCATCCTCAAGATGAAAGACGCGGTCAACCAGCAGGGCCCCGGCATGTTGGCCAAGATGGCGGCCGGCGCCGAGACGCTGACGGACGAGTCGCTGTTTGAAATGGGGGTGTTCAGTGAGGAGGAAATCTGGGCCTGCACCACCTGCCGCGCCTGCGAGGAAGCCTGTCCGGTGGCCAATGAGCACGTGCAGGACATCATCGACCTGCGCCGCTACCTGGTCTTGACCGAAGGCAAGGCGAGCCCGGAAGTGAACAAGGTCTTCGCCAACCTCGAGCGTCAGTCAAACGAGTGGGGCATTAACCGGCGCGAGCGGGCCGCGTGGGCGAAGGACCTGCCGGTTAGGACGATGGCGGAGATAGATGGCAAGGCAGAGTACCTGTTCTTCGTCGGCACGGCTGCCTCGTTTGACCAACGAGCGCAAAAGATTGCCCAGGCGTTCGCGCGGGTGCTGTTGGCGGCCGGTGTTGACTTCGCCATCCTCGGCGCCGAGGAGGAGTCAGACGGCGATTCCGCGCGGCGGCTGGGCAACGAGTTTTTGTATCAAGAGTTCGTCCAGCGCAACATCGAGATCTTCAAGGCGTACGGTGTGAAGAAGATCATCACGACCGATCCGCACGCGTATAACACTTTTAAGAACGAGTACCCGGACTTTGGTTGGCAGGCGGAGGAGGTCTGGCACAGCACCCAGTTCGCCGCCAAGCTCTTGCAGGAAGGGCGCATCCGCCCCGAGCGCCGCGTGGACCAGGTGGTCACCTATCACGATTCCTGCTACCTGGGCCGCTACAACGGGATTTACGATCCGCCCCGCTACATCCTCGAGTCCATCCCAGGCGTCCGTTTGGTCGAGATGGAGCGCAACCGGCAAAACAGCATGTGCTGCGGGGCTGGGGGCGGCGGGATGTTCAAGGAGGAGTCCGGTACGCGCATCAACGTGATGCGTGCCGAACAGGCGCTGAAGACCGGAGCCACGGTGGTCGGCACCGCCTGTCCCTACTGCATGACCATGCTCATCGACGGCACCAAGGCGCACGGGGCGGAAGACAGGATGCAGACCTTTGACGTGATTGAGCTTTTGGCTATGTCGCTGGCGGATGCGGAAGTGGCCAATCCGAAGGAGGAAACCGCATGAGACGAACGGCGATTGTCTCGTATGCGCGCACCCCGTTTGGGCGTCTGGGCGGGGCGCTGGCTGGGAAAACGGCGGTGGAGCTGGGGGCGCGGGCCATTACGGGCGCCTTGTCCCGCGCGCAGTTGGAACCCGAGCAGGTGGACGAAGTCATTCTCGGCATGGTGCTGCAAGCCGGGGCTGGGCAAATCCCCTCCCGGCAGGCGGCCCGGTTGGCCGGGTTTCCGTGGGAGACACCGAGTCTGACCGTGAATAAGGTGTGCGCTTCGGGGCTGATTTCAGTGGCCTTGGCCGACTCGCGCATTCGCGCGGGGGACATCAACTCGGCGGTGGCTGGCGGGATGGAGAGCATGTCCAATGCGCCTTACGCCCTCGCTGCATCCGGGGTCCGCAACGGCTTGCGGATGGGCGACGCCACGTTGATGGACTTGATGCTCCACGATGGGTTGATGTGTCCGTTTGAAAACGTTCACATGGGCGTATACGGCAGTCGTGTGGCCGCGGAATTTGGGATTTCACGGGAGGCGCAGGACGAGTTTGCGCTCGCCAGCCAGCAGAAGGCGGCGGCCGCCATCGACGCGGGGCGCATCGCTGAGGAGATTGTCCCGGTGGAAGTGACCTCCCGCCGCCAGACAGTGCAGGTGGAGACGGACGAGGCGCCTCGCCGGGATACTTCGTTGGCGAAATTGGCAGCGCTTTCACCTGCGTTTGAAGCCAACGGAACCATCACCGCCGGTAACGCTCCGGGGATCAACGACGGGGCGGCGGCGTTGGTGTTGATGGAGGAGGCGGAGGCGAAACGGCGCGGGCTTCAACCGCTTGCCTTCCTGCTCGGGCACGCCCAGGCCGCCGATGAGGCCCCGTACCTGGCGAAGACGCCCGCTTTGGCGATTCAAAACCTGCTCAAAAAGACCGGGCACAGCCTGGACGATATTGACTTATTTGAGATCAACGAAGCGTTTGCGGCTGTGGTCTTGACCAGCGCCAAGATGCTTGGGCTGAGCCTCGAGAAGGTCAATGTCAACGGGGGTGCCATTGCCTTTGGCCATCCGATTGGCGCTAGCGGGGCGCGTATCCTCGGCACGCTGATTCTCGAGCTGCGCCGGCGCGGCGGGGGCCTTGGGATTGCCGCCATCTGCAGCGGTACCGCGCAGGGCGACGCGGTGCTGGTAGAGGTGCCCAGGGCGGTCTAGCTGCGGGCGAATATTCTGGGCGCGGATTCCTGCTTTGGCCCGAACGAATCTGGCCCGGGCCATTCTCAGCAAGCGATTCTCGGCAAAGGATGGTGACGGACGGTGGGTGCATCGGTAAACCGAGTGTTGGTAGTGGGTTCCGGCCAGATGGGCAGCGGCATTGCCCAGGTGCTGGCAACGAGCGGGATCGACGTCAACCTGTACGACGTCCAACCGCTGCAACTGGATAAGGGCTTGCAGGGGATAGCCAAAAACCTGGCTCGACAAGTGGACAAGGGACGGATGAGCGAGGCGGACCAAGCGGCCGTCTTGCAGCGCATCCGGCGGGTCACGCGGCTGGAGGAGGCTGCGGCTTGCGACCTGGCGATTGAGGCGGCAACCGAAAATCTACAGGTGAAACAAGACATTTTCCGAACGCTGGATGACCTCCTGCCGGAATACGCCATCCTGGCCAGCAATACGTCTTCGCTGCCCATCACCGAGCTGGCGGCGGTGACCAAGCGGCCCGAGCGTGTCATCGGCATGCACTTTATGAACCCCGTGCCGGTAATGCCCCTGGTCGAGGTGATTCGCGGTCTCGCAACCAGTGACCAGACGCTGGATACGGTGCTTCAGCTGGCGGAGCGATTAGGCAAGACGGCGGTTTCGGTCAACGACTTCCCTGGTTTTGTCTCGAACCGCGTGCTGATGCCGATGATTAACGAGGCCATCTTTTGCGTCTACGAAGGCGTGGCGACCCCGGAGGCGGTGGATGCGGTCATGAAGCTGGGCATGAATCACCCGATGGGGCCGTTGACGCTGGCGGACTTCATTGGGCTCGACACCTGTCTGGCGATTCTCGAGGTGCTTTACGACGGTTTTGGTGATCCGAAGTACCGTCCTTGCCCGCTCGTGCGCCAATATGTCCAGGCAGGCTGGCTGGGGAAAAAGTCGGGGCGCGGGTTTTACGTTTACGAGTAAATTTCCCAAGGGAATTCCGAAGGGGGATACATATGGCCGACAACCTGGTGCTGCTGACCATTCGTGGACCGGTGGCGGAGCTGAAACTGAACCGTCCACAGCAACGAAACGCGTTATGTGAGGAAATGCTGCTGCAGTTGGAGGCGTGCGTGGACGCGCTGGCCGGGGAGCAACACGTGCGCGTGGTCTTGGTCCGCGGCGAAGGGAAGGCGTTTGCGGCTGGCGCGGATATTGCGGACATGCAGGCGATGTCGGCCATCGAGGCGGAGGCGTTTGCCCGCCTCGGTCAACGGGTGTTCGGCAAGCTAGAGCAGCTGCCGCAGGTGACCGTCGCCCTGGTGCACGGGTATGCTCTGGGCGGCGGGATGGAGTTGGCCATGGCGTGTGACGTGCGCATTGCCGTGCGGGGGGCAAAATTCGGCCAACCGGAGGTCACGCTGGGCGTCATCCCGGGGTTTGGCGGCAGTCAGCGGCTGCCCCGCATCGTCGGCCAGGGGCGGGCGCTCTGGTGGTTGTTATCCGGGGAGTGGATTGACGCGGAGGAAGCCTTGGCGGCGGGTCTGGTCACCCAGGTTGTGGAGGCGGACGACTTAGAGGCGACGGCGGAGCGGGTGGCGACGCGATTGGCCGGGCTGCCGCCGACGGCGTTGGCGTTCATCAAACGGGCGGTGTACGAAGGGGCCGAGGTGGCGCTGCCGCAAGGCCTCGCCCAGGAGGCTGCCCTGTTTGGCTTGTGCTTTGCGACGGAGGACCAGAAGGAGGGAATGGCCGCCTTCCTGCACAAGCGTCCGGCTGCGTTCCGCGGCCGCTGAGGAAGGGAGGACGCAGCGCAATGGATTTTGAGTTTACACCGGAACAGGAGCAGATGCGCCGCTTGGTCCGGGAGTTCGCCCGGGACGTGATTGCGCCGCGGGCAAAGGAGATTGACGAGCGGGATGAGTTTCCCCACGATGTCGTCCGGCAAATGGGGCAGTTAGGCCTGATGGGCCTGCCGATTCCAGAGGCGTGGGGCGGCGTCGGCGCCGACTTTGTCTCCTACATCGCGGCGATTGAGGAGGTCTCCTACGCCAGCGCGGCGCTCGGCGTCATCTTGGCGGTACACACCTCGGTGGGCACGTTCCCGATTTTGTACTTTGGCAGCGAAGAGCAGAAGCGGAAGTACCTGCCGCGGCTGTGTTCGGGGGAATGCATCGGGGCGTTTGCCTTGACCGAACCGGATGCTGGATCGGACGCGAAAGCCATCCGCACCCGCGCCCGGCGTGAGGGCGATACCTATGTCCTTAACGGGAGCAAGGTGTTCATCACGAACGGCGGCGTAGCCGGGGTGTACTGTGTGTTTGCGGTGACAGATCCAGATAAGGGCAGCCGCGGGGTGAGCGCGTTTTTGGTGGATGCGGACACCCCCGGTTTCCATATTGGCAAAAAGGAACGGAAGATGGGGTTGAACGGATCGAGCACGTGCGAGCTTCTGTTCGAAGACTGCCGCGTCCCGGCTACGCAGCGGCTGGGCGAGGAAGGCGAAGGGTTTGTCATCGCCATGCGTCTCCTCGACACGGGGCGCATTGGCATCGCCGCGCAGGCGCTTGGCATCGCCCGGGCGGCCTTGGACAGCGCCCGAGCGCACGTGCAGACGCGCCGCCAGTTCGGGAAACCGTTGGCTGAGCTGGAAGGGGTCCAGTTTATGCTGGCGGATATGGCAACGCGGGTGAAGGCGGCTACGTGGCTGGTCTATCACGCCGCATGGCTGCGCGACCAAGGTCGGCCGTGCGGCAAGGAGGCGTCGATGGCCAAGCTGTTTGCCTCCGACACGGCGATGCAGGTGACCACCGACGCGGTGCAGCTGTTTGGCGGCTACGGCTATAGCAAGGAGTTTCCGGTGGAGCGATATATGCGGGACGCCAAGGTGACCCAGATTTACGAAGGCACCAACCAGATTCAGCGGCTGGTCATTGGTCGCCATCTTACGCGTTCATTGGGGGAATAAGGATGGATTTTCGCCTGGATGAAGAACACGAACAACTCCGCCAGCTGGTGCGCCGCTTTGCTGAACGCGAGGTGGCGCCGGGGGCGGCCGAGCGGGATGAGGCGGAGCGGTTTGACCGCTCCTTGTTTGATAAGATGGGCGCCCTTGGGTTGACCGGGATTCCTTGGCCAGAGGAGTACGGTGGGGCGGGCATGGACTACTTGGCCTACGTGATTGCGGTGGAGGAATTGTCGCGGGTGGACGCCTCGGCGGGCGTGGTGCTGTCGGCCCACACCAGCCTGGCCAGCTGGCCCATCTTCAAGTTTGGGACGGAGGAACAAAAGCAAACCTACCTGCGGCCGCTGGCCGAGGGGAAGTGGCTGGGGGCGTACGCCCTGACCGAGCCTGGTTCCGGATCGGACGCGGCGGGGATGCGCACCACTGCCGTCCGCGATGGAGACGCCTATGTCCTTAACGGGAGCAAGGTGTTCATCACAAACGGCGGCAGCGCCGAGGTGTACGTGGTGTTCGCCCTGACGGATGCGGAAAAGCGGTCGCACGGGGGGATTACGGCGTTCATCGTCGAAAAAGGGACGCCCGGCTTTCGCATCGGCAAGAAGGAGAAGAAGCTGGGCATTCGCGCCTCCACCACGGTGGAGCTGGTGTTCGAGGACTGCCGGGTGCCGGTAGCCAATCGCCTAGGCGAGGAAGGCATGGGCTTTAAGATTGCCATGATGACGCTGGACGGTGGGCGGAACGGGATTGCGGCGCAGGCGGTTGGCATCGCCGAGGGGGCGTTTGAGCTGGCCCGTGACTACGCCTTAACCCGTCACCAGTTTGGTCGGCCGATTGCCGATTTACAGGCGATCCAGTTTAAGCTGGCGGACATGGCGACGAAGATTGAAGCCGCGCGTCTACTCACCTACCAGGCGGCGTGGCTGGAGTCCGAGGGCCTGCCGTACGGGCAGGCGTCGGCGATGAGTAAGGTGTTTGCCTCCGACACCGCGATGGCGGTGACCACCGAGGCGGTGCAGGTGTTCGGCGGTTACGGGTTCATCCGCGACTATCCAGTGGAGCGGTTCATGCGCGACGCGAAAATTACGCAGATTTACGAAGGAACGAACGAAATCCAACGGTTGGTCATCAGCCGCAACATTCTGCGCGCCGCGCGTTAAATATGCATTTGGAAAGGGGAGTTCCGACTCCTTTCCGGGCAACCTCGAAAAGACAGAAATGAAAAATTTCTGGGTGGATACGTGTGATACGGCGCAACGTGTGCTATAATGCTCGTATTTGAGTTGGCATAGTCAGCCCCGTCGAATGGCGAGGAGGAATCGGCATGGCTGTGGCATTGTCCAAATCGCAAGACGAGATTCAACAGATGCCTTTGGTTGAACTGGCGTGGGAAATTCTCCGCACCCGCAAGGAACCGTGCAATTTCCGCGACTTGGTGGCAGATATTCAGGCGTTGCGCGGGATGACCGACGAACAAGTAATGGAGGTCATTGCGCGACTCTATACCGAGATTAACATCGACGGACGGTTCATCTGCCTCGGACAAAACACCTGGGGGCTGCGGCGCTGGTATCCGGTCGACCGTACGGCCGAAAAGGCACTCTCCAGCAAACGGTTTGTCCGGAAAAGCGGCGACGCCTTCAGCGACGAGGACGAAGACGTCGATGTGGATGAATACGAGGATGATGAGGATATCCTCGAAGATGAGGACGCAGTGCTCGACGAGGACACCGATGACGCGGAGGTCACGGATGAAGACCAGGATTCGGACGACCTGGAGACGGACGACCTGGACGATGGCGACAGCGACGAGGACCTGACAGATGAAGAGGATTCCGACTTGCTGACCGACGAGGACCTGGACGAATCGTTGGACGATGAAGACAGCAAATACTGAGAATTGGAACCCTGGCTCGATGTGCCAGTCTGCGTTCCAGCTGCGGCTGGAACGCTGTTTTTGTGAGAGAGGAGCAGAATGATGGCGAAGTTCATCTTTGTCACCGGAGGCGTTGTCTCGGGCTTGGGGAAAGGAATCACGGCCGCTTCGCTGGGCCGGCTGCTGAAGAGCCACGGACTTAAGGTGACCATCCAAAAGTTCGATCCGTACCTCAATGTGGACCCGGGTACGATGAGCCCGTATCAGCACGGCGAAGTGTTTGTCACTGACGACGGCGCGGAGACGGACTTGGACCTGGGCCATTATGAGCGGTTTGTCGATGAGAACCTGAGTGCCGCCAACAACGTGACCAGTGGCAAGATCTATTGGTCAGTCATCTCGAAGGAACGGCGAGGGGATTACCTGGGCGGAACGGTGCAGGTGATTCCGCACGTCACGAACGAGATCAAAGAACGCATCCTACAGGCGGCGGCGCCGGGCATCGATGTCGTTATCACGGAAATCGGCGGCACGGTCGGCGACATTGAAAGCCTGCCGTTCCTTGAGGCGATTCGCGAGATGAAAAGCGAGGTCGGCCGGGACAACGTCCTGTACATACACGTCACGTTGGTGCCGCTTTTGAACCTCACCGGCGAAGTGAAGACAAAGCCCACCCAGCACAGCGTGGCCGAACTGCGCAGTATTGGTATCACACCGAACATCGTCGTCTGCCGCACGCAGGTGCCATTGTCGCTCGACGTCAAGAAGAAAATTGCCCTGTTCTGCGATACGGACGTGGAGTCGGTGATTCAAAACGGGGATGCCGAAGTGCTCTACGAAGTGCCCCTGATGCTGCGCGAGGAGGGGCTGGACACCATCGTCCTGCGCCACTTCGGGTTCACGTCTACGGCGCCGGATTTGGACGAGTGGAAGCGGATGGTCGCGCGCATCAAGGACCTGAAACGGCGGGTGAAGATTGCCATTGTCGGCAAGTATGTGGCCTTGCCGGATGCGTACGCCAGCGTGATTGAGGCGCTCCGTCACGGCGGGTTTGAAAACGACGCCTCGGTGGACATCCAGTGGATTCACGCGGAGGAGGTCACCGAGGACAATGTAGCCGAGCTGCTCGGCGACGCCGACGGTATCCTGGTTCCGGGTGGCTTTGGCGACCGGGGCATCGAGGGGAAGATTACCGCATGTCGCTATGCGCGTGAGCACCAGGTCCCGTACTTTGGGATTTGCTTGGGCATGCAGATCGCCGTCATCGAGTATGCACGCCACGTGGCCAATCTGGCTGGCGCTCACAGCGGCGAGTTTGACGAAAACACGCCCTATCCGGTCATCGATCTGTTGCCAGAGCAGAAGCAGGTGGAGGATTTGGGAGGCACCATGCGCCTGGGGGCGTACGAGTGCCGGCTGACACCGGACAGCCTGGCCGCCAAGGCGTACGGGAGCGCCGTAGTGCGGGAGCGCCATCGCCATCGGTATGAGTTCAATAACGATTACCGCGATGTCCTGACGAAGGCCGGGCTGGTCATCAGCGGTACGTCGCCGGACGGTCGGCTGGTGGAAGTGATTGAGGTACCGACACATCCGTGGTTTGTCGCCGTCCAGTTCCATCCGGAATTCACGTCCAGACCGAACCGGGCGCAGCCCTTGTTCCGCGAATTCATTGCGGCTTCCCTGCGGCATCAGGAGCAGCGGGGAGTCACGGTAAAGTAGGTAGTTTCGTGAAATTCGACACAGGCCGAACGCCGATTGGGAGGATTTTCTGCCCTGAATCGCGAAAATTACCTCACACGGATTGTCCTCAGAAGAGAGTTGGGAGGCTCCGCTTCACATCTTAGAGGGTGTCCGCAGGGCGGGGACGATTGGGTTTTCGTTGAATCCCTGTGGCACCCGCCAAAGGGTGGGTTTCATTGGGCAAGAAAATCCTGGTTGTGGATGACCAGTTTGGTATCCGCATACTGCTACAAGAAGTGCTAAACAAGGAAGGTTACCAGACGCTCCTCGCGCACAATGGACCGACGGCGTTGGAACTCGCGAAAAAGGAGTCACCTGATCTGATTCTTTTGGACATGAAGATTCCCGGCATGGATGGTCTCGAAATCCTACGCAACCTGTGCAAACTGGAGATTCCCAGCAAGGTGGTTATGATGACCGCCTATGGCGAGCTCGACTTGATTCAAGAGGCGGTGGAGATGGGGGCGTTGGCTCACTTCACCAAGCCGTTTGACATTGACGAGCTGCGCCAGGTTGTGCGGGCGTTTTTGGCCGACGATGGAGTCCGAGAAACGTGAAGAATCCCAGCTGCAGTAAATAAACCCAAGGGTCTTGAACCGCCCCGGGGATGGTGCACGGGCGGAAGTGCTCGCTTCCCCGCAGTTAGTCGTATACGCCACCGGAACGTGTGTGGTGCCCAAAAACCGCCAGCGCTCATCATGACACGATAACTAGCCTCATACATAAAAGGATGGACCCCGTAGAACAGATGTCTGTTATCGGAACGTCTGTCGGACGCACGCGGTTTGCGGGAGGGCATCCTCTCTCAGGGAAAGTAGGTTTTTCTTCGTTTTTCTCACTCAATCGCACGATTTCGCATTTGACTCCTTGCGTACCCAGACCGCAAAATGTGTGATGTGAGTGGGCGGACCCGTTTGAGGGTGTACCAAACCAGACGGTGTAGCACCGCCTTCTAGATTTTGGTACGCACCTCGGATCTCCACCAAACACTTTCGTGGTTTACCCTCTCATGTCTCACAGGGTCTGTGCCCCAAGCAGTCCTTCGTACGGCCTATCGAAAGGGTGGAGGCCAGCCAAGCTCATGTGCAGGGTCTATGCCCGAATGGATCAGATATCTGCTGGCTTCTCCGTGCTGTACG
>NZ_AUMH01000034.1 GCF_000430585.1 Alicyclobacillus herbarius DSM 13609
CCACGCGTACCCATACCGAACACGACCGTTAAGCCCTCCAGCGCCGATGATACTTGGAGCGGGAGCTCCTGGGAAAGTAGGACGTTGCCAGGCGAGCGAAGGACACCGAGAGCACCCTGAGGTGAGCAGGACTCATCTCAGGGTGTTTTTTGTCTTCCTTCACCCTTCCTTACGAGAATCGTCCTATCCTGTCAGACATGGTTATCCATTATCGAGATTCGGTTGACTTTACGTTTCGACACCATTCGACCACCGAGAAGAGCTATAGTGAACTTTGTTTGCCTTTTCCCTAACCTATTGCAAGGGAGATTTGCGATGGACGATTACCGGTGCAATCCAGAGGAGAGTCCGCGGTTATGGTGTTTAGGATGCAGGTGTCTTGTTGACATGAAGGACTCCGCTATCATCATGCGTACATCTTATCATCTTTGTCCCAAGGGCGCCTTTCCGTGTGGTTGGTGTCCGGCCCACGCGGCTCTGGCGAGCAAATCGATGCAATCCTCGCCATCGATTGTCGATTCGTAAAGCCTTAGCGCGTGCCACATGGAGGTATGGTGTATATGCGCGCGGATTTTAGGAGAATGTTGACGTACAAGTAGCCGGGGCTGCAAGTTCAATTCTGCCGTCTCGAACTTCAGCAGCCTCGGCAAACCCGATTTCGCGAACGGGTGATTGTCCACCGCATGTATGTGTGCTATACTAAGAATGTCATCGTTTGAAGTGAACACTTTCATACGCATGGATACTTAGCGCACAGATTTTGCGGAAGTGGCTCAGGGGTAGAGCATCGCCTTGCCAAGGCGAGGGTCGCGGGTTCGAATCCCGTCTTCCGCTCCATATCTGGGCCCATAGCTCAGTTGGTTAGAGCGGCCGGCTCATAACCGGTTGGTCCTAGGTTCGAGTCCTAGTGGGCCCACCACTACACGAAAAAAACCAGCGTCCCGCAAGGGATTACGGACTTTCCTCTACAAATCCTCTACAACTCTTTTTTGGACCCAGATTTTTCCCGGCCACGCCCTCCAACTTTTCGACCGCAGACTGTTGCATCCGGCGCCTGACCTGCGCGTAGATGTCGGCGGTTACCGTGATGTTGGAGGGCCCGAGTCGCTGGCTCACGGTCTTGAGATCGACGCCGCTTTCCAGCAACCAGCTTGCATGGGTATGGCGTAGATCATGGAATGTGACAAGCGGCAAGTACAGGGCGGTCAACGCCTGCTTTACACCCTTCGCGAATGCGTGCGGATCCGGGCAAGATAGGTCCGGAAGAACAACGACGTACTGTTCATCGGACCATGGTAGACCGATCTGGCGCGCAGTCGCTTGTTGATGCGCATACCACTCGGAAGTTCGGCCATGGCTGCATCAGACAGGACCACATCGCGTACACTATCCGCAGTCTTGGGTTCAAGAACGACATCCTGACGCTTGTCGCGTTGCCGAGTGCGGCGTATCTCTATAATGTTCGCGTCCCATTGTACATCCGACCAACGCAGACCGCAGACTTCCTCCAGCCGTAGACCCGCATGCCCAGCCAAGTGGGCACCATAATAAGCGACAAACCCTTGTGTTTTGAGCCACACAAGCCTCTGCATGGCATCACGCACGGTTCAGGGTACGCTTGGGAGAGCGCCGGTCCGGGCTGTCCACGCGGGACATCGGAGACTCCTTGAGGTATCTACGCTTTATTGCCCAGTTCAGGGCTGCGCGAAGGCAGTGGTGTACCTTGTGGTGTCGATGAACGCAACTGGTGTATGACCGGCGCGTGTTCGGCTTCATGTTCGCGCAATCCTCATCTAACCACTTCTGCAGCCAATCGGCGAGGTCATGTCCGATACGGGTATCCCGGCGTCCAACTGGTTGTGATGCTGCGGAGAGCCTCTTGCGCTTCGGTTTTCGACGAGAAACCAGATCGCCATATCTGCTTATACTTTCCGGTCACGGGGTTACGAGCGGCGGAAATGATGTACCGGTAGAGTCTCTTTTCTTTTATATGGTAAAGAAAGCTCCCAGATGGGCTGTGATGACGATACTGTAAGGGACGTGTTCTGATCGTTTACTACGGATACTTGACCTATGGGATACAAGCCGTCGCATGACTGAATATTTCTCCATACGGTACATCAGATAGGAGGTGAGTCCGAATGTACGATGGTGGGTGCTTCGGATATTTTACCCGTTGGGCAGTCGTGTTTTTGATCATCTTTGTACTCTTCATCCTGCTGATTCCCTACGGAGGTGGTTATGCAGGAGCTGGTTACTGAGTAATAAGGCGAAAAAGTTGTGTACCCGAATCGTAAATCGATTCATTATAGGGAGGTGATGAGAATGTACGATGGAGGATGCTTCGGTCCTTTTACCCGTTGGGCAGTCGTATTCTTGATCATCTTCGTGCTGTTCATCTTACTTGTACCTTACGGTTACGTAAAAACCTGTACAACAACACCTGTCTACTAAGGGGAACAAGAGTACAGGAAATCCCCCTCTGTGGGGATTTCCTGTATATACACAAGTTCCGGTCTGATGTTATTCATTACGGCAGGATAGATTCATTATCTTTCATTTCCTGGGTACAAGCCGTTCTTTGATGAAATAGGGATGCATACTGTTACATTACCCATCGTGTCTCAGCCAAACCGGCGTACACACCTCCTTACCGACAGACGTCCCTTACCAAAGGGGCGTTCTGTTGTTGTCAAAAGAGGTTCTGAAGTAATAAAACTCCGCACGAGATATGGGGCTGATCAAATCTCACTCACCCATCACATATGGCGGGTGTGTACTCATTGTCACTTTTACCGCCGTTCAATACATTCACCCCATATTCACATACTATCCCATTCTCCTCCCGCGCAAACCACACTGCATTTCCATCATCGCTGTCTATTTGCCGTCCAAATCGATTGCAGAACGCGGAAATTGCCCGTTCTCTCGACTCAGCACAAACTTTGACCAAGTTCGGGAGGGTACGCTCGGCAGGGACGGCGTCTTGATAGAACTGAACGAAACTGTATACGGTCATGATGTCGGATCCCCGCACACTCCTTTATATCCACAGTTCCGGCACCAGGGGCACCATCCGCGAGTCTCCCTCATCTCAAGAAGCCACCCGATATGACCTCTGGCAGGACGATTACGAGGCGAGAGTATCGTTCTGCTGTGGAGGGCCGAAGAAGTAGGCTGGTTTTAGGATTTTGTCCATTTCCAAAGACATTTATTCGGAATAGTTTGTTTTATGGGAAGGGAGTGTGATTAGCGCATCTCGATGGGTTCTAGTGTTGGGCCCTTGTCTCCCTGATGATCTTCGTACGCTTCTTCCTGCTTGTACGTGTTCTGGGGCCTAATAACTGACTCAAGCAGACAATTCAGTTATTCGATTTGCGAATTTGGGAGGAATGACAAATGTACGGTGCATTCGGAGGTTATACTCGTTGGGCGGTCGTATTTCTGATCATTTTCGTTCTGTTCATTCTGATTATCCCCGCTGCGGGTGCGGCCTACTAAGCCAGTATCCGTAGGTCAGGGGGTATAGGAGTGGAAGAAAGGGAGTACACGGAGGAAAATAAACAGCGTGTATTCGGGGTTGTTGTTGAGTCGGATGACTCCGATTCGGGTACCCATTCCCATGAAATCTTCCTCGTTACATGGGACGGTCGGGTACTTCACACCCATGGTTTCTGAGGCGTCACCTCCTTTGATGTTGGGCACCGGCATGGTTATACAGGGGTAACAGAATCCGCACCAAGCGGGGTTCCACATACCCATGCCTATTCAACGGAAACGACATTTAATGACGGACACCGACACTTCATCAGTGGAAGAACAGGGCCTGCAATTCCACTTCCGGGTGGTGGTCACTACCACCTTTTCGAGGGCGTTACTACGGTGAATGGAAGAATCCCCCATACACACACGTATGGCGGAAGAACTGGGAACGAAATGCCCGTGTAGTGCAGATGTTGAACAATTTTCCGCCAAAGCGAGGGGGAGACGTCTCTCCTCAATCGTTGTCGTGGAGGGGGTGAGACCTTGATTACACGTGCTCATTGCATGCGGTTGACCGGGCAGCACGTTGTCTTTCGTACGAGAGATGGGGTAACTCACCACGGGATTCTACATTCCGTGACGGATGACGGGATTTATATCCGTGCAGTGGGAGGTAAATCGACCCGGCTTGCGAACGGTAAGGCTGGTGACCTTGATTCGGTGCACTTGTTGCAGGATAGTAGGCAGACACTGGATGATACGGAACAGGCCTGGTGGCCATTTTTCTTCTTTCCGTTCTTTGCACTTTGGTGGTTGTGGCCTTGGGCATGGTGGTAAACACTGTTACCTGTTTATGAAGGGGCACAAGAGTACAGGAAATCCCCCTAGGTAGGGATTTCCTGTATATGTTCCCACTAGCGTTGCATTAAACTTCTCGGAGTTTGTTAATGAGGGGTAATCCACGAGTTGCAGTATATGTCTACATACTCAGATTTTCACCTTCGGGCTTGAGCGGCAAAGATGCCATACCCGGTTGTCAGGTAGCCCGAGTATCCATAATTAGGAATGTATCAGATTCGGTCGTAGATCGCGGTATCCAGATATGTTCCGTCTCGCCACCCGTTCCTCGCCATCCGTTCCTCGCTACCATGCGCCACACGCGCCCTCCATGAATATCGTATACCGTTCAGAACGGCTCCTGCCCAGCACAAGTCGTATGTTGCCCAAGATGGTCATTGACGTTCCATGCAATGAATGAAGTTCTGCTTTTGGTTATCTTCGGGACGAGGGACGTTCTGGACCCGACACATAATGCAGGGGCGTGGCCGATATGGCGAACGGATCGTGGAATATGGTCAAGACCTGGCTTAGCGGGTCCGTCTATGTGGCGGCAAACCGGCTTGGACTGTACTACTGGGGATTTCGGCCGCGGTTTGCGCCCGGTGAGGGTTTTCCGCAATCGGTGGCCGCGGGCGATCCGACGCCAACCGGGGCGGTCATCTGGACACGGGTAGACCCGTCCGTCGCGCGTGGCCTGCGCGCTGGCAATCTCCCTCCGGAGCGGGTCGAGTGGATGATGCAGGTTAGCCGGCCCAATGCGGATAACCGAGGCAATCCGCCCATTTCATCCACTTGCTCGCATTCGCCCCTTCAGCCCAATCCGTGGGCGGGGCGAACCTGGCGGCACGTATTGGCACAGGCCATTCGCAGCGGCCGGTTTGTGTTGTTTGAAGTGGCCCTGGACGGCGAGTTTGAACAGCCGGTGCTAAAGGGGTTCGCACCCATTTGCGCCGATTTCGACAACGTGGTCAAGGTCGACTTAGATGGCCGGCTGCACCCGTGGACGACCTACTACTATCGATTCATCACCAAAGACGGCCGCGTCAGCCGGCCGGGGCGGTTCAAGACCCTGCCCAGCGACGGGGAGGCGCTTGCGTCTCTCCGTCTGGGCTACGTCACCTGCGCGGACTACACGAACGGCTACTACCACGCATACCGCTGTCTCGCCGACGAAGAGGTCGATCTCGTCCTTCACCTGGGCGACTACATCTACGAATCGGTCGCTGACGCGAAGTTCCAAGACCCGCTCCCAGATCGAGCGCTGCATCTTCCCAGTGGTCACTTGAAGGCCACGACCTTGGCGGATTACCGGTACCTCTACCAGACCTATCGGACGGACGCCGACCTTCAGGCCCTGCACGAGCGGCATGCGATGGTTGCCATATGGGACGATCACGAATTTGCCAACGACGGCTATGGGGACGTGGCGCCAGATGACGCCTTGGAGGCGGATGGAGATAGGCGCCAGGCGGCCACGCAGGCGTGGCTCGAGTACATGCCGGTCCGCGTTCCGCTTTCCGCGGACAACAATGCATTCCGGGTCTACCGATGTTTCCGGGTAGGCAACCTGGCCGAATTCATCCTGACCGACGAACGACTGTATCGGAGCGCGCATCCGTGCGGATCGAAAGTGATGGGGGAGCGGTACATGACGCCCGGTTGTCCGCAGATGTTCAGCCCCAGCCAGTCGATGCTCGGCGCTGGGGTGTGCAACCAGCGGGAGTGGTTCCTAGACTGCGTCGTTCACTCGCCTGCGGTGTGGAAGGTGTGGCTGAACGAGGTGCACTTCGCCCAGCTCAAGCTGCTCGGTCTATATTGGAACCTGGACGCGTGGGACGGGTACGCCGCCGAACGGGATTGGCTGCTGCGCCGTATTGAGGCGGCGCGGGTGAAAAACTTTGTTGTCCTCACGGGGGATATGCACGTGTTTGAAGCCAGCCTGATTCCGTCCCACTTTTCACCCATACGGCCCGGGAAGACGCTCGGTGTGGAGCTCATGACCGGATCGGTCACCTCGGCCAATCTTAAGGAGACCGTGGAACAGGCCCTGTTTTCACGTCCCGCCCGGGGGCTGCCGTTTCCGCCCGCGGTCACCGAGACACTCATCCAGCATGTGTGGAAGCCGTTGCAGGAATGGTCGGACGAATATGTCGACCAGTTTTTGCACCAGGTCACTCGTGTCATCTACCGCGAAAACCCGTGGATCCGCTGGTTCGACCCCACAGAGCACGGGTACTGTATCCTGGAGCTGACGCCCGAGCGGCTGACCTGGACCGCCTACTCGGTGGGGGATATCCGCCAGCCGAGAAACGCCGACAAGCGCATCCTCTGCCAGTGCGAGGTGCCCGCAGGCCGCCCATCCCTGCGGATTCTGTAGGGTAAAGGGGTGTCTCGCGAAGGGCCAGACCGAGACACCTGAATCCGCTCGTCACGTACGACTGGGTGCGATGGTCCGAAGTCGGACCCGCCGCCTTGGGTGATGCCGGCCTGTCCGCTGCCACCGCCGTCAAACAGGCTGCCGCCAGTGCCACCTGCGCCGTCTGAGGTTCCACCTGTGCCCCCGGACGAGTACTCGCCCGAGTCGCCACCGAACGTACCGCTGCCGGACGGATTGCCACCGGACGGATTGCCACCGGACGGATTGCCATAGGTGCTGCCATCGGGTGTGCCATCGGGTGTGCCATCCCCATAGCCACCGTAGGTTCCGCCGGAGGAATCGTCACCCCCCCAATCGTGGTGGTGATGTCCCGTATACAGTCCGGATGCTGGTTGTGACGACAAGGGGCCGGCACTGGCGTTGTCCGCCGAGGCCGTCGGCGCCATTGTTTGCGCGGTAGACGCCTGACCGATGTGGTGCCACAAGGTAAAGAAGCCAGCTACACTGGTCACCACCGCGCTCCAGGAAAAGACCGTCAGCCACCTTGCCTGACGCCTGCGCCGGGCCTCCCGTTCCTTTGCCCGTGCTTCCGATTTAGCAGCACTCGCCGCTGCGTGGCCACCAGGATTCGGCGTATATTCGCTCTGCATGTGCATAATCCTTTATCCGATGAACTATCCCAAACGATGGAGACATCGAATCGGAGAGGGGTCATACGTGAAGCGAAGCGCCTTTGTGAACGACTTAGTGGTCTCAGTATAGACACGATTTATTGAAAGTCGTTAAAAATAAGGGAGAGGTGTCGTATTAGGTATAGGATACACCCGACGACGGGGTGTCGGCAGGTCAGTGAGTGCCTTGCCGACGACTGTGCGAATTGGCGGCTTGCGTTTTTGGCCCAAGGTGCTATAATAAGACTGTCGTGATTTCATATGCGGGTGTAGTTCAATGGTAGAACTCCAGCCTTCCAAGCTGGTAGCGAGGGTTCGATTCCCTTCACCCGCTCCATAAAGAATCAAGAGGCCGCCAACCCGAGAAAGTGGGGAGGCGGCCTTCGGCTTTAACGTTCGTCAATTAGCACTCTGCCCTTCGAACTGAAAACCCAGTCGTCTCGCCGCATACCGATGAGGTTGCTGGTTCCATGATAACGTTAGTGGTGAACAATTCTGCTGACACCATGACATATCTCCGTATCACTTCCAAACCCGTCTCGCTCGGAAAAATTCCTGAAGGTAACCCCATACAGATATCGGCGACATGATCATCTGATAGCACAGAACATACGCGACGAAACCAATCCGATTCCGCCGAATTCGCAACCCAAGAGTATCAAATACCCGTCGCTGGTGGCGGTACATCAAGGCATTGCTAATTAGCGTGAAGGGGAACACCAGGATGGTGTACGGTCCCACAATCCAATAGTGCCCAAAGCATGCCAATATGAGCCCCGGTATCCACCCCAAAGTGTAAGACAAATCTGTATAAGGCAGGAATAGATCGAGACTTGTGAGGAACTTCACAAACATTCTCGGTTGACGCCAAGGACCTGCTATACGCAGTCCTTCAATCATTCCCCGCGCCCAACGGCTTCGTTGTCGTACGAAGTGCCGTAATCGTTCCGGCACCTCCGTGAAAGCTACTGCGGTCGGTTCAAAATAGACTGCATATCCCCTCTCGAAAATTCGCCAGGTCATCACAATATCTTCCCCAATGGCATCGGGCCAGCCACCGACCTCGCGTAATGCATCCGTACGATACAAGCTATAGGCTCCCTGTGCCACTAGAGTCCCTTGATACAGTCCTTGTTGGCGTTTGATGGACGCAATCCCAAGGAAATAATCCCATTCCTGCATGCGTGTCCAGAGATTTGTTCTGCTGTTGCGTACCAGCACAGTACCCGCAACCGCTGCAACATGCTTTGGCGAACGCATCATTCTGGCAACTAGACGTTGGATTGCCCACTTGTGTAGCAGGGTATCAGCATCGAGGGTGATGACATACCGTGTTTTTACTGCTACAAGCCCGGTGTTCAAAGCAAAGTTCTTTCCAGGTCGGCGCTCTTCAATACCCAAGAAAGAAAGTTTGAGTTGCTCTGCAGTTTCCTTAGCCACACCCAAAGTCCCGTCTGTGGAGCCATTATCCACGAGAATGACCTGGATGCTTCCCTTATACTCCTGTTTTGCAATGTACCTAAGGGTTTCTCCAATTCGATCCGCCTCATTGCGCGCGGCAATGAGGATGGTAACAGGCTCCTCTGGAGAAAATCCCTCAATCCCAGGCGGTTGATCCAGTAGAATGCTAGCTACGAGAAAGGCGTTTAGGTATCCAGGTATATATGCAATTCCCGCAATGACAAAGAAAGCAGCAGGCCATGAAAGAATACTAGCCAATTCTTGCAACCAACGAAGGGATAGTACAATCGATAAAGCCAACCAAAGTACGGCCACTACCTGTGATATTATAAATTTCTGTCGAACAGTGAATAAGCGATACGAATTTGTTGGGCTTGTCGGTAGTCGTGTATTGGGAGTTGGAGTGAACATAAGGTCTTGTCCTGATCTTCCTAGTCACATAATGAACGAGACTGGCTCCGTTTCTTAAGTCGTGGATTACAATGTGCTTGAGGGCTATTGCAAAGCCACATACATACGTAAAGAAGTCAACACCATGAAATATATAACAAAATTTGTCGGCTTGGATGTTTCCAAAGAAATCACCGCTCCCTTCATTCAAATTGCCCCAGATTTGGGGATTGCGCCCTTTGCTCGTCTGCGAATGGACGGCTCTCCCAATATTTGAGGAGCAAGGCCACTAAGTTCGGATCAAATTGGTGTCCTTGTTGTTTTCGAAAATACGCCATAACCTGCTCGGGTGACCAAGCAGATTTGTAGGGCCGTCGGCTAAACAGCGCATCCAGCACATCTGCGATGGCGGTCAAACGTCCTGAAAGAGGAATATCGCTTCCGCTTAGCCCACGGGGGTAGCCTTTTCCATCCCAACGCTCATGGTGTGTGGAGGCGATTTCTAACGCGTACGCCAGTAATCGCTGTGCAGGCTCGCTGTGTGCGGTATCCCAGTGCTTGAAAACCTTCAGCAGCATATCGCGTCCGTTGTCTGCGTGGCCTTGCACGTACGCGTACTCGGCGGAGTTGAGCTTGTCAGGCTTAAGCAGGATCTCGCGAGCAATCGTCGTTTTGCCGATGTCGTGTGCAACGCTGGCGATCGCGATAAGTTCCACGTCTTCGTGGCTCAGCATGCCGCACTCAGCCGCGAGGCGGCCGATCCATCGCACGTACTCTTGCACGCGGTCGACGTGTTCCGCCAAACCCGGGATTCCCCATTCCGCAACATGCGCCAGTGCCGTAAGAAAAGCGGCATAGAACGCCACATCATGCTCACGGTCAAATTCCGACGTACTCTGAGATGATGCGCTGGGTGCCGGTTCCGACGGGATGACCACAGAGCAGTACCCGATGACGTTTCCACCCAATTCTATTGCACTAATGTATTCCCGTGCAGTCCATGTTTCTCCATCTGGGCGCGCGTTTTCAAACACCCCGGTCCACCGCCGTCGCTGTCTCAGCTCGTCTCGCACCTGTTGATACAGTACTTGATTTCCAGCGGGATGCGAAGCAAGAACGCTGGGCTTGCGGCCAATGAGGTCACTTCGGTGATATCCGGTGATTTGTTCGAATGCCGGATTCACTTCAACGATGGTATGGTCGGCGGCTGTGAGAACCATACCGGCCGGATTGTGGTGCGTAACCGCTCGAAATGCTCGGACGGCCCAGTTTAACTGGTTGCCGAAGGACAGGTAGTCTTCCCCGTAGGCGGGAACAGAATCGGGAGAGCGCCAGACCGTCACTGAGTTTTTAGAGGACCGTTTTGTTTGTAACAGGGCCTTATCCGCACAGTTTATCAGTTTCTCGTTCAGGGGTCCCATCGCCAAACCGGCACTTGCGCGAATGTACAGTGGGTTTGGTACACGGTCCATGTGCACCGGGAGTAAGGTTAAATGCTGGTGAATGTGATGAGCCACCTTATCGGGGTAGTCAGGATCGGACGGAATCAGTAGTACCAAGAACTCATCTCCACCCCACCGGATGACTGCGTCTTCGGCGCGTACACACTGCTGCAGGCGACGCGCTGTTTCCTGAAGAAGCCGGTCTCCGACATCGTGCCCATAGGTGTCGTTTACGAATTTGAATTCGTCTAAATCGATAATCATCGCTGCCGCTTGCTGGCCTTGATGTTGTTGCATCCATACGCGTGCACCGCGTCGATTGAGGCATTGTGTCAAAGGGTCTAGTGTGCTTTCGCGCAGTACATCCTCCCGATGGTGCCGCTCATAAATATAGGTCACGAACAAAAGAGCCGCGACGAGTCCGACGCCGACCTCGCGGAATGGAATACCCGAGAGTGGCATAAAAATATCAAGCAATGGAATCAGCAAGATGAATGGGACGACGCAGAGCGGTGATAATTTCATCTCCTTCAGAACAGCTGCCACCACAACGGGGGCGCAAACCAAGACTTTGGTGATCGGCGAATGAATAGGCCACCAAATGCACAGGATGACGCACCCGGCCAAGGCGCTGATGGTGACCAACGTGTCTGTCCAATGTCTGCGGTCTTGACGCCAATTCAAGTCCATCAGTGGCACCGCTGTGAGAGGAAGTATGAGGGCGCTCAATCCATCAATCGCGAATTCCCACGCACCCAGTGCAGTGAACGCGATGACCACCTCAAGCACATCCCATGACCAAGTGGGTACGCTACGTAACCACCGCACACGGCGTACACGAGTGATGGCTTCGAGAAATCCAATAATCCCCGCAGCCACCCAACAGGCATGAATCACACCAGTCATCCACATCGTCGAATCTCCTTGGACGTGCATCAGATGAATGAGAACGTTGCGGAGAACTTCGTCGTACATCCCGGTTCCCCTAGCGTCGTTCGATTATAATTTTGTTGTAGTGGAGGCATCGATAAAAGCTCTGTTTGGCACATTTTTTGTAGTCCAAATAACCCAGGTCCTAGCGGAAACTTTCATTAGACAAAATCAGACGAATACGCAGTAGACACACCTTCTCTGGCGCAAGTGTCCAGCATACCGGATCCGGCACAAACATGATACGCCAGTTTTTTTGATGTTCATAACGATAACGCTGGAGACGCACGGTTAATTCCATATCTTCTCCAACTGTCTCTGTTAAATAACCGCCAATTTCAATCACTGCACTTTTACGGAAGACCCCAAAGGCTCCGGCAATAATCAGCAATGAATTGATTTCCGATAATCCTAAGCGTCCTATAAGAAAGGCTCGTAAGTATTCAAGCACTTGCATCTTAGCCCAATAATTCTCGGGGAGTCGCACTTCGACAATTTTCCCATCTTGAACGGTGCAGCCATTCGCGATTCGTACGATACCACCGGTCGCTACCACCTCATCTCGACTTTCGATGAAAGGATAGACGACGTTTAACACTGCATCTGGTTCTAGAAGGGAATCAGCGTCAATGACGCAGAAGAGTGGATAACGCGAAATATTAATTCCCGCATTAATGGCATCTGCTTTACCCCCGTTTTCTTTGTCAACAAGAATCACATTTGGATGGAGCAATGACTGGAATACTTGAACAATAGACTTTGTTTCCAGGTGCTTAATGTAGTTGTAGTCAATCTCTACCACAGATTCCGCGCTCTATTGAGAGGGGGATAGTATTTTTCTAAAGGAATTCCGGGGGTTCACAGCGAAGTCTTTCTCCCATCGCAATCGGGCACGGAGGATTTCCAGTGATTGAACCCATATCGCAGTACAAGGTTGAAGTAGCTCCTGTATTCGCTGAGTTAATACGACGGTTGAAGTGGGTTGAGCGGATTGACGAGATGGTTTCCGTCAAGCCCGAGGACTGCCGGGTTTCCGTCGGAATGCGCGTCAAGGCCCTTCTCCTCAATATCCTTACGGACAGAAAAGCTCTCTATCGGGTACAACGCTTCTATGAGCGCCAAGATATCGAATTACCCTTGGGCCCAGGAATATCGGCTGAGGCGTTGAACGACGATGCCCTGGGCAGGGCTTTGGACGCCTTGGCTCGTGCGGGTGTAGATCGTGTGTTCGCGGAGTTGGCCCTTTCGGCACTCGACTATTGTGACATTCCTTTGGAGCACTTGCATTTCGACACCACCTCCATTTCCGTGTACGGTGCCTACGAAGATGCGCATGAATTAGGAATCACTTACGGGTATTCAAAAGATCACCGCCCCGACCTCAAGCAGTTCATCTTTGGTCTAGGCACTTGTCGCGGGTTGCCGGTATTCGGCAGCATTGAGGATGGCAACCTGAGTGACAAGACCTGGAATGCCAAGACCATTGCCAAGGTCGTGGAAATGTACGGAACGGAGAAACTCAAACATGCGGTATATATCGCAGATTCCGCGGCGGTGACGCCAGAGACACTGGCTGGATTTCAAACTCATCAGGTTCGGTTCCTCTCAAAGCTTCCCAACACCTACAAGCTGTGTGGACAGGTGGTCCGGGCGGCGATTGAGAAAGAACAGGGCTGGGTCGAGGTAGGCGCCCTCAGTGACCGCTCTGGGGCCGCGACGTATCGGGTACAGTCGTTCCATCGTGAACTGGACGGAGTCAAGTACCGGTTCATTGCCGTTCAATCTTCGAGCCTTGATGCGCGCAAGGAAAAGACCCTGCGAAAGCGCCTGGAACAAGAGCGTTCCATATGGCAAACGGATGCGAGAAATGAAGGCAAAATCGCCTATGCGTGCGAAGCCGATGCAAAGCGTGGGCTGGAAGCGTGGTGCAAAAAACATCGCGGATACCACCGAATTTTTGCCCGCACGGAAGCAATAGAAGTGCAACAAAAACGTCCGACGCGAGGGCGACCTAGAAAAGACGCGCCGTCCGCACCGGTGGTCACCGAATATCACAATGTCATTGAAATCCTTCCCCCTGATGAGGCGCAATTAGAAGCGGCACGTCGAGAGATGTCTACCTTTGTCCTCATTACGAATCTGAGGGATGAGCAGAGGTGCAGCAATGCGGAATTGCTTCGAATGTATAAAGAGCAACATGAGGTGGAAGGAAGGTTCCGATTCCTTAAGAGTCCGTATCTGGTGGGCCCCATCTACCTACATAATGACACGCGGGTCAAGGCTTTTGCCTGCCTGATGCTCCTGGCCTTGGTGTTATATAGCGTGTTTGAGTATCGCATCCGGGAGCGGATGGCCAAAGAGACGGAACCCCTTATCCTCCCCGGGAATCGCAAGAGCTTCCGACCGACGGGGATTTCGGTCATCGACATGTTCGAGGGCATCTGCACGATGGATATTGAAATTCATGGGGAACGCCATCGAATCACCAATACCTACATCGAACCCCAGCTGGAACGGGTACTTTCCTTCCTGGATATGGACCTAAGCATTTTTGGTTTCGCGAAAAAATCGGCCTGAAGGGCGATTGCGTGAGCACACCCATCATTGCCAAATCTGATCAAATTTCCAAATGATCGCACTTTCATAGAACCATATAAAGGTAACGGCGAAGAGAAGTGGCGGTTGTATCAAGCTGAGATCTTCAGTTTCCAGCCAAGAGTTGATTCTTAGGCGCGGAATCTGTGCTCTACCATCTCGAAGGCGTCTTTCAGGACTTGAGTAGTGCGGTCTTTAGAACCGTCATTGACCACGATGATTTCGAACTTCGGGTAACGAGTACGAAGTAGTGCCTTAATACTTTCGACGATAGTTGCTTCTTCATTATACGCAGGTACGATAAGTGAGACTGGTGGGAAGATGCCTTGTCCGTTTTTCAAGATAAGCTCTTTGATTTTCATGCGATATGAATGAAATCTCAAGTTCCTCATCGAGTAGAGCAAAAATACGGAGAAAATAGCCTGGACCAGTAGTACATAAGCAATCATACACGAATCGAAAGCTGAGATAAGAGTGTTAATCAAAACGTGATAGCGCATAGTTCAACTCTTCTTGATTAAGTTGTGAGAAGTATCTTGCCATGTCACGTGCAAACCTGTCCTCATGGTGAGAGGCATAATACATAATCAAGGTTTGTCCATTTCCGACACGAGCAAGCGCAAGTGCACTGTAGTACCTTACCCACCAGAGACGATGACCAAGGCATTTTACGTAAAGGTCTCGAAAAATGTCTTCCGGGAAATATGCTAATATTTTCATTGCCAGTATAATAATAGGGTCGGTCTCGGTACCATCCTCCACGATCCGCCTACAGACAGGAATGACTGAGGGAGTCTGAAGTCTATAAAAGGAGTGCATCACACCGATGCGAACAAATTCACTCCTATCGGCAAGTGCATCATAAAGGAAATGAGTCATTTCTACAAATCTCAAATAACCGACGAGCTCCACTAAGCAACGTCGAACAAAAGGATCCCTTTCCTTTTTAAATAGTGTTTCGATAGTTTTTTGTGCTTGCAAAGAATCTTTCATTCGTAAGCCTGATAGCGTTTGTACAACCCATTGCAATTGCTCACGGGTATTAAGTTCATCGCGAATGTAGTCGAGTAATACTCCTATATCATTTATATCGCCAGTGGATCCTGCAACATAAAAAGCAAATATCCGGACTAGTGGGTGATAGTGTTTCAGGTGTTCTATCACTTCCCGATGGAATTCGTAAAGATTGAAATGATAGACGTATCGAAGTCCCAGTATAACGTCCCACCATCTATGACTGTGGAGCAACTCATTAATAATGGCGGCGCGCGCAAACTCGGTCGCGACAAAGGATAAGCCCCATCACTTACGAAGAGGTGCAGGTGATGGGGGCCGATACCCCGGAACGGACTTTGGTGGAAAAAGAGCGTTCTCAGGAACTGGTGAGACTGGTGGACGGACTGCGAGAACCCTATCGAACTGTGACGAAGATGTACTATTTCGATGAACATTCGTGCCAGGAGATTGCAGCGAAAACAGGCGTGTCTGTGAAGACGGTGGAGTCTCAACTCTACCGGGCACGGCGGATGATGCGAGAGAAAGGGGGAGCACTTCGATGAACTGCACGGAGGTTCAAGACCAGATGGCCGCCTATGTGACACAAGACGTTCCGCCGGAGATGTCGAGAGACATCTGGGAGCACATCCGTACATGCGAAATGTGCCGGGACTGGTATGAAGAGGTGCTGGAGTTGGCCGTTCTCTGGCGAGACGATACCCCTGTGCCTAATCTCGACCTCGCGACACCAGTTTTGCGTCGCCTGGCACGTCGAACGCCCCGCCGAAAGACCCGTTGGAATTTGTCGATCCGCACGGCTTTGATGCACTATGGGGTGGCTGCCTCCATCACCGTTATCCTGTTCCACTTCGGCGTCTTTCAGCGTTTGGGTACTCTGGACGCGCACGGTGTCCTGTTGTCGCACGGGATTCACAGTATTCTGCAATGGTTCTCCAACTATTCATTTTGAGGCGGGGGTTTGTCATGGCTCAGAAGAGTAAGGTTCTGACTTTCATCCTTTCAGGGTTGCCCGGACTTGGCCATCTCTATCTTGGTCTCAACAAGCGCGGGTTGCAATTTATGGTAGGGTTCTTTGCCTGCATTGTGTTGACATCGTTCATCCCGATTGTGTTCCCGTTCGCGGCGGCAGTTCTCTGGTTTTATGCGCTGTTTGACGCCCTGCAAAAGGTGACCTTGTTGAATGCGTACGCGGCGCAGGGGAAGGCATTCGGAGAGAATGCGCCAAGCGGGAATGAATCGGACATGTTGGCTGATTTAGACCAGGCCGTCGTTCCAATAGAGGCCCTTCAAGGGAAAGGGTCATTCTCTCCGCTTTGGCTGGGGGGTATCTGCATCGTCATTGGCATCCTGGTGTTGATTCGTCAGGCGTTTCCGGAGGTTTGGTGGGTATTCCTGCAAGCGCGGGTTGGTACCATCCTGCTCGCGGCAGCATTGATTGGATTCGGAATCTGGCTGATTCGGACGCAATGGAAAAACAAGTGACAAGCGTGAGAGGGGGAACACGGGTGAAGCAGCAAAAAATTGGCGTATGGACGAGCGCCGTGGCCTTGATTGCCTTTGGCATCATCATTTTGTTGAACGTCATTGGGGTCGCTTCCTACAGTGTATTGAAGTATCTATGGCCCGTCCTCGTCATTTTGTTTGGGATTGAAATCATTTGGACGTATGCCCGTCACAAGGACGAAAAAGTTCAGTATAGCGGCTGGAGTATCGCGCTTCTGGTTCTAGTCATGGTGCTTAGCCTCGGAACCTTTGCGATTCAGTCGCTTATCCATCGGATCCGATGGAGCCCTGGCTACGCTGAACCCATCCACGGGCAAGTCAACATCAGCAACCGGATTCGGAAGGTGCAGATTGAGCTGCCCAATACTCCGGTAACCGTTGTCGGGACGGCCAAGCACGTACTCTCCTACGACGGTATTGTCAAGATTGATGCTTCTTCCCAACGGGCGGCCGATGAGGCGGTTCGCCGCCAATGGACGGTACGTCAAGTAGGGGACACACTGGAGATGAAGTTGGCAGACGAAGGCCCCGGCTGGAACTCTTCCTTTACCGGGATGCGCCGTAAGACCCCGCGCTTTAGTGCTGGTGATATAAGGCGCTCGCCGTCAGGCGAAATCTTTTGCGTGGGTGAACAGCAGTAGATCGGTCGCCGTGATATACTCCTGTTATGGAATACACATCCAATCAGAACGTTTTCTACTCTTGCAATACCATGTCGTGGGGTGCCCTGCTTGCGGTCATCAAGCAGTACATCGAAAACCAAAAGCACGTATGAAAAGAAAAAACGCACTCCCTCGTTTGTCTGTGAGATTCCGCTGCGGGTCACCCGGCGCCAGGAGCAGATTCTGGAGGCGCGGTTTGAAGCCGGCCGCCAGATGTATAATGCCCTTTTGGGCGAAGCCAAGAACCGGCTCGCGCTCGTCAGACAATCCGTATGGTATGCGAAAGCCAAGGCAAGCCGCGATAA
>NZ_AUMH01000035.1 GCF_000430585.1 Alicyclobacillus herbarius DSM 13609
GAACTCGCGGTACTGAACTTCAAAAGATTCCGATCCGCATTCACGTCACGGTCGTGGTGCGTGTTGCACCTCGGACACGTCCATTCGCGCACCGAAAGCGGCAACTCGTCCAACACATGCCCGCATACGGAGCATGTCTTACTGCTCGCGTAAAAGCGCGGCACGACCGTCAGCGTTGATCCATACCATGCGCACTTGTACGCGAGCATTCGGCGAAACTCGCCCCATCCGGTGTCCGAAATGGCGCGCGCCAGCTTCCGATTCCGATGCATCCCCTGCACATTCAGGTCTTCCACGACGATTTCTCGCTTGGTTTTCGTGAGCTCTGTCGTTACCTTGTGCGGACATCGCGGAGGCGGATGCGGTCATCATCGCTGCCGATAAAAAGGTCGATCTCGACCGATTTGTCGGCAAGCGGTTACTGGAGACCTCGGTCATCATCACGACCCTGTGTGTACTCGTATTGAAAAAGAACGTAGCGGAGGCATAAGGATTACGAAAAGCAGCGACCTTCTTCCGCGTCGACCACGCTTGGGTCAATTGACAGTAGAGCAGCCCGGTTAGCGGGCTGCTCCACGGATACATCTTTTAGGTCCTACTGCCTCGCGGGACACTTACCCACAACAGCCTCGCGCACCTGGCGGGTCGCTGCCACCATATTCCGCAAGGCTGGCCAAACCTCTTCCTCCCGGCGGGTCTTGAGTCCGCAATCCGGATTCACCCAGACCTGATCGACCGGCAGGGCCTCACAAGCCTTTTCCAACAAACGGTAGATTTCGTCCACCGAAGGAACCCGTGGACTGTGGATATCGTACACTCCCGGCCCCACATCGTACGCCGGCTGTGCCCCAGCCAGAACGGGCAACGTATCCATGCCGGATCGTGACGCTTCCAGCGAGATGACATCTACGTCCATGGCGGCAATCGCGGTCAAGACATCAGCAAACTCTGCGTAACACATGTGCGTATGAATCTGCGTGTCATCGCGGACTCCCGCAAAGGTCAACCGGAAGCAGGCGGTCGCCCACTTCAGATACTTCAGCCGGTCACGTCGCCGCAGCGGCAGCCCCTCACGCAGTGCTGGCTCATCAATCTGGATGATACGGATGCCGGCCCGCTCCAGGTCAAGCACCTCATCCCGGACCGCCACCGCAATCTGTCGGCAGACCTCCTCGGGCGGCAAGTCGTCGCGCACAAACGACCACTGCAGGATGGTGACTGGTCCCGTTAGCATACCTTTCACCGGCTTGGCGGTCAGCGATTGGGCAAACTTGGTCCAAGTGAGGGTAATGGCCACCGCCCGCCGAACATCGCCAAACAGAATGGGTGGCTTCACGCAGCGGCTGCCGTAGCTCTGCACCCAACCGTGGCGCGTGAGGAGAAAGCCGTCTAGGTGTTCGGCGAAGTACTCGACCATATCGGTGCGTTCAAACTCGCCGTGAACGAGCACATCGAGGCCGCAGTCCTCTTGCTGGTGAATGCACGCCCTAATCTGCTCCTTGAGGAATGCTTGGTACGCATCAGCGTCGAGCTGCCCGTTACGGAATTTTGCCCGGGCTTGCCGCACCGCCTCGGTTTGCGGGAACGATCCGATGGTCGTTGTAGGCAAGACGGGCAAACGAAGCTGCGCCTGTTGGACGGGTTTGCGGACGGATCGATCTGATCTTGGCGCGGCCGTACGAACGATGGACGCGACGCGCTCACGGACCTCGGGACGTACTACCCGCGGGTGATTCTTCCGCGCCGCCAGCGCAGCCTGATTCTCAGCGAAGAGTGTTGGGGATTCGGCATTGCCCTGGAGCGCCGCCTTGAGCGCGGTCAGCTCCTGTAACTTTTGCGTGGCGAACGACAGCCACCCCCGCAGTTCGGGGTCCATCTCTGTCTCCAGTTCCACATCCCACGGTACGTGAATCAGGGAACACGAAGGAGCAAGAATGACCCGCTCGGGTCCAAACCGCTCCACCACCGGCCGCAGATCCGACGCGATGCGGGAAACATCGGCCCGCCAGACGTTTCGCCCGTCGAGCACGCCTAACGACACCCAGCGTCCGCGTATGATTTCCGCACCCATGAGTGACTGTCTCTGCTCTGGAGCCCGCACCAGGTCCAGGTGAATTCCTTGCACCGGCAGCTGCCAAACGGTGTCGAAGTGCGTATCCAGGCCGCCAAAGTACGTAGCAAGCAGCAGCTTAAGCGGCGCAGCCTGGACCAGTTGCGTATAGGCGGTCTGAAGCGCCGATATTTCTGCGTCGGTCCGGTCCATGACGAGGCAGGGTTCATCCAACTGCACCCAGGCTGCCCCGGCTTGCGCCAACTCGTTGAGGAGAGTTTTATATACGGAAAGCAGGGACGGCAGAAGGTCCAAGGGGTCTGAGCCGTCGACGCTTTTACCGAGGAGCAAAAAGCTCACGGGGCCAAGCAGAATGGGTACCGTCTCGATGCCGAGCGCCTTGGCCTCTAAGTACTCTTCCAGCGGTTTTCGATTGGCCAAGTGAAACTCCTGACCGCGGTGAAACTCGGGCACCAAGTAATGATAGTTGGTGTCAAACCACTTGGTCATTTCCAACGGCGGGACATGTCTCCCGCGGGCTAGCTCAAAATACAGGGACAGGTCAACCCCCTCCCCTCGCTGACCAAAGCGCGGGGGTATGGCCCCGACCATGACCGCCGTGTCGAGGACGTGATCGTACAGGGAAAAGTCGTTAGAAGGAATCCGGTCTATCCCCGCCGCTTGTTGCAGACGCCAGCGTCTAGCGCGCAGCTGTTTGGCGACCTCCTGGAGATGGTCTTCCGTAGCCTTGCCGCTCCAATACGCTTCCAGCGCCCGCTTCAACTCTCGCCGCGGCCCCATCCGCGGCAATCCTAGGGTTGCTGACCATACCATGACTGCTCCTCCTTGTCCACTCTGCAGTGATGGGCTGTCTCCTGCGGGAATGGGTCATGGCAGGTGGAGGCGGTCAGATCAAGTCGTGTCAAAACGAGACCAAGGGACAGACTACCGAACGATACGGTTCCCTGAGCACAGTTTGTTTGACCCGAGTACAAGGCAAGGCCTGCCGCAGGCCATGGCCTGCAAACCGTTTCCGCGACACTTGCGCCGGGAGGAGGATGAAAAAAATCCCCGTTCCCCGGGGATGTACGCACGGAAACTAGGTCCTACCAGCGGCCAACTCCGTTTTCGGAGCACGGGCCGGTGGGTGCCTGTCTGTTCCTCTCCACTCCCAATCCCTCGTAGGAGATGAGCCTTCACGAAACCTGGCAGGTCTCCGGGCTTGGACTGCATCTGCGGCGCACAAGCCTTCCCCGGAATCTACCGAGTGACTGGGTTTCCCTATCGTGCATCGCATTCGTCCCTACCGTGGCGAGGACCGCTCCAGCTTCCACTGGATTCCCTTTTCACCCGCGCGTAGCGGGCACCAGGTTTCTCAATCGTATGAGTTTGGACGCTCGTAAGTATAACATAAAAAATCGAATGGACGAGTCAAAAATTACGTTCACAATATAACGATCACAACATCATAATAATAGGGTGTTCATCCAGGATACAGTGACATCGAATATGTGGTACCATAAAAGAAAGGCGATAATGGCCGAAGTCTTCGGCAGGGCGTTTTGTTTGCTATGAAAACTAGGAATCGAGGAATTTCGGTGCCGGATTCGTCTATCGTATAAAGCGGTGGTAAACCAGGCAGAATAGCAGCCAATCACGCATGAACCGAGTAGACGTTGATTTTCATGACTTGTTCTCCGCATACTTTGACCCCAGGCGAAGTGTACAGTAGCTCGTGAAGTGTCAGCACCTCTCGGCTCCACTTGCCCGATGCTCTCGTTCCCATAGCAGAACTGGCCGAAGCCTTGAAACGATTCCTGAACTGGACGCATCGCTGGACAAGGGCTAAGATTAGGCGAGATATGCGTTTATCGGCGTCTGAGACGCCAATGCTTGGGAGGTCTCATCGTGAAACCATATCTCGACTTATGCCGGACGATTCTCGAACATGGAATACGTAAAGAAGACCGTACAGGCACCGGAACCCTCAGTATCTTTGGTTACCAGATGCGCTTCAACTTAGAGGAAGGGTTCCCGGCGGTGACGACGAAGAAACTGCACCTGCGCTCTATCATCCACGAGTTGTTGTGGTTTTTGCGTGGGGATACGAATATTCAGTACCTGCACGACCACAAGGTGACCATCTGGGACGAGTGGGCAGACGAAAACGGGGATTTGGGCCCTATCTACGGGAAGCAGTGGCGATCGTTCCGCGGCGCCAACGGCAAGACGGTGGACCAGATTCAGTGGGTGATTGATGAAATTAAGCGCAACCCCAACTCTCGCCGCCTGGTGGTCAGCGCTTGGAATCCACCGGAATTGGACGAGATGGCGCTGCCTCCCTGCCATGTGCTGTTCCAGTTTTACGTCGCGGACGGCAAGTTATCTTGCCAACTCTACCAGCGCAGCGGGGATACGTTCCTCGGCGTACCGTTCAACATCGCCTCTTACGCCCTGCTGACGCACATGGTGGCGCACGTGACCGGACTTGGGGTCGGCGAATTTATCCATACGCTGGGTGATGCGCACATCTACTTGAACCATGTGGAGCAGGTCAAGCTCCAGCTGACTCGCGAGCCCCTTCCCCTGCCGAAGCTGGTACTCAATCCGGAGGTGAAGTCCATCTTCGACTTCCGCTACGAGGACATTCAAATCGTTGGGTACCAGTCCCATCCACCGATTCGCGGTGAGGTGTCAGTATGAAACCGGAGTCTGTGAGTCTGGTCGTCGCCTACGCTAACGGTCGTGTCATCGGCAAGGAGGGTGGGATTCCTTGGCACCTGTCGGACGACCTGCGTCGTCTGCGCCGCCTCACCCTCGGCCACACGGTGGTCATGGGCCGGCGCACGTACGAATCGATTGGCCGCCCGCTGGATAAACGCCTGAACATCGTGCTCACGCGAGACCCTTCGTTTTGCCCCGATGGGGTGCGTATTTTGCACGATCCGGCCGCGGTCCTCGACCTTTCGGGCCATGTGTTCATCCTTGGCGGACACGCGCTGTACCAATGGTTCCTGCCGCACGCAGACCGGCTGTACATTACGCGGGTGCATGCGGACATTGAGGGAGACACGTTCTTTCCCGAGTGGGACGAGCAGGCGTTCCGCCTCGTCTCCGAAGAACCAGGGCGAATCGACGAAAAAAATCCGCTACCCCATACGTTTTTGGTGTATGAGCGAAAGCCCTCCAGGACCGGGGACGGTGCGCGTGGCAATCGCGCCACGCAGTCCGTCGGCGCTGCCCTGACCAGCATGCCGCTGCCAACACCGATGTAGCGCAGCGAGGGCGCCGCTGGTGACATTTCTGAATTCATTCGTGGTACAGTAAAGGTAAAGGCATGCGAGGAGGGAGGAACGCCCGTGGATAGAATGTGTCCAAAGTTCGAGTCGGCGTTCAACATCCTGGGCAAGCGCTGGACGGGGCTCATTATCCGCGTGTTGTTGGAAGGGCCGAAGCGTTTCAAGGAGATTGCCGACACGATTGAACACATGAGCGATAAAATGCTGTCGGAGCGCTTAAAGGAATTGGAGGCAGAAGGCATCATCCGGCGTAATGTATATCCGGCGACCCCGGTCTGCATTGAATACGAGTTGACCGAGAAGGGCAAAGGCCTCGCCCCTGTGATGGACGAGGTGCAACGCTGGGCCGATAGGTGGCTGACGGCGGTAAGCCACGAAAGCTAAGCGGAGGGCACACCCTCCGCCAGTCTGCCAAAGCTCATTGATCACGCGTGACCTGCCGGAAACTCGCAATCGGCCGGATCATGCGCAAGCTGCCGGATCAAAAGAAGTCGAGCAGGTATGGGGTCTGCTGCGGCACCACGCGTTCCAACAGTGCCACCGCGCGTTCGTCACAGTGCAGGCGTCCCATTTGCCACAGCCGAACCGGTCGCTGATACCCCATGAGCATCGCCGTGAGGTCCTGAATATCCACATCCACGATGAGTTCCCCACTCGATCCGCGTGTGGTTTGAGCCTGAATCCCCACTGCCTGGCCGTCCATGCGATGGACGCACACTTTCTCCGACGAATTGGCCAAATCCCGCCACTGAACCTGAAACCCCGCCTCGTTCCAGGGCGCATAGGTATCCGTCACCGAAAACAGCAAACGCCAAGCCTCATCCACAGGGACGAACGGGTACGTTTGAAGAAAGGCCTCCACGTCGACAATGCGCGCCATGAAGTACGGTTCCAACTCTTGCGTTATCCGCGGATTGTCCAGGAGATATGGCAGGGTATCGTCCAACGGCGCCACCAACTTTGCTTCACGGGCCATTGAGTCATGGTTGGCGATGAAGTTCCACAGCCCGCGCCGGGCGTCCTCGTCCAGAAACACCAGTTCATGCACCGTAAGCACGTTCTGCTGCACCTGATAGAGAATGTACCCGGTCTCGGCGCCGGACGCGTTGATGTACACCGCCCGCTGCCCTGGTTTGCGCCGAGCGATGCGCTGCTCCCACCAGTGCTCCGTCCGGCTGAGCATCCCGGTATAACGGCGAGCATACGCCTCGTAAATGCGGCTCAACCGCTGCCAGTCCGTGGTCCGTTCCAGGCGCCCGCCCGTGTCCGGGAAACGCGGCCACTCTCGCTCGGAGAGGGTGTAAAGGCGCCGTTCCATCAACATCTCCCAGCCGTATTTTCGGTAGAAAGCGAAGGAGAATGGGGCCAGCATCGACAACGTCTGGCCGGCCTCTCGCATCTCCAGCAACGCCCGGCGCAACAGCCGCGCCACCTTCCCGCCGCGCCGGTACTCCGGCCAGGTGGCCACCGACGCCACCCCGCCCATCGCATACGGGGTGCCGGCGACGTAAGCGGTCAAGGGCAAGACCTGCGCCTGAGCAACCAACTCTCCATCGATGAAGCAGCCGAGAATCGTGGCGGCGTCCACTTCGTGCAGAATCTGTTGGCGCGTCTCCGGATCGAATTGAAATTGAAAGGCAAACTCGTCGAGGGTCAGGTGCTGGGTCAATTCCTCCCGCCGTAAGCGCCGAATTTCCTCCAAGCCGGTCACCGTCCCGTGGTTTTCCAATCGGAGAAATCCCACTGTTTCTGCCAGTATAACCCACAAGACGGCGACTGACCAGTACCAAAGCGGATCGACACCGTCAAACTGGCTATTCGAGGTCTACCGTCTCGGCGGTCAGCTTAGGCTTACCAGCGCCACCATCCGACTTCTCCCGGTGTCTGTGCGCCGGTGCCGGTTGTCCGTCCATCGGCGCCACCCTGCCTGGCGAAGTGTCTCCCGGGTTTCCGTCCCCCGGCGCCTTATCACCTTTCGGCCCGGCGAACCCGGCAGCATCCGCCGTCATCTTCCACGGTCCCATAATCGCCGCGCAGACGAGAGCCAAGACGGCCGGAATCAGGGTGAACACGAAGGTGTGCGCGATGGATTGGGACAATGGCGGCACCAATCGATTCAACACGAACGCCGGAATATGCGCGCGCAGAGCCGGGGTGAGCATGGCGTGCGGATCGCTCAAATTCACGCCAGGCGGTAGGTGCCAATGAAGCCCCGAGAACGCCTGATTCAAGCGGTGTTGAAAATCATCCCGTTGGATGACCCCGAACACACTGATGCCGAGCGTCATCCCGAGCATGCGCAGAAAGTTCGCGGTGGAACTGGCCTGACCGCGCTGGGCCGGGCCGAAGTGGTGAATCGCGCTCATACCGAGGACGGAAAACGACGCGCCCGTCCCAAGGCCGACCACCACCATGTACACCGTCAGCCAGAACCGCGGCGTGCTCGGGGTGAGGGTGGACAGCAGCGTCAATCCGATGCCCAGGATGATGGCCGACACGAGCATAATCTGCCGGTAGCTGAAGCGCTGCGACAGCTGCCCCCCCACCGGCGCCGCCACGGTCGTGCCAAGCAGCATGGGCAGCAGCAGGAGGCCCGAGTTGGTGGCCGATCCACCCATCACCCCTTGGATGAAGATGGGGATATAGACGGTAGCGACGACGAATGCGGCGCCGTAAAACAGTCCAGCCAGGCAACTGGCGGCGAACAACCGGTTCTGGAACATGGCAAAGGAGACAATCGGCTCAGCGGCCCGCGTCTCGGCCCACAAAAAAGCGAGGAAACAGGCGGAAAAGGCGAGAAACAGCCCAACAATCTGCCAGGAGCTCCAGGCATAGGTGGTGCCGCCCAGTTCCAGGGCGAACATAAGGCTGCCCACGGCCAGCGTTAACAGCCCGGCGCCCCAAGCGTCAATCTGCTGGCGTTCATGGCGGGACGATTCGTGATACCCGAACAGGATAAGCGCGAAGGCGATGAGTCCAAGCGGGAGGTTGATGTAGAACACCCAACGCCAGTTGACATGATCCGTCAGGTACGCGCCAATCAGCGGCCCGGCGATGCTGGAGAGGCCAAACACCGCTCCGAAGATGCCACCGAGCTTCGCGCGCAGCTCAAGCGGAAACACGTCCCAGATAATGGTGAAGGCAATCGGCATCAGGGCGCCCCCGCCAATCCCCTGCAGCGCCCGGAAGAGGCTTAGCTGGACGATGTTCTGGGCCGTGCCACACAGCACCGAACCGAGCAGGAACACGCCGAGGCCAAATATAAAAAACCGTTTGCGTCCGTACATGTCGGACAGTTTGCCGAAGATGGGCATGCCGGCCATCTGGGTTGCCATGTAGGCGGAAGTCACCCAGATAAAGCGGTCAATGCCGCCCAAGTCGGCGACAATCGTCCCCATCGCCGTGGCGACAATCGTGTCATCCATGGAGGCGATGAAAATGCCTAGCAAGAGGCCAGCGAAAATCCACGACAGTCGATTCGCTTTCGCGCGTTGTCCCATAAACGAACTCCCCCTATACCTGAACGACTTCCTCCACCTGAGCATCGTCCGCCTGCTGATACCCACTTCGATATTCAACCCGACGCACTCGACAGCCGGGTCCCAGCTCTATGCGGTTACCCCGGACCACATCCGCCTCGGTGTCCTCCAGTCGCACCACATCGCCTTCAATGACGGTCGCGGTCAAATGACCGGACCCGCGGTTCCCAAACATCCGCTGCAGGGCGGCCAACACGTCTCTGCGCCGACGCACCTCCACGTGTTCGGCGCCGATTTCCCGGACCGAGCATGGCATGCCCTGACCGCCCAGGTCGAAGCGGATGTGACCGGCGTTTAGCAGGCCTTCGATTTGCACCCCGCCGCGACAGCGAAACCATTCTGCCTGACAGTCGCCATCGACCGTCAGCATGCCGAAAATGTTCATCGTGTCGACCGCCGCAGGGCCGTGCACGTCCAGCGTGCCAAACACGCGCGCCTCCCCGCCCCGGACAGCACCATCTGCGGTTAAGGTACCAAACACGTGCAGCTCCTTGACCTCAATGTCCCGCCGCGCCGACAGGGTGCCGTAGACGCGCAGCGCCGCGGCGTCCAGGCGGCCGAAGACCTCGGTTTCCCCGTGCACCTTGAAACCGCGACAGCGACAATCCCCCTGCACCACGCCGCTGCCCAATACCCGGACATCTCGGTACGTGCCCTGGCCTAGCGTTCCTTCACCCGTGATGCGTACGTCCTGCGCACCCTTCTCCCAGTTATGCATCCGTCGGTCCCACCTTTCGTTCCTCGTCGATGCGGGCATTGGGAGATTTACTGAGGGTGCCTGTGTATTCCACCAGACCAATGACGCACCCTTTACCGATATGCACGCGATGGCCGCGGACCACCCTGGCCGTGGTCTGTTCCAGGCGCACGTCGTCACCTTCAATCACGCCCGCATCCAGGCGGTGGCGCTGGAACCGCCATAACAGCCACCGCAGCCAGCCGGCCGTGGGTTCACCACGGACCACGACCCTATCGCCCCCGAGTTCTTCCACTTGTGACGGTCCGTACATTGTGAGCTCCAGGGCGCCGACATTGAGCAGCCCCGCCACCCGTAAGCACCCTTTGACGCGCATTTGCTCGGCTTGGATGTCCGTCTCGGCCCTCAGAATGCCTTCCACGTTGACCCGCTCGGCCTGCGTCTGTCCGGAAACCGTCAGCCGTCCATGGACCCCAAGCAAGTGGCCCTCCAGCTTGCCGTCGACTGACGCAGTGCCGTGAACGCCCACCTCCTGGGCGGTCACGTCGCCATGACAGCGCAGCGTACCATGCGCTGCAAGCTTTCGGGCACGTACGTCACCCATCACCTTACAGGTACCGTGAGCGTCCCAGCGCTCACAGGTGATGTCACCCGCGATGCGAGCCGTCCCGTGCACCGTGACATTGCGAAAGACGCCGCCCGAGCTCGATCCGATGCCGTGAATGACGAGATCACTGCCTTGCGGATTCACCAATTCCCTTCCCCTTCCTGCGCAAGCTTCATCTTCAATTCCTCCGTGCATTCGGCCAAAGACAGCCGCACGGTCACGTGCGTCTCTTCGTCAAACCACACCTCTGCAGCTGCCGGGAGCAAACCGCAGCTGGTCACCCCCAGCTTGCGAATCACCAACAGGTCACAGGCGCGGCCCTCAAACTTGGGGTAGTTATCTGCCAGAACTTGGACGACCAATCCGGTCTCCATCCGGCTGACCGAGCCTGTACGCAGCACCTTTTCCACCACATAGGCGTAGAGCACCTGCTCAAACGTAAGGACCGCTAACTCACCAAGACGCGCACTTAGACAATCCAGGGAAACTTGTGTAACAATGTTTCGTTCGATTAGCTCCCCGGCCCGGACGTGCACCTGTGCCGGCTTGGGTGAGAACATCGCCGCCAACTCATCAAGCGACAGGTCATCCTTCAAGGATTGAATCTTCTCGATGCGTGACAAGATCTGCTGGCGTGGAAAGAACGTCTCCTGCCCCGTGAAGGTGGATCGGCGAATGAACCACTCTTCCGGGATGAGGTTTTTTCGTTTCCAGCGGTAGAGCTGTCCGTACGAAATCCCCGTCTGTTCCAGCAGGTCTTTCTTCGAAATCAAGTCTTCGTCGAGAGAATGGGGTTCCGGGCTCATATGCATCCCTCCGCACACGGAGTGTAACATAACACTGTTACGTAAAGCAAGCGTTAGAGAAGAAGGAAGGTTGGTGTTGGCAGGAAAAAGTCTGCGTCGATAGGAGAAACGCTGCAGCGCCCAGAAAAAAGGCTACGGTTTACCAAGATAAGCTATGGTTCAGAAGAAAAAGGCTGCGTCAGGACAAAAAGATGCGTTGAGGCAAGGTTGTAGGCACTCAGGGGAATATGTCGGAAGGAGTCACAACCTGTCCAGAGATCCGACGAATGGAGAGAAAGGTGTAAAGGGGCCGGGCGGATCGAGCGAATCGCTTACAGCATTCGCCCGGGTTTGGCCAAGGTCATCTGCGCCGAGTGGACAACCAGCCGCGTATCCTCGTCAAAGTGACGCAGGTCCGAACCGGCCACCGAACGGACGCGGGCCAGGTGGGTTGCCGAACGGGCCACTTCACTATGGACGTCCGCTGGGAGGTCCGTCTTCAGGCGCAGGCTGTGGTGGAGCCAGTGTGGCAGCAGCAAGACCGCTATCGCCGCGGTCACGGCCAGGGGCGCAGCGGACAAGCGCAATCGCCAGCGCGATCGCAGCCGCGCCGATTTCGCCTGCAGCCAATCCGTCCCGTCCGCGCGCACCCATTCGAGAACCTCGCGGTATTCTCGACACTCCTGTTGACACCGCGGGCACGATGGCAGATGGCGCTCAAAGCGCTTCCGGTCAAATTCGTTTAAGTCGTCTAGGACGTAACGAACCGCTAATGAACACACGTTGACGACTGGTGCCACGGGGGCTTCCCTCCTTAAAGAGGTTGTCCAGATAAGGGGCAGACCACACGACGAGCGGCCGGATGGACCTCCTTGCCATCCCGCCGCTCGTTCGGTCATTTCACCTTAAGAACAATCTTGCCGCGGGCATGATGGCTTTCGCTCAGCTCATGCGCTTTGGCCGCTTCTTGCAAAGGAAATACGTGGCCAACGACCGGTTTCACTTGGCCGTCCTCGACAAGTTTGCCAAGCTTCGCCAACTTCTCTCCGTCCGGCTGCAGAAAGAAATATCCGGTGCGGACACGGTGCTTCGCGGCCGTATCGGGATCGGGCGGGGTCAGGATGGAGACGAGGATGCCGCCCGGCTTAAGAACATCGTAACTGCGCCGCTGGACATCCCCGCCGATGGTGTCCAACACGATGTCGTACCCCTGCACCTGCTCAACAAAATCGTCTTTCGTATAATCAATGATAACGTCCGCGCCGAGGGACCGTACGAGGTCGTGGTTCCGTTCACTGACCGTGGTGGCCACAGTGGCGCCGTACGCCTTGGCAAGTTGGATGGCGTACACACCAACGCCACCCGCCCCAGCATGCACCAGAACCTTGTCGCCGGCTTTTATCCCTGCGGTGTCCACCAGTGCCTGCCAGGCGGTCAACCCGGCCAGAGGAATGGACGCAGCCTCTTCAAAGCTGATGTTGGCCGGCATCGGCGCCACGAGGCGATCCTCCACCGCCAGGTACTCGGCATACGCGCCATTGCGTTCGGTGGCCGGGCGGGTAAACACCTTATCGCCTACTCGGAACCGGGTCACATTCTCCCCCACCTCGACGACGACTCCGGCCGCATCCCAGCCGAGAATGAGTGGAAATGTATAGTTCAATCGCTGTTTGAGGTAACCTTCACGAATCTTCCAGTCGACCGGATTGACCCCGGCTGCATAAACCTCCACCAGGACGTCATTCGGGTTGACATTCGGGCGTGGCAAGTCGCCGTATTTCAGCTGCTCCTTCCCGCCATACGCTTCGATATAGACCGCCTTCACGCCGCAGCCCTCCCCACAAGTTGTCCGAAGCCGGTAAAGCCGCCGGGGCAAGACCTGACTTCGGACTACAGATGGCTAGCTCGTGTACGCGTCTATTTTACCATGACCTGGTCGCCATCACACCTGGACAATCGGGGAAGCGTTCGGATCGGTGTTTCGCGCGAGGAGGCGGACCGATTCGCGAAATACCAACTCGCCAGACAGAAGCAGTTTTTCCCGCGGCGCCTCCGGGTGCTCAAAGCGACGCAACAATAAGTCTACGGCGCGTAGTCCCATCTGTTCTTTAGCCACGCGGATGGTCGTCAGCTTGGGCTCAACTTGCACCGCCTCATCGATATCGTCAAATCCGGTCACCGAAACATCCTCTGGCACCTTAAGACCGGCGTGGCGCAATCCATCAATGACACTGATGGCGATGCTGTCATTGGCGCAGACCAGAGCCGTCGGCAGCCGACCATCAGCCATGTGAGCCCGCGCCCAATCGGCAATCCGGCGCGCATCGGATTGCCTGTCCCGCCCCATATCCTGCAGGAGCTCAGGAGATTGGGACAGGGATAAGCCGGCGTCTTCCATCGCGTGTTGAAAACCTTCATAGCGGAGGCGAAAGCTGAGCGAATACCGGATGTCACCGGCGAACTGCAAGTGTTGGTGTCCAGACACCAGCAGGTACTGCGTCACCCGCTGCCCGGCCTCCAGGTTATCCGCAAAGATGCAGTCGCTCGGAATGGAAGTGTCCTGGTGGTCAACCAAAATGAACGGTATCCCGAGTTGGTGAACTTCCAGCAGCATCGGACTTGGGATCATCCCCACCCCAATAATTCCGAGCAGACCATTCGGATTGAGCACCTGGAGGAGATTCTCTGCCGAATGCTCAGTGATGATAATCATACCCAGGCCATGGGCGCGAATCCCCTGCGTGATGCCGTCGACGATGCGCCCCCAGTACGGAGAACTCCGATGCTGAAAACGGACGTTGGGCATCAGGACTACAATCGTGTTGCTCTTCCGCTGACTGAGATTGACCCTTGACCTCGCTGCCTGACGCGGAGGCTCTTGCAGGAAGTACCCAAGCTGCATGGCAATCTTGACAATTCGCTGGCGGGTTTCTTCACTGACTCCACTTTGGCCTGATAGCGCTTTCGAAACCGCGTATTTGGAGACCCCCGCCTGTTCCGCAATCTGCTGCATGGTCACACGTTTGGCCACAATTTCTCCCTCCAGATGACGCGGATGACACAAAGGGTCGGTCGGATGACCGGCCCCCTGCGCGTCAGGCGCGCACCTGCCCCTTGTGCGCGGCAATCTGTTCACTGAACCAACGGCCGCTATCTTTAACCAACCGTTGTTGGGACTCATAATCGACGTAAACCATGCCAAACCGTTTCGAATATCCGAGCGCCCATTCAAAGTTGTCCATGAATGACCAGAGGAAGTACCCTTTCAGCGGTCCGCCCGCGTCGACGAAGCGTTTCGCCGCCTCCAGGTGATCGGCGATATAGTGAATGCGCCGAACATCTTCCACGCGGCCGTTGACTGGTTCATCGGCAAAGGCGGCGCCATTTTCGGTGATATAGAGCGGCAGTTGGCCGGTCACGCTCTGAACCCAGGTCAACAATCGGTATAAAGAATCCGGGTGTATCTCCCAACCCATCTCTGTCCGATTGTCTGCGGGCGCCTCCAGCGTCCTTAGGCCAAACAGGGCGTCATCCGGATTAGCCGCCACCACGCTGCGGGTATAAAAATTGATGCCGAGAAAATCGATGGGCTCGGCGATGACAGCCAGGTCTCCCTGGCGAACAAAGTCGAACTGGCCTATGCGCTGTTCCACCAGCTGCTGAAACTCCTGTGGATAACCGCGTCCGGCCACCGGCTCCAGGAACCAGCGGTTGTTGAACGCATGCGATACCTCTGCGGCCGCTTGATCTGTGGCTGAGTCGGTGGCCGCATCCACCCAGGTGAAGTTCAGCGTGATGCCGATTTGCCCTTTGTGGCTGCTCGCGCGGTGCGCCTGCACCGCCAAACCGTGCGAATACAAGATGTGGTGAGCCGCCTGGAACGCCTCTCGCCAATCGGTGTGCCCAGGCGCATGTACGCCGAAGCCGTGTCCCAGGAACGCCGCACACCACGGTTCGTTATGGGTGATAAAAGCGTCAATGCCGTCGCCCAACCGCTCGTAAATGAGCGACGCATACTCCGCGAAATACTCGGCCGTGTCGCGGTTGGCCCAGCCGCCCCTATCCTGCAGCCACTGCGGCAGATCCCAATGGTACAACGTCACAAACGACCGGATGTCCGCTTCGTGCAGCGCCTCCAACAGGCGCCGGTAAAAATCGAGACCTGCCTCGTTCTTCATACCCTTTTCAGGAAAAATCCGCGGCCAAGCAATCGAGAACCGATAAGCCGGAATCCCCAGCTCTTTCATCAAGGCCACGTCTTCGCGATAGCGATGATAGTGGTCACAGGCCACATCCCCAGTGTGGCCCTGATAGACTTTGCCCGGTGTGTGCGAAAACCGGTCCCAAATCGACTCCCCGCGCCCATCCTCGTGGACAGCCCCTTCAATCTGGTAGGAAGCCGTGGCCGTACCAAACAGGAAATCCTGTGGAAATGAAATAAATTCACGTGTCATGCGCTGCCATCCTCTCCGCTTAGTCCACACTGTTCAGATTAGCGTGATTCGGGCGTTTAGGCCAGCTCCTCCGCAAAGTGACAAGCCGCCAGGTGCCCCGACTCCAGCTCACGCAAGGCTGGGGTCTCCTCGCGGCACCGCGCCTTCGCAAACGGACAGCGGTGGGCAAACGGAC
>NZ_AUMH01000036.1 GCF_000430585.1 Alicyclobacillus herbarius DSM 13609
GCACCGAAGGTGCTCGAAAACGGGCTGTCCTGGCGAAGACCGCTGAACTTGAGAAACAACTGATTCAGGAAAAACGTCTTGTCCCGAGTAATCGTCTGAACGAGATGGAAGCGGGTGCGAGTGAGTCTTTGCAACGCTTCGTATTGGGCAGTATCTGTCATGGCTTGTGGCAGTCGGCCAAACCGCAAATGGTCTGCAATCACCCAGGCGTCGATTAGGGTAGATTTAGAAGAGTGGTGTTGCAAGTGCCTATTCACTATCCGCAGGCGCCGCAGCGATTCTGCATTTTTACGCTGCGGTATTCTGCACTTTTATTATGCGGTACACAGCAAAGAAGCAAATGGCTTTTTTAAAATGGCGTTTTCCTCACGAAGCTCGCGGATCTCGCGCTCCAGGTCGCGGATGGTCTGGGCCTCGGGCCGTAGGTGACCACTGCCCACAAAGGGATGCTCCGGATCTTCCTTGTACTTGGCGACCCAGCCATACACGGTCTTCGGCGAGATCCCAAGTGCTCGCGCCACCTGCGCCGCAGGCTTTCCCTGTTCCAGGACCATTTGAACGACGTTCAACTTGAATCCTTGTCATACTGCTGAGCCATCGGTTTCGACACCTCGAATCGACTATATTCTTACATTCTCGATTCGCTGTGTCCACTTTTGAGACTAGCACCAAGTACACAAAAGACGGCAAACGGCATCGTGGTACAGCGTACGGAGACAACCGAGATTCATCGACAAATCCTTGAATCCCTCAAGATAGCAGAACCTCGGCGGATCCTAGATGTTCAATTCAACACGCCACTTGGACTGTAGTTACTACACGAGTTATCCACAGGTCCCGGGAAGCATTGATTCACAAGCCTTCCCGGGATCTCGTGTACTACCAACTGTCGAACTCGGGGACAACGACGCGCCTCTTTATTAACAATCTGAGTGACAGGAGCATTTTCCTGTCACTCAATGAACACAGTCGTTATTTCGGAAATAGTTTACTCCACGTCACAGGTCCTACGATGCCATCCACAGTGAGTCCATGGGCCTTTTGGAATGCGCGGACTGCATTCAGTGTTTTCGTACCAAAAATTCCATCTACGGTGCCAGAAGAATATCCAAGTTGGTTCAGTTTATACTGAACCTCCTCAACAAAAGGTCCGGGACTACCGTAGTAAACAAAAACGCCCGGGTAACTTACCCATTTCAGCGCACTGAAAGAAATCCAGCCGTTATCTGCCGCATCAAAATACCACGCATTGGTTCCCCCAACCATCTGCCCCTGCGTGACTTTCGTAAAGTGCACCGTGCGGTTGCCAGGCAGAATTTTAACCGTGGGATAAGGGGTTGCGGGCCCCGTTCGGATACGAGCTCCAACTGAGACTGTCTCACCACTATAGTTCCCGTAATAAGTCATGTTTGCCGCGTGTTGGGTTATATCCTTATTGGTTGTGATGGTTTCTTCGTTACCTTGGGATGATGTCGCGGCAAACGCTGTCAGCGGGAAGCTGGTCAATGCACAAGCAGTGGCGAACGTCAACAACTTCTTTCTCATGAAAACTCCTCCTCAGTCTAATCGGATTAGAGTGCCGGTTGGATTCCCTTTCATATCCGCGAATGATTTCCGACACCAACAGATTAGACGGGAGAGCCGAGGTCATTGTGACACGCATTCGAGAGATAAATGTCATGTTTAACGCTTCACATGGAACTTCAGCAACTCCTTCTGGAAGGGGCTGGTTCCTTGTTCCAAGTCCTGCTCCAGAATGTGGTGCAGCCTGGCCGCCTCAGCCGGATCCGTTCCAGAGGCGGAAATGGCCATTTGTAAGGGGCCGCGACGGGTGCTAGCCGGAGCCGTCAACGTGCATAAAGCGGGATGTTCAATGACGTTCACACAGAAGTGACCGAAGCTTCGGGCGTCCCCGTCTGCTGATCTTCGTCTGTCCCTTGTGCTTACCAGAACTGTTTTCCCTCAGGTTAAGCCCCGCCAGCTTCTGAATCTGCCTGAGATGGTCGTAGGCGGAGAGGTCCCCAACCTCGGCTAGGAATCTCGCAACAGTGGTGCTATGTCAATAGATTGGACACACCAAATCGAGAAAAACTTAAAGTGAACATTCAGATATGTACTGTCATAACCCCGCTTAACTTGCTTTGCTTTCATGTAATTGGTAATACCTTCGTTCAAATTCCACCGGCGTCATGTATCCAATCGACGAGTGGATCCGTTCGCCGTTGTACACGGATTCGATATACTCGAAAATGCACTTCTTCGCTTGTTCCCGAGTTTCAAATTTCTCCAGGTACACCAGTTCACGCTTGATGACACTGTGGAACGATTCGATACAGGCGTTGTCGTAGCAATTGCCTTTTCGGCTCATGCTGCATATCATCCCGTAGGATTTCAATCGTGCTTGGTATTCGTGTGATGCGTATTGGCTCCCACGATCCGAGTGATGGAGCACTGGCCCATCCGGTCTCTGACGTTGATATGCTTGCTCCAGGGCCAGCATGACGAGTTCTTTGGTCATCCTCGAATCTGCATGCCATCCGACAATTTTACGGGTATACAAGTCCATCAGACTTGCCACATACAGCCACCCTTCGGCGCTCGGAACGTACGTGATATCTGCCATCCACACTTGTCCCGGCCTCTGTGCAACAAATGTCTGGTTTAACACATTCTCATGTACCGGGTAGTTATGCTTCGAGTTGGTGGTCGCTTTGTACTTGCTTACCATAGAATTCGATGTGGGGACCAGTGAAGATGGGGCGTTCTGAACCGAGTTTTTGAGGGCCCTGAAGGAACGTGGTCTGCGGGGCGTCAAGCTCGTGGTCAGCGATGCTCATCTTGGGCTTCGGCAGGCCATCTCGGAGGTGTTGACGGGCGCTGGGTGGCAGCGATGCAAGGTGCACACCATCCGCAACGTACTCAGCCAGGTGCCGAAGAAGCAGCAGTCGATGGTGGCGGCCATCATCCGCACGATCTTCGCACAACCCACGCAAGAGGCAGCCAGGGCGCAACTACGGAACGTGATGAAGCAATTGGAGAACAAGTTCCCGAAGGCGATGCAAATCCTTCAGGAGGCCGAGGATAACGTGTTGGCGTTCATGGCGCTGCCTGGCGAGCACTGGCGGCAGATCTGCTCCACCAATCCGCTGGAGCGGCTAAACCGAGAAATGAGGCGGCGGATGGACGTCGTCGGAATCTTCCTGAATCGAGAGTCCGTGGTGCGCCTCATGGGGGCCATCCTGCAGGAGCAGCATGAAGAGCGGCTAGTGTCTCGACGCTACTTCGGTCTGGAGTCCATGGCGAAGCTAAAGCCAGACCGAACGTTGCTGGCATCGGACGTTATGCTGCTGGATGTTGGGAGGCGAGTTTGGCTTCCTCTGCGAATGTAGTACTAGTTTGTAGCTCGTAAGGTTTCTGGGACCCGCCAATGGAGGTATTTTTTCGTGTATTTTGTCGGGATTGATATTGGCAAACGTAATCATGAAGCTTGCATTATCACGTGAACGGAAAAGTCCAGCAAAAGACTCTACGCTTCTCAAACAACCAGGTCGGTGGCCAGAAGCTAATTCAGTGGATGCGTGCAGTCGATCCGAATTTAACATCGACCCATGTAGCCATGGAGGCTACTGGCCACTACTGGCTTGCTCTGCATTCATTCTTACGTAAACATGGGCTCCGGCCCCATGTCATCAACCCGATTCAATCGGATGCATTTCGCAACATGTACATTCGGCAAACCAAGAATGATGCCAAGGATGCTTTCATCATCGCTGAGGTGCTGCACTTCGGCCGATATACAACGACTGAATTGGCGAGTGAAGAAATCGTTGCCTTACGCCAATTGAGCCGGTTTCGGTTTAGTCTGGTTGACACGATTTCCGACCTGAAACGGCAAGTCATCCGTATCCTGGACATGCTATTCCCCGAGTATGAACGAGTGTTTTCTGACCTATTTGGCAAAACGTCCTCCGAGTTGCTTATGGAATACACGACGCCAGACAATTGCGTCTGCTTCTGCAACAAATTCGGTTCACTGAGGAGCAGCTCGAATGTCTCAACGCTGAAATTGTAAAGCGATTGGAGTCAGTCGATAGTAACCTAGTGACTATCCCAGGTATTGGTCCTGTTTTAGCCGCTGCGATTCTTGGTGAAATCGGTGATATTTCCAGGTTTCCGACCGGAGTGAAACTCGTTGCCTATGCTGGAATCGACCCAACTGTACGACAGTCTGGTCAATTCAACGGAACACGTAATCGAATGTCAAAACGTGGCTCACCATACCTTCGACGGGCAATTTGGCTGGCCGCCAGTACCGCTAAAACGTATAACCCAATACTCCGAGATTTTTATGAACAGAAGCGAGCCGAAGGCAAGCATCCCATGGCAGCTACAGGTGCCGTCGCACGCAAGCGAACATACATCATCCATGCCGTGCTGCGAGACCGGAAGCCGTATGAACCAATCGCATAAAATCTGATTTTAACTTTTAACCGCATATTTAGATTGTTAGTCTGTCTTTCACAGGCTTACTTAAATGCGCCCTTAAACATCACTTCCTTTCATCGTTCTTGAAACTCGATAACGGACTTGACATCATATAACTGGTCTTGACGGGACACTACCTTTTTCATATAAACGATCCGGTGGAGATGACATAAATCTCCACCGGATTTTTAGTATCGAGATTGGCGCTGGGGAACTCGTAATGCGTTCGGCGGACGGACTAGAATCGAACAACCGGGAAGGTTGAGTCTAACGCCGATTATGAGCCCCGCATCCATGCGGGGCTAAAGTGCGTGTGGTACAAACTTGAGCCTACAAACCCACATCAAATCAAGGGTGCTGTCAAACCGGAGCCAAATCTCCGGCGGCTTTCACTTTGATTCGGGTCGCGTTTCCTGGCAGATAAGCGAGCGGAATGTCTTCCACGTCAACGATTTGGCAGGTTTCCGGCCGGGCGCCCGCGCGGATCGCGTTTTCTAGGGCTTGCCGCTTGGCGTCTTCCAACGCGTCTTTTCTTGCCGTCTTTTCGAGTGAATAGACGCGCTCGATTTCGCCGCTCACTTGCGCAATCGCCGCGCCAATGGCATTGGCTACGTTATAATGCGCAGGACGCACGACGCGGGAAGCGCCTTTCAAATTGTCGGGCAAGAGAATGCTACCGCCACCCGTCAGGACAACGGGCACAGAGGCGGAACTCACTTTCATGCGGTCAATTGCTCCTTCAATCTTTTCAACAGCCGCCTGATAAATGGATTCCAAGAGTGCTCGGTCCAAATGTTCGACGCGAGTGCGGTCTCCAATCTCCGCACAGCCGAGAGCGACCGCGACGTCGGTGAAGGTGAGCGTGTCGCCACCAAAGACGAGTGCCTTTTCCGTTAGTTGGTAACCGACGCTGTTCGGCCCGATGGTGAAACTTCCGTCCTCGTGAATGCGAATGACCGTACCGCCTCCAATTCCGACAGAGACGAGGTCTGGCATGCGGAAGTTGGTGCGCACCCCGCCGATTTCGACGGCCACTGCCGATTCTCTCGGAAAGCCTTTGGCGATGACGCCGATATCCGTCGTCGTTCCACCAACATCGACGATAATCGCATTCTCTAGCCCGGTTAACGAGGAGGCGCCGCGCAAACTGTTCGTTGGCCCGCACGCAATCATGAAGATGGGATACTGAACGGCGTAATCCTTCGACATGAGCGTGCCGTCGTTTTGGCCAAAAAAGATCTGGGCACAGACGCCTTCTTTGCGTAATGCCTCCTCAAAGCCTCGCACTGTGCGTACAGCCACACCGATGAGGGCGGCGTTCAAAATCGTCGCGTTCTCCCTTTCCAACAGCCCAATACTGCCGATTTTGTGCGACAGAGAGACAGGAAATTGCTCCCCAAGCACCTCTTTCAAAATCGCCTCTGCCCGCTCCTCGTGGGTGCGGGAAACGGGAGAGAAGACGGAAGTGACGGCCGCGGCGTCGATTTTTCCTTTGAGCGCTTCCGCAAATGCATAAATACTCTTTTCATCGAGTGGAACAATCTCGCGGCCGTCGAACTCGTGTCCGCCCTCGACAGTCAAGACGTGATGGGAGAAGCTTGCCGTCAGGTCCTCCGGAATGCCCGTCAGCGGTTCGACGGCAAGTGTGGCCGGGGCCCCGATACGAATGATGCCAACCCGGTTTAGGCGTTTGCGCTCCACGATAGCATTCGTGCAGTGCGTAGTGCCGAGCATGGCATACTTGACCTCGCTCCGATCAATCTTTGCTAAGTCAAGGACGGATCCCAAAGCTCGTTCGATCCCGGTCGTCACGTCTTCGGTTGTCGCTGTTTTCACTTCAGCAATGACTTGGTTATCCGCGTCCAGGATGACCGCATCCGTGTTTGTCCCGCCGACGTCGATGCCAATGCGATATTCACTCAATTTTCTCATCTCCTTCGTTCACACGTTGCTCGTCGTTGATTCTGCCGCCATCCGTTCTTCGACAGGACGGTAATCGATGTCATATCCGAAATATCTCGGCCCCGCGACTTCAATGCCTTTCGGCGTGCGCCATTTCGAATGGGCAGGAAAGGCGAGGATATCGATGCGCATCCCATATTTCAACCGGTCGCTCGTCAGCGGTGTTCCGGTATCGTTGTCAAGGGCAACAATTAAGTCTGGCGTAGACGCCAACACCCGGCCGTTATCCATCCGTACTAGGAGATACTCGTTTTGGAAGTAAAGCGTCACACTTCCTCCGTCTTTCGACAAGCTTTCGACGTGGGCCTCTCCCTTCGTAAACCCACCTTCCAATCTGCGAATCACATCGGCAATCTTGCCGGAAAAGAGCAGATATCCGTTCAGTTTTTTCAAGAGCTCTGGAATGGGTGAACGGCTTTCTCGTTGCGCCGTTAGAATGGTGCGGCCAACGTCTTCGGTGAGCGACAACGTGTACAAAATCCCGCTTTGCAATACTTGGCTGGCCGTCAATGCAAAGTCGCTCATAGCGGCCGATGCACCCATCTGAATCGTCAAACTCCGCGCCAGCCGTTCCGACCAAACTGCGTCGATGGGATTGAACAGAACTGTGTTTCCCTTCTCATCAGCCATCGTCACTGGGTTCGGAACGAGGCCGTCCAAATAAAAGGAGACCATTTGCGCTTCGGGAAACGCCCGGCCCATGGCGTCGGCGTCGACGACGGGTAACCCCTTTTCGGCAGCGACCGCAATCGGGATCAGCGAATTCACGCCACCAATCTCTATCGGCATCACCGCAGCCGCCCGTTTTCCCGTATGAGCTTCCATCAACTCGAGTATCTTCACCATCTCTCGTCCAGATGGAATTTTTTCCATTAATACTGTAGGCGCACCAATCATAGAAATCGGGACGACAAGGTCGTCTGGCGCGAGATCTTCCGGTTTCATGAGCGGCACCGGCCCATACTTTTGAACAGCTTGTAATGCCATCAGTTTGCCGATATAGGGGTCTCCACCTCCGCCCGTCCCGAGCAGAGTGGCGCCGGCGGCAATATGTTCAATGGCCTGTTGGTCAATCTCTTTCATGCTGTTACACCTCTTCTTTTCACCATTCTTTACTCAGCTCTTGCAGCATCCGCCGTATCCGCGGCGTTTGACCGCACGGCGAGTCCGACAGCAATCTGGATGATAGCTGCGGCAAGAAAACCGTCCAACGCCGGGACCGTTGTTAATGTGAACAAACCAAAGCCACCGGGAACGGGAGTGGTCGCCAATGCAACCAAGGAAGCGATGATCCAGCTTATCATCGAACGGATGACAAACCTTTGCCCTTTTGTTTCGGTAAAGATGAAGCGTGAGGCATCGATAAAGAAATATTCGCCGACATAAATACCGCCGATGGGTGAGATCAACGTCGTGATGATGGACAAAAACGTAATGAAGTGGTCAAAAATTCCTAAATACGCCAGGAACGTGGCAATCAGTCCGGCCACAAGGGCAATCAACTTTTTGGACACCTTGGGAAAGACAACGGAGAAATCAAGACTCGATGAATACAGGTTGGTCGTGTTCGTCGTCCATTGAGCGAGCGTAAGCACAATGATAGCCGGAATTCCCAATCCCAGTCCGATAAAGATCTCCGTCAGGTTACTTTTGTTCGTAAGCTTGGAAAGGATAATGGCCACGATGAGCATAAAGCTGTTGCCGATAAGAAATCCGAAAAACGCCGCGAGAATCGCATCGAATTTTGTTCGAGCCCACCGAGCAATGTCAGGAGAAATCACAGCGCCTACAACGAAAATGCCAATGACAAGGGACACCGCCGTGCCGAATGAAAGAGTCTGGACGGGATGGTGATGGAGCGCTGCCCAACCCTTTTGTTTGGCTGCTATGACAATCGCGACGAATATGAAGATGACAAGCAACGGGACAGCGATGACACTTAGTTTTTCAATTGAGCGATACCCGTAAATGGCCGTTGTCATCATCAATAAGCCGCCGATGACCGCCAACAGCTGCACGTTCCAATGCAAACCAAAGACGGTGCGCGTCACTTCATGCGCGTTTTCCGCAAAAAATCCAGCTTGTACGCCGAACCAGCCCAACAGCGAGACGCCAAGGATTAAGGAAATGAGTTTCGCCCCGTACTCTCCAAATAGTTGCCGCGTCAGCAAAGCAGTGGACAGTCCAGAAGCCGCACCAACATAAGCGCAAGCGGAACTCATGACCGCGAGTATGAGCGAACCTACGAGGACGGATAAAAGTGCTTTACCGAACGGCAGCCCGTTACCAATTTGCACCCCCAGGAGAACCGAGGACAAGTCAATACCAATCGCAATCCACACGGCACTCAAGCGGTACCATGCTTGTCTCTCCTCCTGCGGGACTGGCTCCCTTTCATAATCTGTGCTCTTTATTCTCTCTTCCACATGGCTTCACTCCCTTGATTGAAATTCTTCAATCCATCCCAAAAAACAGGCCATATCATCTGTAATCGATTGTGAAATTCTTCTTTGGAATAATAAAACATTTCAAGAAACACGCCGTCCATCAAGCAGAAGAAGGCGGCCAGCAGGGCCTGAATATCTCTCTTCGCAATCGCACCCTCTTCCATTAAGCGATGAAAGAGATTCGTCAATAAATCGGTGAGAAGCTTTTCGTGCTCACAAAACATGTCATTCATCTTTGCCTTGAGATGTTGGGGCGGAACGAGATATGCCTGCTTAAAGAAACTGGTCATTTCGACTTCTTGTTCGTGGAAATCGACCAGACCGCGGATGACTGAATACAGTCGATCCTCAGCGGGCCAATCTTCTGCCGCCTCCATCCGCGTTTTTAAAAAGGCGTAATGGGATTTTAGGACATGGCGAAAAGCTTCCAGATACAAGTGATCTTTATTTTTGAAGAAAGCATAAATGGAAGGGGTCTTAATCCCGCAGGATTGTGCGATGACCGCAAGTGCAGTGCCGTTATACCCCCCTTCACCGAAATGCTTGCAGGCCGCTGCGAGCAACGCATCTTTCGTGGACAATCAGGCACTTACCCCCTTTTTCGGAACCTAACTTATATTAGTTAGGTACTATTCTAGTTGAACATGATAGAAAGTTCAATATGTAGTTCACCGCGCGTGGCATCCAAAATATTCTGGTCGATACCGTGTCCATTGACGATTTCATCGGTGGTCTCATCGCGAAGAGACCCCTTCTGGAGCTTGGCCATCGTAGAATCGGCGTCATCACAGAGCCTTTTTCCCGAGAGGAGTGGGAATAGGTGCCAGGCTATTTATCCTCAACTGCGGCAGGTGGTGCAAAAGTATTTTGTCGATTAGTCGTGCTCGGTAGGCGGCCGGTTCAATAGGGCCGTGCGTACGGCGCGCCGATTCACCTTGCCTGCCGCGTTGCGAGGCAGCGTGGGCCAGCACCAGACCTGCCGGGGGCGTTTGTATCCAGGTAGGCGAGGGCGTAGGAAATGCATGAGCTCTTGGATGCGCGTGTCTGAATCGGGGCGTCCGTTTGCTACGTCACGGCCGTCCTCTTGGAACACGACGACACACCCGGGAACCTCTCCGAGCCGTTCATCGGGCAGGCCGATGACGCACGCTTCACGCACGCCGGGAAAGCGCAGAACCTCTTGTTCAATTTCGGCCGGGAAGATGTTTACGCCACCACAGATAATCAGGTCAGCCTGGCGTCCCATCAGGTATAGGGTGCGCTCCGTGTCCAAGTAGCCCCTATCCCCGGGGGCCAGGTATCCGTTTGGACGGTAAATCGCATCCGCCAGGTTTTGAGGGGAACTCGCGTATCCAGAAAACCCCATCCCGCTTTTAACTTGAATTTCACCATCGATAACCTTGACCCGCGCTGGGAAAAATGGCCGTCCGACGGCGTTTGAACCTGCTTCACCGGATGATGCTCGATTCCGGTCAAACGGTGAAGCCACGGAGATAAAACCGACCTCAGAAGATCCGTAGTATTCCACCCATCGGGTTGTCGGGAATTTCTCCATCCAAGCTCGGCGCAGTCGGGGTGGCAGCTTGTCTCCTGCACTGATGCAGGTGAGTGGATGGGACGCCCGCTTGTTCGGCGTACATTTAGATGACAAATTCGACTCTGCGGGGGAAACGGTGGTACACGCCGGCCCACGCTCCGAAGTTTCCCCGGGAATGGGCGACGTTGTCTGTACAACCTCAAGCACACTGTGGTACATGGCCGGCACCATGAATGTCGCGTCAACCCGTCCATCTGTGAGAAGACGCGCGGCCGTCTCTGCTTTAAACCGGCGCTCCAGGTAAACTGTCGCGCCGATGAACAACCCGTGCAGGGCGGCAATGAGGGAGGCCGAGTAGCAGAATGGCCCTGGCACGAGCAGGCAGGTGTCCGCGTTCATTCGAAATTCCAACGTCATCCCAAAAAAGCTTTCCGTCCACGATTTGTGACTGCGAAAAATCCCCTTTGGGTGCCCAGTGGTGCCTGAGGATAATCCCAGGTAGAACAGGTCATCATCCGACAAGCCGCTTTCCAAGGCGTCCGCCTCGTCCAGGTTCATCGGGGTGGGTTTCTCCGCAGGAGTGCAGAGACAATCCAGGGGCACCGCCGTCGTTTCCGATGGGGTTCGGGAAGGAAATCGCAGGACCACAAATTGGTCGTTTTCTTCTCTCACTATGTAATGTGGTCCAACGTGGCGTAAAAGTGCGGCGGTTTCCGCCTCAGGTAAGCGCGGGTTGAGCGGAGCGACGATGAACCCCGCATGGGCCAGACCGAGGAACAGAGCCAGGTACGTAGGACTGTTTTCTAAGTGCAGGGCCACGATGTCGCCCGGGCGGCCTCCATCGCGCCGAAACGCGTGTCCATACTGAATGAGCGCCTGTGCCAGCGCACCGTACGACCAGCGCTCCTCTCCCATGACGAGGGCCGTCTTGGCCCCATCCCATGATGCTTTCCACAGTACACCATCGGCAATTCTCATCCGGTTAAATCCACCTTCTCCCACAGTGCGGCGATACCCAAACCTCCGCCCACACCTAAGGCAGTAAGACCCAGGTGAGCGTCGGATTGACACATCATGGTATGAAACAAGTGTGTGACCAACACGGCCCCGGACGATCCGTACGGATGTCCGAGAGCGATGGCCCCGCCGTGAATATTCAGTTTTTCCATCGGCAACTGCAGTTCCTCAACACAGGCCAGAACCTGGGCGGCAAACGCCTCATTGATCTCGACGAGGTCCACATCCTCCAGACGATATCCGGTGCGCTCAAGCAGGGTGCGAATGGCCGGCACTGGCCCGATACCAAGCACGTTCGGATCCACCCCGACAAGGGTCGAATCGATATATTTCAGGGCTGTACGAACCCCGAGTTCTCTGGCAAAAGAGGCTGTGGTGAGTAGGCAGATGCTCGCGCCATCGTTGATGGGGCAGGCGTTTCCGGCTGTGACCGTCCCGCCTTCTACGAACACCGGCGGGAGGGCGCGCAGCTGTTCAAGGCTGGTGTCCGGACGCGGGCAGTCATCGTGCCGAACGATTTCGCCGGTTGGGGTTGTTACCGCCACACGGAGGGCATCAAAAAAGCCGTCTTCCTCAGCCTTGACCGCCTTTTGATGGCTTGATAACGCGAACGCGTCCTGTGCTTCGCGGGGGATCCCGTAGCGGCGGGCCACATTCTCGGCCGCCACACCCATGTCCGGATCGCCCAAATGAGCAGGACTAAAACGAGCCCGGCCATACACGCGCGGCAGTCCCCGGTACATATCCTCGGGTTTTTCGATTCGCCACGGGGCCCGGCTGCAACTTTCAGCCCCACCGGCTAGGACGCATCTGGTTTGCCCGGTGAGGATAGACTGCGCCGCCAGCACAATGGCTTGCAGACCCGATCCACACTGCATATCCACGGTGTAGCCGGGCACTTCGACGGGCAATCCCGCTTCCAATAGGGCGAGTCGGGCGATATTGCCACCTGGTCCAATGACGTTCCCGAGAATCACGGCATTCACTTCGTTGCCCGGGAGTTGTACTGCCGATAGGGCCGCTTGAATCGTCCTTGCCGCCAGACATTCGAGAGGCACGGTGCGTAGACTACCGCCCACCCTCCCGATGGGTGTCCGGGTGGCGGCGATGACGACCACCTCTGCCTGTCGCCGCATCACCTTTACATCACCTGTTGCAGCCGTTGGAACATCCGGTTTGCATCCCGAATGATGCCCGAGATTAGCTCCGCTACGGAAGGGACATCGCGGATAAGTCCGACCGATTGCCCGGCCCAAGCGAATCCCTCGTCCATGTGCCCTTCCAGAATGGCGTGGCGATTGCGCTCCCCGCTCGTGAGCCTCCAGAGGTCTTCCGGCGTGGTACCCTTCTCCTCTTCCGCAAGGATTTTGTCCACCCAGGCAGAAGGGAGCACGCGCCCTGGAGCGCCGATGCTGCGCTTGATAATCTGCGTATCCGTCTCTTGGGTCTTCACGAGTGCTTCTTTGTAGGCCGCATGGGCGATACACTCCTGCGTCGCGACAAACCGCGTCCCCATCTCAACCCCTTCCGCGCCCAGAGCGAGTGCTGCGAGAAGCCCGCGACCGTCCGCAATGCCACCGCTGGCGATGACAGGAATTTGGACGGACTCCACCACGCGCGGCACCAGGACGATGGTCCCCGTATCTACGCGGCCAATATGACCGCCGCCTTCCTGACCCACCGCCATCACCGCATCCGCTCCCAGGGATTCCGCCTTTTGGGCCTGCCTCACTGTGCTGACGAGGACCAGCTTTTTGATGGAGGTGTCCTGTAAACGGCGAAGGATAGGTTCTGGATTCCCGCCGGTCAGTGAGACGGCGGCGACGCGTTCCTCGACAAGCACCTCGACGAACGCATCAACACTTTTATGTTGGCTGATGGCAATGTTTACGCCAAAAGGCCGATCCGTAAGCTGGCGTGTCTTTCGAATCTCTTCACGCAGCTCCTCGGGACCGGGCAGGGAAGTGGCTGTGATTTGTCCCAGGCCTCCCGCGTTCGATACCGCGGCCGCCAGTTGGTGATAGGCAAGATTCGCCAAGCCGCCTTGAACAATCGGTACCTCAATGTTCAACAACTCGGTAAGTCGTGTGTTCAGAGGGATCACATCCTTTACACGAGTCTTCTCAGACTTCCTACAAGTCAACGGAGAGCGAGGAGGTAATCGTGGCATGGCCTTTCTGTACTGACTGGCCATGGCCACTTTTTGATGAAGGGCGCGACATCACCGACAACACGTAAAGAAGACATTCGCTTGCGTGGTGCAATGTCACCGGTTCATATTTCCACATGCATTGTAACACGGTTCCCGATCCCGCTCTATCTTATACGTAAGCTACCAAATGAATTGAACGAACGGGAGGGATTACGAGAGAACATGAACAGGGTCGAAAATCGTGTTCACAGGTTAAGATGAGTCACTCTGAATCAGGAAGCTGCACAATCCCCATAGACTGATATTTGGCCAATTTGCGGGATATTGTGGACGGATCGACTTCGAGAAGTCGGGCCACTTGTTGTAGCGTAGAGCACTTTTGAAACGCCATTTTAACTGAACCTCCCCATGGCTAAAGCCAGGGGGTTCTGAAAAGCCTATACCCTTGCACTCTCGCAGGCTCTCGCATCGGTTTTCACCGCTGCTACAACATCCTGCGCCTCATGCTCAGGCAGACTTTCTTTCTCGGACGACCCACTCTGACT
>NZ_AUMH01000037.1 GCF_000430585.1 Alicyclobacillus herbarius DSM 13609
TGTGCCGCCAGCCCCAAGCAGAACCCGACGTGCGGATTTCCCGCATCGGGCTCCCCAGAACGATTCGCGATCGTGACTCGTCAGACATTCGAATGCAGCAGTGTCGGGTACGGGAGTTCAAACCATGACCGGTTCGACAGATAGCTCCAATATAATCGGTGTCGCTGGCTTCTGCGCCGGAGCGACCGTATCCATTGAAGTTGCACCTGAGACCGGATATACTCTAGCTTCGGCTTACAATGGTGGAGCGAGAAATACTGGTAGAACCCAGTTAGCATTTGGCTCAGTTGCCGCTGTTGGTCTCGTCGCTTCCAGTGACTGTGTTTCTTGAGCCAGTCGTGGACTCGGTCGACCGTTGGGATTCCGAGGGGCCGGGTTTTCCCGTTTCCCTTCGGAATCTCCACTCTCCTTACAGGTGGGGCTTTGTAGCGATTGTCACGGAGCCTGTGCCATATGTCTTTGGTTCTTTCCACCAATTGAGATTCGAATTCCTTCGTTGTCTCCCCGTCGACGCCACTGGCACCCTTGCGATTCATCCTCTTCCATGTTTCCTGCAGAAACTCCGGCGTGATGATATGTGCCAATGAAGTGAATCGCGTTTTCTTGTCTTGTCGAGCCTTCTCAGCTATCCTGCTCAGTTTTGTTGACATGCTTCCCCTACCTCTGCGTGTAGTGCATGTTTCCTTGAGAGGAACTCGTTCTGTCCTGCCGCTTCCCCCTGTACGTGGCTTTCCCACGCTCCGAGTACTACCAGCAGGTCCGACTTCCACCGCGGCGTCCGCCTCCCTGTGGATGGTCCTTTCAGTCGGCGTACTCCGTATCCGAAGACCACGGTGGATCTCCCGGGTTCCGTGGCCCTTCCATTTTCCGCCATGCCGTGCTCTCAGACCCCGCCGAGGTCTCCATCCCCATCGCCCGTATCGGGAATCTACTGTAGCCTTCCAAGTTTTCGACCTTGTCGGCCCTCGGTTGTTCTCACGAGGCTCAATCGCTTCACTTGCGTTACGGCCTGGACGTCGCTCTGTCTACGCTTAACCTGCGTCGTTACCTTCGCAGGCCCAAGACTCGATTGCGGGTAGGGCGGCTCGTTCCCTTTTCCCGCGCAGGAATTTCACCTGCTGGAAGTGCCCGGCTTAGCCCGGCGCACCGAAAAATCCCCGAAAGTCCGCGCCACTATAAGGAAAACTAGACATGTGTCGGGTGTCGGGTTATAAGGCGCTCGCAGTTAATATGAATCCAGAGTAACCACTTCCGCCCACTCTGGCAGCAAAAGTGTCTTTAAATCTTTTGTAGTCTGTTCCTTCCGTTGCAAAACGCCAGGCCACAGCATGTAGAACACGTCTGCCTTTGGACGTGATGGGTCAATGTGATCCGTACGGGCAATAGCTTGCGTAATGGTGCCGGGTGTCCAGTCGTATCCGAATACCGCGCAAGTTTTTGCACGACTGAGATCCAGACCCTCTCCGGCGGCCCAGAAGGTGCAGACGAGGACATCCACCTTCCCGGCTTGAAAGTCGTTGACGATCTTGATTCTCGATTTCGGAGACTGGTCTCCGGTAATGGGCTTTCCGCCTAATTCTTTGGCCAGTTCCTCAGCAGTTTCGCGGGTGTCCGCGAATACGACCATAGGTCGAGGCATGCGTTTTAGACGCTCTAGCGCCTCTTCACGGTCTTCGGAGTGGACGGTCGTGATATTCCTGTCGTAGTCCTTCCTGCGCCACATCAAGAGGTCCGCTGTGTCCTCTAAAAACCGTTCCTCGTTGAGCAGGACGATCTTCCCGGACTTCCACACATACACGTCATCAAATTGTTTCTTGCTCGGAAACCACGAGGGACGGACGAGATGGAGCAGCCCATAGATGTCGTCTACATAGTCCGGGAACGGAGTTGCTTCAAGGCATAACGTACGCTCACGCTGTATCTTCTCTAACTTTCCGTAGCGGGATATGGTCGCATGTTTGAAATGCCTTGCCTCGTCTACGATGAGCAAGTCGGTACGATCTGGGTATTCTTTTGCATCCTTGCTGACGACTTGATACGTTACGATATCCGTCCCGAATCGCTCGACGTGACGTTTCCACTGTCCAACCAGAATGGCGGGACAAATGATCATGCAAGTCATATGCCGATCTTCGCATGTAGCGATGGCCTCAGCCCATCCGATGGAGGACACGGTTTTACCCATACGAGGTGCATCCGCCAGGACTCCACCGTGCCAGAGTTTCCGAACGACCTCCTGCTGATGTGGCAGAAGAAAAGAGGGGAGGAGGATGTCGTCAGGCGTCTCAAACGTCTGATATTGGACTTTGAAACCCAATTTCTCCGCCTCCCGGAGCACGCTCGGAGCATCCGGCAAATCGACGACATCCTTGAGGATACCTTGTTCTTTGAGAACGGGATCCAACCTTACGCGCGCGCCGCGCAGCCACTTGTATTCAATCGGCAGTATCATCGGTTGATTCCTCCTGTTCATCGGTTTTCTTTCCCACGCGCTGCAGGCGAGCAGGAGGCCGGTGAAACCATTCGGTTGCGCTAAAGAAGATCAGCACATCGGCATTGTTGTTTTCTGCCCATTCGGTGATTAGCTCACGAATGGTTTCGCGTTCGTCGTCCGTTCCGTACCACATCGGCGTATAGCGAATCGTCTTGCCATGAATGATAGCTGCGACTTCCAATGGGAATGCCAGCGACGGAGGCAACTGTATGACCATTGATTATGGCTCTGTTTGGTGGTATAGAAATTAGACAAGACCGTTGCTGCTGAATCCTTCACAAACCACAAAAAAGCACCCCTCCGTAGGTTGGAGGGGTGCTCGTGCCTTGAAACCCCATGGTTCGTTCTTTTGGTGCACCCGGAGGGACTCGAACCCCCGCAAGACGCGGTTTAGGAAACCACCGCTCTATCCGGCTGAGCTACGGGTGCATGTTCACCGGACCATCAAGCCTTGCCCTGTCACTATAATATGGAACAGGTTGATGCGTCCATTCCCTTTCATTATACAAATCCGCCCGTGAAAAGACAAAGGAAAAACCTTGCCGTGTCAACGCCGTTGTCAGCCCGCCGTCCGGCCAAGGCATGGGAGCTCGCCCTGCCGACGGCTTCGCCCAGCCGCCTCTTATTTCCGCAGTCCCCGCACAAGGTTCAACAGTCGCGGCGTCTCCAAATCGCGCAGCGCAATGCGGACAAACCCGTCGTGCGTCTCTAGTTCACGGATGCCAAGACGCACACCAAACGGCTGCAAAATCAGCGGCACGTTGAGCCGGAGCGCTTGCTGCAGCACCTCTACGCCCTCTGGGGCATCCTTCACGGCTTCGCGCAGTTGGCGCTCAATGATGGCGGGCGGAATCGAGACCAGTTTATGAGCCGTCACCTCAATCGACACTTCTTCCGCATTGGGGCTCGACGGCTTCGCCACAAAGTCGACATTCCAAAACAAAAACCGCAGCTGTCCATGGATGCCGAGGCGGTCTATACTAGTAATCACCAGTTGACTGTCGGGAATGAATTCCCGAAGCAGTTCGTTCAGGTCCTCGACCGTAATATCTAGCGTCAAGTGTGTGATGCGCACAGACCCATAACACCTCGGCTTTATAATCAGTCATCCTACGGGCGGCTGGCGATCCGGACGTATCCCGCCACAGAAACATATCCCGCCACTAGACAATGTCTTGCCATCGTACGGCGTCTCACCGCGGCTAGCCGTATACTTAACCGCGTACGCATGTCCTGCCGGGCTCCTATCCATGGCGTTCCCGTCAGCTTATTCCGTCTGCGGTTTCATCGGCGCTCCTATGGACCTTCCCCTCACCCTGCCGACGCCGGAACTGCAAACGCTGATACGACTTTACCGCAACGAGAATCAGGAACCCATAGCCCGTGGCCACCAGGAGGGCGCCGATAATCACAGCGGCGAGCCCGGTGGCCACCACGGCCATGAACAGTCCAAATAGAATCAGCGCAAACGTGATGAACACCGAACGCCCAAACGCAATCCGATTGAGCGCCCGGTGTTGTATCGGAATGCAGACGGCCAGGCACGCCACGAACAAGAACGCCAGCACCGCCCACAGCCAGGTCATGCGCGTGCCCCCTCCGGCTCAATGACCTCTACACCCATGTACGGAACCAATGCCTTTGGGATGCGGACACTGCCGTCCGCCTGCTGGAAGTTCTCCAAAATCCCGGCCACCGTGCGTCCCACGGCCAGCCCCGACCCGTTGAGTGTATGCACAAACTCTGGCTTGGATGACTCATCGCGGCGGAACCGCAGGTTCGCGCGGCGCGCTTGGTAGTCCTCAAAATTCGAGCAGGAACTGACCTCCCGGTACCGACCCTGCGCCGGCATCCACAACTCCAGGTCGTACTTCTTCGTCTCCTTGTCGCCCAAATCCCCCGTGCAGATGTTGATGACCCGGTACGGAATCTCCAGTGCCTCCAAGATGTCCGCGCAGTCTTGCACCAGGGTTTCCAGTTCGGCGTACGAATCCTCCGGCCGTACCAGCTTGACCAACTCCACCTTCTGGAACTGGTGCAAGCGGATTAACCCGCGCGTGTCCTTCCCGGCCGATCCGGCCTCCGACCGGAAGCATGCGCTGTATCCGGCGAACTTCACCGGCAGCCGCTCCGCATCGAGAATCTCTTCCCGATAGTAGTTGGTCAGCGGCACCTCGGCGGTCGGAATGAGATAGTACGGCAGCCCCTCGAGCTTGAACATGTCCTCGCCAAACTTCGGCAGCTGCGCGGTCCCTATCAAGCTTTCCTCGTTGGCGATAAAGGCCGGAAACATCTCCTCGTACCCGTGCCGCTCGACGTGAAAGTCGAGCATAAAATTCGCCAAGGCCCGTTCCAACTTGGCGCCTAGGCCCTTATATATCACAAAGCGCGATCCGGCCACCTTCGCGGCCCGCTCGAAGTCGGCGATGCCCAGGTTGACCGCCAGTTCCCAGTGCGGCTTCACATCAAAGTCAAACTGAGGGACATTCCCCCAGTGGCGAACCGGGACGTTGTCCTCCTCGGATTCACCGTCCGGAACCGATTCGTGGGGCATGTTGGGGATGCGCAGGAGCTGGTTTTGCACCGCCGCCTCCCGCTCCCGGACCGTTTCGTCAAGCTGCTTGATGCGTTCCGAGACCCGTTTCATCTCGGCGATGTCCGAACTCGCGTCCTCACCCTGCTTTTTCTTGCGGGCAATGGCTTCGGATGTCTTGTTACGCAGGCTCTTTAAGCGTTCAACCTCGGTCAAGGCTTGGCGCCACTGTTCGTCGGCGGTAAGCAGATCGTCAATAAGTGCGGGGTTTGCGTGTTTACGCGTCAACCCGGCCTTAAACGCGTCCGGATTGGCCCGAATGGCGCGGATGTCGAGCATGTGAAGATTTTCCTCCATTCCTACGGCGTCAGTTGGTTCGAGCATATCAAACGTGGATGCAGGCGGCAACTAGACAACCGATAAGGAAAAACGGCGCCCTGTGGACGCCGTTTTCCTGCCTGTCTGGCGTAAAACACGTTGACTATGCAACACGTTGACAATGCGTGTCTCAAAAAAGAGCGAGTACTCCTCTTTCCGGACAACCTGTACGCGTTACACAGCCACGTGCGTGTGGCCCTCAATCAGCTTCAAGAAATACTGATGCAGCCGCGTATCGTCCGTCAATTCGGGGTGGAAGGACAAGGCCACCAGGTTGCCTTCGCGCACGGCCACGATGCGGTCTTGATAGCGTGCCAGGACGCTCACGCCCTCGTCGACCTCGACCACGTGCGGCGCCCGAATGAACACCGCCGGAAACGGTGTATCCCCAATCTCCGGGATGTCCAACTCGGCTTCAAAGCTCTCCCGCTGCCGACCGAACGAATTCCGGTCAACCTCAATGTCCATCAAGGCGAGGTGCGGTTCTTCGCCACCGTGGATGCGCTTGGCCAGGACAATCATACCCGCGCAGGTCCCAAGCACCGGTAACCCATCTCCCGCCAGTTCCCGAATCGGCTCAATCAAGTGATACTCGCGCAACAGGCGGCCAATGCTGGTGCTTTCCCCGCCTGGAATCACCAGACCATCCAGTGAATCGAGGTGATCCACCTTCTTCACCAGCACCGTCTCAGCGCCAAGAGAAGAGAAAATCCGTTCATGTTCGCGAAACGCACCCTGCAGAGCGAGCACACCGATCTTCATCGCAACCAACCTCGGTTCTCCAAGAAGTATCGAAACGAATAAGACCTCATTACCAGCCGCGGACGGCCATGCGTTCCTCATCGCGAAGGGTGTTTAGGTCAATGCCCTTCATCGGTGTCCCCAGACCCTTGGACAACTCCGCAATCAACTCATAATCCTGATAATGCGTGGTCGCTTGGACAATCGCCCGCGCGTATTTCTCCGGGTTTTCCGACTTGAAAATGCCAGATCCGACAAACACGCCGTCCGACCCCAGTTCCATCATCAGCGCCGCATCAGCCGGGGTGGCCACACCACCGGCGGCGAAGTTGACGACCGGCAGTTTGCCGAGGCGATGGACCTCCAGCAGCAGCTCATAGGGCGCCCCGATGTTTTTCGCTTCGGCGACCAGCTCATCCTCGGACATTGCCTGCACCTTGCGAATCTGCGCCTGCATCATGCGCTGGTGCTTCACCGCCTCGACAATGTTGCCCGTACCCGGTTCACCCTTGGTACGGATCATCGAAGCGCCTTCGGCGATACGGCGCAGGGCTTCGCCCAAATCGCGGGCACCGCACACAAACGGGACCGTGAATTCACGCTTGTTGATGTGGAACTTGTCGTCCGCCGGCGTCAAGACTTCGCTCTCGTCGATGTAGTCGACTCCGAGCGACTCCAGAACCCGTGCTTCGACAATGTGCCCAATACGGCACTTGGCCATGACCGGAATCGAGACCGCCTTCATGACTTCTTCCACAATCGTCGGATCCGCCATGCGGGCGACCCCGCCAGCCGCGCGGATATCCGACGGCACCCGCTCCAGCGCCATGACGGCGCACGCGCCGGCCGCCTCCGCAATCTTCGCCTGTTCCGGCGTCACCACGTCCATGATGACGCCACCCTTCTGCATTTCCGCCATACCGCGCTTCACGATTTCCGTGCCCGTCTTGGCCATTGAACAGACCTCCCTTTCTTTTCGTATCCACCCAACATCCGTCAGGGGGGACCAGCCGGTTTATCGTGTCCCTTGCCGATCCGCTTGCTCCTTCTCCATTTTACGCAGATACGCGCGCGTCATAAAGAACGCGCCCGCGAGAAACAGAATGACGAGGATACTGCAGATAATGAACGATCCCAGCAACCACCAAGGCACTTTGCATCGCCCCTATCCACCGCTACGCGTCCATTATAGCAAGCGGGCCGGAAACCCTACAGGCGATGCGCCAGGTTGCTGAACCAACTCCCGATGCTTCGCGTCAGACGAGCCAACCAACTGGCCTTGCCATCCGTCTGTGCCGCGACGACCGGTTCCTCTGCGACCATTTTCCCGTTGACCACATACTTGAGTGTACCCACCGACGCCCCTTTTGCGATAGGAGCCGAAAGCGAGGACGACTCTAGCTCCAGGGTTCCGTGTACCCCTTTCGGGACTGCCACCACCAGGTCGTTCTTTGCCGCTACCGGCAGGCGTTGGCTCTTCCCGTTCTTGACGAATAGAGTCTGCGACAAGGTCTTGCCGGCCGCAGCGACTTTGTCTTCGACAAAGTTATTGAAGCCCCAGTCGAGGAGTTTCTTCGTATCCGCAAACCGCTCTTGGTCGGACGGATCGCCCATGACGACGCTAATCAGGCGTTCCCCGTTCCGCTCCGCGGTCCCAACAAAACAGAACCCAGCTTCGCTGGTGTACCCGGTCTTCAGTCCGTCCAGCCCCGGGTAGCGACCGAGCAGCTCATCGGTATTCCGCCACGTGTTGTTTTTTCGTACGGTAACCCGCGGTTCCTTCGTGAAGTTCAAGATGCCCGGGTAGTTCGTGACCATGTAGCGAGCCAGGACGGCCAGGTCGCGGGCCGTGGTATAGTGATTTTTCTCCGACAATCCGTCCGGATTCATGTAATGTGTATGAGTTAAGCCCAGCCGCTGGGCTTCCTCGTTCATCATTTGCACAAATCCCTGTTTGTCGCCGCCTAAGTCATCTGCGACTGCGACCGTCGCGTCCGCGGCTGACAATACCGCGATAAATTCCATCATGTCGCGGAGCGTGAAATGTTCACGCGGATCTAGGTATGCGTTGGATACGTCGGGCGTCGTGGCAATCTTGTAGGCATCCGGAGTGACGGGGACGACGTCATTCCACGCCGCCTTTTTGTGTTTCACGGCCTCCAGCACCAACAGCATGGTCATCAGTTTCGTGGTCGAAGCGGGAGCCCGCTCCTCGTTCGGATTCTTGCTATAAAGAATCTGGCCGCTGGCAGCATCCATCAGCACCGCCGATTTTGCAACAATCGTTGGTGCTTTCGCCGGCGCACTGACCGTCGTTGACGCGGGCACCGCAGCCTTGGTTCCTGCGGCCTGCGCTGTGATGAACGGTGCCGTCGAGCCGGCCAGAAGAAGACCCGTAACCCCCAACCAAATCCACCTGTGTCGCTTCCTCGTCTTCACGGAAACCCGAATCCCTCCCATCGCCTATACAAACAGAATTAGTATAGCATAGGCCCGAAAAACAATAGGATGGCGAATTTCGGAATTTGAGCGCCGGTACACGCCGGTAGATTCCTCCATTCGCCATACCGGAGGGATTCAGATAGAGGTCTTTGAATGTATGTCCGGACTACCTCTTAAATGCTGTAGTTGGGAGCTTCTTTGGTAATCTGCACATCGTGCGGATGGCTCTCTCGGAGACCCGCCGCCGTAATCCGGATAAACTGCCCGTTTTCCTGCAAGTCGGCGATGGTCGGCGTGCCGCAGTATCCCATGCCGGCGCGCAAGCCGCCCACCAACTGATAGACGATCTCGGACAGTGGGCCGCGATACGCGACGCGTCCTTCAATCCCTTCAGGGACCAATTTTTTCGTGTCTTCCTGGAAGTAGCGTTCCCCGCCGCCTTCCTTCATCGCCCCGAGGGATCCCATCCCGCGGTAGACCTTGAATCTCCGCCCTTGGAAGATCTCCGTCTCACCAGGGCTCTCTTCCGTACCGGCAAACAGGCTGCCAATCATCACGACGTCGGCACCGGCCGCGATGGCCTTGACAATGTCGCCCGAGTACTTGATGCCGCCATCGGCGATGATGGGGATGCCGCGCTCCCGCGCCGCGGTCGCGCAATCGTACACCGCCGTGACCTGTGGCACGCCAATGCCGGCCACCACACGCGTCGTACAGATGGAGCCAGGACCAATCCCAACCTTGACGGCATTGACGCCAGCCTCAATCAAGTCCAGGGTTGCCTCTGCTGTGGCCACGTTGCCGGCGATAATCTGCAGGTCTGGGTACTTGGCCCGGACTTCTTTGACCGCCTGCAGAACGCCCTTGGAATGCCCATGCGCGGTGTCGATGACAATGACATCGGCTCCCGCGTGGACAAGGGCCTCTACCCGGTCGTACATGTCTTTAGAAATCGATACGGCAGTCCCGACCAACAGGCGGCCATGAGCGTCCTTCGCCGCATTGGGGAACTGTTTCGCCTTTTCAATGTCCTTTATTGTGATGAGTCCCTTGAGCACCCCGTTGTCGTCGACCAAAGGCAGTTTTTCAATTTTGTGCTTCTGGAGGATTTCTTTCGCTTCTTGAAGGGTGGTGCCGACCGGGGCCGTCACCAGGTTTCCGTGTGTCATTACTTCCCGGACTGGTCGGCGAAAGTCTGGTTCAAAGCGGAGGTCGCGGTTGGTGATGATGCCGACCAGTTTTCGGTCAGGCCCGTCCACGACCGGGACGCCGGAGATGCGGTATTTGGCCATCAACCGCTCCGCGTCCTCAATCGGATGCTCGGGCGTCAGATAAATCGGATCCGTAATCACGCCACTTTCGGATCGCTTCACTTTGTCGACTTCTTCCGCCTGGGCCTCGACGCTCATATTCTTATGAATGATGCCAATACCGCCCTCACGCGCCATCGCGATGGCGAGCGCCGCCTCCGTGACGGTGTCCATCGCCGCGCTGGCAAGTGGAACGTTCAAACGAATGTCGGTCGTCAAACGGCTTGATACGTCAACATCCCTGGGCAACACTTCCGATTTGGCAGGCACCAGGAGGACGTCATCGAAGGTCAAGCCCTCCTTCTGGAACTTGCTATACCATTTGCTCTCCACATGCATCCCCCTAACGCTTGGCAACACGGACGCGCCGGACCGTAAGCCCGACGCCAGCGATGGTATAATTGCGGTTTGTCCCGTGGATATTACGCGTAGTATAGCAACCACCCAGAGGAGTGTCAAACCGGGGACAATGGACGACCGAAATGGACATTCGCAAGCTGCAAAGTGAGGCATTGAGCCTGCGCCTGTTGCGCCGGCTGCATCCGGACGTGGATTCCGCACAACTGTATGCGGCGGCAGCCCGAGTGGCGTCGACCGCGCGGCAGGCGGTGCAGTTTGTGGGGGGCCTCGAAAACATCCGGATCGAACTCGCGCCATTGCTCCGGTACTATGAGTGGCTGCACTGGTTGAAGGTCTTATTGTACTTGTTTGATTTACAATTTCCCAGGTCTACTGCTGTTTTGCAGCACGGGCTATCCGTGCGCAGACAAAAGCGGCAGGGCTACCGCTGGCCACTGGAAGCCATCACGGTGCACCGGGACGGCGTGCTGCAAGAATGCGTACGTATCCTGCAGCCGGAAGAGTCGTTTGAGAACCGCCTCATTGTCGGGGATTTACTCGGCAGTTTGCCCGGGATGACGAGTGTACTGCGCGAGTTTTATAAGCCCTTCCAACACGCCTATGAACTTAAGGCCTCCGAATCGCCGGATTGGCGTCTCGTGGATAGGGAGATTGCCGCCAACCACTCCCTGACCGTCGACGAGTGGCTGACGGGGTACCAGGCGGGTCCGGTGATCCCCCCGTCTACCCCTCGTCCAAAGGCCGATCCGCCCGGCCTCCTGTATGTTCCGGCTCCTCGCCGTGAACACCCGCTGCGACGGGAGTTTTTACGCCGAACCTTCCTGCTCGACAAGCCGCGCCATCGCGACTGGCTCGCGCACTACGCCATCCTGTACTCCTTGTCCGCCTTATGCCGGTACAATCCGGTGGAATGGTCGGACATTGTCCTCTGGCAAAACGAAGTGGACGCCTTGCTGGTGAGAGAGTACCTGGCCCTCCCTGAGATGCGGATCGAAATTGTCGAAGACCTGTTGACCGAAGGCCCTGCGAAGGCGGTTATGTTCGGCTACCGTGATGCGCCGGCTTGAATCAAGCGAGCGATGCTCCAGGCGGTACGGTACAGATACTCGCCTGCATGCATCATTGCCTCCTCTAGGGATATGGGCCCGGGTGTAATGGCGTGGATGCTGATAAATTCCTGCTGCAGTCGTTCCCAGCCGTCTCCCACCCCACCCGACACGAGCACGGCCGGAACGCCGTAGGTGCGAGCCAACCGCGCCACAAACACCGGCAGCTTCCCGCGGACCGTCTGCCCGTCGGTGCGGCCCTCCCCAGTCACCAACCAGTCGGCGTCGACCAAGGATTTTTCCAAGCCAATCGCATCCGCCACGAGTCTTGCGCCCGATTCCATCTTCCCGCCAAGCACTTGCAGCGCGAAACCCAGTCCGCCGGCTGCCCCGGCCCCAGGTCGAGCAGCGTACGATTCGTCTGCGCTTGAGCGTCCGCACGCTGCCTCCACGCGCTTTGCGTACTCGGCTAAGGCGGCATCCAGACGACGCATTTGTTCCTCGCTCGCCCCTTTTTGCGGACCGAATACAAAGCTTGCCCCTTCCGGGCCACAGAGCGGGTTATCCACGTCACTGGCGATCCGAATGTCACACTCGGCAAGGCGTTTATCAACGCTGTCCATACGCACGGTGGAGACCTGTGTTACTCCCTTGCCGGTAGGTGAAACAGGGCGACCTGTGGTGTCCAGGAAGATTCCCCCTAGCGCCTGCAGCATGCCGAGTCCACCGTCGTTGCAGGCGCTCCCCCCCAGACCGACAATGAGCTTCCTGTAACCGGCGTCCAATACAGTTCGAATGGCCTCGCCAAGCCCGGCGCTGGTCGTCTGCTCAGGGTCTCGTTCATGTTTAGCCAACATCGGTAATCCGCAAATGTTGGCCACTTCGAGTACCGCCGTTTCACCGTCGGCCAAAACCCCGTAAAAGGCCTCCACCGGCTTTCCTAGCGGGCCCGAAACCGTGATAGCAACCCGTCGGCCACCGGTCGCAGCCACCAGGCTGTCGACCGTGCCTTCTCCCCCGTCCGCCATGGGCGCCTTGACCAGGTCCAACTCACCAGCCTCGGTGCCATTTCTGCCTGCATCCTTCCATACGTCCGTGAACGCCCTGGCGATGACGTCGGCCACCTGTAGGGCCGACAAACTCCCTTTATACGAATCGGGTGCAATGACAATCTTCATTCTGCGTAAGCTATCCCCCTGAAAACCTATCTGCCAATTGCCACGACGAGTTGACGCGCGAGTCGATAGACCCCTATGGCTATAGAAGCGTATTCATAGACGTACTTTTATTGATCATCCTACCATACGAAAGGTGCAATAGACGCAAAAAAACACCCTGAGATGAGTCCTGCTCACCTCAGGGTGCT
>NZ_AUMH01000038.1 GCF_000430585.1 Alicyclobacillus herbarius DSM 13609
AGTCCGAAGAGACGTCTCGAATGCGTACAGGTAACCGGTATCTGCGCTATTACCTGATTCAGGCTGCGGACAAAGTCCGAAAGTATGATTCTGAATACGCCGAGTTCTACCGAAAGAAGTACGGCGAAGCATTGAAGCACAAGCACAAAAGAGCACTCGTCCTGACCGCAAGAAAACTGGTACGCTTGGTGTTCACACTACTGACCACCAAACAGCTGTACACACCCCCGGAGAGGAGGAGGTAATTCCTTCCCCCAACTCAACCGGAATTTCCAGTTCTGAGGCCCACCTAATCGATGCGAAAATTCGGTGAACAGGCGGGTTTTATTCAAGTCATGTCTCTTTCCATAAATTTGTCGTCTTTTTCCAAAGTAATTTCCAATTCATCTCGATCACCCCCTTGACATATAACCGCTTGGCTGTGTAGTTATGTAATCCGGTTTATCGAGCATTTAACAGCGTCTCTAACCTATGCCTCACACCCGGCCATTCATCCTCGATAACGCTGTAGCAGACGGAGTCTCGAATGTATCCGTCGTGCATAATGCGGTATATAGTTTCTGTTCATTGCCTTCAATTCCTGCGTTATTACCGCGAAGTCTTTTGTATCGAACCGAGTTTCCTCACTTCGTGCCGTGTCGTAAAACTGACTTACACCGAGAACATTTCACGCAACATCGTGATAGAGTAAAGACGCAATCATTGGATAGCAAGATTTAAGTATATGGAATCTATTACATAAAACTCCAACATCAGCGTGTTATAATTAGGATGCATCCCTGCACACAGCAACTCATACGGAATTTTGGCCGTATCAAGCAGTCCGTTTGCACATGGGCAGGGTCTGCGTCACACAAATCATACCCATCCAAGAAGGAGGCCAGCTTGTGGCAGCAGAGGAACTCCACCAGCGCATCCCTTGGCAGCGCGTGATTTGGACATACCTGCGTCCTTGCTGGCAGCTCTGCATTGTCGTCTTATACGCGGTACCGGTACTGTCGTGGCCAGGGCGAGCGTGGTATACGCTGGGCGGCATCGTATTTCTCGCGTCCAATCTGATGCTGGCCGCGCGTATCCATCATCCGAAGTGGCCCGAGGTTTTGCATAAAGCGGTCTGGGTAGAAGCTGTGGCGGGCCTTCTCCTTGGGATCTACATGATGGTGCAGTTCCCGATTGGCCCCGCCAGTTTGCTGTTGTTTCCGACGTGGTCGCTGTCTGTCGTGCGATATCGCGATAAAGTGCTGCAGACTGGACTGTTCCTCTCCTTGCTGATCTTCTCGCTGTGGACAATATACGGTGCAGAGCAACCGCATCGGTTGGGCGATTGGAACAGCACGCCGACGGTGCAGTGGCTCCTCGTCGGACTGTATGTGGTGGTGTTGGCGTTTGGTGTCACGTTAACTGAACAGATTTTGGTCAACCGGCGCGATCGCGAACAGTTCACGGAGACGATGGCGCGACTCCAGGCGCAGTCTCATCAGTTAAGCCGCGTGAACGAGCAAGTCAATGAATACGCCAACCGAGTATACGATCTTGCTGCCGCCGAAGAGCGCAATCGCATCGCGGGCGAGATCCACGACAACGTCGCGCATCGGCTGACCGCGCTGTTCGTGCAGCTGCAGGCAGCCAGGCGCATTCTCGGGCAGGGAGACACGGAGGCGGCACAGGAGAACCTGCGGGTCTGCGAGGCGCTGGCACAGGAATCACTCAATGAAGTCCGGCAATCGGTACGAGCCATTCGCAAAACCGCGGACACGGAAGGCATCTCTGCTCTGCGCAGGCTCACGCTCCATTACGCCTCCATCACTGGCATGGAAATCACGTTCGAGACGGCCGTAACCGATGCCATCCCGGCGCAGGTAATGGCGCTTTTGTACCGTGTGATTCAGGAAGGCTTGACCAACGCACAACGGCACGGGCGAGCGACGAAGGTAGACGTCACGTTGGAACGCAGTGGCGTGTATCTGCGCCTCGTGATACAGGATAACGGCCGCGGCTCCAACTCGCCCGCGCTTGGCTTTGGCCTGTCCACCATGCGCGAGCGGCTGCGGCGATACGGTGGAGACATCGAGGTTACAAGCGAACCAGCGAAAGGCTTCCGATTGTCACTGCGGCTGCCGATTTGGGAAGGAGTGAACGTATGATTCGGTTGCTGATAGTGGATGATCAACGCCTGATGCGCGACGGACTCAAGACACTGTTGGGATCCGAACCGGACATCGAGGTCGCCGCCGTCGCTGCAGACGGCACCGAGGCGGTTGAGCTGGTGCAACAGAACGGTGGAGCCTTCGACGTCATCCTGATGGACGTTCGCATGCCAAACCTGAACGGCATTGAAGCCACCAGCCGGATTAAGCAGATCTGTCCCCAAGCCCGCATCGTCATGCTGACTACGTTTGACGAGCAGGAGGAAGTGGTCGGCGCGCTGCAGGCGGGTGCAGTGGGGTATCTAGTCAAAGATATGCCAGCCGAAGAGATTGCACAGGCGGTTCGGGCGGCAAATGCCGGCGGCGCCGTGCTACCGCCCGGGATTGCGAGTAAGTTGTTGTCGGCGATACAGGCCAAAGGATTTATGACCTCGCCTCAGGGAGATAACAAAGGCGAACCGCGGGCACCGCAACCAGCGGCTGACATCCGTCTCACAGAACGCGAGGAAGATGTGTTAGATTGTCTCGCGCGCGGCATGTCGAACCGCGAAATCGCCGCTCACCTATTCGTCACAGAGGGGACAGTAAAGAATCACGTCAGCAATTTAATCGCGAAGTTGAATCTGCGTGATCGGACGCAGGTCGCCTTGTATGCCGTTAAGCACGGATACGGCGGAACGTCATTCAAGAGGTAAGACCTTCGAGCCGTATACCTCGTAATATTCAACGATTAACCTCCAAAGGGAGTTTTATTCATTAATGACAGGGAGCGATTTGTAAATAGGCTGGGTTGCCTTACGGCGCATTCTTTCGATTCCTCATCTTGTATCTGGTCGCAAAGACTCTCTGCTTGTACGACTGAACACTCCTCACCCTCACACGGACCTTTCATTCATTACATTTCAACCTCGAATGAGAACTGGAAGGTTCATGTAAACCATGACTTTCGTCATGCTACGCATCTGTTATCCCCTGACTTGACGGCATATGCATTTCTATCGTTTGACACAGGCAGCCGCGAACTAAACCTAGTACGATGTGTACAGAATCAAGCGTCTCTGTTCCGGACTTTTCTAGCGAGCCATACGGCGTAGGAACATGGACAAAGTGACGCGGGGAGGTATTCGATGCTGGAAGTTGTGCGATTGACAAAAAAGTTTGGCGCGCACAAGGCGGTCGACGGGGTCAGCTTCAGCGTTCAGCCCGGCGATGCATTCGGACTACTCGGGCCGAACGGCGCAGGCAAGTCGACCACCATTTCAATGATTAGCGGCCTCCTGGTGCCGGACGACGGCGAAGTGCTGCTAGACGGCAGGTCGCTGCGCAAAAACCCGCGCTATTTGAAACAGCGGATTGGGCTGGTGCCGCAGAGTATTGCGCTGTACGAGCATCTGACGGCAGAGGAAAACCTGAAGTTCTGGGGGACCATCTATGGCCTGTATGGGGCCCGACTCGCGGACAATGTGAACTGGTGCCTGAAGGTGGCCGGCCTGGAGTCGCATCGCAAAGAGCAGGTCAAGAAGTTCTCCGGCGGCATGCAGCGCCGTTTGAACATTGCAGTCGGGATGATTCACCGCCCGGAGATCCTCATCATGGATGAGCCAACCGTCGGCATCGATCCACAAAGCCGCAACCACATTCTCGAAACGGTCAGAGAGCTAAACCAGGATGGCATGGCCATCATCTATACCAGCCACTACATGGAGGAAGTGCAGTTTTTGTGCAAGCGGTTGGCGATTATTGATCACGGTCAGATGATTGCCTATGGCCATCTCGACGACATTCGTCAATTGGCCGGCACCCTCTCGACCATTCGGATGGTGGTCAAGGGCGACCTCAGCCAGGCGGTTGTCGCCTTGAAGAACGACCTGGCGTTTCAGACCGTACAGAATGATAACGAGGAACTGTTGCTGCAAACGCAGGATGCCGCATCTGGCGTGGCCAAAGCGGTCGGCATCCTGAGAGGGTTTCAGTTGCAGCCGGCATCGATTGAAATCCAGGAACCGAACCTGGAGGCCGCATTCCTGCATCTGACCGGGCGCCAGTTACGAGATGGCAGGGAAGGTGTATCCGCATGATGCTCCGTGTGGCTTGGCAGATGACGAAGGTGAATTTGTGGGGGCTCGTGCGTGACCGGAAAGCGCTCATCATGCTGTTCGGACTGCCGGTAGTGCTAATGTTCATTCTCAGCTTCGCGCTGAGCGGGGTGTTTGGCAGCAAAGGCTTGCCGGCTTTCAACGTCGTTGTGGTGAATCAGGATGGGCAGGCCGCGTCGACGCAATTGATTGACGTCCTAAAAAGCCAAAAGGGCCTCATCCACGTCAAGACCGCAGAGACGATTGCACAGGCGAGAAATCAGGTTAATGCGGGCGGCGCCGTGGTCGATCTCTGGATTCACAAGGGCTTTACCGAACAGATTGCCGCCGGGAAAACCGGGACGGTCAGTGTGGAGGTGGAGCCAGGGCATGAGACAGACGGCAGCATTGTCCAGTCGATTGTCAGTTCGTTTGGTGAGCAAAGCGGTGTGATGCGGGCGATGACTGCGAGTCATGGCGGCGTACCGGCGACAGCGTACGGAGCCGCGATTCACATTGATACGCATACATCTCCGCTAAAACCGATTACCTCCGGCGCCTATTATGCGATCGGCATGATGGCGATGTTCATGCTAACGCACGCTATGAGTCGGGCGGAAGCGACTGTCGAAGAAAAGCACAGCGATCGATACAAGCGCCTTCTGGCTTCACCGTCCAGCCGGCTTGCACTCACCGGCGGACACTGGCTGTCGAACTTTCTGGTGTTGGCGCTGCAGGGCGCGATTCTGCTGTTGTGCGCCAGGTGGTTACTGAACATCCATCTTGGCCCCGTTATCCAGACGGGGATGCTGGTACTCGCTTATGCGGCTTCGCTCGCAGGCATCTCTTCCGTGCTCGGCGCCTGGATGAAGAACCAGCAGGCTGTGGATGGTTTAGGCGGCATCGGATCGCAGGTGGCTGCCGTGCTGGGCGGAAGCATTTTCCCGATTTACGGTTTTCCCAAGTTCATGCAGTATATTGCGCACGTTTTGCCAAACGGACGGGTGGTGAGTGCGCTCGTCAACAGCGTGATGGGCATCTCCGCGTCGCAATTGATGGTTCCCATCTGCTACCTGATTTGCCTGGGCATTTGTCTTGGGCTGTTGGCCACGATGCGCTACGGCCAACCGGCACGTTGAGGAGGTGTGAGGCTTGCGTATCTTACTGACGATTACAAAACGTTTTCTGCTCGATCTCGTACGTCAACGCTCCAACATCATCTGGATGGTCATCATGCCGCTCATCATCACGTTCCTCTTCGGCGTGCTGCCAAACCTGGGCTCATCGAAAGTGGCGGTCGCTGTCATCGACAGCGACCACTCCAAGGTCTCCCGGGCGTATGTACAGGCGCTCGAACATGCGGACGGTGTTCAGGTGAAGCCTATCCTGCCCAGTGAAACTACACAGACGCTGCGCGACATGCAGGCCAGCGTGATTGTCACCCTGCCGAAAGGGCTGCAATCGGACATTATTCACGGGGAAACGCCAACGATTGGCTGGCTCAAATCGCCATCGGCAAGCGGCAACTCTTCCGACGGACTGAACGTAGCTGATTTGCAACAACAGGTTACTCGCTGGACGCAAGTCGGCACTGCGAGCGTCGCGTCGAAGAGGCACAGCGGCGATACCAGCAGTACAGCGCTGGTCGCTGCGTTTACCAAGGGCCTGACACAGGGGCAGAAAGTGCACTCACTGGTACAAGTCAAGACGGACACCCTCGTCTCCGGCAACGTTCATAACAAGACCCTATCTTCGACGGCGAGCACACTGGCTGGGTTCGCGACGATGTTCATCATCTTCATCGTCTTCAGCAGCACGGGAGACATTTTTCGGGAGAAGCAAACCGGCACCTGGAATCGGTTGAAGGTCAGTCCGGCGGGTAGGTTCCAGGTCATCGGTGGGTACGCGCTGGCGTACTTTGTTATCGGCTGGTTTCAGTTCCTGCTGATGCGGTTCCTTGGCGCGTGGCTGTTTCGCGCCGACATTCCGCTCGGCGGATGGACCGTACTCGCTGTCTGTCTCTACATCCTCGGCATCTCCGGTATTGCCCTTTGCATCGCGGGGGTAGCGAAAAGTGGCGAACAGCACCGCATGATTGGCGCCTTCCTCGCCCTTGCGACGACCATGATGAGCGGCGCTTACTGGCCGCTCGACATCGAACCGGTATGGATGCAGCACCTCGCGTGGTTTGTCCCGCAAACGTGGGCGCTCCAAGCCTTTAAGCTCGCAGCCATCGGCGCATCCACACTAACGGCGCTGGCTACCCCGATGATTGTGCTGGCAGGATTCGCCGTCGTGTTCTTCACTGCGGGCATGGTGCAGTTGCGGTATTCGTAGGCAGGGGTTACGGCACAGGTGCGCGGGACTGGCACTGGCATGCGCTGGTGCATGCGGAGACGGCGGTCAGCTTAGGCTGGCCGCTTTTGGGATACGCCCATGTTGTCTCACGTGACCACTCCGCTTCGAACCACTAGTGCAAACATCACAAATGCTCATTGACATAATCTTCATAAGGAAATCAATCTGAACTACTGTTTTAGCTGATCTGGGTTATTAAACTTTCTATACACCGGTCGCATGATCCAATCCTTCACCGCACTTTGAAAAGCGGGTTCGTCGATGATCTTGGCAAAAATAGCATCGTTCAACCCGATGCGATCAATAGCCTCACCCATAACCACATCTTCGAACGCATAACTGAAATTTTTAATTGTATTCGACCTTGTCGCCGCAAAAAGCGTTCCACGGCCGGATCGATATACTTATTGGAGTGCTGACACATCTTTTCTGCCATAAAACGCCTCCACCAGCGCCTCCACGTCGTCCTGCCAGGTGATTGGATAAGATTCGAGACGACTCTTGAGATCAAAGATGAGGTTCAAGTCCGTCTCCACGAAAACCGGTCAGCAAGTTGTTGTAAGGTGCGTGCCATCCCGCGGACGTCCTCCGCACCGGCTGCAACCTCTTCCATCATGGCGAGCTGTTCCTCGCTGGCCGCTGCCACGGTCTCTACCAGTTCCGTCTGCTGTTCAGCGGTTGCCACAAGATCGGTCATATGTTGTTTGACCGTCTGTGCACGCACCCCAATTTCTGTCGCCGCCGCTTCGATCTCTTCAACATAGGAATCCTGCTGCGTCAAGTCCTCCACCATGGATAAGAAGGTCTCCGCCGCCGACTCGACCGCGCGCTGTCCCTCCTCCACCGCAGACGCGACCGATTGCGCTGCAGACAGGGAAGCCGCAGCCTGGCTGCCCATCTCGGTCACCACGGTATGGACGCGATCTGAGGCTGACTTCGCCTGCGCAGCCAAACGCCGCACCTCATCCGCCACGACCGTGAATCCACGCACCTCCTCGCCGGCCCGAGCCGCCTCGATCGCCGCGTTCAATGCCAACAGTTGTGTCTGGTCCGCAATCTCCTGAATCCACTGGGTGATCTCCATCACCTGTTTGGCGTGCGCACTCATGGACTCGGCCTGAACAGTCATGTCTTTGGCCTGTTGCCGCATCGCCAACATCCGCTCCGCGGTTTGTTGCATCTCCGCCTTGCCCGCGTCCACCTTGCCCCTGCTCGTCTGCGACAGCCGCAGGGCCATCTCGCCCAGCCGCTGAATTCGTTCCACAGCTTCCACCGTTTCCCGCATCCTCAGTTCCGTCTCCAAAATCTCCTGCCGTTGAACCTGCATGCGCTCCTGAATATCGCTCACCGACGCCGCTGTCTGTTCCGATGCGAAGGTGGTCTGCCTGGCGCTTTCACCTAGTGCCTCGGCTGATTCAGTTAAATGTACTGACGCCGCCTTTAAGTGCTCAAGGATGTCGCGCATGTTCCCCTTGGCCTGCCGGAGCGCCTCCACGACCATCGCCAGGTCTGTGCGTCCCGATATGGCCAGTTCCCTGTCTCCTACGTCTCCCTGAGCCAAGCGCTGCATCTCTTCGTGCAGCAGCCCGATGGGCCGCAGCAAAACCCGCAGGCGCAGTTGTACCAGTATGGCCAACACGACAATCCCGACGATGATGGAGCCAAACGTCCAACTCAGCCACCCAGTGAGTGTGGGCTCCATGGTCCGCCACATCACCAGATCGAACACAATCGCGCCGATGGAAGCTCCAATCCAGTACAGTGTCACCTCGCCCCGGATCTGACGAAAGAACGGGACTTGCGAAGATGTTCGAGCCACACGGTCCCCGTACAAATCCTCCGATTGCAGATGTTCACCTACCACTGCACAGACTTCCCCCTTCAGTTCCGCCGTACGTTCTTCCACCATCCCAATTTCACGGATGAACCGGCCAGATTTCAGACCCGTTGAACCTCCTGTAAATCAATCCGCAACAATCGACGGTATAATTTTACAAGAATATCAACAAGAGTATCAAGTTCTCGACTTTCCGTAGCACTTCCTCATCGTTTAATGAACCGTATCTATCCCGAGCAACGTTCACCGAGTCAATTCTCTTTCGCTCAATTTCACCGAGCAGAGCTCACAATTCAAGGGCTGTCGCAAGACGGGTACCTCCCGCACCAATATGGTCAAATGCAATTCGACTCATTCGGCATTCGTCCAGCTCTCCAGGTCTGCTACAAAGTGAGGTCGAATCCCCCGTTAGTGCTCCCAACCCTGTCCCCTCCCTAAGGTGCCTGCCACATTCTGTCCGACCGTGCTCGCTTTCAAAACTACATGTCTGAAAGGACGCTACACCAGACCAATTCGGATGGAATCGAACCACCCGGGTAGACTATGCTGAAGGCTCGCATACATGTTCAGTTCATGGTCTTCCTGAAACCCGTATCCCCAGCGTATTTGCCTAATGCATGTTCGCGATGCGATGCAGCTCACAAGGGCTACATGAAAATGGGTTAAACAGAGCTTTTGTCAATGTCTTGATCTCAACAAAATTGCAGTCGAGTAACCTTTTGGGGAACCGCGAAACCACAGGTGTTTTCCGCGGCGTTCTCATTCATCTGACGACAGGTTGGTGACGAGTACTACCTTAGCCGGGTGCGTCATCCTGGGCATGTGGTGGTCCATTCATTCGCCAATCACCAAAGTCTTGGGTTGCGCTCCCGTTACGAGGCTCAATCCCTTCACCCTATAGGTTGCGGTCTGGTCGTCGCCCTGTCTACGCTTCGTACCTGATATCACTGTCCTGTACGCAAGATTCGGTCCCCTGTGAGTGGCTAACCCTTGCAGGGACGGGAATTTCACCCGCTAACACACGCCAGCTTTCTTGGCACACCTAAAGCAGGATATAAATTTTCCAATTGCAGGCGTATCATCGGGCGAAGCGAGCAATAGCGATAAAGCCCCTCAGAGTGTCTTGAAGGGCGAAACTGTGTACGTTAAATCCAGGGTCTTATACCCGGTTTTTGGATTCGTATGGTGGGGTGTGTCCTCGCTCGAATGTGTAGATTCGCGAGGTTTTCGCCAAGGGCATGAATTTCCTTCTCGAGAAGGTCATTCAGATTTAACGTATTCGTCAATTGTACTTGCTTCGCTTCCGTTCAAAGCATTCGTTGCTCCAAAGTATTCGTCACCCTTGTTCTTGCTATAAACGTAATTGGCTAAGTCTGACATAATCCGATGAAAATAAAGGAGAGCTTGACGGTCATGCTTCTGTTCAGCAATTTTCAAAAGCGCTTCAGCATTATCCAAGTCCTTCAGAACTGCTTTCGTGATCTTATTCTGAGCATCCTTTTCGACTTCTTTTTTCACCTTTTCCACGGCAGGGATATAAGTTTTTTCTGCCTGCTCAGACCATGGTCCCCAATCCGGCGTATGACCATATCCGACCCACTGATTCGCGTCGTCATGGAGTGAACTTAAATCGGAATAAATGATGCCTTTATTGGTCGGATTGCCAATCCCCTGTTGAACCTTCTTTGTGACGGCATTGCTCGGGGGTTTCGTGGTTCCGTTTCCGCCAAAGATACTACAACCAGCCAATCCACTCGCAACCATAATAGCTAAGATAGCGATAAGAGCATTTTTGTCCCTAGCCGTCAATCAATACACTTCCTTTATTGGATTGTAACGAGCAATTTGCTACAACTTAGATTGTACAATAATTTTCCATAGATGTGTATACGGGTCTAGAAGGTTCTTAGTAGCCCGATTATCATCCATCATCGCCCCATTAAAAAACCGCGCCACCGCTGGGCGATTGCCCAACGATGAATGCGGTTGGTCAACAGGAAATTGTTCACGTGGAACGTCGGAAATTTACTCTAGAGTTCAAGATGTCAGGTCGTCGAACAGGCCATCGCCGCTGGGAACAATTCCGTTGTGGCTCGGAAGTACGATATCCGTCCGAATCTTGTCAGTCGATGGGTCCGCCAGTATAAAGCTGGCCAATCCATGCAGGGCAGCAGTCCGAAAGGAAACGCCCCATGTCACCCAGCAGGAACATGCTCAACTCGTCGCAGAGAACCGTGAATTGGATAAACAGGATGCCCATCTCAAACAGCTTCTGGGCGAGAAAGACCTTGAAATTGCTATTTTGCGTGACCTGCTAAAAAAAACAGAGCCCTCACTTGCGGATAAAGTAGCCATTGCGCACAAATGGGTCACAGCCGGGTATAACGCTACTCTCGTGCTGCGCATCGTGGGGGTCTCTCGATCCACTTCTTACTATCCGTTGACACACGAGCCAAGACCGCATACTACCTCGGGTGGGCGCCCGATTCCTGGGTACTCACTGACTGCGGAGGGCCGCAAAGTCAGTGATGAACAGATCAAGGAGTGGATTATGGAATCCATTGCCGGAGATGGTTACGCATATGGGTACCGCAAACTGACCCACATGCTCAGACAAGACCATGGACTCCTGATCAACGAGAAAAAGGTGTACCGCTTGTGTAAGAAACTGGATATCCTGCGGCCGCAACGGAAACTCCGTCATACACCCCCGAGGAAGCTGGCACAGAACCGCACCATCACGGCACCAAACCAGCTCTGGGAGGTCGATGTGAAGTACGGGTACATCACAGGAGAGGACCGCTTCTTCTTCGTACTGTCGTACATCGACGTGTATGACAGGCAGATTGTGGGATACCATATCGGTTTAACCTGCGAAGCCAGACATGCCGTCGAGACGTTTCGAGCAGCACTGTGGAATCGTCAGATTCTTCGGTGTCATATACCGTTGCCCACCGTTCGTTCGGATAACGGCCCGTAGTTCGTGAGCCATTTATTTGAATCAGAGTGTGAGCGATGGAATGTCCTACGCCGGCCGAGTTCTACCGCCGTCATATCGAGACAGGGCTCGAGCCTAGACGCCCAGTGAGGGTGTGACGCACGTTGGTGCGTATCCCGGGCCTCTGCCCCTAACTGCCCAAGGCCAGAGGGCGGAGGGCGGTCAAGGGAACCGAAGTTCAGCGACAGACGGCCCTTGAAGGACCGACGACCGATGGCAATTTGTGGCCCAGGGCAAAGGCCTGAAGAAAAAACTGCGAAAGAGCTCAATATCGGGAGCAAGTGTCCAATCTGCGGGTGTTAATCCGTGACCACTACTGAAAGGTATAGATAATGTAGCCAAGATAGACGGCTGATGACCACATCATGATTGCCGAAACACGGTTGATCACCTTTAGAGATGACCTGTGCAGAGCTACTCTTCCCACCACATGCCCAACCACGGACAATCCGAAGAACCACATCCACGACACGGAAACGCATGCCATGGCAAATGCGACTTTCTCGGACCAACCCGAATACCCTAATGCAGACCCCCCGATCACTGCCAACGTATCAATCAGTGCGTGCGGATTAAGAAGTGATACGGACAACGTAAACCCGATTTGTCGCCTTGTCGTCCATGGAGTTGAGATAGAGTCTACCGCAACCTCCTGTATGTCCTCCCTCCATGTCGACCAACCCATGTAAAGCAGAAAGACGGTACCGATTGTGCCGAACGTGTAGCGCAGCCAGGTAATATGCAGTGCCATGGCCGGGACACCCAGAACAGCGATAGCAATCAGCAACGTATCGCAAAGGGATGCAGTAACAACAGATGGAAGTGACCTTGACCATCGGCTATGCAGTGCACCTTGCGTCAATATGAACCCGTTTTGCATTCCGATCGTGTAACCGCTCACGCTATTTGACGGCGAGTGAGCGTTTTTTTTTGTCATTTTCAATGTCGGAGGATTCTTCGGATGATTGTCGTATCACGATCCGTATCGTAACGACAATCATTACGGAGGTGAAAAAAGGAAGAGAGACCCTGCAGGTTGGCCGCCTCTGAGTCTCTCTTCCGGTGCCCGGTTGTTACCGGGTGCAACAATGGCTATGCCCTCATATTACAGCGCTCCCTTTGCTGACGTCCAGTCCTATATGCAATTTTGTGAGGCTCCTGACCTGGATGCGATTCGCCCGCCGGAGTGCCAGCACT
>NZ_AUMH01000039.1 GCF_000430585.1 Alicyclobacillus herbarius DSM 13609
CATCCAAGCGATGAAGGCCTGCCAAATCAACCACGAGCGAACGGGGTACAACAACCCCGATGCTGACGGATACATCGAGCGATTTTTCCGGTCGCTGAAGGAGGAGGAGGTCTGGCTGCAGGAATACAGCAGTTTGGCCGAGGCGAAAGCGGCGATTGAGTCGTACATTCACTTTTACAACACGGACCGACCGCATTCCGCACTAGGTTATCGCTCACCGTTGGAATTCAGAAATTGGAAAATGCAACAGAACGCAGCGTGAGACGATTTTTATCTGAATTGTAAGTCTCTTATCTCTCTCTTAAAGGCCATCCCATCTGTCTTGACAAAGGCGGGTTCAATACGGGTCGTCTTACTCACCGACACTGTTGATTACTGTACCCTTGCATCTCCTGCTATCGTATTTCTTCTGCGCTTGCGTAGGTACCTGTGCCAATTTGGCCCGTTCACCAGCACATTCGAAGTAAGGCAACCTTCGCAGTTTACTTCTCAATGTGATACGTCTAATCCACCACCCACTTGTCCAACGTCGACATTACTGTTCCCTGTCTATTCACCGCAGCGTTGGCGTCGTTCTTCACCAATATCCGTTCAACCCGATCAGTACGCACTCCTTCGCCATCGCCTCATACCGCTCGCTGATCGCCGGCGTCTTCTCCCTCCAGGCCATCTCCTTCAAAACGGGTACAGCTCGCCTATAAGCCCCCACCCGCGTCAACTCCCGTAGACGTCTTTCAAGCCTCCGTTGGGCTTCCACGACCATGAAGAAGTACTCGACCGGGATGTCGAGCCGCTCCGCAAGCAGTCGGACCTTCTCGTCGGTCGGAATCATCCGCGCGGTTTCGTAATGGCCGAACTGGGCCGGATGGCATATTCCCTCAGCCAACTGCTTGCGCGACATGCCCAGTGCTTCACGTCGGCTTCGGAATTAGATATGCATGGGTATCGACCAGCGTGTATCACCGATATGGATCGTATCTCGGAGATACATGTGGTGTCGATGGCGCATAGGAGAATTTGTGTGCGGTGTGTAAATTCAAGGGGAATGAGTCCATCGAGACCTCGACAACAATATGACGAGTCCGGTGTCATCGGCCCCGCCTTCGCCGATGACCATGGCGGCCACGTTTGCTACCCTACCCATTTTTACCTTAGACCTTAAGCCTTGATTTATGCTGAAAATGTCACATCCGGTGCATCGCGGGTTCTTGTTTGACGCTGACTTGAATTTCCCGCAAGACCCCATCGTCCTCAAAGAGGACGCTCCCACAGCTGCAAAAAATGCTCGTGCCTGCGATGTCAATTTCGTGTTCTCCAGCCTTACCGACAACGATCCCCGTCCTCATTTCCTGCTCGCGACCACAATTCGTACATTTTACAATGACCATCCGTGAACACCTCCCATGAGACGAGGGTACTACCGTAACTTGAATCCGTCGATGACGTTGGGAAAACAGGCATATCTATTTGGAGATAAGAGCTTGACTAGTCACGCGACTGTTCACGAAGTCCGAGTTCATTGGAACCCCCCACTAAACGGTAAGGGTTGAACGTCAGAATATCAGAGTTACAACGGCTGCAATCCATATCCCAGCCAGGGTCAGCGCCGCGATGGCCTGCATCCATCGTGGCCAGTGGATATGGTGATGGTGGTGGTGCCTGCTCATTGCAATTGCGTCCGAGTCAAACTCAATTCAACACATGATTTTCCTTGATGAGCGAGTCGATAATCTCCCATGCCTTGTCTTTTTGGTACGGGACAGCGTAGTGCCAGTCACCGACCATGCTTCGTACGTCGTACAGGATACCGTCATGGACAAACTCATAAGCATGCACTAGGCTGTCTTTCTGCGGGAAGGCCACCGTCACGTCAACGCCGTCGAATTTCACGTGCTTGAGCCGGTCTGGCTGATCCAGGTCGGAGCCGACTACGGTCTTGTTCGGAACTTCCATGATGCTGTATTGAATCGTATGGTCGGTATACTTGACCCTGTCGTAATTCGGGGGTAGCAGCCACATCGTGAGTTGCTGCCCGTTTCGACTGTTAGAGTCCAGTTCCATGCGGTCAAGTTTGTACGGCGGCAGGACCGGCAACACGACTTTGAACGTAGCCGCATCCTTGATTTTGTTGGCCTCGGTATAGACGTCTGTGTTCATGTAGTAAGGCGCCCCGGAATTCTCAACCCTGTCGGGCTTGACGTCGTGCTTTGTATTTAGCGTTTGAGCGTCTGCAACGTGCCTGTAATGGGTGACCCCGAATAAAGACGCGCCCGCGACCACGGCTACAACGGCTGCGGCGGCCCCGATTTTTTTAGTGGATCGATGACGAGTAAACATAAAAGTCCCTCACTTTCACAAACGGACTGGTTGTATGTGACAATATAATCACACCATCCGCAGGGATTTGCAATCCCGAAAAAATAAAAAAGCTCCCACCCTGGAGGGTAAGGGCATCGAAATGCAAGCCACCTGCTTTATTCCGTGGCCTTATGCACGCCGTTATCCATCCAGTAGTAGGCGCTCTTGTTTTCGTTGTAGTACGCCCACTCGGTATCGGGCCCGGACAGATGGTAGTTGGTCACGCGACGATAGTAGAACCGGTATCCAAGTGTCCGCCAAGTAGCCCCGAAGGGCGGACTCCACTTGTAAGAGTCATAGTGCGGCGAGTCTTCCCTATAGTCCCGTGTAAGACCTTTCCAGAATGAATACCACGTGTGCGGCCCGACAATCCCGTCCTTTGTAAGACCGTTTTTCCCTTGCCACCATTTGATTGCGGCTTCTGTTTGCGGTCCGTAGATTCCGTCGATGGTCAAGGAATACTCCCCAGTGCAAGCAATCATCTGCTGGACTGCCTGCACGAGACCTCCGCTTGTGACGTATCCAGGACCCACCATCGGAGCGCCGCTGTAATCCCAGTGATCTTGTGTCATAGCAACGGTCATGAATGAATCACTCCTTAACCATTTAATTCAGTGGGGAGACACGCACGTATAAACCGTCGAACGTGCGATCACAACGAACGAAGGAATTAACGTACGTCTACATCAAGCCGCCTTAATCACCCCCTTTCAAGCGCGGGTTTCTAGACCTTGAGAAGGCCACCCCACGTATTTGGACCTACCTTTCCGTCGATGGTCAGTTGCTTCGCATTCTGAAACACCTTCACCGCATCCTCAGTTTTGGGCCCGAACACGCCATCGATGGTACCTGGGTTGCTCGCGTGGTAAAGGAGCAGATACTGTAGATCCGTCACTTGCTGGCCGCGGTCGCCGCGCACCGTGAGAGGACGGTCGGCCTGCTTGACCTTTTCGAGCGCCGCCCAGGTCTGAGGGCCACAGATACCATCGACAGCAATCCGCGCGGCCTTCTGGAATGCTCGTACTGCATCCATGGTTCTCGGACCGTAGGCCCCATCTATCGGCCCCGGGTGCTGGCCAGCACGGTAGAGCAGACGCTGACAGAGCTTCACGTCGTCGCCACATGCCGCCGAGAATAGAGTGCGGTGGTTGGAGATTTTAGGCCCAGCCTTGGCAGGGGCCTTACCACCACGGGAGGCCAGCGACGGCGTGCCTTCCCCGCACCACGCCTGAAGTTCGTCTAAACTCCCACAAAACACGTTCATGTCTACATGACCCTTCACCCCCGGCACTTGACCTGTGCTGCTGTACTGCCAGAATCGAGCCGATTTCCATGGAGCCGGGATTTCCGGTTGCGTCACGCCATAGTGCGAGATCCAGAGTTCATACTGCGAAAACTCGTTCGCCCGGATTCTCGTCTTGAGAAAGGATGGATTGCTGTAGATAACCGGCTTCTTACCCGCCAAAGTCTCAAGCCGCGCAAGGTGCCGATGCAGCCAGTCGGTCAGCTCGTCCACGCCAAGGTCGCCGGCACCTTCTTGCTCGATGTCAGCCATGGGCGGCCAGCCACGCCATCCACTGGCCGTTTCCACGGCCTTCACGTAGGCTTCGGCCTCTTCCTCAGGTCCGCTGGTCTTTGGGTACAAGAATCAGTACGTGCCGGACGGAATTCCTATAGACTTCACGGCCGCGTAGTTACGTATGAAGTACGGATCTTGGATGGTTTGTCCGGCTCCGGCGCGAACGATGGAGAAATGGACGAGGCCGGATTTTTCAACCCGGCCCCAATCGATGTCCTTTTGGTATGGGCTCACATCCCTTCCCTTGGCCCATTTCGGATCAAGCGCTGGCGTTGCCATTGGCTGCTGCTGCCTCCTTCTTAGCCTGTTCGAGGGCCGCCTGTGCGGCTTGCACTTCTGACTGCGCGGTCTGCGCCTTTGCCTGGGCATCTTGCAACCGCTGCTGGGCAGCCGGGACTTTTGCCTGAGGATCTTCAGCAATAGTAGCCTTCAGTTCCTGGCCGGCATCCTTCATCGCCTTGACCGCCGCTTCAATGATGTCGTTAATTTGCGCGTCAAATAGCTTCACGCCTTCTCGGGCTGCCCAATCCCGTAAGCGTTGAACAGCGGCATCTTTTTTCGGGACAGTGATGAGACCGGCAGCGGCTGCCTGTTCGACCGCGTTGACAATGACGTCTCCGACTTCAAAAAGTCGTCCCAATGTCTCCGAGCGCACGTGACTGCGCAGCCACCGCGCGGCATAGACCGCACCGGCCGAAAGAGCGATGGACAGAACACCTATGAGCGCGTTAACAACGGCCGACACAACCTGATCCACCATGCATATCAACCTCCATGAAAGACTTTGAGATACGCTGCCACGACCGACAGAAGAGCAACCCCCCACCCTCCCCACTCACGGATGGACCGCCCGACTGAGCTTCGCCCACGTGCTTCATCTTGCATGGCTTGTACGTCGCCTTCACCTTCTCCAGTTCTTCTCTCAGCCCGTTGTACCGGCGTATCACCTCCCTCGTCTGTTGCATTTCGGCTTTCAATCCGTCGAACTCACGCTGTAGGGCATTAAAAAACTCGAACAGGTCCTTGTTCGAGTACCATTCTTCGGATTTTGCATCGCCCACCCGCGAGACCTCCTTTCCTGGGCATAAAGAAACCGCCCGTAGGCGGTAGTTACCATTGATCCGGGATACACCCGAATATCTTGGGGTCCTCAAGCCCAAGCGCCCACATGGCGACACCAGCAAGATCCCAGGTGTCCCGCGCTTGCTCGAACCAATACCGGAACGAGTTGATGTCGGCGTAATAGGCAATGCTCGCTCCGTCCTGGTCGCATAAGTAAAGGCGGCTGACCCAGACCCCGGCATCAACGCCCTCTACCGTGACGGGAATGATATCGCCAAGCGAAATGGACGCGCTGTGGAGATAGTCCCAGTCGAGCGAGATGGACGTATTCGTACCGGATCGGGTGCTCCTTTCCTCCGTGCCGTCCGGTACTTCAAAATAGCCCCAGGTGTCGTCCCACGTCACACCTGACCGCGAGATGCGCCCAAGGGTATGCGAGCCGGTTGGAGTGGTCACCGTGACAGCTTCGCGTGGCATCATCCAGTAGGCATCGCCTGCGTTGAGGCTCATACACTGCATCGTGGCACCGTTGGCTGTATACAGGCCGAACGTTTTGCTCCCGCTACCGCTGGCTTGCCCTACGTGTTTGCCGTTCAGCCAGACGTCGTAGATTCCGCCCCGGCACCGCACCCGCAGCTCGTTGGTGCCGCTGGTATCGACGTTCCCGAGTGTCGAGCCATTGAATACCACGCGCCCATCGGACGTGAGGCCGATCTTATTGCTCCCCATGACGATCCCGGCTTCGCTACCGCTAAAGGAGAAGTCCGCCCACACGCAAAGGTCGTCAAACTGGTCATATCCGAGCGTCAACTGGCCGCTGCCTTTGAGCGTGGATGGGCTGCCGTAGGTGCCGGAGACGGACCAGGAACCGGTTAGGTTATACCAGTTGCCCAGCGAGTCATGCCCGCCCGGATAGGTTCGCCAGTCGTCGCTCCAGACCGTCGCGTACTCGGGATCATGGCGAAGCACCTCCAATGTCAGCACATAGCCCGATGCGGGCTGTGCAGCGTTCCCGTTCACGTCCTTGTACGTCTGCGGAACGAGGGTAAACTGTCCGCTGCCGCCACTCATCGAGAAGTTGAACCCCGATGCCACCGCGAACCCCCAAAACTGCGCCCCATAGGCCGACAAAAGCCCGGAGAACGTCAGCGTGTGCGTCCCGGCAGAAAGTTGCACCGTCCCGGCCTGTATCCAGTGGTCTGTTCTTGCGAGTGGATACCATTGCGTCGGCTGCTCCACGGTCAATGCCTGGCCGCCTGTCACCTGGCCGGTCGATGTGTCCAACGTACCATCCAGATACACTCCAACCTTCGCCATGCTCCACCACGGGAAGTTGACGTGCAGGACGATGGCATATGTCCCGGCGGTTGGCACATTGAACGTGTACTGCGCGTATCCGGGAACCTCGCCAGTCTGTGGCACTCGGGCGGTGTAGTAGCTGCCTCCGTCCGATAGAGCGCCGCCGTGTTTTGTGGTCTGGCTCTTGGATTGCTGCGTGACCAACCCCGTGAAGGTTGTCCCCTGCGTTTTGGAATAGGCCGTCATGAAGGGCTTGCTGTTGTATGTGCCCTTCACATATGGGGCGTTGAGTTTTGTCGCGTCCTCCGGTTCCTGATAGTCGTAGATGTCAAGCAGCATGTATGCCGACTTGACGTCATCGTCCCAAAACGCCGCCCACGGGATGAGTGGTTGTGGTGGCCCATTTCCGGTATGGTTGAATACCCCCAGCATCCAGGCCAGCCATGCGTAGTACGAACCGGACGTGCCGCGATAGCCCGACCCCGGGTCCTCGTAGATTTGCCAGCGAATGCCGTACCCTGCGACGCCAAGGAATATCTTTGCTGGTGGGATGACTGTTACCGCGTAATCATAAACGGCCTGCACCCACGAGGCCGGAGAGATGGCCCCTGGCGCGGAACCGAGCCAGGAGTACCCATACGTCATGATGGTGCAAGTGTCGAAGTACGGCGCCAGCTGCGCGTAATCACACCAGTATTCGCCGCCGAGCGATTGCCCTGGCCCGGTCAGTCCCGGCAGGTCGGCGTGAACCAGCTTCCCTTGGCTGTGAACGTAGTTGTAAATGCGCTGAAAGAACGCGACGGCTTGGTCGGTGTAGCTGCTGTCGCCGCCCTGCTCAAAGTCAATGTCCACCCCGGCCCACCACGGATTCTGTTCCAGCAGGGTAGCCAAGTCGGACATGAAGGTGTTCTGCGCCCCGTTTTGATTCGTCCACAACGCTTGCAGATAGCTGCCAAGCGCCTGGATGCTGATGTACCACTGAATCTGGGGAAATTGCTGTATCAGGCTCATCTCCTGGCTGGTCGCCGAACCAGAAATGGTTCCGCCTGCGTTGCGAATGTGGCCCGTTGTGTCTGTTACCGCCCATTCAAACAGCCCGATACGCTGAAATTTGTTTGCATACTGGCTTACTTCGGACCAACCACGACTGCTGGTAGGTACGTTTGATCCGACCCACGTCATGAACCGGGTCGTCATCACCACGTCACCCCGCTTGCGTTCCACTCTGTCACGCCAAACAAAAACCGGGCAGCGTCTCGCCCGGTCATGTTCACGCGGTATACAGTGTCTCCGTAGGGGCACGGCATGGGCGCGCCCTGGTAAGTGGAGGGCCTTGGTTGCGCCTGCGAACCGTTCACGGTGACTTTGTGTGCTGCCGCATCGATATTCACCACATCCCCGGCTTTGAGGCTCCCTGAATAGGTCAGCGAGCGCGTCTGATAGTACGTTTGCAGCTCCCACTCGCCGGTCGTGTGCTTGATCATGATGGCCGTCACATCCAGCCCCGTGGTGACCGGCGCCGTGTCCGGCAGGTCGATGTTGACCCCTCCGTCACTGGTGGCGGTCATGGTCATGCCGCCGGTGTTCGGAACGATGACCATAGCGGAGCCGCGGATAAGCGCATTCAATTGCTTCGGCGGAACGATGTCGCCGTTTTGGTCACGCGGCCGGACCAGCATCTCTTCCGCATTGGGCCCCCACCCCGTCAGAATGCCACCGCTTGCAGCTGCACATCGGTCGCGTGGATGGTACCAGTGAAGTCCTCGCCGATTAGCTCCACCTGGATGGATTGAACAGATTTCTTGGGTTCAACTTTCGTCAGATACCGAAGAAACGGGTCACTCACTGTCGAACGACCACCTTATCTCGCTCGGATGACCGACCCAGGTTGTCGCGATGTTGCCACCTTGGAGCATGATGTCCGTTACATGGAGCGTCCCCGTGAAGTCCTCGGCCACGACTTCGACTGTGATGCTCTCGATGTCCGTCCCGGCCTGCGGTTGGAATGTCTGCGCCCACTGCTCCACGGTTACACCTCCCTACGCGATGGCGAAAAACTGCGTTTCCTGCGTACCGTCTCTGTACCTGATGGTAACTTGGAACCCGATCTTTCCGCTCGGCCCCTTCTTGACGTTATCGAGGGCCACCTGCGCCGACAGAGTGTAGTTCTGTCGGTTGGCTGGATTGACCGTCTGCGACAAGGTTTTCGTCACGCCTGATGCGCCCTGACATATGAAGGATGCACTTCCACTGGCCCCGGTCGAGTTATCCACCGTCCAGCCATCCGCCGTCCAATAGGCCAGTCCATCGTCAGCACGACTGTTCAAAAGCAGGTTAAAGACAACCATGTCTTGCATTGCCTGATTCACGGCATCCACTACGTCGCTAATACTGCCACCGCCGGCCTGAATGTTCGATAGCTGGTCCGCCAAGGTAGGCAGCGCGGTCTCCAGTTCCAGGCTGGTGTTCTCCGGTTGCAGAACATCGATGGTCCGTTTGGCGATCCGGGCCTTCATATTCAGACCGAGCGTCTGATCATACACGGTGACGATGTCCCCGAGACCAGGAATCGGATCGTCTGGCGTCAGAACCCCGTCCACCGCATACGAAATGGTCGGTTGACACAGAACCGCAAGCTGCTGTTTGGCCCACTGCAGCAGATATGATGGGTTGGTAATGTCGTCGTTCGTGAGCGTCGCAGACTTGACCTGTCGCGTCTTTCCCGTACTGTCGTACCAGCTGTAGTCCTCGATGTACGGCACGCCGTTGTTCACGTCCGCGATAGATAGGTTGTTGGCTCCGTAGGGATACAACCGCGTCACAAGGTTCCGGGTGTCCACCGTCCGCTTGTTCGACTTCATGTTCTTTCCAAAGGCAAAGAGAAAACCGGTGTCGGACCCGACCTGGCGCAGCAGGTGGACCTTCCGTCCAACACTGTCGAATTTCAGCTCGCCGCCATATATGCCTGGGATCTGCCGGATCGCGGCCAATCGGTTTGTAGAATCTGTGATGGAGAAGTTCCCGGGTGTCGTGATCTCCACGGTACCGACCGACCAGTCCGTGCCCTGCAGGATGGCCTGCATCACAGCCGACGGACCTATATCCTTCATGTCCAGTGATGTGATTGGGTCGTACTCCGCCAGGTCGTACCACACGGCCTCGCAGGTGACGTCGACCGTCGGAATCCCCTGGCCGGAGTCCCAGCCGATCTCCATAACGCGGATGACGAACTCGCTGCCGCCGACCCGCACGTGGTCCTCGTTAGTGAACAGCGCCAGCTTCGGGTCGTAGGCAGGCAGGCTGAACGTGAGCGTTTCCTGCCCGTTCGTTTCCGTGATGAGCTGGTCCTGGATTTGCACGGAAAAGGCCTTGTCGATCACCGCCAACAGCTTGCCGCTGCGGTCATAGACCTTCGGATAGTCCTGCACGGCTCACACCTCCAAGCCCCAGGCTGTCACCTGTACCACCGCGCTGTCAGGCGATACCACTAGCGGTGTATCGGCAGGGAATTTGATCCCTGGCCCGAAGTTTAGCTGCCCCATCTGGAATTCCCCGGCGTGAACATACTGCATGACGTTGTTGTTTGCATCCGTAAGGGAAAAATGGAGCATCCCCATGAGCTTCATATGAGCAATTACCGTTGATCCCATCTTGATGTCCATGTCCGTGTCCGGCAGGGTCCAGGACGTGCCCCGGATGTTGCTCTGCGCCCAGATCCCCATCAGGACGATGCTCTTCCCGCTGGCTGGCGTCCAGACCGTGTTATCCCCGGCTGCCGTGATTTTCAGGTACTTGACCGTGTCCGGGATGCGGAAATGGTCGGTTCCGCTGCTTGTTACGCCGTCGATGGTGACCTCTGACGCCGTGCCGCCCCCGCTCCCAGGATTGGTACAGTTGCCCGTTATCGTCCACCCTGAGCGGAACTTCGGTTCCGTTGGCCGTGGTGCCGCGTGCAATCACCGCGCCAATGCGGTTGGTTCCGGCCGGGAGCGCTCCGCTGAAACCCATCGCCAGTCGCCCCTGCTCATCCACCGCCAGCGGCTTGAGCGTCCAGTACGTCACCTGTACCCCGGTCAGGCTGGCGGCTGAAGTCTGGAGCTCGCTGTCCTTGTAGAGAGGAATCACGCCCGTGTGGCCGTTGGCCTGGCCTGCATATAGCGTGTTCCCGCTGGAATCCGTGGCCGTAATGTCCTTGCCGTTGACAAGGTGTTGCCACCCGACGCTGCCGGAATCCGTCACCCAATCATGCGTCGCATCTATGACCGGCAGATTCGTCGCCGTGAAGTTTCCGTTTCCGTCCGTATTCCCGGTCTCTGTCACCTGGATGGCGGCCCATAGGATTACGTCCTGAGCGTCGGCCGCGTCCTGGTAGCCGATGACCGGGATGTTGTTCGGGCTGGAGTCACGGCGTACGTTAAAGCCCATCCCTCTCGCCTCCACGAAAAAAAGCCGCCAATCAAGACGGCTTACACTGTAAATTTGTGATTAGTTCTTATCCAACAAAGAAGGTGATAAGCGAAGAACAAAGTTGCGATTTAGCACCGTTCGGCAAGACACTTTAAAAAATTAGGCCCTTTTCGTAAAGATTGTTGCTAAAAAATACGCTTGGACTTTAGAAAATTAAATAGCCTTGATAGGTACAAGGCAAAAGCTGTTGTACCTACCCATCAATTTGCTGTGGTAATGAAAACGTTCCGTCAGATGATGGGGGGAATTCAATTACTGAGCGAATTGAATTAAGGTTCAATTCACCGTAAATGTGCGGGTATAACTTCATTGTTTCGTACAGGTCTTCGTACTTGATCTCAGCTTCCACAAGTTCGGGGTCAATACATAGTAAAACCAGATCTGTGCGACCATGAAATAACGCATTTGCGACTCCAAGCAGTTGTTCTTTCGTGGAGCAATGTATAAACCCGTCTACTGGAAGGCTGGTACATCGGTAAACGCCTTCGCTCTTAGCAAGGTTCCACTCATCTCTGGAAGTGATGTGATATATCACTTTGCCATCCCCTTTTCATCTTCAATTTCGTACACTGGGTGCCGTATTGAACCCGCCTTTGTCAAGACAGATGGGATGGCCTTTAAGAGAGAGATAAGAGACTTACAATTCAGATAAAAATCGTCTCACGCTGCGTTCTGTTGCATTTTCCAATTTCTGAATTCCAACGGTGAGCGATAACCTAGTGCGGAATGCGGTCGGTCCGTGTTGTAAAAGTGAATGTACGACTCAATCGCCACTTTCGCCTCGGCAAAACTGCTGTATTCCTGCAGCCAGACCTCCTCCTCCTTCAGCGACCGGAAAAATCGCTCGATGTATCCGTCAGCATCGGGGTTGTTGTACCCCGTTCGCTCGTGGTTGATTTGGCTGGCCTTCATCGCTTGGATGAAACGTCGACT
>NZ_AUMH01000040.1 GCF_000430585.1 Alicyclobacillus herbarius DSM 13609
AAACACCGACGACATGAGCAAAATCCGCCGCAAGTCCCTTGGCAGACCCATCCTGGCTTCCCCCGTTGTTTCCCAGATTGCCAACGCGCCCGTCAGACACCCCTCAGAAAACAGATACAGTCTAAACCCGCCAGGCGGCGCTGACAATAGGGAATTTGCGCATCGGTGGCGCTTACAGATGCGGTGCTCGGGGTTGAGCCCGTCTCAGGTCAGTTCCCCGGTAGCTGTACCCCTACCCTGGGTGCGCTGCGGCTTAAACCGTTCCATCTGCGCCGCGTAGAACGAGCCGATGACAAACACGGCCGCGAGTGCCTGGGCTATCATGTTCTCCCAGTTGTTGAAGACGGAGAACCAGGTGCCCAGCCAGTCCGGGATGAAAATCGGGATGGTATGCGTGGGCAGCCAGTGTGCCGCCTGCATCTCATTCACCTGTTCGCCGACCATAATTTCCAACACTACGCCGAGCATCATGCCGGTAAATACGAGCATCTTCTTATACGGCAGCTTCTGGTGGGCAATGAACGTAAAGTAACCCGTGACGGCAATCAAAACCAGGGCAAGTGCTGTTCCTAAGAGGACATTCTCTGTCCCGACCTGCAGCCGGATGCTCTGCAGGAAAATGTCCACTTCAAAGCCTTCCCGATAGACCGAAGCCAAACCGAGCAGAATCAAGCCCTTATACGCCACCGATTTCACCGTATCCGCTGTGTCTTCCGCAGCGGACTCTACGGACTGGATGAGCTGTTTTTTCTTTCGGTTTTGAAAGGAAATCCAGCCGGTCCAATAGATGCGATGGAAGAACCAGTTCATCACAATCAACAACACGATAATCGCCAGCAGGCCGGTGGCCGCCTGAATGTTCGCCTCAGACGTTGTGTCGGCGACCAGGTTGAGGACACCCACCAGGATGAACCAGGTGATGAGCGTTGTCCCCAGCCCCGCGCCGGCCCCCACCGCAATCGGCCTCCAGTACACCTTCTGGGTGCGGATGAGCCCCGCAATGATGGCCGACAAGACGAGAATGCACTCCAACCCCTCGCGGTAGACGAGCACCGCCGTGTCGATCATAGCCGCCGTCGACGAGGTGCCGTGAGCTGTCGGATCTGGACTTCCGGCCGCCGTCACCGCCTGCCACACGAGGACGCCCACCAGGAGCGCCCCCGCCGCACAAACCAAAACCGAGCGAAAAAGCGTTCGCTGCATGCCTATGTACCCCTCCCAGGATAAACAGATAGTTGACTTCCATAGTCAACTTTCAGCACTCATTATATGATTACATACACCTAAGATCAATAATTAGTTTATACTAACCGAACTCGTTTTCGTTCGATCCGCTCGCCCCCTCTACATGACACACCCCGTCCGCTTCGTGTACCATAGACGTCTGTAGGTCCTGCGGACCCTCCCCGTCCACTCCCAGCAGATGCACAAATGCGATGCTGACGCTGGGTTGCGGCGGATGCGACAACCTATACGAGACGGGACAATTTGTGTGAGGTGGAAGGCACAGTGTCAACAACCGAGAAACAGCTGCAGTCGAACACCGAAGCGAGTACCAAAGCCCTTGAGGCGGAGGCACCGACCGCATTGGATGAGAACTCGACATTCGCCGAAACGGAGGCGGAGGAAACCCGGCGTCTGAAGCTGGAGGATTTGGTGCGGCGATACTTTCAGAACAAGGAAATCGCCAAGGAGAGAAACGAGGAAAACAAGCTCCTGTTTGAAGAGTTGGAACAGCTGTTCCAGGAGAGCGGCGAGGAAGAGATTATCATTCCCCTGCCAAGCGGCGAGAACGCGGTCCTCTCCCCCCGCTTTCGCGAGCGCGAGGTCCTGGACAAAGAGGGCTTAGCGGATGAGATGCAGGTGTCCAAAGACGAGCTGAAGACCCCGTATGACTTCTCCGTCTTCACCGCCCAGGGCAAGATGACCCCGGCGATGATTACCCGCCACACCACCATCGAGCGCGAAGTGAAGCTGCGCATCTCCAAGCGAAAGGCGACCACCCGCCAGCGCAGGCGTCGGAGTAAGTAGCACGCAAAAGAAGTCCTCCCCGAACGGGTCACCAGGATGGGGCGGCAAAGCCGGCGCCCCATCCCGGGCCAGCCCCTGCCCCTCCTGCCGACGCATGATAATGCTTCAGCGCGATCCCGGTGACACAGCCGCTCGCAGGTTATGGATGTTCACTCCGTGCTGCCCGCGATTTTGTAATCCATACCCACCCTACCCCCTTTTTTCGGAGCCGGCGAGACACCGGTGTCCCGCGAGAGCTGCAAGCCATCGACCGTACCCCAAAGCCAATAGAGTTCGCGCCTTACTCGAGCCCTACCCAGTCTGCCTGCGCTACTTCCTTCCAGCGGCGGCGTATGGCCTCGTATTCATCCTCCGCCAACGGGCCCTCCGCCACCATCGCGGCATTCTCCACATAGCGGTTGAGGTTGGAGGTGCCGACAATTGCCGTATGTACCCCAGGCACCGTGAGCGTAAAGCGCAGCGCTGCCGCCACCGAATCCCGTGCGCCGCGCTTAGTCAGGTCGTAATCCAGCGCCTGCAGGCGGCGCCAATACGGCTGAATGTAGGTGTTCTCCGGCAGAGACGAGTGCAGCCAAGCCGCGTTGGCAATCGGCCGCTTGACCACCACGCCCATGCCTCGTTCCCGGGCTTTCGGCAGGGTCAGCTCAATCGCTTCCTGATCCGCAATGTTCACGGAGGTCTCGAGGCTGTCAAACACCCCCGACTCCACGGCGTAGAGCGCCGCCTGACCGTCGCCGCTGTAGCCAATGTAGCGGGTCTTGCCCGCATCGCGTGCCTTCTGCAAGGCCTCGATGACGTCACCTTGCTGGAGTACCTCCAAGGAACAGCTGTGTAGATGAATGACGTCCACATAATCGGTGCCAAGGCGCTGAAGGCTTCTGTCGATGCTGGCCGTAATCGTCTTTGGGTGCCAATCGGGGGTCGACAGTCCGGACGCATGCCCGCATTTGGTGAACAGGTAGTATTCACTGCGCCGGTGTCCCACCGCGCGGCCAATCAGCTCCTCACTGGTCGCGTAACAGGCCGCCGTGTCAATGACGTTTAACCCGGCATCGAGCGCTGAGCCCAAAAGACGCTCCACATCCGCGACCGAGGCCCCCCGGAAGCCGATTTCCGCGCCGCCGAACCCGAGCACACTGACCATCAGGTCTGTGTTGCCGTATTTCCGCTGCTGCATGGTTTCCACTCCTGTTTCAAAGTTTTCAACCACAAATCGGAATCCTCGCAATGTGATGCATAGGCTCATTATACGGCATAAGCGCACAAAAGGACCCGCACCGAATCACGCGGTGCGGGTCGCTTTTCTTGGCGATCCCGGTCGCTTTCTCGCGCCGGATCACACGCGGCAAATTCAATGCGTGGGGACTCGGTTCTTCCGCAGTGCGAGCTATCGTAGCGAAGCTCTTTTGCTGCGTGAGCTATTGTGGATTCGTCATCCACAGCCCCGCCGTCTTGACGAACACCCGTTGTGGGAGTTTCAAGCAGGCCAGGACCAATTCGGCCACGTCCTCCGGTTGCATCATGTGGTCCTCATCGCCAATCGGCAAGCCGAGGCTGGCCGCCATGTCCGTGTTGACCGTGCTCGGGGCCAGCGCCGTCACGCGGATGTTGTTGCGGCGCACCTCCTGCATCAGCGACTCGGTCAAGCCCATAATGGCAAACTTCGAGGCGGAGTACGCCGAAGTCGTTGCGGCGCCACGCTCGCCAGCGCTGGAACTGATGTTGATGATGTTCCCCGTATTGCGTTCAATCATCTGCGGCAGCACGGCTCGCGTGGTGTAGTAAGTGCCGAAGAGGTTGACGCGGACAATTTGCTCCCAGTCCTCCGGCGCCATCTCGGCCAGCTTGCCAAACTTGGCGGTACCGGCGTTGTTGACAAGAATATCTATCGGACCGAGTTCAGACCGAACCTTTTCGACCGCTGCCTCTATCGCTTCCCGCTTGGAGACGTCCGCCACCGCCGTGGCCACCTTTACGCCGCAGGACGTGCGCAGACTGGACGCTAGGTTTTCCAGGTCACTCTGGGTACGAGCCACCAGACCCACGTTCACACCTTCCTGGGCCAGGCGTGTAGCGATGGCGCGACCAATGCCTTTACCCGCGCCCGTGACGAGGGCGACTTTGCCTTTGAGGTCCATGACTCTTTCCCCCTGTTCTTATTAACTGATGGATTGTCAGTTGCAGAAATAAGGATAGCTCGAAGACCAGCGTTTTACAAATCGGCCGTCAGGGGGGCGCCACGATGGAGACAATCGTCGGTATGCTGGCTTTTGCATATACTGAGTGATGAATCCTGGTTGTTACTGTGAGGTGGGCACTCACAGTGTGGATGGACCTTGGATTCAGACCCAAGGGGGATGCGGATGGTCATCCGGATCCCCCTTGTGGTGGAATCGGGCGGCGAAAATCGCGGCATCAATCCACTCCAGGACCGTGGTTCCAACGCCAAATTCCACTCAGGACCGGGCAACCTAGCCCAAGAGTACCTCCGAGCAGCATATCTTCTCACCTCCTTTCCAGTGAGGTGAGTTCGTGAGTGATTCACCCAATGTGGATTTCGTATAGGAATGAACCACCTGACATACTGTGTGAACGGAGTCGATAGAGTGGACAGGCTTAGATACCATTCGCCAATTCATATTGAGACGTGTGCAACTGCGACCTATCAAAATGGCTCTCAATCCTCACAGATTCGCTGAGAGGTTGCACTTAAGCTACTCCGCAGAGGGAGTCAATGTATACGTGATCACGAAAGCAACCGGATAAAGTCGCGAGAAAATCGAAGAGTTGAGGAAACAACTGAGTTGAAATTGAAAAAGCCGGCCTGAACCACGTATTGGTCCCGGTCGGCTTTTGGCCTGCTACACCCTGTGCATGTCCTGTTGGACGGTTCATGCGAACGTATTCCTCGGACTATAAAGCACTGAGATCTTCTAGTCCTGAAATCAAATTTTAAACTGATTTACCACCTCTTGAAGTTGCCCTGCCAGTTCAGCCAGGGACTCGGCCGACGCACGAATTTCCTCACTAGCAGCCAGCTGTTCCTCCGTGCTGGCGGATATGTGTTGCATGCCTGCAGAAGTAGACACAGATACTTGAGCGACCTGCTCCATTCCGACATTCAATTGCTTCGCTTTATCAGAAAGTTCACGAGCAGCCGCTGACACCGCTTCGACTTGTTCACGAACAGCTTCAATGGATTGATGAATTTCTTCGAAAGCACGTCGAGCCGAATTTACAGCCTTAAGTCCGTCTTCCACCTGTTTTGTCGTATTGCCGGTTTGAATGACGACATGTTCCGTACTTTCTTGCATACTATTAATCAACCCTGTAATTTCCTTGGCAGATGCTGCGGATTGTTCTGCAAGCTTCCTCACTTCATCGGCCACCACTGCGAATCCACGGCCACTCTCTCCCGCTTTGGCCGCTTCAATAGCTGCGTTTAAGGATAACAGGTTGGTTTGATCGGCAATATGGGTTATGGTATCCACGATTTGACCGATTTTTCTAGATTGTTCTCCCAATGTATGGACAATGCCCGACAAGTCATTCACCGCCGCATCAATGCCGTTCATTTGTTGGGTTACACTTTGTACCGCTTCATTTCCTTCCAGGGCCTTAGTGCTGGCATCCTTGGCGGTTCGAGATACAGTTTGTGAAGTTTCTGCAATATGCCCCATCTGTTCGGTCATATCTAAAACGAACCGTTGACTCTCTTCAATATTGGCAGTTTGCTTATAAGCGCCTTGAGCAGCATCTTGAATCGTCATTGTGATTTGTTCCGTTGCTTTGGTGCTTTCTTCTATGGTAGTGGTTAATTGCTCTGCGGATGCAGCGACTTGCTCCGATGTTTCGGTGACTCGTAAGATGAGAAATTTGAGGCTTTCCTTCATCTTGTTGAATCCTTCCGCAAGACGTCCAATCTCATCTTTGGACTTTATTCGCAACAACTCTCCTGAAAGGTCCCCATCTGAAACCAGAGCAAGGCTTTTATCCATTTCTTTAATTGGATTAATGATCTGGCGGGAGAAAAGTACGACAAGTAAAATCCCAAGCACTGAAGAGATGATAAAGGTGACATACATACTGTGTAACACTTGGTTGGCGCCACTATTAAAGTCAGGAGTATAAGCTCCGACGGCTACAATCCATCCCCATGCAGGAGCTTGGGCTGAGTATACAATTTTGTTCTCTAGCTCATTGGGATGTCCTGGTAGTGGCCATATGTATTGCGTATATCCACCGCCATGTTCGGCTGTTTTAATTACAGCCCGCATCATGTAGAATCCATGGCTATCTTTAGAGTTCCAAAGGTTCTGGCCTTCAGAAGTCGGGCTGGCCAACGAATTCCCCTTTTTATCCAAAATGAAAAAGAATCCTCGGTTGTTACCGATGTTGTAATTCGGATTGATAGGACGTAATCCATTAGATCCTTTAGGGCCGAGAATCATCCGCTTAACGTCTTCCTGGGCTTGTGCCTTGGACATGTGGCCTTCCTGAACTTGTGTATTTAGGATTTTGATTGTCGAGTTCACAAGCTGCACATAGTTTTTAAGGGCTATTTCACTTTGGGTATTGAGTTGACTTCGAGCCACATAGTAAGAAACCAAGCCAAGAATGAGGCTTGGGATAATTAAAAACACAAGGGAAATTCCAATCAGTTTGCTCGTTAACGTAGTGAAACGAATCACCCTTAACCCAGTCTTCATAGGTCGACTTCCCCCACTCCGTTTCTATGTTTCCAATGACTGTTGGGAAACTCAGTACGATCATGTTGGTTGTATATCTTGCGAATCCCTAATATAACAATTCCTGAATTTCACCCCCGTTGTGCTGGTTGATTCCAAGCGCAAGAGTACAACAGCAGGCAAACTACAAGCAAAATTATACCAAACGCGCCTTGACTGGCTAGCAAGCATTTGTCCGAGCCTGGACTGAGCATTCAGGACATAACGCAGACTTGCGTCATGCATGCCCTGAGAATCCGTCTGCTTTGGCTGGCGAAGTGGTCACAAGACTTACCACCGAGTCAGTTATCACTCGTAATGACAGTACCTTTCGTTTCCCGTAGGGTATATACTAACAATCCCGCTAGCAGATATGCCACAGCCCCAATGCTGATCGTCAGCGAGAAGCCAAGTGGCTTGATTAGATGCGGTACCGCCAAGATCCCGAAGATGGCACCAACTCGGCCGAAATTAAAGCAGAAGCCACTGGCAGTAGATCGGATGCTGGTTGGAAACAATTCAGCGTACCAGGCACCGAATCCGGCGAAGTAACCAGTTCCAAAGCCAACTAAGGCGGACACGAGACCAAGGGTTACAACGTTGCTGCCGGACAACAACAACTTACCATGGGTAAGTGACATATGGCTGACGGTGAAGGTGAATAAAGGTAATATAATGACCATGAAAAAGAAGAAGAAGGCAAAGCTGTGCCGGCGGCCGATTCTCTCTGCGAGCACGCCGTAGACTAGGTACCCAACAATTCCGCCAATTCCGGTCCAAACTAGAAAGATAGGAGCCTGTCCGATGTTTATGTTCAGAATATTCTGCAGATATGTAGGCGCAAACGTCTCAATCAGCCAGTAACCAATCATGGCAAGTACTGAAATGACAAGCGCCAGCAAGGTTTGGCGGAAGTATTTCGGATCGAAAATCTCAAATATATTCTGACTCCTATTGTTTTTCCGTATAAAGTCTTTGTTTTCGATCCATACTGGGGATTCATTGACGAAAAACAAGCAATAGATGAAGACAAGGAAAGCGGGAATGCTAGAGATATAGAATAGTTCGCGCCAAGCGCTTGCGGTATGATTCGAGCCCAAGATACTCCAGGCAAAAATGGCCGCTAGCAAGTTGCCGCCGGACCAACCAGTCTGCAAAACGGCAAGTGCTTTCGCCCGCCCCTCGGGTTTCCACACTTCGGAAACCAAACTTGCGGCACCTGACCACAGACCGCCTACGGCAATTCCGACGACAAATCGGTACATATTCAGTTCTATCAGCGAGTGGGAAGTACCACAGAGTATGGTGCCGACGCCATAAATGAATACCGAAATCAAAATAGTCGGCTTACGACCAATGTAATCAGAAATGTTCCCGAGAAAATAGCCCCCGATACCTGTGGCGAGTAAAAACCAAGCCATGGTTCCGACAACACTGGACAACTGCGTGTGAAATGAGTGTGATATAGCCAACATGACGAAACTGAAAACCGCTGCGTCCATGGCGTCGAATAGCCATGCGCCCCAGGATCCGGCTAGAATTGCGTACGCTTTCGTCTGACCCACCGGCGTTGCCGAGCTAACAGTTACGGATGACATTGATGCCATTTTGACTCATCCTCCCTTGTCTTAACGATATAGGTGTTCATTGGGGGCCGGAGTAACTACAGACTATAAACCCGGGCATCCTGCAATGCACCTAGATCTACTGAGCGTCTCGCCCAAAACGGTTTAACATCTCATGATAATTTCTGACCAAGTGCTGTCGCATCAGTGATTCGGCCAAATCTCCATCGCCAGACAAGACGGCTTCGAAGATATCACCGTGCTCATCCGGAAGTTCCACACGGTTGCGCACAACATCCCTCCGGCAGAGCAGAATGATCGCTTGCATGCGCTCAATAATATGAGTAATCCGATCATTTCCGCACGCGCGCACAATCAAGTTATGAAACTCCGTATGAGCCCGCATAGCTGTTTCAAAATCCCTCGATTTTGAAGTTTCGATAAGGCTCTTCAAGTGTTTTTTATCAGTCTCTTCCATGAAGGTTGCAGCCTGTCTCGCCGCATAGCTTTCCAACAGAATTCGGATTTCGTAACACTCTCTCACCTCTTTAAAAGTCGGTTCAATCACGCATTTATTGCGGAGTAGTCCTTCGTGTTCCAACCTCAAGATTGATTCGCGTACCGGTGTCCGACTGACACCCAATTGTGCTGCGATCCGTTCCTCAGCCAAACGGGTACCTGCTGAAAAGGTTCCCTCCATGATTTGCCGAAAAAGGAAATCATAAATCTGTTGATTGACTGGGACGGGTTTTTTTATCTGCAATTTGTCTTCGCCTCCTTTCTGTATACAGTATTCGATTTGTGTGCAGTGTACTGTGTATAGTATAGTTACTAATGTAAGTGTTTGCAACCAAACAATACGATTCATAGTAATTCACGAATAATTCGGGGAGGAATTTTCTTGAGTCACTATCGAATTGGATTGATTGTCCCAAGTTCCAACACCACGATGGAAACGGAAATTCCTGCTATGTTACTGCGTAGAATGGCGGATATTCCGGGAGAGACCTTCACGTTTCACTCCAGTCGCATGCGGATGCAACACGTAAATCCGGAGGAATTGAAGAGGATGGACGTCGACAGCGACCGTTGCGCGATAGAACTGTCGGACGCCGACTGTGACGTACTGGCGTATGCTTGCCTAGTGGCCATCATGTGCCAAGGTAATCAGTACCATAAAAAGTCAGAGCAACGCTTGCGCCAAACAACGGCCGCAAATAACCATCTTGCACCCGTTATTAGCAGTGCTGGTGCACTGGTCCGCAGTCTCCATGAAATGGGCGCAAAACGGATCTCTATCATCACTCCGTATATGAAACCTCTCACTAAACAAGTCGTTAATTACATTGAAGAAACCGGGATTGAAGTTATCGACTCCATCAGCCTCGAAGTCCCGGACAACCTTGAGGTTGGCCGACTAGATCCCATGAATCTCGTGAACGTGGTGGATGACCTCAAAATCGATGGAACGGACGTGGTCGTTTTGTCTGCTTGTGTTCAAATGCCCTCTCTCCCGGCAGTTCAGATTGTTCAGGACAAGATTGGAAAGCCGGTTGTGACCGCGGCGATTGCCACGGTTTACGAAATCTTGAAAACCCTCGGTTTAGAAACCTATGTCTCGAATGCAGGATACCTATTAGAGAGAAAGCCAAAGCCGTCTATCTCCCGAGCCTAAGTGAGTACCTCTGAAAGGCCGTTCGTCAAGAATCTTGCGTCAAGAATTTCCTGGGCTCGGGAGTCGGTTGCCGACCTTGTGGACCAACTCCCACTTTGTCTCCACCGTTGGAGGTGCGCCGCTTGCCGTCATCAAGCAATACTACATCGAAATCCAAAAATCGGTATAAGGTACGGCGGTTGCATTTGGCTTCTACCGCGCAACTCGATGCCTTAGCGCGGTCGGCGGGCAACCTGTATTCCACCGTCGTAGTGGATTTCTGGCGCACCGTTCGGAAACATGGCATTTGGTTAAAGCCGTCGGCCATGATGCGGTGGCATACGTCGAACCAACTTCATGCCCATAGCGCCGATGCGGTGGTGCAGAGTTGCTACGCCGCTCTCAAGTCCTGGCGCAAGCGGAGGAAGACGGATGCGCAAGCCAAACCGCCGTACCGTCGGCGGCGCTACTTCCGTGTTCAGTGGAAGCCGTCTGCGATTCGGGTTCGGGTCGGGAAGCTCATCCTCTCTAATGGTCGCGGCAACGCCCCGCTGGTCGTGCCGTGGCCCTGGGAAGCCCCAGTCTTGGTCGAACTGGGGTGGGCTGATTCGGCTTATGAACTACGGGCCGTATACTCCCGGCCCCCGGTAGGACCTGTTACAACGGGAGGAGTAGTCGGAACCGACTTGAGCGAAGTTCATCTTGCCGTGGTCCACGATGGGGAGCGGACGACGATTTACAATGGACGGGAACTTCGGGCCAAACGGCAATATCAGAACAAGCTCAAAGACCGTCACATGCGCGCCCGCGTAGCTTGCGACGAGCGAGAAAGAATCCCCGCCCTTTAGGGCTGGGGAGAACGTGAAAACACAGATTCCGCGCCTGATATAGGGTGGTTCAGTAATTTTCCAAAGGGTTTACGGGGGTTCACAGCGAAATCTTTCATCCATCGCAACATGGCACGGAGGATTTCCAGTTGATTGAACCCATATCGCAATACAAGGTTGAAGCAGCTCCCGTATTCGCTGAACTCATACGGCGATTGAAATGGGGGGAGCGTATTGATGCGATTGTTCCAGTCAAACCCGAAGACTGCCGTGTTTCCGTCGGGGTGCGGATTAAGGCCCTTCTCATCAATATTCTGACGGACAGAAAAGCCCTCTATCGGGTACAACGTTTCTATGAACGGCAAGACATCGAACTGCT
>NZ_AUMH01000041.1 GCF_000430585.1 Alicyclobacillus herbarius DSM 13609
GTAACACATCCACCTGCATCGTAAGTTCACCGATCTTAGCCCGAGCCTCCTGCAACTCCTTCTCCAGCTCCTGCTCCCTCGTAGAGGGTCCGGACTGAAGTCCAGCCCGTCCACCAGCCAGGAATGCTTCACGCCACCTGTAATACAGACTCTGGGCCACGCCATGCCGCCGACAAACCTCGCTGATGTTCGCACCGGGCATCATGCCCTCGAGCACGATGTTCATCTTTTCGTCCACTGTCCACTTACGTCCCGGCATCACAAACACCTCTACTTCATCTTAACCCATCCCTTCTGTCTGGGTTGACTCTGGGGCAAGTATACTTTCGTTCTTAGGCTCCAAACATGGTGGCGATCCAAGCGGCCAAGGCCGCGATGGTGCCAGCTGCTAAAGCCACTACGATACCAATTGCCCCGTTACGGATCTTTTCCATGCCCTCTTGTTTGCGCGTAGCGCCTCCATGGATCAGGGCGATACCTCCGAGGGCAATGAACACCATTCCAAACCCGGCCGCAGCTGCCGCGAGAATGCCGAAAACGCCCACAGCCACGTTCCTGATGTCGGTGATGATGGTGGATTGTGACACAGTTTTCCCTACGACTTTGTTGAATGCATCGGTTCCGGTCGATGCGAAGACTTGCATTTGCGCCGTGAGCATCCAAGTCGATAACAGCGTGAATAGAGCCAGGATGCCTCGGATGCCTGGAAGGACTAAAATGGTTTCTTTGAAACGTCGGTACACAGCTTGCATCCCTCCTCGTCTGTTACATGTGGCTGAGAAAACCTAAGAAGCTGAAGTAAACCTGGGGCAAAAGCACGATGATGATCTCGGCGATAAAGACTCCCGTCACCACCCGCTTAGCCCAATTCGCGATGGTGGGAGCATGAAACTTCCATCCAATCAGCCAGGCTAGACCAGCGATTACCAAAAACATGCCGCCGTAGGTGAGCGTGAACGATGACACTCCCTGGTAAATTTCTGCGATCCCGGTGTTGATCTTCCCGAGCAGCCCATTCAGGCTGACCGGATGGATCCCCATGCTAGACAGGGTATTGAGCCCGATTTGAGACGGATCCGTGCTGTTCGTTGGTGCCCCCAAACGTTTCACCTCCCATGTCCAAGCATCTCAGACGGTGGACGTGAAAAAATGCAAAAACGATGCAAGTTGGTCCGCCAGTAAATATGGGCTTCCGGCTTGGTTTTGAGACGCAAAAAAGCGGAATCCTATCGAATCGTCATCGATAGAAATTCCGCTCTCTGGGTATTTTCTGCTTGGACTCAGCCCGACTGATTATGTGAGCCGCACATCTAGATTAATTCTCTTTTACTTACCATAATTCCATTGTCGACTCAATTGACACTCCACACGGCTAAAGCCGTGGGATTCTTGGAAGCATCCTCGCAACTGAGGATTCTGCCTTGCGGCACCAAGCTATCCCCGTGTGTCCCACGGTTAAGCCCGCTCAGGCGGACAAAAGGCGCAACCCTTCTTGTAGAATGTTTCGCGCAGCGTTTACATCTCGATCATGCGTCTCGCCGCATTCCGGGCACGTCCACTGTCGGACGGAGAGGTCTTTCGTACCTGTGTTTCGATGTCCGCAGTAGGAACAAAGCTGGCTGGAAGGGAAGACAGGTGACACAATCACTACCTCCCGCCCGTACCAGATAGCCTTGTACTCCAACTGCCGTCGAAATTCCGACCAACTTGCGTCGGAGCTACTTTTGGCCAGCTGGTGATTCTGCTGCATGTTCTGCACACGCAGGTCCTCCAGGCAGATCACTTGGTTCTCGCGAATCAACCGAGTGGACAGCTTGTGCAGGAAATCCATCCGGGCATTGCGTACCTTCTCATGAAGTCGAGCCACTTTCATCCGCGCTTTCTCGCGGTTCTTTCCTCCGGACTTCCGCCGGGAAAGAATCTGCTGCCAGCGTTTCAGTTTCTCTTTGTGTTTTCTCAGATGCCGGGGGTTCGGGATCGTTTCCCCGGTGCTGAGAATGGCGAAATCCTTTAACCCAAGGTCGATGCCAACGGCGGTCGTCTCTGGCTTCAAGGATGGAATCTCAGTATCTACCAACACTAAGACAAAGAATTTGCCTGAAGGCGTTAAGCGCACCGTCGCAGAGAGAATTCGTCCTTGCACTTCGCGGGATTTGGCAAACTCCACCCATCCCACCTTCGGAAGCCGAATCCGGTTACCTTCGATACGGATGGTGGCTTTGTCGTCCTCTCGGCCGTTGCGTTTCGACGTATAGGACTGCTTCGGGTGTTTCTTGCTCTTGAAGTGTGGGTAGCCTTTCTTCTCCCGGAAGAACCGCTGAAAGGCGTCGTCTAGTTCTTCCACCGCCCGTTGCAGGGCCGTGGAGTCCACATCCCGAAGCCAAGAGTACTGCTGTTTCAACGCTGGCAACTCGCGCATACAGGCGTATTGGTTCAAGGTGGTGCCGTCCTGCTCGTAGACTTCTTTTCGACGGGCGAGGAAGTGATTGTATACAAACCGACAACAACCTATTGTTCGCCAGATTTGTTGTTCCTGCTCTTTCGTCGGATAGAGGCGGAAGGAATAGGCTTTGTGCACCGAAATCACCAAGAAAATGGTACCATATCGCGCTTCATCCCACCCCTAAAGGAGTGGGCTTTCGCGCGCGGTTCTTGTAATCAGAACCAACACTGACGGTCCTTATATAAAGCAGAGAGACAAAAGGACTCACAGCTGGCCAGCGGGATGGGAAGTCTCTCTCCAAATATGAAATGAACCTCCTCCGCCTGACGCTTCGCGCCTAGGCGGAGGTTTCCGCCGTCTCCAGCGGAACTTCCTGCTTCTCCGAGCCATGGCTAGCCTGTGTCCCCACAGGCCCCACCAGAGGACTCTCCACAGGCGTAACTTCGGATCGTTCCGACCCTAGTTTGCGCAGTCGAACGCGTTTGACTTTGGCCTTCGCCTCTTCGAGTTCTCGCTCAAACTCGCCGGACACAATCTTTGCGACGCCCCGCCGGGCAATGTTGATCGCGGCATTGTGATCCGCGTTCGCCCGGTGTCCACAGCGTAAGCAGACAAACTCGGCCTGCGTCTGCCGATTGTCTGGATGCGTGTAGCCGCATACGGCACACGCCTGTGAACTGTAGGCGGGCGGAATCACGACCACCAACTTACCCGTGCGTTGCGCCTTGTATCGCGTAAACGTGAGCACTTGCCCCCAGGCGGATGCCAAGATCGCCCGATTGAGTGCTGCTTTTTGGCTTGCTCGATTTGGAACAAAGCGTCCTTTAGCGTCCTGCTTTGGCTTCGGGCGTTTCGTCATGTTCTGGATCAGCAAGTCCTCGAACACGTAGAGTTCATAGCGGTCATCCGCGACCAGCCGATGGCTTGTCTGGTGCGCATAGTCCCAGCGAACGTTCGTTTCGTAGGCGTCATACCGCGAAGCTCTCGCATAGGCTGTCTGTTGGTTGCGCGAACCGTCCTGCCGCCTTGCGGCACGGCGCTGCCACCTGACCTTTTGCTTGCGACACTTTTGGATTCGCGCCTTTTGGACAGGCAACAGGTCGAATACGCGGCCATCGGATGTAGCTAGTGGCTTTGCGACTCCGCGATCCAGACCGAGCGTCCGTTCGAGGAGCGCATCTTGTTCGAGGGTTCGCATTGAGGCGGCGATATCAGCTTCGTCCGGTGAGCACGTTCCGTCGTCACAAGAGAACGACACGTACCAACGCCCATGGCTCACTTTGATGTGAATGGAAGCCGGGATGCCGTGCGGTCGATGCGCGCAATAAACCAACTCGCCGACGGGAAACTTCTTGGTGCCGACGATGAGTTGGTATCGCAGAACATCGCCCGTTTGCCAATCAACGACTGGCTGGAACGAAAACACCTCGGACGTAAGCCAAACCGATTGTTCGCCGCTCTTTCGTTTGAATTTAGGCCGCTCTGCAAGTCCTCTTTGATAGCGCAGATAGGCTTGCCTCCACAAGGCCGCGCCGTTTCGCAGGACAACACTTGGAACGTCGCGCAAAAAAGCGGTTGTCTCAGTCACAAATTGCGCGTAGGTTTGGTCAACTGGGATAGGCATACCGGTCAGCTCAACAAGATGATTGCGGAACGTACGAAAGTACCGTTCTTCTGCAACCTTGGCGTTATAGATCACGCGTTGGCATCCGATCCAGCGAAGCAGAATCTTTTCCTGTTCCTTGGTCGGATACAGTCGAAACCGGTAGCCAATCATCCCGTTGACCCCCTTCCTCGTACCTATCATAGATTCTACTATGAAAAATTCGGCATCCAATCACGCGGTGTACGCCCTTCGCCTGCACGTGGTGTTTGTGACGAAATACAGGCGCAAATGTATCACACCTTCGATGTTGGAGGATTTGCGGCACATCTTTTCGGACATTCTGACCGGATGGCGTTGCAGACTGATCGAGTTTGGAGGCGAAGCCGATCACGTGCATCTGTTGATTGAAATCCATCCGGCACTCCAAATTTCGACGCTCATCAACAATCTCAAATCGGCGAGTTCTCGACGAATCCGCGCCAAATATGCTGAACACCTTTGCAAGTTCTATTGGAAACCGGTCTTTTGGCACCGCGCATACTACGTGGGAAGTGTCGGACATGCAAGCCTGGAGGTGGTCAAGCGATATATTGAATCGCAGGGGAAGAACTAAAAAACGCCCGCTTGACCCCCTCCTGGCGCTGACGCGCCTAGGAAGGGGAATGTGCGGGCAGGAGTTTGTTCAATTGTCCCACTTTGACCGTTCACCTGGAAATAGGAGGTTGTTGGGAACGTGTCTCCACTTACGGAATTTTGCCCAGGCTTGCCGCACCACCTCGGTTTTCGGGAACTAAGATGCAAGAGCCGCCTGGAATTGCCGTTAGGTGCCTGCAAGGCTCTCCAAGGCTTGAACGTCCATATCTAGAGTGGCCCTCAATTCTGACCGGCAACCGCTTTTAGTCACTTAATCACGGTCCCCCTCGGAGAGCACTTTCAAACTTTCGTTCTCGAGTTTTATTACACATTTCCACGCTCAGAAGATAAATTGCAATTATTTATAAGCAATCTTCCCAAGAGAAACGCAAGTATAGCCATAACAAATAGATAGACTAAAGAAAAATACATGCTTTGGATAAATGTCCCAGGCACCTTAATGACGTGGTTATTGATGAGAGCATAGTTAACAATAAACGGACTGTGTAAATACAACATTGATTGACTGGTGGGGAGTATCATAGGATTAACTTGTGAAATTGCAGCATTGCCGATTACAGAAACGATTAAGCCGATAAATATGGGAAGGTACCGTTGTCTAGCGCGTATGGTGACGGCGATTATAAACAATGACAGAATCCAAAATTCCATCAATGTGAAGAAAAGCATCAGGCCTACAATAACTAACGGCGTGCTACCCCAAAGTGCGTTAGTGTTCAGATTGGGTTCTACGCCAATTCCATTCCCAAAGAGCACTTGTGCATGTTGAGACAGAACATGGAAGTGTAGCGAGGGGAAATAGAAAATACTGATCAAAAATATCACTAAGCTGGCGCCAACTACAGCAATGGCGGATAATATCAAGGTCGAGACGGAAATACTTGTCCAGACTACAGTTCTTGACCTTGCGCGCATATAATAAGTGGTCAAGTAATTGTCTTGATTGTCACGAATAAAGGTATCTACGCACAACAACATAAAGGAAGGAAGCACCAGTAAAGTGATAAAGTGCAGATCATTCCAACATAGCCAAAGTACATCCCACGGAGTAGCTTGAGTAGTCTTTTCCGACAGGATATGTGCCTTGTTAAATCCAGTAAACAAGACAATTACAAAATATAAAATCCACTTCCATTGACGAATCATCCTGCGTAATTGGAAGAGCCACAACTTATTCAATGCGGCTCACCCCGATCTTTTTGCATATCTAACGTAACAGCTTTTTTTACCTCACTCAGCGTGCCACCATGCATGCGATATACCCTTCTGCACAATTCTTCTATTTCCTCCAATTGATGACTCACCATCAAAATTGTTGTGCCTTGCCGATTGAAGTTTCTCAGCAATTCACGTATTTCAATTATTCCTTCTGGATCTAATCCATGTTGAGGCTCGTCTAACAGCAATAGTTCTGGTTCATCCAGTATCGCTTGTGCTATTCCTAGTCTTTGTCTCATTCCGGTTGAGTATGAACGGACCTTCTGGGGATTATATGGATCTAGCCCAACAGTTTGCATTATTTTGTCGATCTTTTTATCGTCAACCTTACCGGAAATAGACATTAGAAATCTCAAATTATTTCTCCCAGACATATTCCCCATAAATCCGGGGGTTTCGATCAAAGCTCCGACTCCCTTAGGTAAAGATACTCGAGCTGGGAACACTTCCGTCCCAAGGACTGTAACCACACCAGAATTTGGACGGACCAATCCCGTTAGACACCTCAATAAGGTACTTTTCCCTGACCCGTTGGGTCCTATGATTCCATAGCATTCTCCTTTGGGAACTGAGAGATTAACGTTATTGAGAATTTGTCGCTTACGAAACGACTTACTTAAATTTTCTACATACACAGCGGGTTGTTCAGTCAACAATATCCCTCCTGATGTAATTCCCTGCCACCACCGCTATGATAACAGAGGCAATTGTCCACACTAAAGGAGGAACCCAAGGAGATCCTTGGATAGCGGGTGAGTACTCTACTACGGTGGACCAGGCTAATGGTGCTATCTGACCTATTCCAATTGAAATTCCGATGACACTCAAACCAATATAAACAAACCAAGGGAATGCCACGGCTATGAGAGTATTCCTCTGTATCGCCCCCACAAAAACACTAAGTGTACCCATAAACACAGCACAAAATGATGTATACCCTGATGAGAGTATTGTATACTCATAGATGTTGTTCCAAAATAGCCCAGGGAGAAAATGTACGGCAGAACTCGTATAGGGACTGGCATTCGATGCCGATTCAACATGAGGCAAAAATATGCATATTAGAATCCCGCTTAAAGACAAAGAAAAGAATGTAGTCAAAAAAGAAATGACACCTGCTGAGACCGCTTTATACCAAACGTATTTAGGTCGTGAAATTCGAAACAACAAAAGGCGTATCATTCCAGACGAGCGATCATACGCTACCGTGTCTCCAACTAGCAAGCCAATTGACAAAGGAAGAAACAACTGAGTTGCAAAATAGGTATAAAATACTGCTTCATTTGCATTGGAATGACTGATACTTCCGGAGAAGGATTTTATGTATTGCCAAAATCCAAATGCCTGAATGGCAAGAACGAAAAGTATTGAGGCAATAAAATTCCACCTTGTAACGATTCTCTTGATTTCGTTTAATAATAACATGCTATTTACCCATCCCTGTTACATAAGGGCCAAACGAAGAAGAAACATCGATTGACCCTTGTGTAGTGTCGGTCCCCTATTATTCCAACTGTTATGGAATCCAATATCCATGTGCTTCAATACTCACGATGCCGTCCCATGTCTCCCATAAAGCCAAACAACATTTCTGAGAAGATCCAGTTGTGTTTTTCCACATTTGCTCAAAATACCCCACCGATAATGTTTCTGAAGTTGAATTGCTCCAGTTGGAATGATCCACCTTAACAATATTCCCGTGAAGAGGTAGCCCGAGTCCCCCAAACGGGTTCCCCTCAGATTGCACTTCTGCTCCGCCCATTTGACCTGCAGGGGCAGTCTCGTTGTTGCTATAGGTGACATAGCCTCCAGCCGGGACTGTAATGTCGAAGGAGTATTTTGTGGCAGCCAAGGCAGGTATACTTGAAAACGCAAACATGCTTCCCGCTACAACGACCGGCAAACCAAATCTGACCAAACTGCTTCTCTTCACGGTTATCAACTCCTAAATAAAATATTGTTTATATATAAAATTGTAGTACAATATACACATACATGTCAAGTATCATCAAAAATAAGAATATGATAAAAAGACTACATAGGGTCTACTACCGTGAAAATGAGAAAAAATTGTTCGCATTATCCTTTCATCAGGAGGTAAGAAATTATATGGAATTCATTTACGATGCTTCTTCGATGGTCGCTTTTAACCCCAGTTGTTCTAGCCGTCGTTTATGGCGCCGGATTACTGCGTCTCGGTTCTTCAGTTCTTGATAGTTGAAGCCCAAATCTCGGCACTCCGATTTCGTACGTAACAGATGGTACACGATGATGAGCATGTAGTGTGCAACGGCGACAGCAGCACGTTTCGACCCTCGGCGGGCGGCTATTCGGTGGTATTTTACGGAAAGATACGTAGTCTTAGTTCGGGCGGCTGCGCGTGCGGCTTCGACCATCGCTTCTTGTAACTGAAAGCAACGCAAAATGTAATACTGCCCGCCAGGGTATCCCGACGGGCAGTAGGGCGGGGCCTGCAGCACCAAACGCTCGGGCCGATTGAGTGCAGAGGACAGTCACTCCGAAGGTGGCCAACTTTTACGCGGAGTGGCTGTCGGTGTGGTATAACTCTAACGATTCGGGTATACTGGGGATAACAAAAGAAACCCCGCCAGCGCTCACTGGCAGGGTTCCGACGGACGATGTGGCGCTCTGTCGGAGTTGATAAGCAATTGGTTCTACAAGATAGCCGGTCGGTCGGGACCGGTTATCGCCGTTTTATGGTGATCTCGACGTTCACGAACCAGGGAAACATCACGTGCCCGGTCGGTACGAGAAACAACCGAATACGGAACCACCGCACCAACTCCCACCCCCTCGGTCCTCCGACAAGGAGACACCGCATCGCCCCACGATACTGCCGAGGGGGTGTCGACCGACGACAAGTACGCCAGCCATCTTTTGATGGGTCGAATCTATTATACCAGGTGTACTACTTGGCCATTAGCATTTTCGTCTCCTCCTGCATAAACTTCCTTCCTAGTTCTTCTATGCCCTTCGAAAACGCACCAAGGCCCGCCTGCGACACCAGCACGGAGCACTTCTCCGTCGCCTTTAAGGCGTGAAATTTGATGTGGCTCGCATAAGCGGTTATGAACACAATGCCATCGGCCGCAGCAAGTTTGGACGCGGTGGAACGATCTTTTTTAAACCCTGGAAGAAAGTCAAACTCGGCCCCTTGTGCCTCCACGATCGTTCGGTATTCCGCTGCGTGTGATTCGTCGCCGACGACCAGCACGCACTTGCCTTCCAGCGGAAAGTGTTCCTGTGTTGGGCCTTTCCGTTTCTTGCTTTCCAACTCTTCGATGACGTCCAACAGGCGATTTCATTTGCTTGAATCTCTTCGGAAGACTTCGTAGTATGAGTTTCGGTAGTACGCAGTCGCGCTTTCAAATAGGCGTTTAGGCTACAGGCGAGAACCAAAGCCAAAATAATCCGCTTTGGATCGGCAACTTCTTTGGTTCGTGCAAGCCAACGCTGAATCAGTTGATCATCGTGCAGCAGGCATCAAGCGCATCAAGTTGAGTCCATATAATTGGTGTAAAATCAGCCGGCCGGCTGGGTGACATAATGCAAAGGTGCCATCCCGCCCCTCTCTGGTAGAATGAGTGTGTCCAGCACCAATCTACTGGGAGGTATGCGAGATGGCACAATACAACATTACCCTGTCCGATGAAGTTTTAAAAGGCCTATTTTCTGAGGATCAGGGGGTGGCCGGGCTGTTGGAGCAGGTGCTGAACCAGGTCCTTCAGGCCCAGGCCACGGAGCAGTTGAATGCAGAGCCCTACGAACGGTCTGAGGACCGTCAGGGGTACCGGAATGGGACCCGTCCCCACGCTATCACGACCCGTGTGGGTACTCTGGTGTTGCGGGTGCCACGGCTGCGTAACGGGAAGTTCTCCACAGAGCTGTTCGCCCGCTATCAGCGCAGTGAACAGGCGCTGTTGTTGGCGATGAT
>NZ_AUMH01000042.1 GCF_000430585.1 Alicyclobacillus herbarius DSM 13609
TAACACATCCACCTGCATCGTAAGTTCACCGATCTTAGCCCGAGCCTCCTGCAACTCCTTCTCCAGCTCCTGCTCCCTCGTAGAGGGTCCGGACTGAAGTCCAGCCCGTCCACCAGCCAGGAATGCTTCACGCCACCTGTAATACAGACTCTGGGCCACGCCATGCCGCCGACAAACCTCGCTGATGTTCGCACCGGGCATCATGCCCTCGAGCACGATGTTCATCTTTTCGTCCACTGTCCACTTACGTCCCGGCATCACAAACACCTCTACTTCATCTTAACCCATCCCTTCTGTCTGGGTTGACTCTGGGGCAAGTATAGACCGCCTCACATCGTCGATACAGCTTAGTCGCCTATTGCATGGATGGATACTTCTTGTGGTAAAACAATATATATGAGCTCCTGCGTCTGTATTGTGTAAGGGAGGGTTATGTGTATGAGTCGAGCGAAGGCCAATGTTAACCCTCAAATGTTGGTTTGGGCACGAGGAGCTTCTGGATTTTCTGTGGACGAGGCCGCACGGAAACTTGGTATTTCTGTAGAAAAATTGAAAAAGTGGGAGAGCGGAGAAGACAAACCGACGTTTAAACAATTAGAACATATAGGTCACTTGTATCATAGGCCCACGGCCATGTTTTACTTGAAAGAACAACCTTCGAATCCGCCGACTATTCCTGATTTTAGAGTACCGTATGGTGAGGATGGAGACTCGTCTCCTGAGCTGCTGTATGAAATACGCCAAGCGTTTGAACGTCGGGAAACTGCCCTTGAATTGATGGAGGGACTCCAAGAGAAAAGTCAAGAATATCCAATCAAGGCGCATTTGCATGAATCGCCGGAGACCGTTGCAGCTAGGATTCGCGCTTTGATTGGAATCGGGATTGACGACCAACTTTCTTGGGGTACAGATAACGAGGCGTTGAACAAATGGATAGCGGCTATTGAAAGAATGGGAGTTCTCGTTTTCCATGCGACTAGGGTCCCAATAGAGCAGATGCGCGGATTTTCGATCACGGAACCTGTCTTGCCCGTAATAACAATAAACATTAAGGATTCCATAAGAGGAAGAATATTTACTTTATTTCATGAATTGACACATGTTGCACTTCGTAATGGAGGTATTTGTGATCTAAGGAGAACCTCCAATAGACATGATAGAGTTGAAATATTTTGTAATAATGTCGCAGGAGAGGTATTGGTTCCGCGGTATGCTTTGCTTGACGAAGAATTGGTCAAGGAGAAAAGGAAGAGTCTGATTTGGGCGGATTGGGAATTGAATCGATTGGCAAATCGATTCAAGGTGAGCCAGGAAGTGATTCTACGTCGATTGTTAGTACTTGGGCGAACAAGCCGGGAATTTTACGAAGAAAAAAGACGACTGTACGAAACAGAGTATTCTAGACAGCGCGAGAGAGGTAAAAAAGGCGGTTATATGCCATATGAGAAGAAAATTGTTAGGATGAACGGGAGGACATATACAGGGCTTGTACTTAGTGCATATCAAAACAATGTTATCGGACTATACGATGTGTCTACGTATTTAGGAGGGATAAAGCTTACTCACTTAGGTAAGATCGAGAATGAATTGGTCGGCCATTAACATGGGGAGGCGCGTAAGTTTTGTATTGCTTTGATACAAACGTCTTCATTAATTCATGGAGAACCGCTTATCCTCCGGATGTATTCAGTTCTTTTTGGGAGAAGATTGATTCTCTCATTCGCAAGGAAATGGTTATTGCTCCGACGCAAGTGTTATCTGAATTACAAAGGGGAGGCGACGATCTTTTCACTTGGGTGAAGGAGAGAGAGCACATATTCGTCGAGACAGATGAACATATAGAAGAGGTCGTATCTGACATTGTGAATACATATAGAGATAGATTCCTTCCAAAGACAGTACATGACGGAATCTGGGCCGATCCATATGTGATTGCTTTGGCAAAAGCCAAAAACGGCATTGTGGTCACTCAAGAGGCGTTGGTTGGCCCTAATCAGACAAAAATAAAAATACCAAATGTCTGTGTAGATTTGGGGATAAAATATATAAATACTATTGAATTGATTCGAAGGGAAGGATGGACTTTCTAAACGCCATCATTATATCGGTTCATCATACATACTTTTCGATGCACTCCGGCCCATCATTCCGAACGTTGCCGATCATCGGATTAACTGGGTACGCATACATCTCCTCATCGGTCGGTCGGAGCACGGACGTGACGATGTCGGGATCCGTCTACCGCGATCCAGCCAGATATCCTCGGCTTCGCGGCTGAGAATCACAGGCATGCGGTCGTGGATGTTGGCCATGAACCAGTTTGGCTCGCATGTGATGATGGTGCAGCTACTGATGGTCTCTCCGTTCGGTCCTCTCCACGTATCGTACAGACCAGCGAACGCGAATACCTCGCGTTTCTTCAGCCGAATCCGATATGGACGTTTCGTGTTCCGCTTGCCACTCAAAGAAGCCGTCTGCGGGAATCAGGCATCGCTTACGACTCACCAAGCGCTTGAATGTAGGCTTGGCCAACAGGGTCTCGTGCGCGCGTTGAATGTCTTGAATCGCGTGTTCGCGGTCTTCAGCCAGGTCGGAATCAGCCTCCAGCGCAACATCCCGATACGACGTTCATGTCCATCCGAAATAATCGCAACAACATCCTGGGCTGGTGCGATGTTGTACCGTGGCGGGATCCGGAATCCATTGTCCGTGATACCGAAATACTCAAGTACCTCTGACCAATCCTCGAATGTCTGCGTGAACCGTCCGCACATGGCATGTCACCTCAGTTGCAAGTATGCCCACACGGAATATAATACAGAACAAACGTTCGTATGCGCACTGGGAGTTGTGTCCATATGTCCCGGTTGGTTCAGCGGAAAATACAGGTGCGAAAAGATAGGAAGGGGGCATCCCGTAGCTTTTGTGAACCCTGGGCGTCGTCTGCGCGTGATGGAGATCTACGACTACTGGTGCGAATCGGGGCAATGGTGGGAGGGAGAGCCGGAGCATCATGTATTCAGGCTGATTGCGGACGATGGCGGATTTTATGACATCGAGGAAGTTGGGAAGGAGTGGTTTTTGTATCGAGTGTGGGACTAAATAGTCTAACTTTCGTGACATCGGTCCGATTCCTGCTCATGATGTCGGATCCCCGCATACTCCTTTGTACCCGCAGTTTCGGCACCACGGGCAGCACCCGCGCGTTTCCCTCATCTCAAAGCCGCACACATGGAAGATCGGCGCTTCTTCGTCATCACACCCACAGATGTCGGCGTAATGACATTTCTCTTTGCCGCAACGCCTCGCACATCATGCATCTTCCTCCAATGCCCACAACTCTTCTATATCAGACCTGGCCGGGGCAAACAATAAAAAACCATTGCTGATGAAGTGAGTGTCAATTCTTTGAAGTTGCAACGCCGCCTTTCCCGATAAATAAGCAGATGTACGAGCGTCCCTGTGTGCGGTTTGTGTGCGAACTCAGCCGCAATACTGGTCAGCGGATGGAAATCCGATTCAGAACCGAAAGCCCAAAATGCCTGTCATGGCGCGGAAAATGGCACTCATCGGAACTGGTTGGCATTCGGTGCAAGACGCTTCGGGGCTGCCTTACAAGCAGGGGGTCAGCGGTTCGAGCCCGTTACCGCCCACCATGAAAAACCTTGATATGACGGGGATTTTGAGGAACAGGCCACTCGCAAGAGTGGCCTGTCTTGCGAAATGGTGTACGTTTTGGTGTACATATCGATCACTAATCCCCGAATAACAGTGAATCTAATTTCGCGGCGGCGCTCTGTTGCATGGTAGGCAGGACGTGGCTGTACACGTCGAGCGTGGATGCTTGAATGACCCAATCGCTCAGACACGATTTTCGGGTTCTCGCCGGCCAACAGCAGCAGGGTGGCGCATGTATGCCGTAGGTCGTATAAAACGATGGCTGAGGGCAATCCTGCGGCTTTCAGGAGTGGGTTAAAGTGACGACTCCTGAGATTGTGCAGGTTAACTGGTTTTCCCTTCACTGTGATGAACACCATATCCCCCATTCCATGTCTGGGTTCCCATGCTTCAATCGTTCCTCCAGCTGCGTCTTCCTGTGTTCCCGCAAGATCTCAGAGACATTGTGGGTGAGCGGGATGGTACGCCGACTGGCCTTCGTCGTTGGTTCCTTGAGGCGCCATCCGTCAGATGTCTTCTCCAGTGAGTGTCGTACGTGAATCAAGCCCTTTTTCAGGTCCACGTCAGACCACTGCAGCCCTAGTGCCTCACTCGGCCGCAATCCTGTATCTAACAGCAGAGCAAAAAGGGGAAAGTATCGGTCATAAACCGCAGCGTCCAAGAAGCGTCGGCACTCCTCTACGGAAAGCGCGTGGATCTCCCGTTTCACCGACGCTTTCGGTCGTGGCAGCGGACAAGACAATCCAGGTGGAGGTGGACGTGGAGAGCGGCATGACAGTGCCGGTGCCGGAGAAAGCAAGGAGCGTGTGGGGATGAGCAGAGCGCTAGACGACATCAAGGACGCCCGTGGGAATGCGGCAGCCATCCTCTGCACCGGCGAATGATATAACACCTCACGAGTTCTCTGTGGTGAGCAAGAACATGAGCAGAAAGAGAATGCGACTTATGACCCTCCGAGATACCTAAGGGGTTGGATACAGGAGCGCAATGATCGTGAACGTTGTGAAGATAGGGACTCGTATGGGTGGGCCCAGTATTAAACGGGCGAACAGTATGAGAAAAGTCACCGCATATCTGGTCGTCGGATCCAATGGGTATCCACCTTCCGGTCACCTGCTCTGGATGAGGGTAGTCATCATGAGGTCGTACAAGTGAAACTGGACTAAACGGAGGCGATGGAGCAGCGAGTGCGACAATCTACGGCAACCGGGGTGCGGCGCTCGAATCGCTCATCAACCAGACCAACGAAGTCTACCGGGCACGCGGCTGGGCGGTGGTCACGAAAAGGCCGACACCCGTGGCCATCGTGCGGACGAAGGGCACGCGCATTCTGTCGGCTTACCTGGAGGCGAATTGTACAGTCGATAACGAAGGCGTCTACCAGGGTCACAGTTTGCAGTTTGAGGCTAAGAGCACGCGCGAGATGCGACGGTTTTCCGCTCGCGAACTTCCACGAACACCAAATCGAGCATATGCGGGCGTGTCTGGATCAAGGTGCCGTCGTATTCGCCATCGTGGAGTTTGCAAGGGACGACGAGCGATTGTATGTGCCAGGGAAGGTCATCCTGAACGCGTGGGACAGGTGGAAAGCAGGAGGAAAGGCCAGCATCCCGCGTGAGGACTTGGAGGTGCAGTGCTACAGCATACGGAGCAGTAGAGGCGTGGCAGTAGACTATCTGGCCGTAGTGAACGAGCTAATCCATCAGACGGCGTGAGAAAAAAAGACGCCCCTACATCGGGGCAGAAAGGGGTTAAGGGTGAAACACAGTTAGGACCCGGGTACAAACCCGGCCAGATCAGCGTATCACGCACATGAGGATGAGTCATTGCAAAAATGTTTCCAAGACAGAACGGGCCCCGTGGTAAGGGGCCAAGGAAGCAGAGTTACCCAAACCTTACTACAATGGGCGATAGGTTCAAATTATGATGAACCAGGAAACTACGGCAACCAGGCAAGTTTACTACTGCGAAGGTGGTAAGCGGGGTGGATACATTCGCATCAAGATGCTGTGGCGTTACCCCGACTGGTACTGCGGATATCTGCGGTCGCCGCGTGTACGATGGGCGACTCAAGAACTGGGCTCGCCTTGAACACGAGAAGCACCGACTGCAGGCCACTGTCGTGAGACTCGAGGAATATCTACGCATGCTCGATCGATACGCGGTCTACCGTAGCCCTGTACTCGACGGTATGCCACGCGGGAGTGGCGTGAGCGACAGTGTGAGCACTACCGTGGTGAAACAGTTGGAACGGAGAGAGCGGGACACACAACTGGAAGAGACGCGTCTGCGGTTAGCTGAGGTGGACATGGCATTGTCCGATATTGAGAGCCGGGTGGCGGAATTGAGCGAGAAGCACCAGGAAATCCTGCGGCTAATATACAGAGATCGGGTATCGTGGGAGTCCGTGTGTAGCATCGTGAAACTGGAGAAAAGCCAGGTTTATAGGGTGAGGGATACGGCGATAGAACTGCTCGAATGCGGGTGGTGGAGGGGATAAGCTGTATGCTGTTTATGGTATCCCCTAATCATTTCCACTATCGCGGTGCGCCTTGACCAGCCTGAGCATGGAAATATCCTTCGATGAGTCAATCCTGGATTGCGGGGACGCCTGCGCGACGGGCGGAGTGTTTTTGACGACTTGGCCCACCGCGCAGCCTGCATATGCATATCAACGGCTGGCCATAATTGTCACTGAAACCAATAAGAGGTGAGGAAAATAGAGGAACTTCCCACTGCGCTGAATCGTGTTAATACCCTTGTCAAGGGGTTCCTTGAACAAGAGCCAATGAACCACAATCCCTTGGAAATTCGGCTTCGTGCCGTGTTGGAAGAACAGGAGCGAATCCTTGCTCAGGCTATCCAGGTGGCAAGCAAAGTACCAATGGACTTAAACCAATTCCGCAACTTCATCTCAATCGTTTACCGTGATGATGAAGCAGCCCAATCTACTGTACGTGCGTGGATCAGGGCATCCAAATGGATGCATGCAAATACCATACAGCAACTTAAAGATGTGGAACAGACATTTATACAGATATTTCGCGAGTTAGAGCAAATGGCACCTATCATCGAAAAGATGTACGGAGACATGGACACAAAGTACATCGTTCCTATCGCATATCGCCGACGGGCACAGATACGGAGGGCATAAATGGTGTGGAAGAATGAACGGATCGACATAAACGTGTACTCACAAGGCGAGGTTGACCGATGGGTATACAGTACTTGCAACATTTGCTCTGTCGGATGTGGATGCTTTATTGCCGTAAAGGACAATAAAATTGTCGGAATCAAAGGAAACGGTAAACATCCTGTGAATCGGGGTCGACTCGGGCCAAAAGGCGAAAATCAGTGGTATGCGAATAACAGTCCGGATCGCCTTCTGACACCGCTTGTTCGCAATGCTTCGGGGAAGCTGGTGCCGACAACGTGGGATACTGCCATGGATTTGTTTGTGCAAAAGAGCAAAGAGGTGTTGAGCACGCTTGGTCCTGATGGGATCGCGATTTACTCCACCGGGCAGGGAGTTCTCGAGGACTATTATACGATCGCGAAGATCGGCCGAGCCGGCTTGCGCTCCCACTTGCTCGACGCCAATACCCGGCTTTGTACTGCCACGACTCAGTGGGCTTTGTTGGAATCCTTTGGGGTTGACGGTTCACCGGCAGGGTTCGAGGACCTGGATGTGACAGATACAATCATGTTGTTTGGCCATAATATTGCTGAAACAGGCACGGTTTTGTTTGAACGTATCATGTCCCGTAAACGTCGGGGGGAAAAGCCTTTTATTATTGTGGTCGATCCACGAAAGACATTGACAGCCGATGCAGCCGACCTTCATCTCCAACTTATCCCCGGATCCAATCTTGCACTATTAAACGGCATTCTGCATCTCATTCTGCAAAACGGTTGGATCGATAAAACGTTTATAGCAAACCATACGGTTGGGTTTGACGAAATGGCAAAATCCGTGGAGCCATGGAATTTGGACGTGACGGCGGAGGTGACTGGACTACCAAGGGGACAAATTATGAGAGCGGCAGAACAGCTCGGGAAAACCCCTTCGCTGGTTTCCACAACGCTTCAGGGAGCGTTTCAGAGTGCGGATGCGACATCGACGTGCATTGCAATCAATAACCTTCATTTGGTCCGAGGACTGATTGGTCGGCCAGGCTGCGGCCCTTTGCATATGGCTGGACAACCCAGTTCCTCCACCAACCGTACGGTTGGCGGGGTGGGATCTTACCCCGCAAACCGCAACCCCTCAAACCCGAAACATATCCAAGAAATGGCTGAACTTTGGAATGTAGAACCGTCTCATTTGGAGATTGGGCCCGAAAAAGATATTGAACACATGATCTATCTGATGGAAACGGGAAAACTGGGGCTCTTCTGGAATATACATACAAACCCGTTGGCATCGCTGCCAAACAGATGGCGTGCCCGGAAAGCATTGGAAAAGACGTTTGTTGTGGTTCAAGACGCATTTTTGACAGAAACAACCGAAGTAGCGGACATTGTTCTGCCAACAGCCATGTGGGGAGAAAAGGAGGGGTTGATGGAGAATGCGGATCGAATGCTGAATTTGTGTGAGATTGCCGTTCCACCTCCGAATGGAGTCAAAGCGGACTTCTATATACTTCTGGACTATGCCAAGCGAATGGGATTTACGGACAAGGACGGAAATCCTCTCATCCAATATACAACTCCAAGAGAATGCTTTGAGGAGTGGAAACGTGTCTCACGAGGGCGCCCGAGTGACATGACCGAAATGACGTATGAGAAAATTAAAGAGAAAAACGGCATACAGTGGCCTGCGAACAAACAAAGGCCGGACGGGACTCCCCGCTTATATGAGGATTTGGTCTTCCACACTCACGTGGATGATGCTCAATCGTTCGGCAAGGACCCAAATACGGGTAGAGAGCGCACCAAAGAGGAATTCGAACGTATCGGAGCCAATGGCAGGGCTATACTTTATGGACTGACGTACTATCCCCCTGCCGAACGACCGACACCCGAATTTCCGCTTTGGCTGACCACTGGGCGCATAGTATGGCACTGGCATACTAGAACAAAGACGGGGCGTTCGCCCAACCTGCATATGGCTGCACCACAGGGGTATGTGGAAATACACATGCAGGATGCTGAAAAGTTGTCTATCCTTCCTGGAGAAATGGTTCGAGTGGTTACCGCACGCGGAAGTATTGAAGTGCCTGCCAGGGTGGTTGATACAGTGCGGCCTGGTTTAGTGTTTGTGCCATTTCATTTTGGGAGTTGGACTCAAAACCAGTCTGCAAATGACCTAACGGTTGATTTTGTGGATCCTGTATCCAAACAACCGATATTCAAACAGTCTGCCTGCAGGGTTGAACCGGTTCGGAAGAAGTATAAGATGGCCCAAGGAGACACATTGGAGTCGGTGGCCGAAAAGCATGGAATAACAGTAGAAGAACTTCAATGGGCAAATAAAATGACTCCTCCATACCGTGCAGACGTAGGGCGTGAACTGGAGATACCATCGAAGGAGAATGTGGTTATCCCTCCGTACATGCCTTACCGGAATCTCGACACAAAACCACAGTTTCGCCAGTCAGAACGCGAGCGTCAAATAGTCCACACCTAGCGCCAACCTGCCTTGTGCGAGATGATTCCCCCAGAATCGAATGTGGGAGGGTTCTTGGTGACCAAGGCGGA
>NZ_AUMH01000043.1 GCF_000430585.1 Alicyclobacillus herbarius DSM 13609
CATGTTGACGGTGGTCGCCCCGCTAGCTGTCTTCGGGTCTATGGAGATACGCAATATGATGTGGCCGACCCTCGAGCTGGCAAAGATCGCCTCGATCCCTGGCGAGGTGCTGGAACGCCTGGATGTGTTCTTTCTGACCATCTGGGTGACGGCCGTTTTTTCCAGTCTCTACTCGATGTACTTCATCTCGGCTTTGGCCATCAAGGACGTGCTGCGGTTTGAGGATCATTCGTTTCTCTCGTTTGCCCTGCTGCCAATCATGTTTACCATCGCCATGCTACCGCCGAACATCGTCCAGCTGTATCGAGTGATCAAATGGGTCGGTTGGGCCGGACTTGTGCTGACCATCGGATATCCATCAGTGGTGTTGGCCGTCTCCTGGTTGCGTCGGATACGGGAGGAGCGTATCTTTGAGAAAGCAGACGGAGTTCAATAAGGTTTTCGCGTCCGTCCATTTTACCAGCCTCTTGTAACACGCAGTGAATACTGAGAACGCCTGACGCCCTCCACCTGACGGCGCAGATTGCCGTCCCCGGCCGCAACGTTAGGCGGTAATAGTATCGCGCCCAACTCCATTAATGCACGTATTCCCACGGCAAAGGACATTCCGTGACGAGCCAAAATAGCAACAGGATCACCTGAATTCACTGGTAACAACCTCTAGTGTTAATACGAACGTTTGTTCTGTATTATATTCGTGTACCATCTCAAATCAATGCGGTTCCAGCAACCTCCTATTTCCAGGACCGAAGTCGAATGGAACAATGGAAATAGGTGATGATCGTGCTCTTTACAGCCATCTCTCCCATGCTGGCCACGATGCGACCGGATGCTTTCGATGACCCAGATTGGATTTTCGAGCCAAAATGGGACGGCTGGCGTCTGCTCATTCACAAGCAGGGAGACCGCGTCGAAGCGTATACCCGCCATGGCACCAACGTGACACGGAGGTTTCCTGAGCTGCAGGAGGCAGTCCGTTACATTCGTGCGGAATCGGCCATCCTGGATTGTGAGGGTGTATGCCTGCGAAACGGGCGGAGTGTATTTGACGACTTTGCCTACCGTGGCAGGATTCGGGACGAACGAAAGATACTTCACGCGGCTAAATCGCACCCGGCCACTTTCGTAGTCTTCGACATCATTTACTCGAACGACCGCGAGCACACGCGAGAACCGTTGATGGAACGAAAGAAGCGGCTGGCCGACATTGTGGAACCCACCAACGTGATTACGCCGACCATGTTTGTTCGTGGTGCAGGGATTGCATTGAAAAAGCAGACTGAGGAACGGAACTGGGAAGGCATTGTAGCGAAACGCGCAGATTCACGATACGTATTCGGTTCACGGTCTCCAGACTGGCTCAAGGTGAAGAACTGGAAGACCATTGATACGGTGATTTTGGGGTATCGGATGTATCCGCAGTTCGGACTCATCGTCGGGGCTCACTTCCCCACTATGCGGAACAAGCCCATTGCGGTGGTCGAATTCGGTTTTCGACCGGAGGAAAAGGCGGCATTCCTGGCGATAGCCAAAGACCTACACACGCTAAAGGACAAGGACTACCAGCGGATTGAACCTGTGCTATGCTGTCGCGTCCAGTACCTGGAGCGGACAGAGGGGCACAACCTGAGAATCGTTAGCTTCAAGGGTTTCCTTCCCAACAAGGATCCAGAAGACTGTATGTGGGCGAGTTAAGAGGTGACGTACCATGTGCGGACGGTTCACGTTGGCATACGAGGACTTCGAGTGGGATGTTTGATGTATTGCAACTTACGGTAGTGCGTTGAGACGATGTACCGGTAGGTGCAACACATTCAGGCTACTCGTCCCTAGTCACTATATCAGCGTATCTATCGCTACCTTCGGCCGCCACGGATGACTCGTAGGACTCGGGAAGGCTCGGGTTCCTCTGCTGCCTGCAACTCCTCCGGCTCCATGGTCGCCATTGTCTCAGGTAGATACACCCCGACGCCCAATTGCTCCAACTTGACCCGAGCGTGCCATACTGGGCAAGTGTTACAGGCCCAGGGATCGGTGCAATCGATGGCGCAGTAGTCCAACAACTTGGCCGCTACCTCGGATAGCTCGCGGCTCAGTGCTGCCTTCCCTAGTTCCATTCCGTCTCCCTTCCTCCGGAAATTGAATCAATTCGATGGGTGGCAGGTAGATGGTGTACGTGTCGCACTTATACCCTTCGCGTTGTGCCTTTCTCCACGTCCGGCGCGTTACCGGACGCTCCGCTGACCAGTACAGACTATCCAGATTACGATAGCTATCCGTGGTCAGAAGTTCGCGCTTGTAGTACCGCTCAAATACCCGCCCATCCCTCACGTATCGACGACAGAGATACCAGACCGTTTCCTTTGAGTGCATCAACCATACACCTCCAAGATCAGGCGCACCGTCGTATAAGGAGTCACGCATTGGAAGACATGTTCCAACCACGGATCCACGTTCTCTTGGCCAATTGAGCGAATGAATTCCAACTCCGGCTCCTGTACTGTTTCATAGCTATAGCGCCCCGAAAGTTCATACCGCATGACCACACGATTCTCATCCCGATACTGTTCGCCCACAATCGACATCTCCTTTGTGTTAGGATGGTACATCATATGCAACTGCGAATTAGATGTTTCGCGAATGCGGTATAATTTTTTTTGGAGATGAGAATGTGTATCGAACGCGGCTGAAACGGCGCATATTGGAAAGCGGATTAAAACAGGCGCACATATCGAAAACTGTCGGGGTTACATCGAGTACGTTTAGTCTCTATGTGAACGGGAAACGACTTCCCGATGTCATTATCGGACAGAAGATTGCGCGAATATTAGGGACAACGGTGGAGGAACTATGGCCATTGGAGGAGAACGATGATGCGCGAAGATGACACAGAACAAACTCCGATCTGTCCCGTTTGTGGCTTTGAAATGCAGGAAACGCGCGGATGTTGCCCGTGGTGCCGGAACTGTGGCTACAAGGGAGTGTGCGGGGATCCGACATCATGACCGTATACAGTTTCCTTCAGTTCTATCAAGACGCCGTCCCTGCCGAGCGTACGCTGCCCAACTTGGTCAAGGTACGTGCCAAATCGCGAGAGCAGGCCATCGTTGCGTTTTGCAAGCAGCTTGGCCTGCAAGTGGAAAGTGACGATGGAAAGGCTGTGTGGTTCGTGCGGGAGGAAGATGGATTGGCCTGTCAATACGGGGTGAACACCCCGGCCGATTGACCGGGGTGCAAGCAATCTGCGAAACATCCAGGAAAGTAAGAAACCCAACCGGTGAGGATTGGGGTGAGGGCTAAGATCAGAATATCAGAGTTATAACGGCTGCAATCCATATCCCCGCAAGGGTCAACGCCGCGATGGCCTGCATCTACCGCGGCCAGTGGCTGTGGTGATGGTGGTGTCTGCTCACTTACCTTCACCGCCGAACAAGAGACGGTTCACGAGAGCGAACCGGTCCGCACACTCAGGCTCTGGTAACGTCTGCATGGCGGTTGCTTTCGTACCCACGGGGTGCCACTGCGTAAAGAATATGGATGACTGGTAGGCTTGGTAGATGAGTGAAATGGCACTCGTGAGATAGTCCACCTGTCCGTTACCATAGGCATATCCAGGCCCCATGCTGTCCGGTTCCATCCTTGTAACCAGTTGCGGCATCTCATTAATCTGTCTGATTTGCGCCGGGAACATCTTGAGCAAGCGCTTATAGTCCGCTTGCATGACCTTTTCTGCAGCAAGGTTTGGTCCCGAGCCTTCGCTGTAGGCAGCCCGGTCCATGACAATCGTATCCCGCGTCAGCATCTGGTGTAGTTCGGCCGCCCGTTTCTCCCCCATTTGCTTGACCGCTTTTTCGTAGCCACTGTCAATCGCACTATGCATCAACGTATGTGAGGCTTTCTTGGTCGCCGCCGAAGCAGTATCGGCCGCGGAATGAGGCAGGACCGCATATCCAATACCCGCCGCCACAATAACTGCCGCGCCAATGCCTGCCCACACTTTACCCCGCATCATGCGCCCTCCTGTGTATTTTGATGGCACCATGATACCTCGGGCGTAAAAAAGAAAAAAGTTCCATTCCACGGAGGAATGGGACAAAAAGATTAGCGGTTCAATTTAATTCCCCATGTGCTTGGGCTTGATCCAAGATTGATACCGGTGTCTACGGTCCATGCCTCGTCTACACCGCCCCATTTTGTGATCCAGTCGCTATCCGATGGGCGTTTGATGGCGTATACCTGGCACTTGCGTTTGGTGCTGCTGTCGTACACATCCATTGTGTTCACGGCCAGCAGCGTCCCCTCGGGTACAGAGTACATGGGTTCCGAGGAAAAAGCAGCCACATAGGTGCTTAGTTTTTTGTTTGCCTTCACGACATAGGTCGGAATATAGACCGGTCCATTGGAACCATAGTACGCGATATCTTTTCGTGTTGAAAAGTTAAATTTGTAAGCATCCTCCAGGCACGACGCATCCACATACCCATACGTCGGATAGCTGGTGTGCAAGAACGCGATACGCTGCGCTGTTCTTCCGAGGCCATGCAAGGTTTGAGCATCCGAGTAAACGCTGTAGGTTGAGCTGGTCTTGTTGATGGCAAACCGCCCGTATGCTGCCTCACCCAGATTTACGCAAGCTTCACCGGGATCTAGATGTCCTACGATGGTTGTCATGTTCCCCAACCCCCCGATGTCAGATGTTGAATCCGCCCGCCAAGGAGACGGGCGGATAGTAAACCTGTCGATGGGTTACGCCGACTGCTGCTGGCCGCTCGCGCTCGACTTTGCGCTGTTCTGCGCGGCGGGTGCGTCAATGTGGTGCGCGGCAACGGCCGACTCGATGAGTGAGTCGATGAGCGGTTCTACGTCCACTTTCACCTGTTGTCCGAGCTGAACTAGAGCAGCGCCCTGGCTCTTGACAGCCGCGATGGCATCCGCTTTGACGCTCTGGGCAAGCTGCGGCGTCCAGGCACCGGCGGCCTTTCATCACTGCGCTAGGTGGATAGTATCCACATCACGGACGCGCAATGTTGCGCAGCCGTGATCTAACCTGTAGTCAGACCATCTCCTTGGGCCATGGCGGCAGGTAGCATACCCGCAACTGCTTACCCTCGTTGTCCTGTAGCTCCACCACCACGGTATGGCCGGGTCTACGCTTTGTTCGACGCACAAGATCCTCTAAGGATTGTAATGCTCCCCTCATCGTAGTTGCAGTGGCCACTGGATCACCATCGACCACAATCCTGTATATCCATACCAGTGGGGTAATAGGTACCCCTAAAAAGTCACGCGGGCAGTTCAGGGAGGCTGCCCCCTCTATCACAAAGCGAGCGAGCGGGTCAGGAAACACATCTACAGGAAATGGGTCAACCGTATCGGATGGGAATGGAATTTGCATAGGCTCAACATCGGTTTCAAAATCTGCTTGAACTCGCCTAGCTTCACGTACAGCCTCTAACTCCGCTAATCCAGGCATGTTCATAGGCTCGCCTCCCTTTTCGCTTCCCTGCGGGCTATGCTGTCAAATGTGCGGTGTAGCTCGTCCCATACCAAGGGCGGCTTGTTCGTCAGATTCCACGCTTCTAACAGCGCTAATGCAACCCTCGCGCTCGGCAGATGCCTGAGCAGATACCCTGCCATGCTGGCGGCGGCATTATTGCGCTCGCCTTCCTCCACGCCTAGCGCGATCCGTTCGATTTCCAACATTCGTTTATCGCGTGGTCTGTCGATCTCCCCTTGTAGCGCTTGCGGGAGCTCAAGCAACTCTTGCAGCCAGTGCGGGAAGGGCGGCAGTTCGCTCTCCCAAATCGACCGTCTCCGCACCCACTGGTACAAGCGGCCTGACGGATGAATACTCGGGGGAGCCACCACATATCCACCATCACCGCGAACGTCGGCACCCGGCAACACACGGACAACATTGGGGACGGTGTGGCCAGGGTGCGCAAAGTAGACGTGATACCCTTTGCCTGTCGAAACCAGCGGGGCCCGGGGGAGCCCCCTACGCTTGGCCTCTTGTACCGCCTCAGGACTGTCCAAATCCAGCACCACTACACCACTTACAGCACCTGTCACAATCCCCCAATTGCAGTTAGTCCACCGCTTTGCCCATAGTTCAACCTGTTTGAATGGGGCGGCTTGGCGTTGAAACAAAGTCCAACACACCAGCGGTTCTTTTCCCCGTGGTTGCAACGGAATCAGAGACAAACCGCGTTGAACATATGCCATGAGGGTTTTTTGCCTTTCGGTTGCATAATTCAAATCAGCGCGTGCTGATATAATCAAAAGGATGCACCCCACTTGCTCTTTCTATTTATTGGACTATAAGTGTTGCTGAATGTTTGTTATAGTTTCTGAGGGTCATGGGGAAGTAGTTGCCTGTTGACAAAGTAAACAATCGGTTTTAGGATATTAGCCAAGGTGGTATCACCAGTGATACCACGCTGATTGGTGCATCACTTGCAACACTGCACCTCCTTTGCACAGCATGAAGTTCAATGGGTTTGGCCTGTGCAGGGTCATGCACACACCTTATATGGTGCCGGACAAAGGCACATGGCGAGCGTCTTTTAGAGACACTCACCATATGCGCCTAGTTGCATGCTAGGAGTGAAATTTATGGTGTGTGGACGCGCACAAGACGGTACTGCCACGTATGCGTGAAACCGTCCTGCCCCCGCTTGCGGCGCTTCTCAATTCGCCAATCAAGGGGTAATGATGCGCGGATCTCCCGCAAACGGCGCAGTCCTTCGCTGCCACCAATTGCGGGATGCGTGAGGATATGGGCGTCTATCCATTGACCTTGGTGAGAGCGTAGATAGTCCCATACGGCCTCGCGCTTGGTTCGACGGTGTTGTGCATCTTTATGGAGTTGTGCAACATTCGTCATGTAATCTGTCTCCTTTCAGTTGTCATGTTTTGAGTGGTTTGACGTTGTTTTCCCTCCATGTCGAATTGGAGGGTCTTTTTTTATCCAGCCAGACGGCGCAATTCCTCAGGGTCAACCTCGCGGGCGATCCCCATCTCATCAAACAGCACCTGCTCGTCCACGCCATAGAGTTCAGCCAGCGCTCGCCGCAGCTTGGGGTAACATTCCCTTGTCCGCCGTTAAATGTGGCTCATGATGGTAGGGGTACACCCGCAGCCTGCGCGGCCTGTCGTTGCGTCATGCCCGATAGCCTGCGTAGGACTTCTAATTTGGTCATCGAAATTGTCACCTCCCTTGCTCTAATCAATTATATCAAAAGAATGCCCAGAACTCACGTTCGCGGATCTATATATAGCGTTTTCCCTTTCTTTTAAATCTGGGCATACGCTATATATGTGTGCATCATCCGCAAGTAAATTCTCCCTCCTTTCGGACATGGCCAATTATAGCTGCCCTATGGATAGTGGTCAACACGAACACTAGATATAGTATTCAACTTTGTTGCCACGTGCAAAACTATACTACAAGTGCAATGTGCACCCAAGCCTGTGGATAATGTCCTGTGGATAATGTCCTGTGAATAATATGCACAACTCCGTCCATGAATCGTCAAACGATGGTATACTTATAAGTTTGAGCATCGAGCGGTTTAAACGAGCAAGCGGACGCAAAATTTGCAGCTTATTCTTTTTAGCTTTCACTTCTATTCGTGGTGGGAAACAGGAGCGATTACAAAGGCTGGGCAGGGCTGAATGGGTGAGGTATTTTCAAAAATAGGTTCGATATAGAGGGGCGCCGATAGGGCATTTGTCCCCTCACAACTGTCCTCCCCCGGTGTCCAAAACTGCGAATTCATGCGACAGGCCATCCTAGAGGGCTGGGTTTAACACAATCGAATTAAGTTAAACCAAGAAGAACCGATAAACCCACGCCACTACTGCGATTTCCCCATCAGGACAAACAAAGTGAAAAAACACGCCTCTAGGGCTGGAAATTCGACCAGCCGGAGTTGGACATACGTCACCCCACGGTCACCTCAAGCCGTAAAACCGTACATCAAAAAGTTTCGCAAACGTCGCCGCAGGGAGGACTCGGGAAATGGTCATAAATGAGCGTGTTGATCACCGACCTAAAACCAACATCGATGTTCAGTTTCCAAACCGTTCAACATCATCGGGCTTTTGTAGCGTTATTGGGTCTCAACTGTCGGGTTATGTCGGGTCAAGTGTCGGGTGGTTGGTAGAAGGCGGCCTCGGTTTCCCTTGTGCCGCCAGCCCCAAGCAGAACCCGACGTGCGGATTTCCCGCATCGGGCTCCCCAGAACGATTCGCGATCGTGACTCGTCAGACATTCGAATGCAGCAGTGTCGGGTACGGGAGTTCAAACCATGACCGGTTCGACAGATAGCTCCAATATAATCGGTGTCGCTGGCTTCTGCGCCG
>NZ_AUMH01000044.1 GCF_000430585.1 Alicyclobacillus herbarius DSM 13609
CTACACCGAAGGATCCGAAACATCCGCTACGACTTTCTGCACAAGGTAACGACAGAGCTCGCGAAAACCAAGCGAGAAATCGTCGTGGAAGACCTGAATGTGCAGGGGATGCATCGGAATCGGAAGCTGGCGCGCGCCATTTCGGACACCGGATGGGGCGAGTTTCGCCGAATGCTCGCGTACAAGTGCACATGGTATGGATCAACGCTGACGGTCGTGCCGCGCTTTTACGCGAGCAGTAAGACATGCTCCGTATGCGGGCATGTGTTGGGCGAGTTGCCGCTTTCGGTGCGCGAATGGACGTGTCCAACGTGCAACACGCACCACGACCGTGACGTGAATGCGGCGCGGAATCTTTTGAAGTTCAGTACCGCGAGTTCCGCGGGAATTCACGCCTGTGGAGAGCCCTCTGGCGGGGCGGTGACACGCCGCTAGTCATGGCTCATCGAAGCAGGAAGCGACGAGTGGATATTTGTCCATGAATCGCAGAACGGTACAAGACGATCCAACGAGAGGGATTGCTGGCACTTATTAGCGACAAGAAGGCGTCGGCACAATTGGTTGATGTCCGCGAACCGGGGGAATTCCGGCAGGAACATATTCGCGGTTTCCGTAGGACGTACGGAATCTACCGGGCGGCATCATGGCGTGGAATTCTCGCCGCAAGGGTTAACTCGATAAGCGCGTTGGATTTATAAGCCGCGTTGGATTTATACGGCGGAGGGTATTATGAGGGGGGATAGGAGGAGTTCGGGTGGAGTACACGGATTCGATGAGGCACCGTTTGCGGCGGATTGAAGGGCAGGTCCGAGGCGTCTTGCAGATGATGGATGAAGGCAAGTCGTGCAAGGACGTGGTTACCCAGTTATCTGCCATTCGGGCTGCCGTTGATCGTGTCATTATGTATGTCATTGGCGAGAACATGGAACAGTGCATTCGTAAGGAAGTTGAGAATGACGGTAATGCGGAGAAAGTGATTCAGGAAGCCATCGAATTGCTGATGAAAAGTCGATAGGGAGGATGAACCGAATGGCTACTGTAAAAGTGACTGACCAAAACTTTCAGAGCGTGATTCAAGGGGAAAAACCGGTGTTGGTGGATTTTTGGGCCGAATGGTGCGGACCGTGCCGGATGATGGCGCCCGTGCTGGAGGACCTGGCGAAAGATCAGGCGGATCGGCTCGTGGTAGCCAAATTGAATGTCGATGAAAATCCAGCAACGGCCGGGGCGTTTGGAATCATGAGTATTCCTACGATGATTCTGTTTAAGAACGGGAAACCTGTAAAGCAACTCGTGGGCTACATGCCAAAAAGTCAGTTGCTAAGCCAGTTGGCAGGCGTGTTGTGAGCCTTCGCCGGGAGGTGCCGTGGCTACGGGAGATTGGGCCGAAGCGCAAATGTGTTCGGCCCAATGACTACATAGACAGTTGAAGCGTGACTTGCGAACCGTGCCACACAGTCGAAGGGGGCTACGATGGCACATCGATTCCGACCTGAACGCGCTGCACGCCTCGACAATCCGGAACGCAGAAAGCTCCTGCCTCCGGAAGGCAGTTGCAGAACAGATTCCGCTTCCAGACGCGAGCTTGGATAGGATTTTCTGCTCCTTTGTTTTCCATGAGGTGGATGACCTGGGGCAAACCCTAAGCGATTTTAGCCGGTTACTGAAAACCGATGGCAAATTACTCGTGCTCGAATGGGGAAAGAAACCAATGGATATGGGGCCGACCTTGGAGGAACGGATCGACGCGAACTTTCTCGGAGAGGCCTTACGCCGGGCCGGATTTCGGGGCACTCTCTTCCGCCCAAATGAACTGCACTATGGGTACCTCGCAGAGTTTGAACATGGAGAATGAGGCGTTTGGTTCCTATGAATGGATGTTTCGCGGGAACCAAATGTTTTATTGGCGGGATGTGACGGCATTTCGTTTGATGCTTTTCGTTCAGCTGTTCTACGCGCCGCAGGTCCTCCAGAGAACTTCAAGGCAACCTCAGGTTGCGGCTCGATTCCTTTCACTACACGACAACCCCCAGATGAAAACGAGGAAGGTTCGGAACAGACTTCGTTGCCTGACAACGTATTCCAGGATTATATTCTAACAAGGGAGAATACCAGATTTATCAGGCGGACGACGTGCTCAAGCAAGCGGTTCTAGGAAATGGCCCGCTGATCAACTGGGAGAAAAACGTAAAGCGGGGGAAGGGTATGGCGACGAAATCCATAAAGGTCAAGCTGCGGTTAGGCAAACACCCAGACATTCGGGCGGGTATCTGGCAGCTGCATAAAGCCGCGAACGCTGGTGTGCGGTACTACACCGAATGGTTGAGTCTCATGCGGCAGAAAAACTTGTACACGCGCGGTCCGAAGGGTGAACAGCAACTATATAGGAGCGGGGAACAGTGCCGGCGAGAGCTTCTGCAGCGTCTGCGTGAACGTCAACGTCTAAACGGCAGGACGGATGAGCCGGGGACAGACGAAGAACTGCTGAAGGTAGCTCGGCAAATCTACGAGGTACTTGTGCCCCAGTCTATCGGCAAGTCTGGGGATGCGCAGCAATTGGCCAGCAATTTCCTTAGTCCGTTGGTCGATCCGAACTCCAAAGGGGGGCAGGGGCAATCTAACGCGGGGCGCAAGCCTGCATGGCAGAAAATGCGCGATGAAGGGAATCCCGGATGGGTGGCGGCAAAAGAGCGATATGAGCAACGGAAAGCAACTGACCCGACGAAAAAGATGATAGAGATGTTGGACGGACTCGGTTTGAAACCGCTGTTCTCCGTATTCACCGAAACCTACACGACCGGGGTAAAGTGGAAGGACCTAAGCAAAAGGCAAGGCGTGCGGACTTGGGATCGGGACATGTTCCAATCGTTGAGCGAGCGGTCTGGGGTTATCGACGTAGGGTCGCACACGGTGCACCACATTGACCTGGCCACGGCGAGTGATGCGCAGATCCAATATGAATTGTAAGCCTCTGCGGCCACCTTGGAGCAACACCTCCACCACCCGCGTAAATCCGACACCGATGGGTTTGGATAACCAAGGACACAGCTTAGATTTCTGTACTGCGGCGGGAAGTACGACTGGTAGACGTTTGGGCCGGTTTGGTGAACCAGAAATAGAAGGTTCCCAGTGAGATTGCTGCGACGTAGATTACCGCCTTCGGCATGCGGACCGTGGGTACTTTGTGCAGAAACATTCGTTTTTCCTCCTTCGTACCGAAGATGGATCTCACACTTCGAGTTTCCTCACCATTTGCCGGCAACATGGATCTTCAGCGGTTGCGGACTTGTCGGCGGACTACAAGCTGGCAAAAATCGGTAAAGAATTCTTGGGCGCGCGGGCTGGTCTCGTCTGGGCTGGCGGCGACTGGGATGTCTGGGTTGCCAAAGGCCGGGCCGCTGACGACAAGACTAAAGCGGCCTGAGGAGATCCAGGGCCCTGTATTCGTAATCTGTCCTACAATCAGCAGGAGAGCTGTGAGCACATCGATGGCATCCAAGGCAAAACCGGATCCCGCTGTGGTTCCCTCCTGTCTCGGACCGCCGATGATAGGTCCTGAGAGACTTAACCATATGGCCCCCGAGGAAAGGTACACCCCGGTCGTTGTGATTTGACCTGTTAACAATAGGAAAGCAATCCATAAGTCAATCGCACGAAGAATCCCAGTAACCACGGTTTTATTTCGCGGAGTCGAATCACCCTTTCTGCGCCGCATTCGACATACATCCCTTTCAAGTCCCTTCGCCATCCGCCTTCCGTTCGAATCAGGGTATGCACGGGTTTATTCAGTCGTGTGGACCCCATCCCGACCAGTGCCTGAGGTAGGTAAATTGGAGAAATGGGCTGCCCAGCTGAGGCTTACGCATGTAGATATTAGGCAAATGAGATTATAAAAAGACTATAAAACTACCATTTCATCCTGACTTACTGGCGAGGAGTGTACTATAATGTTTCCAAACAATCGCTTTCACTGTTAGCTTTACACAAGTCCTTTCAAAGTGAAGTTGCCAGGGTTGTTTTGAAACCGGTTGCGAATACTGGATTCTCAATGACTGTTTCTGAAAAGAGATAAAGAAAGAGATAAAGGAAGTGGTGATATGGAAGTTTCCACCCAGCCCCGGTCAGTGCGGGAAGGGAACGGAATGAACGATTCCGCACAAACCGTCCCGTTTGTTAGCCGCAAGGACGTGCTGTTTTCTGATGCGCTGCAGATCGACGTGGGTGCGGTGACGGAAGCGCTGGGCAAGGTGAATCCGTTGTCGGATGTGGCGGTCTTGGTAGTACATAGTCAGCGCCCGTTCCCCATCTATCCGTTTCTCAGTGCCCTGCAGACAGCTCGGACGGAAGTGCTGCACGTGTTGTGGCAAGGCAGCCGCAGCTTTGTGCTGACGCTGGCGGCCGCATCGGTAGAGCCGTTGCGGCAGGTGGTGGAAAAGCGGCTGCGGGAATGCTGCGACGGAAATGTCCTGGCGGGGCTGTGTGGACCGCTACCGGTAGTGCGGCTGGAGGAGTGGTTTGGCGCGCTGGAGCAGGCGATTTGGTACTGTAACCAGAATGTGTTGGATCGCCAAGGCGTGAGTGTGGCAGAGCCGCGGGTGTTTCGAGGAGAAGGAAACTTTGTGGGGGCAGTGGACAGGCTGCTGCAGGTACTGTCGGAAGGCGCCGTGGCGGCCGTGTTGGCAGTGCTGGAGGAGACGTTCGCGGTGATGCGGCAGGAGCGTTGGACGCTGCGAGAAGTGGCGGTGTATTGCGCGCAGGTGGTCGTGCTGGCAGAGGCGCAGGCGCGCTGGCCGCGCGGCGGGGTATCGCGGGTGTGGCGGCGGCCAGAGGCGTGGCAGGAGGTCATTGCGCAGGAGTGCTGCAAGCTGGAAGCGATTAAAGGACGGCTGAAGGAGATTGTTAGCGGTTTGCTGGAGACGCCGCGGGATGCGGCGGCGGTGGGACGGAGCCTCCAGGTGCTGCGGGTAATGGAGTGGATTGAGAAGGAGTATGCGTCTGAGCTGGAACTGGAGGACCTGGCGTCGCGGGTGTATTTAAGCGCAGGGCACTTGAGCAAGCGGTTCAAGCAGGAGACGGGGATGACAGTGCACGAATACATTATCCGGACGCGCCTAGCGAAGGCGAAGAAGATTCTGGTGGAAGACCTGAGCCTCAAAATCTACGAAGTTGGGGCGAGGGTTGGGTATCCGGACGCGACATACTTCAACAAGCTGTTCAAGCGGCACGTAGGGATCACTCCGAGGGAGTACCGCGAACGCGGAGGCGTCTAGGATGAAAGGAAAGTGAACCTTGGAAGGAGACGGTGGCCGGCTGAGGAAACCCCCGTCCTCTACAATGCTGGAAAACGGCTTCATAACAAATCCTTAGTTTCGCAAACTTGGTCAAATTTTGTCGATAAATCATAGAAAAACGCATCGTATGAACCGGGTCCAATTCTATATACTTTGTTCCGTCAACCACTCTAGTGTCGGTGTTTTCCTAACTCTTCTACGGACCGTTTGGTCTATGGCTCTGAACAGTGCGGGGCTCCCGCGCTAGCGACATTGGGTGGCAACAGGTGAGAGGGGGAGCCAATGTGAAGACAAACTGGAAGGCAACATTCATGCTGGGGGCCGCTGCGGTCATGACGACCGCATTAGCCGGGTGTGGGAGCGGATCGAACAGCAATACCGCTACATCCGGCTCGTCCGGAAGCGGAAGTGCATCGACGGCCGATAAATCGTCGACGCTAGTGATGGTCCCGGCTTCCTATGGGAGTTTCCAACGCAACTTCAATCCGTTCCAGACGGGAACAAATAACCCGGGCACGCTCGGATTCATTTACGAATCGTTGTTCTATTACAACCGTGTGGGCCCAGAGCGGTATCCGCTGCTCGGAAAGAGCACCCAGTGGAGCAACGGTAACAAGACACTGACCGTGACCCTGCGTGACAACGTCAAATGGTCGGATGGGCAGAAGTTCACGTCCAAAGATGTCGTTTTCACGTTTAACCTTCTCAAACAGCACCCTGAGTTGGATTCGAGCGGGGTATGGAGGGAACTGGCGGACGTCAAGGCGGACGGCGATTACAAGGTGGTCTTTGATTTCAAACACGTCGACGTTCCGTTTGAACTGTACATCGAAGAAGCGGCGATTGTGCCGGAGCATATCTGGAAAAACATCAAGGACCCGAAAAAGACCAACAACGAAAACCCGGTTGGGACAGGTCCCTACGTGCTCGACTCGTTCTCTTCGCAGGATTACAAGTTTAAGGCCAATCCGGATTACTACCTGGGCAAACCGCCAGTGCCAGAGATTGATATGCCTGCGTACAATAGCAACGATGGCGTGAACATGGCGTTGGCGAAGGGCGATATTCAGTGGACAAGCTCGTTCATTCCGAATATCGAACAAGTGTTTACGTCGAAGAGTCCGAACAACAAATACTGGTTCCCGCCGAACAACGATGTGCAGCTGGTGCCCAACCTGAAAAACCCGATTCTGAGCAACCTGACAGTGCGTAAGGCGATGAGCCTGGCGATTGACCGCAACGCCCTGATTCAAAAAGGCGAGTACGGTTATCCAGAAAAGGCCAATCCGACCGGTGTGCTGTTGCCGATTATGAAGGATTGGCTCGATCCGAACCTGCCCAAGGCGGATACGGAATTCACGTACAACCCGCAAAAGGCGGTCAAACTGCTGGAGGATGCCGGATTTAAGAAGAATTCCTCCGGTATCTTTGAGACACCCGACGGGAAACCGTTGTCGTTTAGCCTCGAGGTCGTCTCCGGGTGGACGGACTGGATTATGGACGCGCAGTTGATCTCGCAGCAGCTGCAGAAAATTGGCATCAAGGTGCAGGTTCAGCAGCAGCAGTACGGCGGGTACATGTCTGACCTGCAGGGTCACAAGTTTGACTTGGCACTGGTCTCCACCAGTAACGGTCCGAACCCGTACTACATCTTCAAATCGACCTTTGCCACCGGAGCTATCAACAACTATGCGCAATGGAGCGATCCGGCCACCGACCAGGCTCTGGACCAATTTGCCAGCACGACGGATAAGCAGAAACAGAAACAGGCGCTGTATAAGGTCGAGCGAATTCTCGCCGAAAAGATGCCAACCATCATGCTGTTTGAGGGCCCGACCTGGTATGAGTACCACGATAGTGCGTACACGGGCTGGCCGAGCGCCAGCAAGCCGTATGTGACGCCTGCCGCCTGGGCGTGGCCAGCGCCGGAAATTGTCGTGATGCACTTGAAGCCGCGGTCGTAAGGGGATGGCGGGCGGAGGGGTTGCCCCGCCCGCCTGAACGGCCAGCCTAATGAAAGGAGGCGCGAGCGTGCGATACGTCATCAACCGGTTGGTGTTTTTCGTTATCTCGGTGTGGGCTGCGGTCACCATCAACTTCATCCTGCCGCGGATGATGCCGGGCGATCCGGCCGAGGCCATGTTCGCTAAGTTTCAGGGCCACCTGACGCCCTACGCGCTGCACGCCTTGGAACTGCAGTTTGGTTTTAGCAACAAACCGCTCATCCTGCAGTACTTCGATTATTTAAAAGGACTGTTAACCGGCAACTGGGGACTATCCTTCACCTACTACCCAACGCCGACGACTGCGGTCATCGGCCACAGCCTGCCGTGGACGATTGCGTTGGTGGGGGTGGCGACGCTGCTTTCGGTCTTCGCCGGCACGGGGGCGGGTATCTA
>NZ_AUMH01000045.1 GCF_000430585.1 Alicyclobacillus herbarius DSM 13609
CCTGCATCGTAAGTTCACCGATCTTAGCCCGAGCCTCCTGCAACTCCTTCTCCAGCTCCTGCTCCCTCGTAGAGGGTCCAGACTGAAGTCCAGCCCGTCCGCCAGCCAGGAACGCTTCACGCCACCTGTAATACAGACTCTGGGCTACGCCATGCCGCCGACAAACCTCGCTGATGTTCGCACCGGGCATCATGCCCTCGAGCACGATGTTCATCTTTTCGTCCACTGTCCACTTACGTTCCGGCATCACAAACACCTCTACTTCATCTTAACCCATCCCTTCTGTCTGGGTTGACTCTGGGGCAAGTATACTGCCCATAGATCCGCGACTGAAAAATAAGGGCATACCCATCGCCCCGCCGCCGTTCGCGGCGGGGCTTGTCTCATGCCGGACGCGCCTCATCCCCGCGTCAAGCCCGTAGCCCGCTCATACGTATGCGCCACCTTGCGTACCGCCGATTCATCCTCCATGCAGAGTCCCTGAAACGCGCAGTGGTCGCAGTGGTGCGTTGGGTTGACACAGTGTTCAATCTGTCCCACCGCGTTCTCGGTCAAGCGGCCCATGCGCTTCAGCTGCTCAATCCCGGCCCGCACCATCTCCGGCGTCACGCCCACAAACGACGCCAATTCGTCCAAGGTCCACACCTTACGCACAGCAAACGCCGCTTCAATTTTCGACAGCATCCCGGTCACCCCTTCACGAAGTCCGCCGCGCTGGCGAGCGGATTGTTATTTAAGCGGATCGTCATATCAAAGCGAAAACCCGAGCGCCAGGCCGATGCGTTCCAATATCAGCCCCAAGCCAAACGCCACCACCACGTTCACCACGATACCCACCACGGTCCACCGCCAACTGCCGCTCTCCCGCCGCATTTGGATGACGGTCGACAGGCAGGGCACGTACAGCATGTAGACCACCAGGTAGGTGAACGCCACCAGCGGCGTCATCGCCTGGGTCAACAAATGCGCGAGCGATCCGTCCGATCCTGCGCCATACAGTACGCCCAGTGTGGACAGGGTGGTCTCCTTGGCCACGAAACCAAACACAATGGCAATCATCAGCCGCCAGTCAAACCCGTACCACTGCCCCACCGACTCGAGTCCGTGCCCTATCCGAGCGGCGTACGACTCGCTGACCGGCGCGCCAATTGGAAAGTAGGTCAGGGCCCAGGTCAACAGCGTCGCCCAGATGAGAAACACCCAAATCCGGCTAATGAACATCCAGACGCGGTGCCAGGTCGGAATGACAATATTGCGCGCCGAGGGCACATGATAGCCAGGCAGTTCAATGAGGAGCGGCGCGGGATCTGTCGGGAGCACGGTCTTCCGATAGACCATGGCCGATCCGGCCACCACTCCGAGGCTGATGAGGATGAGCGCCATCATGACAAACGCCCCACGCGTGCCGGGGAAAAACGCGGCCGTCATGACCGCCATCACACCCAGCCGCGCGTTGCAAGGAATGAACGGTATCACGAGATTTGCGAGCAACCGGTCGCGGTGGTTCTCCATCACGCGCGTGGCGGCCATCGCCGGGACGTTGCACCCGTACGCTGAAACCAACGCGAAAAAACCTTTCCCATGCAGGCCAATCCCTTGCATCAGCCGGTCGACCAAGACCGATGCCCGCGCCATATAGCCGCTGTCCTGGAGAAACTGGTAGATGGCAAAGAAGATGGCCATATACGGAACGAACGACAAGACCGCACCGACGCCGGCAAACACCCCGTCAACAATCAGGCTCTGCAGGAAAGCGGGCGCCCCGATGGCGGCGAGTCCATGCCCAACCTGTACGCCCAGCCAGCCGATGCCGTTGCTCACCCAATCGGACAACGGCGCGCTGGCCACGAACGAGAGCCAAAAGGCGACGAAAAACACCACCGCCATCGCGGGATACCCCCAAAAACGGTGCAGGAGCACCCGGTCCAGCTGCTCGGTCAACGTCTCCTTGGTCCGCGGTTGACGCTTGACGCAGGCGCCTACCAAATCAGCAATATAGGTGTATTTGGCGTCGGCGATGCGCATTTCGAACTCTTCATGCTGCGCCCGTACCTGCTCGAGAATGGCCGGTTCTAACGCCACCGCCTGAGCGCCTATCTCCACCTGCAATCCGGCCTGCTGCGCACAGCAGGAGAGCGCCATTTGCACAGCCGCCTGCCCTTCGGGAATGACGCGCACCTCGCGGGTCACCTCTTCGTCTCCCTGCAACAGCCGCAGTGCCATCCACTCGGGCCGAAAGCGGCCTGTCCCAGTCCCTGCGACAGCCGTGCGAAGGCCTCCCAGTGGATGCGGATAAGCGTCGCACACCGATGCGCCATCCGTGCTCGGGCGGATGGCCGAAGCCAATTCGTCCGCGAGCGGATCGAGCACTTGGCGAAGGTCGTCCGGGTACGGGACCACCCACGTCGGAAGGGGCACAACCTCCTGACGCCCGATGTGTTCCACCCAGGTGATGAGTTCGTTTATCCCGACACCTTTCGCCGCCACCGTCGGGACGACGGGCACGCCCAACCGGCGCGAGAGGGCCTCGGCATCGACGAGAATTCCCTGGTCCTGCGCCGCGTCGACCATGTTCAACGCCACCACGACGCGACGCGTCAGTTCCAGCACCTCCAGCGCCAAAAACAGGTTGCGCTCCAGGCTGGCCGCGTTCACGACCACAAGCACCGCGTCATAGGGCTCATAGAGCAGGAAATTGCGCGTCACCAGCTCGTCGCGGGCGTAGGCTGTAAGCGCATACGTGCCCGGCAAATCCACCAGTTCCATCTCGTCCGCTGTGGATGCGGACCGGACTTTGCCGACGGTGTACTCCACGGTGGTACCCGGCCAGTTGGCCACTTCCTGATGCGCCCCGGTCAAGGCGTTGAATAGCGTTGTCTTTCCTACGTTCGGGTTCCCCACCAGCGCGACTCTCACATCAACAGCCCCCGATCTCTCTGTCCTGTCTCACGCAGTCCGTCACCGTCACCCAGACCTTCTCCGCATCGCTTCGCCGGATGGCCAGGCGCGTACCGCGCACCTCAATTTCAAGCGGCCCCCCGAGTGGCATCCGCCGTACCACAACCACGCGGCTGCGCGGCGTGACGCCCAAAGACAACAGCCGATTGCGAAACTGCGGGTGTCCTGTGAAGCCCTGGACCTCCGCCTCCACGTTCATTCCCAATTGGGACAGTTGCAGGACGCGCATGCCGGCGCCACCTCTTTCTCTGCACTCATCAGACGCTCGCCAGACGCCTGGTATCAGACGTCCTAGGCCCGTATAAATTCATCACTTCGCATAGACAATTATAACGCAAAAAGTTGATTAAATGAGTAGTGTTTTTGGCGTTGAATAAACAAAGTTAGATAACGCTAATTAGCGTTGTACGCATCCGTAACCAGCTTACGTACGACACCGGCGAATGTCGATTGCGATACAATCGAATCTGAATTTGGTCCTGAACCTCGATATTGAAAAAATCTCGCAAAATGTGTTAGGTTGAAGGTATTTATACGTCATGCTTGCAAAAACGCGCCGGGAGTAAGCGGTTTCCTGCGATACGACTTCGATTGCATTCACTATAAGACGGAGTAAACTGGTCGCAGTACAGAAACCCAAACGCTGAATCCCAATACTCTGGGAGCGGAGGACCCAATCCTTTGGGGTGAATCCGGTAGGTATCGGTAGGGTGATTGTCTCTTGCCACCCGAACCCGTCAGCTAACTCCGTAAGCGTTGAAGCAGGAGAGGTCTTGTTGACCCCTCGCGGGGTCATTTTACATTTTTATACATTGTCCGGATACGGCACTTATAGGTATTAGGAATCGTGTCTTCTGGGGGTCAACAAGAGCAACAAGGCCCCAATCAACGTGATGGTCAGGTAACCAAGCGCGACCTTTTGTGGTGGACTTAGTCGTGATGTCATATGTTCTGTACCGCTGTGAAATGGGTACTCATCATCACGATGTATATCGGGCGTGTGGGGATTCCTACCCTGTTAGTTGGAATGTTGCACCGCCGGCAACGGACAAAGGTCAAACGGATTTCGGAACGGGTATTCATTGGATAAAACTCAACATCTCAGTGATGGGACAAGGAGTTAGGGCATGACGACCAAGAGCTTATTAAGCAGCATTCTGGCGGGAGTTGGGTACCCATGTTTCATATGACACTGTGGCAATCCAGCGTAACCATCCTCCTCATTGTGTTCGCCGGTGGGCTGATTGTCGGAAAGCTGACGGAAAAACCAAGAATTCCGGATGTGGCTGCCTACCTTGTGTTTGGTATTCTCATCGGCCCAGCCGTGTTCAATTTGGTCGCTGTGCCGAGTCAAAGCCAGGTAAATCAGCTGGTGTTAAACGTGGGAGCAGCCCTCATCTTATTTGATGGAGGGCGAGGAGTACAATTTCAGGTCCTACGCAAGGTCTGGATCAGCGTCGTCATGCTGGCCATCGTCGGTGTCCTTGTTACGGCGCTGGCCATGGGCGTTGCGGCTCATCTGCTTCTCGGCATCCCATGGATGATTGCCATACTGCTTGGCTCCGTCATTGCCTCGACTGATCCAGCGACGCTCATCCCGGTCTTTAAACGGGTCCCCATCATCCCGAAACTTCAGCAGACTGTGGAATCTGAATCGGCCTTTAACGATGCGACCGGCGCCGTGCTGGTCTTCACAGTCATGTCCATGATTGCCGCGACGGGCGGACACGTTCATTGGTATCAGCCCGTCTTTTCGTTCCTCCACTCGGCCATCATCGGGCTGATTGTGGGTGTCGTGTTCGGGTTGTTAAGCATCTGGCTCGTCTCCAAGCGAGGCTGGAGCGTGTTTCATGAGTATGGATCGGTCGTGATGCTAACAGTTGCACTGGCCTCGTTTCAAGTCGCCAATGCATTCGGCGCGAGTGGATTTATGGCCGCTTTTACGGCGGGTATGATTACCGGCAACGGAGAGTCCTTTGGCCTGCCGTTTCTGCAGCATACAGAAGAGAATATCCATCACTTCGGCACGCCATCACGTTAATCATGAGAATGCTCATCTTCGTCCTGTTGGGCACGCAGGTGGATTTCCGCCTGGTCGCGCAGCACCTCTGGATGAGTTTGATACTCATTGGCATTTTCATCGCGATTGCACGTCCACTGGCTGTCCTCGCATCCGTACTTGTGGATCGAAAGGCGAAATGGGACAGGAAACACATCTTGTTCATGTTTTGGGTTCGTGAAACGGGGGTCATTCCAGCCGCCCTGTCCGGCGTCCTTATCGCACAGGGGGTGCCCGACGCTCACCTCATCGCTTCCGTGACGTTTATGGCCATTTTAATCACGATTCTTGTTCAAGCCAGCACGACGGAGTTGGTGGCAAAGCGATTGCAGGTGCTGAAGGAATATGAGGAGGTTTAGCTTACCGGTCGGTGCCTTTCTCGCGCCGCATTGACTTCCTCCCCACGGCTAAAGCCGGGGGATTCCAACGCTCACACGCTGGATTTTCTGCTTCCTTGAGGCTTGCCTTGGCGCTTCGCAGATTGCTTACGCCCGGGTCTTACAGCCTCTCCACAGGCGAACACTGCCAGCCCGGCGGCTAAGATGTTCCGTGCAGCATTCACGTCTCGGTCGTGATGCTCTCCGCATTTCGGAGACGTCCATTGCCGAATGTAGAGAGGCATTTTCGGCATGATGTGGCCGCAATCAGAACACCGTATGCTGGATGGATAGAACTTGTCAATCTTGACGAGTGTTCTACCGTACCAGTCTGCTTTATATTCGAGTTGCCGTATCAATTCGCCCCACCCAACATCAGCAATTGCCTTTGAAAGGTGGCGATTACGGATCATGTTCTTTACCTGTAAACTCTCCACGCAGATGACTTGGTTCTCGTTCACCAAGCGTGTCGTGAGTTTAACGGCAAGGGATTTCGGGTTCAAATGCCGAGTCCAAGTGTATGGATTTTTCGTGGGAACGGGCGAAAAACCGTGCAACGGAGGTCGGCTATGTACGCGCATAACCAGGACCAGCAGATCCTCCCCGGAGAGTTCTTCTTGCCGTTCGGGGGCAAGCTTCGAGAGGACAATCGCTGGGTTCAACTCGCTCATTTGACCCATGGCGCAAGGTGGAGCAGG
>NZ_AUMH01000046.1 GCF_000430585.1 Alicyclobacillus herbarius DSM 13609
CCGGATCCGGGGTATGGATCCTCGCCACATTTTGACCATCTCCTGGAGAAAGCGAATCGCCTTTACGACATTAACGTCGAATGTCTGGTTCTTGCGCTCGAGCCTCACCTTGTCCGCATGCGGCGGAGTCTTCAGTCGCAAGAATCACCTTATGAGGTATTATTGACTAAGTAAGGTGGTTTTAAGCATTTGTTCTTCGCCCGTATAGAAACTGCTCTCCGAAGGTCAGCCATTTTTGCCATAGCGAGTACAAATCCAAGCAGCATAATCTTGACCACCCGGAGTGTCCATCATCCAAATCATCGCCTCGCCAAAGAGACTTCATCGTGATCTCATGTTCGTTCGGAAATCGGCCACCGCGGGGGCTATTGGTGACCCCACATCCACTCCGACGTATACAAGTGCCAAGAAACATGATATTTTGTCACTATATTTTGTAGGTTCCAACGAAGATAAAGAGGTGACATGTTATGCAGCCGGAGGAGCTGCCACCAGTGCTGACGATGAATGATGTCGCACGCTATCTGCGCATCGGACGCACAGTGGCCTACGAGTTGGCACATCGGCCTGACTTTCCAGCGGTACGCATTGGGCGCTTGATACGAGTGAATCGCGAGGCGTTTCTGCGCTGGTGCGAAGGACCTACTAAAGGATACAGTCAGTTCAGGTGCAACCTATCTCCTTTAAGGAGACTAGTTTTCCAACGCAGTAAAAAGGGTGTCCACGGTTTTGGACACCCAAGCGAATCAAGCGAATCAATCAACGAAACGAAAAAAAGCGTTACACCAAGTGCAGGCGTTTGGCCAATGGCTGTAAGTCTTTCTTGTACTGCGCCCGTCTCCGAAGCTCCACACTGCCACGTGGCCCCTCTATGCGGACAACCACGCAATAAGGCTTATCCGTCAGATTTGCGGCCTTCCACGCCTTGGCTATGGTGTATCCTTGTCCCCCGAGTATCAACACGGTTTTCCCACGTTTGGGGACAAGTTGCACGTCAGTGGGAGTTGGCCAGTGGGAGATGAGACCAAGGCCACGGAGGTCTGTCCGATACGTCAGCCTGGCTTTGGTGTAATCCGCCTGAATGAGCATGTCCACGTCCATCAGGGTAGCGGGAAGCCATTCCATCATCCGCGCCCCACTTTCCGAGCACGGGTGTGCTGGGGAAGGATTTGGCCAACCGGGGAGGCCACGGCGTGTTGCTCATGCAAGTCCGATTCCGCCAAGTGGACGTAGCGTTTGGTCATGGTCAGGGAGGCATGACCCATCTGACGTTGCAGGGCAAACACATGTCCCCCGCCACGCAGGAAGAGAATCGCGCTGGTATGGCGGAGCATGTAGGGAGTAATTCGTGTGCCTAAACGTTTCGCATAGGCAGCGAGACGTTGAGCCCAACCGTGAACCGTAAATGTCCGCCCGGATGCACTCGAAAATAGTGGCACATCATCAGTCCAGTCCTCAGGCCGACAGGTGAGTAATTTGCGAATGGCCTTAGCGGTTTGGGGTGACATAACCACTGTCCGCGCTGTCCGTGTCTTGGCGGTGGTGTTGGGGATGGTGACTTCCAAAGCAGTCAGGTTCACATGTGCAGGCAGCAAGGCCAGTGCCTCCCCTGGTCGAATGCCTGTGTCCAGTTGCAGCAGCATCAAGGCCAAGTCACGAAGTCCTGCATACGTGGTGCAGTCGGGAAGCTTCAACAGGCGTTTTAGGGTATCCGCGTCGAGATTGCGGGGGGGTGCCGTCATTCTTGCGCTTAGGAATGCCTTTGACCGGATTCATGGGCAGGTATTCCTCTTCCACGCACCAGGCAAAGAAGGCCTTGAGGTACTCGCGGCGAAGGTTATAGTACGTGGCAGACTTGTCATGGAAGGCAGCAAAGTGAGCAACAACCGCTCGTTTGAGTGCAGGGACATCAGGCCAAGTGTTGGGGTGTTCCTGAAAGAAAGCAGGCACATGGCGGCGATAGTCCTTGAGGGTACGTGGTGAACGTCCCTCTGCTTGTTTGACCAACAGGAATTCATCGAAAGCGTCTTGCCATGTGGTGGAGAACATGAAACAGCGGCTCCTTTCCGTGTGGTACAGGTGACCGCTGCTGCTGAATCAGGCACAACGGTTTTCTCGTTTTCTTGCAACGCTCACTAAGCGAGAAAACCGCGTCACATCAGCATTTTTTGCACCCGTAGCTCAGCCGGATAGAGCGGTGGTTTCCTAAACCGCGTCTTGCGGGGGTTCGAGTCCCTCCGGGTGCACCAATGTAAAAATTCCGTAGTGGTGCGGTTTTTAAACCGTAAGCCAAGCGTCGACAGTCGAGGACAGTGCGGTGGATTGTCGGTGAGACCACTGCGGTGACGTTGCCAAACCTTCTTATCGCAAATGACGATGGGGAGGTTTTTTCGTTTGGACAAGCGCACAGGGGAACAGGTTGTTCGGCGACTGAAGCGGAGCAGGAGGAGGTAGTGCCCGTAAAGGTCATCCAGGGATTAACGCTCGATGATTTAACACGATGAGGTGAAAAAACGGACAAGGAGATTTGTAATCTATAAATAATATTGGTACCCTTTGATAGGGTTATAATTGATCCAGAGACAAGTTGTGTGACTAGGTCGTGCTCTCGCTTGCTGTAGCGCCTAAGCAGGAGAGCCTACATCCTTCGGCAATTTTAGCGTATAAGGACGGTAAAAAAATGAGCAACAGACAAACTAAAACAGACGTTGTCTTGATTGGTGCCGGAATCATGAGTGCGACTTTGGGCGCGCTGCTGAAAGAATTAGAACCGGACTGGGAAATTACAGTGTTTGAGAGGCTCGCAAACGCAGGAGAGGAAAGCTCTAACGAATGGAATAATGCAGGAACGGGGCACTCTGCACTGTGCGAGCTCAACTACACCCCCGAAAAACCGGACGGATCTATCGACATTAGCAAGGCTATAAAAATTAATGAACAGTTTCAGATTTCAAAGCAGTTTTGGTCTTATCTTGTAAACAGCAATCTAATACGTAATCCGCAGGACTTCATCATGCCATTACCCCATATGAGTTTCGTACAAGGGGAAAAAAATGTAGCGTTCTTGAAAAAACGTTTCGAAGCGCTCTCAAACAATCCTCTGTTTCGAGGGATGGAATTTTCCGATGACCCGGGAAAACTGACGGAATGGATTCCGCTTATTATGAAAGACCGTACATCGAATGAACCGATTGCGGCAACAAAAATCGACTCTGGAACGGATATCAACTTTGGCGCTTTAACGCGCATGCTGTTTGACCACTTACAGAGTAAAAATGTCGATATAAAATTCAAACATAATGTTGATGATATAAAACGTACTAGCGACGGATCGTGGGAATTAAAAGTGCGGAATATCGATAGCGGTGCGGTCGAACGCTATACTGCAAAATTCGTCTTTATCGGCGCCGGGGGAGGAAGCCTGCCTTTACTGCAAAAGTCCGGTATTCCTGAAGGTAAACATATTGGGGGATTTCCGGTAAGCGGACTATTTATGGTGTGTAAGAATCCGGATGTTGTAGCGCAGCATCATGCAAAAGTATACGGCAAAGCTCCGATTGGTGCTCCTCCAATGTCGGTTCCGCATCTTGACACGAGATTTATCGATAATCAAAAAACCTTGCTCTTTGGACCGTTTGCCGGCTTCTCACCCAAGTTTTTAAAGAACGGTTCGATGTTTGATTTGTTAGGTTCCGTAAAACTGGATAATCTCGTAACGATGCTAGCGGCAGGCGTAAAAAACATTTCATTGACAAAATACCTGATCGAGCAAGTTATGTTATCGAAAGAACAGCGCATGGAAGCTTTACGGGAGTTTGTCCCGACCGCCAAAAGCGAGGATTGGGATTTGGTGGTAGCGGGCCAGCGTGTGCAAGTTATCAAAGACACTGCTGCCGGCGGCAAAGGAACACTCCAATTTGGTACGGAAGTTGTTAGTGCCGCTGATGGCTCGATAGCTGCATTGCTCGGCGCATCTCCGGGTGCTTCTACCTCCGTTTACGTTATGCTTGAGGTAATAAAAAAATGCTTCCCGCAACATATGAAAGCGTGGGAACCGAAAATAAAAGAAATGATTCCGTCTTATGGCGTGTCACTCATGGAACATCCGGAGCTTATTGACGAAATCCATTCTCTGACGGCGCGGGCGCTTGGTCTAAGTGAAAACTCGCCATTCCAGAAAGCAGGCCGAAGCGTATCATAAATAGCGAAGTTTTGATTTAAGAACCATTCCTTGTCTTAACGGGCTGTTTTCCTTATGATTTCCCAACACGGACACACAAACCAGGTCTATCCCCTACTTGAACTTTCAGGGCCATTAGCGAACCGTCTAGTGGTTTAACATGATACTCGCCAACGGAGCGCACGGTTCTGATTCGCTTGGGGCGGTCAACGTGAAGTATGACGTCGCCCGCGAGGGTGGCGGTGCCACGCGCCGCCCCTCGGACCTCGATATGTAATGAAAGGTTACGCCATATACTTTCCGCGATCACGCTGGAAAAGCACACTGTCTTCCGCGCTTCTTCACATTTACATTTTCAATTTCACTTACGTCGAGTTCTTACTTGTCATTCTCACCTCGGTATGATATTCCTGACTTATACAGAGTGAGTAATCACTCACACACGAAAAATCACATGACGTGAGTCGTAGTGGGGTGAGCATCTTTGCGAGTGGCAATCCGATGCAACCCGGTGAACGGGCCGTTCAAGTCAGCCATGTAGAACAAAGATTCGGAAAGAATCTTATCCTGCGTGACACCTGTCTTGAAGTGCACTCGTCCGAGATCTTCGGTCTGCTTGGGCCGAGTGGGGCGGGCAAGACGACGCTCATCAAGCTCATCGCCGGGCTGGACAACGCGACCAGCGGCCAGGTATCCATACACATGCCGCGACCTTGGAAGAAGCCTTTCTCACGTATGGGGGTGCACGCCAATGAGGGTTTCCGCTCTCGTGATCCGGATCTGTCGCCAATTCCTGCATGACAAGCGAACCTTGGCGCTCTCTCAGGGAAAGTAGGTTTTTCTTCGTTTTTCTCACTCAATCGCACGATTTCGCATTTGACTCCTTGCGTACCCAGACCGCAAAATGTGTGATGTGAGTGGGCGGACCCGTTTGAGGGTGTACCAAACCAGACGGTGTAGCACCGTCTTCTAGATTTTGGTACGCACCTCGGATCTCCACCAAACACTTTCGTGGTTTACCCTCTCATGTCTCACAGGGTCTGTGCCCCAAGCAGTCCTTCGTACGGCCTATCGAAAGGGTGGAGGCCAGCCAAGCTCATGTGCAGGGTCTATGCCCGAATGGATCAGATATCTGCTGGCTTCTCCGTGCTGTAC
>NZ_AUMH01000047.1 GCF_000430585.1 Alicyclobacillus herbarius DSM 13609
GCCAAATCAACCACGAGCGAACGGGGTACAACAACCCCGATGCTGACGGATACATCGAGCGATTTTTCCGGTCGCTGAAGGAGGAGGAGGTCTGGCTGCAGGAATACAGCAGCTTGGCCGAGGCGAAAGCGGCGATTGAGTCGTACATTCACTTTTACAACACGGACCGACCGCATTCCGCACTAGGTTATCGCTCACCGTTGGAATTCAGAAATTGGAAAATGCAACAGAACGCAGCGTGAGACGATTTTTATCTGAATTGTAAGTCTATTATCTCTCTCTTAAAGGCCATCCCATCTGTCTTGACAAAGGCGGGTTCAATACGAGTGCCACCCCATCTTGATGCTTATAACATAGGTTTGGGGACGGCAAAAAACGTATCAATAGAATGGATATACGATATCGAGCAGGCTCTTTCAGTATGTACGTCTACCAGTGATTCCCCATTTGGAATTACCTACGAAAAGAACCGTCGCTTAATCATAGAGGGAAAGCGGCAAAGTTCAGTGGTGAATTTAAAGAATGATAACAGGTTCTATACAACGTACATGTTGCCCGTTTCCGTACAAAGTCAATCGACTCCCGTTCCATTGCCATACGGCTACGTGGCCCTATTCATGGCATCCTTCATAGGAAATATCGAACGGGAGTTCCCTCCACTGAAATGTATTATTAAATATAGAGACATTGGCAACAGAATACATAAAGTGAGATATACTATAGAACTTGGAATAGAGTACATAGAGTACTCCACAACAAATTCCGAGAGTGGAGAGGCGATAATTGTGGTCCAGTTGAGAGAAGGATAATTGGTATTAAATACAACAGCAATGATACTGCGTGTATGCGTAAACGCTACGGTCTCTTTCTCAAACGCATAAGTTGATTGAGCACCATGTGGTATGCTCCAGGGCGGATCTATAAATATCTGAGCCTAAGCCGAGAGGGAAGGACGAAACTTGAAAAAAATAGTTTCGGTCGGGATTGTTCTTACTATAGCAACCGTCGGTGTGGTAGGATGTGGAATCAACACTCGTGCTATCAACTCGAAATCAATCGTGGCGAGTGGCGGTTCAGGGAAAAAGGCGGATTTCCCTCAGCTTGTAAGAGACGGGATGAAATCGCTACGTTCTTATTCGCTAGTGCCATTGTACGTCCCTACCATCATCCCAAAGCCATCGAGTGGTACTGTCTCTGTTCGAGGAGGCATCGTGTCCAACCAGTATCACCTGTCTTTCTTTCCAAGTACGACAATACAGCAAACAAACGGAACCACAGTATCAACGTCTTGGATAGCTCAAGCTGTAGGGTTGCCTGGGTCGGTTAAGGATACGTTACAGACATTTGAAATATTAGGCGGATACACAATACCGGTCCGAGCATCAGGTAGCACAGATTATCACCTTGTAGTGGGCAAGGTAATGCTTAACAAAGGTATTCAGGCAACAACTTATCGGAATATTTTGGTAAATCGTAACCATGGTCTTTTTCCGAGTTACACGGAACTTACTTGGCAGGAAAACAGGTATCACTTTGAAGTCTCAGTCGCTTCGACCACCTCTCTGGCTACCGATGTGAAAGTTGCCAATGAAATTATCTCGGGATTTAACGCTGCCTCTTTACCAAAGCCGTATCGGTATGGCATTGTGAGCGTCAATTTGCAGTCAAAAGCAAACTGGGCTAAAGTTACATGGGATGAGAAGGTGACACCGAATCGGATTGCTTACTATACAATCGAAACACAACCACCTTGCCAAGACTTCATTTTCACCGCATTGCAAATGGCAACGTCAATGAGACCATATGCTTAAAAACGATACTACCAGATTTGAAAGGAATATAAGGTCTTTTGAATTGCCGGTTTCTTCGGCCTGATAGAATCCAAGTTCACGAGTTCCTTTCTTCCATAATCCTCGATATGTAATACGTAAACAAGCCGCCGGAGGCGGTTTGGATTGACAAGATAGAGGAATTTCTAACTTAGAATCGCTTGTTTTGACCTCCAATCACACAGCTAATCGTGGCATCTGTCACTAAACTGCCCGCTATTGACATAACACTACCTACGGAATCTGCATACATATACGGGATAGGTTTATATTTGAACGCCACGTTTTTCTCTCTCTAAGATCTTTCGTTTTCTCCCTCATTCTAGCTCATTCGCAGTATTTCTCGTTTGACTCTACAAACAGATTGTGTGGAAGATACGGGTGTGACGCCTGGATCGGATACATGGGTGTACGGAAACAGAGGCTATGCCCCTTTTTCTAAAATATGGTCGCACATTGGATGTCCACATTCACCTTTGTGGCTTACCCTCTCATGTCTCCCAGGGTCTCAGTTGAGCCCGTGAAATTCCATCGTTCTGCCTGTCAAAGGGTGGATGCCGTGTTCTGCTGCATTCCAGGGTCGTGGCCCTCATAAAAACGCTCGTACCGGCTGATCCGTGCTTCGTTTGTCGGTTGATCTTACTGCATAATGGCTAGACAGCGGCAACTCGAAACTCCTTAAGCAGCGTTCTGTATACGTTCCATGTGTACGGGTCCAAGTACCTTCACCGGGTCGTATGGAACTTGTTTACGTCCCAGTGCGAAAAGAACTCGAATCAACCGGCAGCTTAGTGCAATGGCGGACTGCATCCGCTTTAGCGGGTTCTGCGACCTCTGAGTGTAGTATCTGTGGAGCTCTTGGAACTCCGCATTCTTTGCCAGTAGTGGTATTACGGCACGGAACAGAAGTGACCGAAGTTTCGGGCGGCCCCTGTCAACAGCGGATGTAAAATCCCCAATAACAGCGCGTTGTGATTCCCCAAAAACAGCGGACTAAATTCCCCAAAATCATCGGGATGAATTCCCCACCCTATGTCGAAAATCAGGCACCGTTCACCACATGGTGGGAGGTGCCAGACATGAGGGAGAGTGAGAAATTGGAAATTAGAAAGCTGTATGAGGAGGGCGTAAGCATTTCGGAGCTCTCTCGAAGATTTGGACATGACCGCAAAACGATTCGCAAGGCGATCCGTGAGCAAGAACAGGAGCAAACGGGCATGGAGAAACGCAATCGAGGGAGAAAGGTCAAGGGATACAAGCTGGAACCCTTCAAGTCCTACATCGAGCAGCGTATGCGTATCGGAGTCTTGAACGCCGAGAGGATCTTCCGAGAGATCCGGGAGCAGGGCTATACCGGCGGAATCACCGTCCTGCGCGAATTCATGCGTCCCCTTCGCCCGGTTGTCTCTGCCAAGGCAACCGTGCGGTTTGAAACGCCACCAGGACAGCAGGCTCAAATCGACCTGGGTGCGTTTCCTTACTGTGACACGCAGGGAAACCGGCGTACAGTGTGGTGCTTCGCCATGGTACTAGCCTACTCCCGTATGCTCTACCTGGAGTTTATCAAAGCAGCGGACCAGTTGCATATTCTGCGGGCTCTACGGAATGCGTTGGAGTTCTTTAGCGGCGTCCCGCAAACCGTTCTCAGCGACAATTGCTCACCGCTTGTCGTGTCCAATGACGGACGTGGACAGGTTGACTGGCAACCGGCATATGTGGACTTTGCAAAATATTACGGGTTTGTGCCGAAGGCCTGCAAACCGTACCGGAGCCGTACCAAGGGGAAGATTGAACGGCCGATCGGCTACATTCGGCAGAGTTTTTGGCCGGTCTCGTTCGTGGATCTCGACGACTTAAATCGGCAGGCTGCTGTTTGGCGCGATACCGTCGCAAACGTACGGATCCATGGAACCACTCGAGAGCAACCGCAGGTGCGCTTTCAGGCGGAGACCCTGCAACCCCTGCCACCGAATCGCTACATACTAGCACAAACCGGCCTGCGTAAGGTTCTCAACGACTGCCGTATCTCCTGGAATACCAACTTGTACTCGGTACCGTGGCAGTATGTGGGGCAGTCAGTCCTCGTGCGTGAGTTTGAGACCGGTCACCTGCAGGTGGAGTACGGTGGCCAGGTGATTGCAGAGCATGTCGTGCTTCCAGGCAAGCATCTGGTATCCACGAATCCCGAGCATGTTAAGGGGATTCCGCACGGAACACCTGGAAACAAGCGCAGCAAAGTACCAGGGTTTCAGATTGGGCCGGACGTTGAGCAGCGAGAGTTGGCGGTCTACGAGAAAATTGCATTGGGAGGTCGAGTGCAGTGACGGACGCACTGATCCTTGCCAAGGCGGAAGAGTCACTGTTGGAGTTAGGGCTCAAACGAGCGGCTGCGCTATTGCCTGCAAGCGTGGAGTGGGCGGCCAGCCGAGAAGCCACATACGCCGAATTTCTTAACCGTCTGTTGGACGCAGCACAGATTCCGCGCCTGATATAGGGTGGTTCAGTAATTTTCCAAAGGGTTTACGGGGGTTCACAGCGAAATCTTTCATCCATCGCAACATGGCACGGAGGATTTCCAGTTGATTGAACCCATATCGCAATTTCAGGTTGAAGCAGCTCCCGTATTCGCTGAACTCATACGGCGATTGAAATGGGTGGAGCGTATTGATGCGATTGTTCCAGTCAAACCCGAAGACTGCCGTGTTTCGGTCGGGGTACGGATTAAAGCCCTTCTCATCAATATTCTGACGGACAGAAAAGCCCTCTATCGGGTACAACGTTTCTATGAA
>NZ_AUMH01000048.1 GCF_000430585.1 Alicyclobacillus herbarius DSM 13609
TTATCTCTCTCTTAAAGGCCATCCCATCTGTCTTGACAAAGGCGGGTTCAATACGAAAGAAAGCTGGGAGGAACAAACAGTGGAAGAGGGCTACATCGAGGTGTCGTCCTCAGGGCCTTGAGCAACCGCTTGTAGGTCGGGTGGCTCTGCAGAGCGCAGTGTGCGCCTCGCCGTCCAGTTCCTTGAGCCCTGCCAGCTCTGTCCGGAGTTTCTCGAGATGGGACTCCCGCCGCAATGCGTTCCGACTGGCTTCGTCCGGATTTCGCACCAATACGTACCGGACGCGGGCTTCCCCATCCCCCACGACCATCTCTTTCACCTCGAGATTGTCGCGGACCGTCTTGAACCGTCAGGGGCGAGAGAGGGCCTCTTCCACGCTCGGCTTGCCAGACGACATCTTCTCTCCAGTGATGTAATGACCGCCGGTCTTCTGGAGCTCCCGTAGGTTCGCGTCGCTATTGAACCCGCGATCCACAACCGTGATTACGCGGCCCAGCCGCCAGCCGATGAGGTCCTGCTTGACCTGTGGAATCAACGTGGCATCCGACGTATCGCCAGGCCACACCCAACAACGCACCGGGATTCCGTCTCGCGTGACAGCGAAGCCAGGACCAGGACCGTATAATAAGACCAAGTGACTGGATAGGGAATGCGAGAATGGTTGAGCATTTGATTCCTACAGCACTATTTGATTTTCCGCAGATGCTGAGACGTCCGCTGTCACGTCCGTCCAAGGTGCCTGTGATTGACCCGGAGACAGTTTCCTATACCAGAGCCCTGAGATTGACCACCAGATCCATCCCGATCACGATTTCCGGCACGGGTACGGCCGCGAGTCCAGCACTACGTCTGACATATCCAGACAATTTGTCGGAGGATGAGCGGGTACAGATACGGGAACGCATTCAACGAATGTTTTCCACTCAGATAATGGTGAGTGACTTTTATGAACACATGCTCCGTCTACCCAAGTGGCCGCAACTTGTCGAACGGCTCTATGGTCTGCGTCCAATTCAGGATGCCGACCTTTTCGAATCCATGGTGAAGATCATCATTGGGCAGCAACTCAATGTACAATTTGCCGCAACTTTAGTTGACCGATTGGTAGACTTGGGTGGCGAGTTCGTCGAGTGGAACGGCACGTTGTTGCCTGTGTTTCCTTCTCCGGAACAGGTCGCCGGTTGGGCGTACGAGCAGCTTCGGGCACGCTCATTCAGCCAGCGAAAAGTGGAGTATGTCATCGATTTCGCTCGTTTTGTGGTTAACGGCAACGTTGACCTTGAAGGACTCTGGAAAATGTCAGACGACCAAATTTACGAGCAACTGATTCCGCTCCGAGGAATTGGTCGGTGGACCGTGGAGTGCTTTCTTCTCTTCGGATTGGGAAGGCCAGACATCCTGCCAGCGGCGGACATCGGTGTCCAAAATGCGGTACAACGGCTATACGGGATGGATCAGCGCCCGAAAGAGGAAGATGTGCGGCGATTGGCTGAACCATGGGCGCCGTGGCGAAGCTATGCCACGTACTACTTGTGGCAGAGTTTAATCGTTGACTGTCGTCCAAAGAAGGGCGCTGAGAATGAATTCGGCAACACCGATTGAATTTTTATAGATACTGAATGGTTCGGATTATCAATCGAAAGGCATGCCTTACTCGAGTCATACACGTGACGCTCGTCAGATATGATGGAGGGAGATCGATCTCCGGGTAGGAGGCACGGTCATGATAAATACACGCAAACGTCCCATTTGATCACCTCAGGGGCGTAACCCTGTAAGCGGAGAAATTACTGGCTCCCGATGCGGGGCCTCTGAGGTGACAAAATGAAATATAGGCCAATCTTTCGACAGCAGGATTTCTTGTTGTTGACGGCCGGTACGGGCATCTCAACGCTAGGTGACCAAATCGGTTGGCTGGCAATTCTGTGGTTCGTAATGTTGCTCACCAAGTCTTCAGCTCGGATGGGGATTGGCCGGCTTGTGCTATGAGATGCCGAGTGTCTTTGTTGGCATGTTCGTCGGCGTCTTGGTCGGCGTCTTGATGGATCGGTTTTCCCGCAAGCGGTTCATGGTGATGGACAATACAATATTCTCCGGGGATTGTTTTTCGTATCGATCTCTATGCTGTACTGGCTACGCCTTCTTCCGTTTTGGCTGCTATGTGGGATGTTGGTGTGCAGCGGTATGTTAGCTCCCTTTACCACGGTTGGAGCGATGGCGTTCATACCAGAAATCGTGTCGGTCGACATGTTGTCCGAAGCCAATGCTTGGGACGAAATACTGTGGCAAGCGGCTTATCTCGCCGGCCCGCTACTTGGTGGTATCCTCATCGGTTCTGTGGGGGCTCCTTTCGCCATTCTGGTCGATGGGCTGTCTTTTTGGGTCTGTGCTCTTTGCTTTGAACGGCTCTATGCTCGGGATGATGTGGATCGGATATGGTCTCGGCGCAATCGTGGGGACTGCGTTGGAGGGATTTGTGCCTATGGATGGGCGTCAAGGGTTCTGGATGAGTGTGATGGTAGCTGGGATGGATATGAGCCTCATCCCAATGGTTTGGACACGTGGCCTATGGCTACCGATCATACTCATGTGGGCTGCGGGTTTCTGTTTTGGACCGTATGCACACTTGCACGAACGATTGTGCAGAAGCGGATGCCGAATGACCTGCGTGGCCGGGTGTTCGGAATTCGAACATCCATTATTGGTATCGGTGTTCCAGCCGGATCAGCACTCTGTGGAGTCGTGTTACAGACGATACGCCCATCTGTTTGGATTGGTGCGATAGGTGTAACGATCTTGGCGTTCGGGGTGGGCATGTTGGCGTGTCGAGGACTTGTCTCACGAACTGTAAATTTCCAACTATAGGATTTGGAGTGAATAAAAAGTGACGCCAGAACAGGAGCGTTGGAACGAGAAATACAGTCGTCGAGGTCCAAACTTGTTTCAGCCGGAGGACTTTCTGGTGAAGCGCCAGCATTTTCTTCGTCCAGGGACGGTACTCGACGTTGGATGTGGAGATGGCAGACACGCAATTTATCTTGCTCGGAAGGGATTTGCCGTGACGGGGATCGATTTCTCTACTGAGGGTCTCAGGCGTCTGGCACATTTTGCTGAACAAGAAGACTTGCTCGTAAACACATACCAGCGAGATCTAAGAGAAGAGGGTATGCTCTCTGACCTGGGGCCGTTTGACAACATCATTGTCATTCATTTCAAGCCTCTTTTACATACCTTTCAAGAAATGTGTGAGGTTTTGCGGCCGAATGGGATACTGCTCATGACTTCGTTTAACGTTATGCAACATGCTGAAAGGAACTTCCCAGAGGAATATTGTTATAGGGAAAGGGAATTTGTACATGTGAATGAGTCGATCGAACTGATTGAATATGTCTCATATGAGCAGTCCTGTAACGAAGTAATTTGAGGTTTGCGGCATGAAAAAACCTCCTGGTATCGTGGTAGTTGCCCAAACCAACCATCGACCAGGA
>NZ_AUMH01000049.1 GCF_000430585.1 Alicyclobacillus herbarius DSM 13609
TGGGTGTCAGTGGGTGTCAGTGGGTGTCAGTGGGTGTCAGACGAAGAGCTCCCGAGCAAGTTGGCCGAGTCGATCACAGTGCCCGCTCCACGGACGACGACTTGCTGAAGAGGCAGTCCTGCAGTTTCAGAGCAGCTTCCTCTTTCATCTCGGCGAACACGTGGCTGTACACCTTCAGCGTCAGGCTGATGTCTGCGTGTCCAAGGTTCGAGGAGACGACCTTCACAGGGACGCCCGCCATGAGGGCTAACGTCGCATAGGAGTGACGGAGGTCGTACAGACGGATGCTGTCGTCGAGTCCAGCTGCCCTCAGAACTGGTTTGAAGTGGCGCTGAATAATATTGCGCTCTTGCAGGGGCTCGCCGTTTTCAGCGGCAAACACCAGGCCGTGGCTGTGGTAGTTGCCCCCTGAGGCCAGGATGATGGCATTTTGTTCTCGCTTCCACTCGCGCAAGGCCTCCATGGTTTCCTTCGGCATGACGACCGACCGGATTCCGCTCTTGGTTTTCGGGCTTTCGAACTTCCACCCTCCGCTTCTGGGGCGCGTCAACACTCGCCGGATGTAGATGGTTCCGTTGGCCAGGTCCACCTCATCCCAGAGCAGTCCGTAGGCTTCGCTGGGGCGGACACCGGTGGTCAACAGGAACATGAACAGGGGTCCATAGCGGTCGCTGGTACACGCTTCGAGAAACCGTTCCGCTTCTTCGGGTTTAAGGGCCTTCATTTCTGTGGTCTCGGCTTTCGGAAGGTCGACGAGCTCAGCAGGGTTCTGACGAATGAGTTGCCATTTTACCGCCTGGCGCAACGCGTTGTGAAAGACCGCATGGGCGCGCCGGATTGTGCTTCCGCTGAGCCCCCTCGTTTGTTGCAGTTCTGCATACGTCTCCTGAATGTCCAGAGGGCGCAATTTGGTCAGGCGGATGGGCCTCAACGAAGGGATAATGTAAGCATATCCGAATCGTTGTTGAAGGTTCGTTCCTTCACGGCCGCCTTGTGCGTTTCCAACCAACGCATGAGATACGTCGCCACGGTATCCTTGCTCTCTTGGACGAGGGTTCCCTTGTCCCGTTCCGCGAGCAATTCACGCAAGATCTTCCTAGCCTCACGCTCTGAGCCGTGTACGGTTCGATACACGTAGCGTTTTTTGCCGTTCGCATCTCTTCCGAGAAACGCGCGAACCTGCCATGCAGGTGTCCGTCCATCCCGTGCCGTACCCCGCGGGATGATTTGCCCTTCACCTGGGGCCACGGCCACATCCTCCTTTCGAGATCTCTGCCCAGGAATATAACACAGTTTGACACTCAAACGACTCCCATGCATAAAAAATGCGCGATTTATCAAGGAAAATCAAGTGACCTGACCATTTATAATGAGCAGGTCAATCGAAACGTGGTTATCGGGCCGACGAGAAGATTGCGTTTCTATCATGTGGTGCGGTCCATCGGTGGGTCGGACAATGGAGCCATGGGGTGTTCAACACTCATCGACTGGCATGCCGATGGCGTTCGTCGTTCTGGAACGATGAGCCGGGTCGTCATGCCGTACACCAGAGAACTTCCGGTGCCGTGACGCGGGCGGAAGTGCGGTGTACCCGCGTCGTGCAACGCGCGACAGCACACCAAAGGGGAGGGCGAGAGGCAAGTGAAGCGTGGAGTTTTGCGGTTTAACGAGGCCATTGAACGGTGGCAGTTCCATTCCGACGCAGGGGAGTACGAACGAGACTTGCACTGTGGCGACGGAGTGGACAGCATGGTCGGTGCCCAATACGTGCACGGGCGGATCGAGATGGGGGACGACTGGTACATCGTCTTTCCGAATGCGAGGCTCCGCTTGATGCGCCGAAGTTTCTACATCGCGAGGATGTAGTGCGGATGCTGAACCGGTACGGTGAGCGAGACAGTGTTCTTTGCAACACATATTGGTGATTGAGTTGGGCGTGTGCGATTCCTGCGTTTTGTAAATCCAACATCGACGGTCCGTGTTGGAGGTAAGGCTTCGGCCGGCATAGTGCCGATCCGGCTGTACCCCGTGCCTCCCTGGGACCGGTCGCCTGCCCTGGGCGGGACCCTGCCCAAGGAGGCACACGGCCGGTCCGGGAGGTTTGAACATGGGGTACAGAATACCGAAGGTGAAGATCGCGCTGGTGCGCGAGGGGAGCATGGCGTCACAGGTGAAGCAGATTCGAAGTGCGGAAGATGCGTACGAGATCTTAAGCCCGCTATCCTCGGGCGAAAAATGAACTCTGTGAAGTTACTCATGTGGTGGACGGAGGCTGTGCCGACGCACATGCCTCCATCAAACTTTGACCCAGGGTAAAACGAAACTTGATTTAGGCGGTCCCGAGTTGATGGGGACTCTGTATCCATCATATACCAATCATTTTCACAGCCTTGACGACAGATTCAACAGATTGTCCTCAGGTCCACCCGTAGCGGCATCGTGTGGGACACCATGCTCACTGTTCGTGTATCCACTCTGCATCCACAAGAGTGGAGCGCGGGTATCTATATGCAATGCCTACGAACGTCATCACAGCGACTCCTGCCCCGAATATCACAAGCGTTACAAAGAATGCAATAAATCCGGTTCCAGTCGTCGTGACCAAGTGTGAGTACTCTATCATAGCCACAGTGGAATGGACGGCCGCAACGATGAATGGTATGACGAAGAGACGTACACTGTCTACCCAATAAAGTTTCTGGAGCTCTTTTCTGTCTGTCCCTATCTTCCATAACACGGTCATCAGTGGAGAATTCGCCTCGCGTCTTTCTTCTGTCAAGCGGATATATAGTGCACTGAGGCACGCGAAGTATAGCACGAGGCTGGTGAACAGGCCGCAGAACAATGCGATCGTAGTCATCTGCATCGTGTCTTCGTATGTCACCACCGTACCCGTTAACAGCCAGCGTTTTGCCTCTGGCAGCTGTAGGCTGAGAACACGCAAAGCGTGACCACTGTCTTTCCAGTTGGATAGCATGATTCCTTGAATGCTCCACTTGTCCTCTGGACGAGCCTGGGCTGATAATTTGGTGAATGTGTTGTCCGGTAACACCAGCACCGCATCCATGTGGTTTTGCTCGTTGAACAACCTCGTGTTGCGTTGGCCCGTGATCAGAACCTGGAGCTGCGTGGTTCCAACGGAAAAAACCATTTTGTGCATGGTCAAAACTTCCCGTGTTACGTACGGATATGGATACAACAGGTGGGCAGTACCTTCAGACGGACTTGTCCAATCGTGTAACCGCTCACGCTATTTGACGGCGAGTGAGCGTTTTTTTTT
>NZ_AUMH01000050.1 GCF_000430585.1 Alicyclobacillus herbarius DSM 13609
TTTGTTCTTCGCCCGTATAGAAACTGCTCTCCGAAGGTCAGCCATTTTTGCCATAGCGAGTACAAATCCAAGCAGCATAGTCTTGACCACCCGGAGTATCCATCATCCAAATCATCGTCTCGCCAAAGAGACTTCATCGTGATCTCATGTTCGTTCGTAAATCGGCCACCGCGGGGGCTATTGGTGACCCCACATCCATTCCGACGTATACAAGTGCCAAGATACACGATGTTTTGTCACTATATTTTATAGGTTCCAACGAAAATAAAGAGGTGACATTTTATGCAGCCGGAGGAGCTGCCGCCAGTGCTGACGATGAATGATGTCGCACGCTATCTCCGCATCGGACGCACAGCGGCCTACGAGTTGGCACATCGGCCTGACTTTCCAGCGCTACGCATTGGGCGCTTGGTACGAGTGAATCGCGAGACGTTTCTGCACTGGTGCGGACATCCAGACTATCAGGAAGATGCGGCGTCCGGAGAGGAAGAGGCTCGTTTTGAACGACAGGATCTACTAAAGGATACAGTGATACTCAGCCCGGAGGCGACGCGGATTATCTGAACAGCGCACTGGAGCGAAAGGAGCAGACGGAAAAACGCGTGAGTAATTCGGCGGCCGTCTAGCGATGAAAAACGGAAAGTCAGAGAAGCTGTAACAACCAGGCCGGTAGTTCGATACATTGACAGTCGTCTTGAGAAATACCGCGAATCACTGAACGGACGCGAAAATTAGATGACGTGATTTTTCTCTCCCAAACACACGAAATCTGATAGACTTATGTCCAGGCACCTTATCCTTGGGGGTCACTCCCTGCCCGGCATACCGGGAAGGGGGTGGGGCCATGAGCGTAGCTACTGCGCTGTCGTTGATGATCCAGTTTGGGTCATTCATCGTCGCGTTGCTGTCACTCGTCGTGGCTGTGGTTCTTGCCATAAAACGCAAGTGACCGCCCCCATCGGTTGAGCGCCTTTGGGGCGGTCACTTGCCTAACGTTCAAGTCTGTTGGGCAGGGACAACGCTCAAGGCGTTGGTGCCCGGGAGTCGGAGGTTGCCCCCTCCGGCTCTCTTTTCATGTTTAGTTTAACACAGCGCGAATATACGTCAATGCAGATATTCGCCACAGATTAACGAAGATGGCTTGGCTATTGAATGCGTGCTCGGAGCGCAAACTTAGCTCGGTGGCGTTTCTTACTGGTCATTCCGCAACTCCATATCGGCTCCAACAATACTTGGTCAGACCTGAGGCCGCTCAGTGTCAGCGCAACTCGATTCCTTTCGATTCCCCCCACAAGAGTACCAGGATGACCATCACGGCCGAGGCGATGGCCACCGCGTAAGTCATTGCGTGTCCCAGACCACCGACATCAGGAGCAATGGATGAAACCATAAGCGGGACGAGGGCACCGCCGACCGCAGCACCGAAGTGATAGGTTGTACCTTGGCCGGTCGAGCGGATCGTCGTCCGGAAGTGTTCGGCCAGGTAGGTCGGAATGGCCGCCCACACACCTCCGATAGAGAACAATCCAATCAGGAAAGTAAACACGTTTCGTTCCCAATCGGTTGCAATCGACTGGAAGACAAAGGAGCAGGCGATGGTGCCGAGCGAGGACAGGATAATCGTCCAGCGTCGGCCAATCAGATCCGACACCCATCCACCCACAAGGTTGCCCACAATGCCGGCGACATTCAGGATAATGATGGTGTCTGCCACCACATCAGGGCTGAAATGGCCCCCTGTCTTGAGCAGGGTTGCGTAGAATACGTTGATGGGGAACGTGATGGCGAATGCCACCAAGGCGATGAGGGCGGCGTGTACGGTGCTCCAAGTCTGCCCTCCGGAAAACAGATGGGAGATCGGCACCGTGGTTACGCCACTGTTGTCCCTACGCTCTGCCTGCCAACGTGAAGATTCAGGCAGTTGTGCCCATATATAGATGGCTACCAGGAGAGCCGGGATGCAGGCAATCCAAAATATCGCGTGCCACCCGAGATCGCCATACCAAAGCCGATAGATGATGGCGGCAAAAATGTAACCGAATGAGAACCCCGATTGCATGATCCCCGAGGCGAACCCGCGCCATTTGGCTGGCATCATTTCCATCAACATCGGCGTACCGTTGGCGTACATAGCGCCCATGCCGATGCCATACAGGATGCGGACGATGTACAGGATGGTAAAGCCCAACGAAAATCCGGTCAAGAATTCGAATACACTGAACCACACGATGGAAAGGACCAAGCTGACCTTTCGTCCCCAGGCGTCTCCCATCAGCCCTCCCAGCAGTCCGCCGCCAAGACGGGCGAAGGTCGTGGCGGAGGAAACACCAGCGGCCAGGGTCAACGCTACACCGTAGTCTTTCATAATGTCGGTGAGGACAAAGGTCAAAATCGAAAAGTCCATTGCGTCGAACGCCCAGGCTAGACCGATGGACACAAGCGCTTTCATGCTGGCGCCGCGTGTTCGTGGTGATGACGAGGGGACGGGGGTCTGCAAGACGTGGCTTGAGCTGGACATGTTATCGACCTCCCTGTGGAAAACCGTTCTTGCCATAAAACGCAAGTGACCGCCCCCATCGGTTGAGCGCCTTTGGGGCGGTTACTTGTCCGACAGATTGCTGTTGGGCAGGGACAACGCCCAAGGCGTCGGTGCCCGGGAGTCGGAGGTTGCCCCCTCTGGCTCTCTTTTCATGTTTAGTTTAACACAGTCAATGCAGACCTGGCTTTAGAAAGTTGCATCGAATTTGCGCTATGTGCCCCTCGTCAGCCTGTTATCGTATTTGTTGAAAGCGGCTGTTTGCAATATGCTTGGACGAACACACATGGCCGTTGGGGTCGTTACTTCCGTTGCAGGTGCGCCACTTATCAATATGCGCCGTAAGACCCCGAGCTTTAGCTCTGGGGATATAAGGCGCTCGCCGTTAGGCGAAAGTTGTTTCGTTTTTACACTGTATATTGTACAGCGTAAGTATGTTAAAAAAGAGAGCCTACCGATACCGTTTCTATCCGACCGAAGAGCAGAAAGAAATCCTCGCCAAGACGTTTGGTTGTGTTCGCTTTGTCTACAATTGGGGCTTACGCCTCAAGACAGATGTGTACTACAACGAAGGCAAACGTCTGTACTACAAGGATCTGTCGGCTCAATTGACCGTCTTGAAACGGCAACCTGACATGGTATGGCTCAATGAAG
>NZ_AUMH01000051.1 GCF_000430585.1 Alicyclobacillus herbarius DSM 13609
TAACGGCGAGCGCCTTATATCCCCAGAGCTAAAGCTCGGGGTCTTACGGCGCATATTGATAAGTCCTAGCAACACGTTCACGCCTTCATTTCGGGCAACGTGGGATCCCAAACCGATAGATGAGCCATTAAGTTCCCGACTGATTTTGCTTGTCCAAGAGCCTTTAGCATTGCCACTGTTGGCGGGACAGCCCGTTCCTTACCCGTTTCAATGTGGGCAAGCATCTCGCGCGGCGAGACCCAACGGGCCCATTGACTTTCCCCGCTCGCCTTAAGCTCCGAGGCGCCATCCCCGCGGTACGAGATCAAGTAAAACCGTGTGTCAAATAGGGGCGGGCGCCCGTGTGGACCCAACCATCGCCCAATCAGCCGGAGTCGCTGCAACTGAATTTTGACCCCATTTTTCACGGCCGATTGAAACCTAAGCCCGCCGTCCGTTGCATCGTGTAAACACGGGGCCTCGCTTGGAATTTGACCTCCAGATTGAACCGTTGAGTTGCATTGAGGAGTAGATGAGCCCCCCTCATCCAGTGCCAATAGGAGACCTACTTCCTCTGCAGTTTCACGCAAAGCCGCGACCGCATAAGGAGCATCTTCGCTCGTACCGCCAATTACTGCACCAACCGTACAGCAACGCGCCATCCACTGATCAACCGCTTCCACCAATCCCCCTGGGAATGCCAGATAGTTGGGTAGATAGCGCATTGTCGAGGCTCGCTTTAAGACCACCGTCTCTACCCCGTCTGATGCGTCGCGACAGATGAGAAGTGTGGCCGACTCACGGGGTGCACTCCCTTTGTCCCTCTGCGGTTGACATGATAACTTTCCCATGAGCTCACACTCCGAATGGCCAGATACGCCTCATAGGTGAATTTACGCCTTTAATCAGCGAACGCCCTCTATCACCGTCGCCACACCTTGGCCGACCCCTACGCACATCGTAGCCAGGCCGTATCGAGCACGGGTACGGTGCAACTGACGTGCCAATGCCCCTAAGATCCGGGCCCCCGAACAGCCAAGAGGGTGTCCTAGAGCAATCGCACCTCCGTACGGATTGACCCGTTCCGATGGTAGACCGAGTTCCCGGATACAAGCTAACGATTGCGATGCAAACGCCTCGTTGAGCTCAATCCAATCGAAATCGTCAACTTTCAAACCGGTTAAGCGAAGCACTTTACGGGTCGCATAAATGGGCCCAATCCCCATCACCCTGGGACTGACCCCAGCGGCCGCCGAGGCTCGATAGCGAGCCAGTGGCTTCAGACCGAGCTCCCTTCCTTTCCGTTCCGAAACCAGTAATAAGGCCGCCGCCCCATCGTTGATGCCGGATGAATTTCCCGCCGTCACTGTACCGTTCTCGCGGAAAATAGGCGGAAGCTTGGCAAGCCCTTCGAGGCTCGTTTCCGGCCGAATGTGTTCATCTTTGTCGACTAGAATTTCCTGGCCACGATAAGATACGCGAACAGGAACTATCTCTTCCGCAAAAATCCCCCGCGCTTGTGCCGAAGACGCCTTTTGCTGACTCCACAGTGCGAACTCGTCCTGTTCCCGACGTGAAATGTTGAACTGCTCCGCCACGTTTTCTGCGGTCTCTCCCATGCTTTCCAACGGGTATGGAAATTGGGGATTTGGCATGCGCCAGCCCAATGTACTATCCCATAGCCGCTGATCACCACGTACATAGGCTGTCTCTGGTTTGGGCAAGATGAGGGGAGCACGCGTCATACTCTCTACGCCACCAGCAACGACGATTTCCATTTCGCCCAATGCAATGGCTCGCGCGGCTTGATTCACAGCCTCTAGTCCAGATGCGCACAAACGGTTGACCGTGACCCCGGGGACATGTTCCGGCAGTCCAGCCAATAGGACAGCCATACGTGCAATATTACGGTTATCCTCGCCCGCTTGATTGGCGCAACCCATAAATACATCGTCGACCTGCCCGCCATCCACTCCCGCCCGACGGAGAACCGCTTGAATCACGTGCGCGGCCAGGTCATCAGGTCGAACATGCTGTAATGCGCCAGCCCGGCGGCCAATTGGAGTTCGTGCGTACTCCACAATCCACACGTTCTCAGCCACAAGCCTTCCCCCTGTCCGATTGTTCTCCCGGCGTCATACCCGTATCAATCCCGACCGCACCTCGATTTCAAGTGATTTCACCAGATCCCAGCAACCCGATTCTCCATTCATCCGGTATTCGAACTGGACGGCGCGTGTCTTTGTCCACGTGAACACATGTGAGTTGTCCAGATACACAAAGTTCACCATCACGATAAATCTCGTGTTGCCAAATCATTGAAGAATTGCGGATGCAGGTACACGTCGAATGAATTTCAATCTCATCGTCGTAGTAGAGGGGCTGGTGATATTGGCAGGTTAAATTGACTCGTGGCAGTTCCATGCCTCCCCTTCGGCTATCCCCCGCCCGAACATTGATGGAACGCATCGCTTCTCGTTCGCCAATTTCAAAGTACCGCAAAGGGGACGCAAAGTGCATGATGCCAGAGGCATCCGTTTCGCAAAATGCGACCCGTTCCCGTACAATAAACGTCTTCATCTTTTGTCTCCTCCGATGCAGGTTCCTAGCGGACGTATTGAACCCGCCTTTGTCAAGACAGATGGGATGGCCTTTAAGAGAGAGATAA
>NZ_AUMH01000052.1 GCF_000430585.1 Alicyclobacillus herbarius DSM 13609
ACCTGCTCCATCAACAAACGGGCTGTCTTCACATCCGGCGCATCCAGGATGGCCCGTACTTTCCCATACAGCTCCGCCTGCAAACTCTTAGGCACAGCGTCCAGGAAGTTGCGCATAAGTAGAGTAGAAGGCTGGCGCGGCAAGGCCGTTTCCAGCCTCCCCTCATCGAACCGTGCGTGACGTTCTCCGTCACACGGCTCTCCTAACTCCTTCACCTCAGGCGTTCACAGAATCGTAAACCACTGTTCCCGCCAATGTACGCAAACCAAGATGCGTGCGACTAGAAAGGTAGACCGACATCCCACGTCGGATACCGCGACGACCGTACTTCCGGGCGATGAAGCGGCTCAACCGCTCTACAACGTAATTGTCTATTGCCCGAAACTGGCGTGTGGAATTCCCATAGCGGAAGTACGCAGCCCATCCGGTCAGGAAACGATTGAGATCTTGGACAACCACACTGATCGGAAGTCCTATTCGGTGCAGCGGAGTCAGCTCGCGAATGCGCTCGCGCGCTCGCTTCATCGCCTTCCGACTCGGCCAGCAAGCGACGTACCATGCACCGGGCTTCCAATGACTCGGGAGCCATCGATAGTGGTAGCCGAGGAAATCGAACCCGGTTCCGGTCCTTTGCAGGTTCACTACTCGCGTCTTTTCCGGTGAAAGGGTCAGTCCCAGCCTTCCGAGTAGGGTTTGCAAGATACGGTAAATCCGTTGGGCTTGCCATCGCTGCCAGGTCAGAATGACCAGGTCGTCCGCATATCGTACGAGTTTCCCCAGCCGGCTGTATCGGGTCTGCCACAGCATGTCCAGGACATGGAGGTAGATGTTCGCCAAGAGAGGCGATATGATCCCGCCCTGCGGCGTACCCGTTTCCGTCTCATGCAGTACTCCGTCTTCCATGACACCAGCGTCCAACCATTGCCACAACAGGTGCAGCATTCTCCGGTCGCTTATCCGACGTCGTACAAGCCTCATCAACAGCCCGCGTTTGAGGTTGTCGAAGAAGCCGACGATGTCCGCGTCTACCACCCAGCGGCATTGCTCCCGTTGAATGGCTCGGCGTATGCGTCGTCTCACATCATGGGCCGAACGTTTGGGCCGGAATCCGTATGAACAATCCCGAAAGTTAGCTTCGAAGATGGGCTCCAGCACAATCTTTGCGGCGGTTTGAACAATGCGGTCACGCACGGTTGGAATCCCCAGCGGACGCTTACGCCCATCCGGTTTTGGAATGTAGACTCGCCGAACGGGCTGCGGGCGGTAGCTGCCATCCCGTAATTCCTCTTGCAGTTGACGGAGAAAGGGAACCACACCGTGCCGCTCGATATCCTCGATCGTGACTCCATCCACACCTGCACTGCCGCCGTTTGCTTTCACCATTTGCCATGCTTGCCACAGTACGTCGTTCCGATATACCTTGTCGTACAGGGCGTGAAAACGTCGCTCTCGATTCTGCTTGGCCGCAAGGTAGAGCTTGACTTGGAGAGAGCGCGTCTTTTCATGCACGTGGTTAGCCGTCTTTGGCATTCATGCAACGCCCCTCTCTTCGTCTTGCATGGAATTAGCAGGGGGCCTTCCCTCGAACGCGGTTTTGTTGTCCGACATCCTCCGACGGTACTACGCCCCCATCCGCCACCCTCCTGGCAGAGCACCGATTTCCCGGGGCTCACCGGTTATACGGCCTCCGTCTCCTGCTTAGCAGGGCCAGGGAGGGCTTCCCCAGTTCCGATGATGGCCTTCCAACCGTTCCGCTCCCCTTACCGCGGCGAGTTCTTCGAGACTGCTATCCAGGTTCTTCGTCTCTTCCATGGCCTTCACCGTGACACTCCCGGCTCGGCTCTCGCTTGTTCCCTTTTTGGGATGCCATCACACGGCGGCAGGATTCGCTTCATGCTACGGACCAGCTGGTTGCTCCCCCTATAGGGCTTTTGACGCGGCGCTTCGATGCCCGGCGTTTCCCCCGGACACCGGCCGTCTGCTACCGGGCTCCCTGGCGATTACCCGGACCGGACTTTCACCGGCTGGTCACCATCAGCTTGCGCAGGCCGGGTACCGACCTGCTCTGGGCACACAGTGAGTTTGGCACCGTTGCCATGTACAGCCCTGAAACTGTGT
>NZ_AUMH01000053.1 GCF_000430585.1 Alicyclobacillus herbarius DSM 13609
CCCATTCCATCCGAGCCAAGGCCTCTTGGTGTGTGGCCGTCTCGTAAAATTCGTCTCCTTGCACGTCCCGCCGAAACGGCAGCTTCTCAAATCCCCATTTCTCCTGCGGCGTCATGAACGCTCACCCGACTTCATTTCCGAAAATCGCAGCGGGGACTCCTGGGCCGCCTGTTTACGCCGCTCGTCTGCCGCCTGGAAGAACGAGACGTGGTCTGTGGTTGTCTGGTCCGTTTTCACGGCCGAAGTGACCCGTCGGTCATAGCGTCGGGTCAAATCCACAGGCTGGGCATCCGGCCACCGTTTGTCCTCGGTCCACACCTGGATGATCGTCAGATCGAACGGGTCGTAACGCAGCTTTAGCCTCTGCTTGGCCAGTGCGGGATCGACCTCATAAGTGTTGCCCATCAGGGAGACGCAAGCGGTCTTGTCGGCGGTGCGCTCCTCCTCCCACAGGAATATGTCCGTCAACTCCGCCTCCGAAACCCGTTTGGGTGCACGGCTGCTCGCCGCTGCTCGCTCCTTGGGAGACTGCCCGGTACTTCCATGCTTGCGCAGGTGGTAATACCCATCGACCCAGGCCCAGAATGCCTCGTTCAACTCGCCCAGTGTCTGGATGTGCCCAGCTTCCACCTGTTCGTACGCCTCGGGGATAAAGCTCGTGTCGAGGAAACGGAACAGGCGTTCGACCTTGCCTCGCCCAGCAGGACGGTAGGGTCTGCTGTGGGATAGGCGAATCCCTAGTTTTCCACAGATGCGCTGCAGGTGGTGGGACGAGAACACCGCTCCGTTATCCACATACAGTTGTTCCGGGACGCCGTACCGCAGGATTGCCTTCTTGAGGCTGTCTTCCAGGCGGGGCAACTGCTCGTCCCAGTAAAACTGCCCATGGACGATGAGCCTTGAATAGTCGTCCAAGATGGCGAACAGAACGGTCTTTTTCTTGCGCTGTGGATGATTCGGATCCGGGAGGTACAGCGCATGCTTAAAATCCGCCTGCCACAAGACGTGTACATCTTCCACCTCAAACCGACGGTATCCACGGTCATCGGAGCGAAGCAGCTCCTTACGGCTTGCTCCCGCCCGCCGCAGATGACGGGCGAGAGTGCTCTGGGCAACCGTGCCTGGTGGAACAATCCCGCTTCCCTCTAGCAGGAGTATGATCTGCTCCACACTGCGTTCTGGCCGCTCTCGGCGCAGCGCCACCGCCTTCTGAATCACGTCCTCCGGCAGTCGGTGGCGACCTTTATCGTTCCGGGTCTTGGGAATCAAGGCGTCGTAACCACCCTTGCGGTAGGCCGCAATCCACCGCTCCAGTGTCCGCACACTCAGCGTCGTTCTGCTGCTGCCAGGGATGACATAGGACTGCTTCGCTGCATACTCCAGGTACGCACGAAGTTCACCCGGAGACAACGGCGTCTGTCGACTCACAATGGGCGCAATCGTCCCATATCGAAACGCCGCAATCTCCTCCGCACGTTTCCGGTCCATTCCATCATCTCCCCCTTCAGAATGGCTACACTCCCATTCTCAGACAAAGGGAGAGGAGGCTCCATAGACATAAGTTGTGGGATAGGCTACCCGGCAACTCTCGCAGACGACTGGCGAAGGTGGTACAGCCCGTGGAAGAGTCCAACGTTCACTTTCTTTGGCGTAAGCTGTGCCCAAATGCTCTGCCAGTACCGCAGGCGGGGAGCGGGTCTCGCCTGGCCCCTCGGCATGTATACAGTGGGATGGAGTGAGATTACGAACTGCCAGAACCGCTCCTCCAGCTCGTCCATATACGTCCGCCAACGCTTGACCCAACGCCAGACGGTACGGGCGGACAACGGGCCGACCGGAGCCGGAATACTCCGTGACGCCTCCTCCAGGGTGTGCTGTTCGTCTATTTTTGTGCACACAGACTCCTGGGCGTCCCAGCTGAATCGCTCATAGCGACCGACGAAACTGGGTAGTACACTACAGGTTCGTTTGCACTCCGGCTTGGCACAGATAAAGCGAAATACCGGGAGGCGCCACTCCTGCTCCTCCGACCACACCCTGCGTGTATACTTACCGTGGCTATGTAAGACGGTATGCCC
>NZ_AUMH01000054.1 GCF_000430585.1 Alicyclobacillus herbarius DSM 13609
TCGGCACAGCGTTCAGTCCGCTGGCGGAATGACGGTACAACGCTCACGACAATGGCGGTGAGAAATTCACCGCCAAATAGCGTGAGCGGCTACACGATCGGAAGAATCAACCCTAATGACAGTACGAATCCATGAATAAAAGCGACGAACAATTCCGGCCCTCCCCAGTGTTCCACCTTCCGAATTACTTTCATGGTAACGGAACGGTATAATCATCGTATACGAAAGTATCGATTATAATCATCGCTCTATTCGATTTAGGGAGGTTTGCCCGTGGAGCTTAAACAACTCATGCTATTCCGGGTAGCTGCTCAAGAGTTGAATTTCACCCGTACGGCTGAAATCCTGAATTATGCTCAATCGACCGTTACTGCGCAAATTCAATCATTGGAGTCAGAACTTGGCGTGGCCCTGTTTGAACGTCTCGGAAAACGTGTGATCTTGACTGAGTATGGGCGCCGTTTCAAGACCTACGCTGACCAAATTCTCGCTTTATCGGACGAAGCGAAGAATGTGGTCGGAGGCCAAGGCGAGCCAAACGGGACCCTCGTGATTTGTGCCCAGGAGACCCAGTGTACGTATCGGTTGCCTCTCCTTCTGAAAGAGTTTCAAACTCGCCATCCGAACGTACAGCTCATGTTCCGTCCGGGTGTCCCTGATGATGAGATTCGGGTACTTCTCAGCAATGGAGAGTTGGATGTCGCTTTCCTGTTAGAGCCGCCCGTTACTTCCAACTCACTAATTGTGGAACCGCTCTGTCCGGAGCCCATCGTCCTGGTTTGTCAGCCGGGACACGTTCTATCGACACTCCCTGAGGTGAAGCCGAGCGATCTCGTTGGTCAAACGGTTCTCCTCATTGAGGATGGGTGCCACTATCGGCGTGCGTTTGAAGAAGCACTCAATTCTGCAGAAGTTCGTCCATCAAACAGACTTGAACTTGGCAGTGTCGAGGCCATAAAGCGCTGTGTGATGGAAGGTATTGGTCTTGCAGTCTTACCGGAAGTGGCGGTTGCAGAAGAGGTGAATGAGGGTCGGTTGGCAGTCCTGCCGTGGACTGGATGCGATTTCTCTATCGTGACGCAACTTGCGTGGCATAAGGACAAGTGGATGTCTCCAGCATTGAAGGCGTTTATTGATTTGGCACGAGAGGTTTTACCGAGTAAATAGTGGCTTACAAACCAATTTAAGAGCACAGCGGATCCTTTTTTTGCTGGTCCCAAGGCAGATTCACGTACAACCTATTTCACTGACAAGATATCTCCATTAGTCATCTCTACCAATGCCTGGGGCGTCAATTGAAACACGGCCTTGGGATGTCCAGCTGCTGCCCAAATAACGTCATACTGCAACAGATCCTCATCGATCAGGGTTTTCAGTGGCTGCGGATGTCCAATGGGTGGTACCCCTCCGATAACGAAACCTGTGTGTTCTCTTACGTAGTCGGCATCGGCCTTCTCCAATGGCTCTTGAAGCCACTCCGCAATACGCTTCTCATTCACACGATTGATACCACTTGCTATCACTAGGAGAGGTGACCCTGAGTTCTTACGGCGAAATACGAGAGATTTAGCGATCTGCGCCACTTCACAGTTTATTGCTGCGGCAGCCTCTGCGGCCGTACGTGCACTATCAGGGAGTTCCACAACGGTGAATGTGTATCCGAGTGCCTTAATGGCATCTTGTACTCTTTGAGCGCTTGGCTTCAAGGAATTTATCGGCATCAACTCCTTTACAGGAATTTCATTCTGTTTTGTGCAGACGAAGACCGAGTTCAAAACACTTAATTAACCATCAATAAAATTGATTCGAGCTCATCCCAACTTTCTCCTGCAGGAATTATATCAATTGCTTTCGAAAGACATATCCGTCGAAATGACCACGGTCATCCTCTCTCAGGGAAAGTAGGTTTTTCTTCGTTTTTCTCACTCAATCGCACGATTTCGCATTTGACTCCTTGCGTACCCAGACCGCAAAATGT
>NZ_AUMH01000055.1 GCF_000430585.1 Alicyclobacillus herbarius DSM 13609
TGGTCGTGGACCTGTTGTATGGGAAGCTGGACCCGCGGGTGCAGACAGGAGGTGCAGGGGCCTGATGAGCGAGTTGGTGACCACTTCGATGGAAGCGGTGTCAAAGCAAGCGGCAAAACGGCGGCGGCCGACGCTGCTCAAACTGCTGACGAGCGACGTGAAGGCGATGGTCGGGTTTGGCCTATTCGCATTGTTTGTGCTGGTGGCGATTTTCGCGCCGGTCATCGCGCCGTACAACCCGCTGTCGACCGAGTTCCCGATGAACCTGTCGCCCAGCTCCCAACACCTGTTTGGCACGACGACGACCGGGCAGGATTTATTCTCGCAGTTTGTCTACGGGGCGCGCACGACCCTGATTGTCGGGGTCGGGGCGGGGCTCATCTCGACGGTCATTGGTCTCGTGTTTGGCGTGACGGCCGGGTACTACGGCGGTTGGGCGGACACGGTGCTCAACTTCATCACCAACATCTTCTTGGTGCTGCCGAGCCTGGCGCTGTTGATTGTGATTGAGGCGATGGTGCACAACTCGACGCCACTGCTCAATGGGCTCATCATCGGATTGACCGGCTGGGCCTGGGGGGCGCGGGTGTTTCGCTCGCAGGCGATGTCGCTGCGCGGGCGCGAATTTGTCACGGCGGCCAAGCTGTCCGGGGCCTCCGGGGTGCGCATCATGGTGACAGAAATCTTGCCAAACATGACGAGCGTGATTGCCTCCAACATCATCTTCGCTTGCCTGGGCGCGATTTTGGCTGAGTCGGGGCTGGCGTTCTTGGGGCTGGAGAGCGTCAACTCGGTCAGCTGGGGGACGATGCTGTACTGGGCGCAATCCGGCGGCGCGCTGCTCAACGGAGCGTGGTGGTGGATTATCCCACCGGGCCTGGGGATTGCACTGGTCGGACTGTCGTTGGGCTTGATGAATTTTGCCATCGACCAATTCACCAACCCGCGCCTGCGCGGGCAAAAAGGAGGACGGCGCCGTGGACGCAAAGCAGCCGGTCTTGGAGCTTGAGGACGTCTCCATTGTATACGATTCGCCCTCCGGCCCGGTTCAGGCGGTCCGGGACGTCAACCTGACCCTGTACCCGAATCAGGTGCTGGGGCTGATTGGGGAGTCGGGGTCTGGCAAATCGACGTTAGCCAACGCGATTATGCGGCTGTTGCGAGGCAACGCGCGGCTGACCAAAGGCCACATCCGGGTGATGGGGCAGGACGTGTACGCAATGAGCAAAAAGCAGCTGCGCACGTTCCGCTGGAACCAGATGGCGATGGTGTTCCAGAGCGCGATGACGGCGCTCAACCCGGTGATGACGATTGAGCGGCAGATTGTCGATACCTTTCGGAGCCACCGGCCACAGATGTCGTATGCGCAGGCGCGCCAGAAGGCGGTGGAACTTTTGCGATTGGTGCGCATCGACGAGCGGCACCTGCAGAGTTACCCGCACGAATTGTCGGGAGGCATGCGCCAGCGGGTGGTCATCGCGATTGCGATTGCGCTGGAGCCGGCGTTGGTCATCATGGACGAGCCGACAACCGCCCTGGACGTGGTGGTGCAACGCTCGATTCTCAACCAAATCAAGGAGCTGCAGCAAAAGCGCGGGTTTGCGATTCTGTTCATCAGCCACGACTTCAGCCTGGTGGCGGAATTTGCCTCGCGAGTGGCGATTATGTACGCGGGGCGCATTGTCGAGAACACGGAGGCCAAGGCGCTGCACCTCGGGGAGGCGGGGCATCACCCGTACACGGAAGGGTTGATGCGGGCCATCCCGCGGTTGACGCATGAGGATGTGGAGATTGAGGGTATCCCGGGTAACCCGCCGGACCTGCAGGAGCTGCCTTCCGGGTGTGCGTTTCACCCGCGCTGCCCGTACGCGACGGAAGCCTGCCGGGTGGTGCGGCCGAAGCTGCATGAGGTAAACGGAC
>NZ_AUMH01000056.1 GCF_000430585.1 Alicyclobacillus herbarius DSM 13609
GTCGTACATCGACGTGTATGACAGGCAGATTGTGGGATACCATATCGGTTTAACCTGCGAAGCCAGACATGCCGTCGAGACGTTTCGAGCAGCACAGCGGAGTTCTACCGCCGTCATATCGAGACAGGGCTCGAGCCTAGACGCCCAGTGAGGGTGTGACGCACGTTGGTGCGTATCCCGGGCCTTTGCCCCAAACTGCCCAAGGCCAGAGGGCGGAGGGGCGGTCAAGGGGAACCGAAGGTTCAGCGACAGACGGCCCTTGAAGGACCGACGACCGATGGCAATTTGTGGCCTAGGGTAAAGGCCTCTTAAGAAAAACTGCGAAAGAGCTCAATATCGGGAGCAAGTGTCCAATCTACGGGTGTTAATAATCCGCTGAACGAGGCTATTTGCTCCATACACTTTGCCTACCAAGCCTAACGTCATCTCAACGCCAAAACACCATTTTCATCCAGAGGGCGAAGGTCCCCGCTTCGAGCATTATGTATCCGCCAACTACAATCAGGACAATGGGAATTATCAATTGACCACACTTTTCGATGAGTCGGCCGATCCACGGATTATGTACGATTTTGTACGCAATCCAGCACCATACGCCTGTTAGTATGAGAAAAATGATCAAGATGATTCCGTTGTAAAACCAGGGCCTCTGCATGAACAAAGGGATATATACACTGACGTTATCAATGCCGTTTCCGATCACGATGGCCATGACTTTGTAGGTGTTTAGATCCGTTAGCACGTTTCTGTAGATAGGAGTTTCTTCGTCCCTAGAGAAGAACATTTTTATGCCCATGTAGACGGGAACGATGCCCAGATGCCCCATCCAGGCCCTGGGGATAATCAAAGCTCCAAGTGCGCCTACGATACTGAGTACAATGAGGGTACTGATCCCCAAATACTGGCCGGCAACAATATACGCGTTCCTGTTAGCAAAGGTAGATTGTGAGAACAGGGCGGCAAGGACGAAGATGTCATCTATATTAGTAGCCGCAAACGATATACACCCCGTGAAAAGGGCTGAGTAGAAGGTACTCATCGTACGGCTGGCTCCCCCTTCGTAGGCAAAATGACCACACCCTCGTAAAACAAGAACATAAGTCATTGGCATAATGGCGGTCGGGTGGCATCGTCCGAGTTGGCCCCACCGTTATAGAAAATCAATTGAACTATTTGTCACGGACATCCCAGGAATGTTGCTTGTCTAATTTATGAATCAGAGTGTAAAATCAGAAGAGAGAAAACAATAGACTTCAGCATTCAATCAAAAGGGGATTGTAGCTCAGTGATAGCAGGGCGAGGAGGGTTGGGATTAGGTGACTTTCCGTTTATTCAACAGCATTCACTCGCCCTTTAGATATGATGAATTGGGAGTTTTCTAATAAGACTACCAAGGACGTCGGGGCCTGTATGCAGTTCCGGCATGAGATCGGGGTTTTGTTCAAAGGCTGTATGGAGGACCAAGTCCGAGATTGTGTGTAAAATCCCCTCTCCGGTAGACGGCACGTAATGTTTACAGTGAGGCGTTCAGACACAGATTCCGCGCCTAAGAATCGGCTCTTGACTGGAAACTCAATATCTTGCCTTGATACAGCAACCCTGCTCTCCGCCGTTCCCTTTA
>NZ_AUMH01000057.1 GCF_000430585.1 Alicyclobacillus herbarius DSM 13609
GAGCGGCACCAGAGCATTGCGGAGCTTTGCTGGTACAATATCGTCCTCTTTATCGCCTGGGGTATTGGGTTTACCACCGGGGCCGCCAGTCTGACATGGAAGGGTTAATACATGGCAATCCTCGTGGGCGAAAATGAGATGGAAATGAGCACATTTGTTTGAAATGACGTATCACCTTCCATCTTGACGTATATACTGCGTATATACATCTGAGGTGGAAGGTGATATCATGGATGCGGGATTGAATGAACCAAAGGGAGAGATCCGCATGACAACAACCGTTCAAAGATGGGGCAATAGTCTGGCCATCCGCATCCCTCGTGTTGTTGCAGAAAGGCTGGCAGTTCAACAAGGGTCTGAAATTGAACTGAGTGTCGAAGACAACGCAATCATTTTGACCCCAAAACAGAAAAAGCCTACGCTCGAAGAACTTTTGGCGAAAATCACGCCGGAAAATCGGCATGTAGAAGTGGATTTTGGGGTTGAAGGGAATGAATTGTTGTAATGCCAGCGCCCGAGCGCGGGGATCTTGTGTATGTGAATTTCAACCCACAATCTGGTCATGAACAAGCGGGAACACGGCCTGGGATTGTTTTATCGCCGCAAGCGTTTAATGCAGCTACTGGATTTGCCGTCGTCTGTCCGATCACTCGACAGCAAAAAGGATACCCTTTCGAAGTAGTATTGCCGGATGGATTGGTTTTTGAAGGCGTTATCTTAACTGACCAAGTGAAGAGCTTGGATTGGCGGGCTCGTCGATTTCAAATAAAAGGTCGAGCCCCTGATGAATTGGTCATGGAATGTTTAGACCTTATACATACCTTTTTATAGATAATTGCGTAGAAGAAGATCAAACTTTTACGTCGAAAAAGATTACGACATAGGTGTCGACACTTGTCACGCTGCTGCTGAACATAAAATGAGCGTCCACTGCCCCAACAGTGAACGCTCGGTGATCAAGGCATCCGGTCCATACCCTGATCAGTTAAGAAGGTGTACTGGAGGCCGATTACGGTGGGGCCGGCGCGGGGCTGGGGACAACTCCCATCACCTGGTTCTCCGTCTTCAACAACTGGGAGAACATGATAGCCCAGGCACTCGCGGCCGTGTTTGTCATCGGCTCGTTCTACGCGGCGCAGATGG
>NZ_AUMH01000058.1 GCF_000430585.1 Alicyclobacillus herbarius DSM 13609
ATGGGTCGGTTGGGCCGGACTTGTGCTGACCATCGGATATCCATCACTGGTGTTGGCCGTCTCCTGGTTGCGTCGGATACGGGGGGAGCGTATCCAGCAGCTGCAGGGCGATGACCGTTTCACTGGTCCGACGTAGGTGTGCCCGAATCAGCCCTAGACCATATTTCCGCTTTGCCTCTCCGAACTTTCCTTCGATCGCATTCCGTTCGCTTGCGTCCAGTCGTTCCATCCTTTTGTGTTCAGCAATCGTCGCCTTGGACGGACGCCCCAGTTTCGGGCCACTCAACCGAATACCATGCTTCTTGCAATATTGGGGGTTCTTCCGATTACGGTAGGTTTTGTCCGCCAAGATGGCCTCCGGGTAACATCCGAACCGCTTCACGTAGTTTTCCACCGACTCAATGAGTGTCGTCCCCTCATTGAAACTGTCCCAACTCACTCGCTCCATCAGCGCATATCCGTTCACCACACTGATGGCCAGCTTTGCACCAAACTCCACGTTCGCCTTTGCCTTTCCTCGAACAATCGGACGTACGTGAGGCCGCGCGATGTTCACGATTCGGTCGTTGATACGGTGGGAACGCGTACGAAGCATCTCCACCTGCTGTCGGTACAGCTCATGGATGATCAAAAGATTGCGATGTTGTCGCCGGGTGAGCACCGTCAGCCCAGTCAACTTCGCAAGCTGCTCCACAAGCCGCAGGTCTCGCCCAACGTATCGCAATTGTTTCCCAATCGCCTTGCGAAGCTCCTTGCCGCTGAGCTTTCGATTCTTAGCTGCCCGAAGATAGTCTCTCCGGGCTTGTTGCCGCCGATCCCTGGGTTTCTTCAGCTTTCCTTTGTATGGCCGGTGGAGAGTGTCAATGATGTCTTCCAACTTCTCATGGGCTTCATTCAGCAGCGACAAATCCGTCGGGAATGCAATGTCAGCCGGTGTACAGGTGGCATCCAGGATCAGCTTCCCTCATGAGCAGTCCTGTAACGAAGTAATTTGAGGTTTGCGGCATGAAAAAACCTCCTGGTATCGTGGTAGTTGCCCAAACCAACCATCGACCAGGA